>NZ_CP104307.1:1275827-1913741 GCF_025252405.1 Flavobacterium sp. TR2 | reverse complement strand
TTAGCAAACAGCCACTGCCGAAAGGGTTGGAATGGAGTGAAAAAACGATTATTAACTAAGGTGCTGAGTTGCTAAGGTTCTGAGATACCGAGATACTGAGTTGCTAAGTTTTTAAGTTTTTTAAATAGAAAACACACTATTGACTTGCCTCCAGCTTTAGCTGGAAGAGCATAATTTAGTTTCAAAAGCTTTAGCCAAAATACTTCGCAATATTTTGGCTAAAGCCTTTTGTTTTACTCCATAAAAAAACCTCCAGCTTTAGCTGGAGGCAATTATAAAAATAATATATTTTCAGTTTGAAAGCTTAGAAACTCAGCAGCTTAGAAGCTTAAAAAAAATCTATCCCGGGAAATACTGCGGTTTCAGCTTTCTGTAAACTAAATACAATAAAAATCCGAAGAGGGCACCAAAGAAATATCCTGTAAGGATGTCGCCTGGAAAATGCAGTCCTAAATAAATTCTACTGTAAGCAAAAATTAAAGGCCACAGAAATATGAAGCCGAAATATTTAAAGTAACGTTTTAAAATTAGATATAAAAAAGTTGCAACCGCCATTGTATTGGCTGCGTGTCCAGAGAAGAAACTAAACGATTTTCTAACCTGAACCACTCGAATAATTGAGTTTACTTCAGGATCATTGCATGGTCGCAAACGCTGAAAAGTATGTTTGAATAAATTACAAGTCTGATCTGTAAAAGCAATCAGAACTGCAATAAAAAGCAGTAAATACAAAGTTTGTTTCCCTCCTATTTTTTTATAAATAAGATAGAATAGCAATAAGAAAAATGGCGTCCAATACAGCTGGTTGGTAATAATAAGCCACAACTTATCATATGTCTCAGAACCTAATCCGTTAAGAAATATTAAAAGATCTTTATCTAATTCCTGTATTTTTTCAAGCATTACATTTGGCGTTTTATAGGTCCTGAAAGAGTGTCAATATCTTCTTTTACTTTTTCGATTTCAGTGGCAGTATCTCCTAAAAGATTTCCTGTATCTCCAAGCAAATTTGATTTTGCATTATTAATTTCTGCATTGATATTTCCGGTAATATCGTTCAGAGATTTTGTGTCAAGGCCATTAGCCTCAGCTCCTTTCTGAATTTCACTTTTAATATCATTGGTTGCATTTTTTAATTGAGCCATAGCTTTTCCCATTGTACGCGCGATTTCCGGCACTTTATCTGAACCAAAAAGCATTAGTACTATAAACAGTATAAAAACTAATTCTCCTCCTCCTATACCAAACATAACTTTTAATTTTGTTGTCGCAAAGATATTAAATTTTGCAGCTTAGAGTTTTAAAATTAACTTAAAAAGTCCTTGAAAATGCATTTAATTAAAATAAAAAAGCTCATCAAGCATTTGGAAACCTGATGAGCTTTTTTTAAGTTTTTAATTTATTTAGTCAAATTTTGACTTTGCTTCTACTTTTGGCCAAGAGTTATTAGTTACATCAATATCTGCCGTTAACAATTGAGGGTCAATCTGAATGCTCTTAATTGCTTTTGTTGTAGCATACACTTTTCTTGCCGTTTCATTACTTTTTCTCCAGATTTGCGCTGGGTATTTGTAACTATCTTTAGAACCATCTTCGTAAGTAATCTCAACCAATATAGGCATAATCATTCCGCCTGGCTTATTAAATTCTACTTCGTAGAAATATTTAGGAGATTTAATGCTCGCTTTTTCTTCAGCAGTAAAAGTCTGGTCTACATAATCTGCTAAAGGTTTGAAATCTTCTACTTTTAAAGCTTTTTTCTTAGAATCGCTTACTTCTGCATTATCTCCAGACACTAGGTAAACAAAAGGTCCCTTTTCGTATCCGAAACGTCCTTTTCTAACTTTTACATCTTTTATATCTGCCGTTGGAGTATCTGAAACGTAATATTGTTTTACTTCTTTAATTCCGATATCAACAAAATCTGTTGAGTAGAACCAACCTCTCCAGAACCAATCTAAATCTACAGCCGAAGCATCTTCCATTGTTCTAAAGAAATCTTCTGGGGTCGGATGTTTAAACTTCCATCTGTTAGCATATGTTTTGAATGCATGATCGAATAATTCTCTTCCCATAACCACCTCTCTTAAAATATTAAGACCTGTAGCTGGTTTTCCGTACGCATTGTTTCCAAATTGGTGAATTGTTTCAGAGTTTGACATAATTGGCTCTAAAAACTTCTGGTCACCGCTCATGTAAGGCACAATATTTTTTGCAGGCCCTCTCCTTGAAGGAAAAGTCGGATCTAATTCCTGCTCAGCTAAATATTCTAAAAATGAATTCAAACCTTCATCCATCCAAGTCCATTGACGCTCATCTGAATTTACAATCATTGGAAAGAAGTTATGTCCCACTTCGTGGATAACAACTCCAATCATTCCATTTTTAACTTCTCTGCTGGTTACGCCATTTTCGTCTGGACGTCCATAATTCCAGCAGATCATAGGATATTCCATTCCTTGGTCTTCTGCAGAAACAGAAACCGCTTTAGGATAAGGATAATCAAAAGTATGTGCAGAATAGCTTTTCAAAGTATGGGCAACTGTCATAGTAGAAGTCTCTCCCCAAAGCGGATTTGCTTCTTTTGGATAAACAGATTCTGCCATTACCACTTTGTTATTCAATTTTACAGCCATTGCATCGTAAATGAATTTTCTTGAAGAAGCAATTCCAAAATCACGAACATTCTTAGCACTGAATTTCCAAGTTTTCTTCTTTTCAGAAAAGCCTTTTTCGGCAGCTTCTGCTTCTGCCTGCGTTACAATAACCACAGGTTTATCAAATGACTTCTGTGCTTGCTCGTATCTTTTTACTTGTTCTGGAGTAAATACTTCGCTTCTGTTCATTAATTCTCCTGTTGCATCAATCACGTGATCTGCAGGAACAGTAATGTTTACATCAAAGTTTCCAAAAGGAAGAGCAAACTCACCGCTGCCCCAGAACTGCATATTTTGCCATCCTTCAACATCATTGTAAACCGCCATTCTTGGGTAGAACTGTGCGATTACATATAATTTATTGCCATCTTTCTCAAATAATTCATATCCTGAACGGCCGCCTTCTTTTCTATAGTTGTTGATATTGTACCACCATTTGATTGAGAATGATATTTTTTCTCCTGGTTTTAAAGGCGAAGTCAGATTAATACGCATCATAGTTTCGTTGATCGTATATGACATGGCGCTTCCCTTAGCATCTCTAACTTGTTCAATATTAAAACCGCGCTCTAAATCTTTTTTCAGATATTTAGAAGAAAAGCCTTCAAGCGGCAATACCTGACTAATTTTGTCGCTTTCCGCCAAAGAAGTCTGCGTATTTGCTTTTGCTTGATTTTGATCTAACTGCACCCATAAATACTCCAAACTATCTGGCGAATTATTAGTGTAGGTGATTGTTTCAGATCCGCTTAACCTTGAATTTTTATCATCCAATTCAACATCGATTTTATAATCTGCCTGCTGTTGGTAGTAAGCTGGCCCTGGAGCTCCAGAAGCCGTACGAAACATATTTGGTGTAGCCAGCAAATCGTACATCTGGCTAAACTTATTGGTATCGTATTTTCCCTGTTGTTTTGCAGGAGCGGTTGTTGCTTTGTCTTGCGCTACTAAAATTGCAGGAAAAAGTAGTAAAAATGAAAGTTTTTTCATAAATTCTTAATGGTAATTTCTTTAGGCTGTGAAAATAATAATTAAAATATTAATTTTACCAACACATTAATATTTTAACAATTCGTTCCTTGAAGATTCTGTAAAAAGAACACTTCTTTTTGTATCAAATGCTGAAATATGTGTAATGTTTTGCTGCTCTGAATTCCAATCAACCAAAATCGTATTTGAAATCTCAAGTGTTTTAAATTTATCAACGTCCTTAATTCTGGAGTAACAAACCAAAACATCATCAGCTTCAACTTCTTTAGATAAAAAAGTTATGGCTTTTGACTGCCCATTAACTTTAATCGAAAAATGCTCAGAAAGGTATTTTTTTAATAATTCAATATCTGCCGGAGTTTCTTTGCTTGTGCCAACAAATGTTTTCTTGTGATATTTTTTCTCCATGGCATTATTCAAATCATCAATAAAAATGCGGGAAGTAATCTGCAGCATTTTCTTTTCTGCTGCATAATTTACCTGAAAAACACCTACATAAAATTTATGAAAAGTAAATGCTGAAGACAACACAAACAGAACTCCCAGCAAAGAATAAACTAACTTTTTTTTCATTTTTGAACAGCCTCAGCTTTCTTAAAATCTTTATTCTTATTAATCATAAAATCCATTAGCTGAAACTTTTGGTCTGGGTCTACCAATTGCTTAGAACGCGGATCGTTTGAGCAATACATTAGAAAAAGCTCTACTTCATCGGCTTTAAGATTAAGTGTTTTAGCATAAAAATCTTTGGTGAAATTGTCTTTCGCATATTCGACAAAAGCAATATCGGTAATTTCTTCTTCTTTAACCTCTTCTTTTTTACTTAAAAGCTTTTTGACATCTTTAAAGATTCGAACAAAATCAGTCCCATATTTTATAGTCTGATCTGATAGCATTGCCGTATTTTTTGCAGTAGACTGCTTATCATCTTCAAACTGCATATCCACAATTCCTTGCGAACCGCCTTGCAGTGATTTTACTTTTAATTCTTTGTGAACAACAACTTCTTTAAGCTGATTGTTAACCAAATCTAATTTTACCTTCAAAAGCACCTCAGCACAATCTTTTTCAGTTAAAACTATTTTTTTTGACTGAAATGTCAGTCCAGAAAACAGCAAAGTGTCTTTTGGCTGCGCCATAATATCAAACAATCCGCCAGAACCAATAAATGTTCTAACATTTGCATTGATATTCATTACATAACCGCTTTCTATGGCCAAAAAATCATTTATTATCTGACCGTGCAATGGTTTCCTAAAACCGTTTTGTCCTAATACAAATTGACAAAATAAGCAGACAACGAGTACTCCTAGTTTATTTTTCATTTTCGAGAATTGTTAGATATTTTCTTGCTAGATCTGTGATTAAAAACATACTCATTGTTTTGTTTTTAGTATTCAAAGATACAGCAAAATCAGCATCATCTACACAAAATAATTGAAATCCTTTTATATCATCTACAGGAATTTTCAATCGATCTGTATAATAGTTCTCTTCAAAAAGATACTCAAGCTTGCTAAAAAGAATTTCTTTTTTCTCTACATTCATTTCTTTTTTCAGCATCGCCGTTCTTCCAGAAATCTTATTCAACAGCTTATCAATCGATGTTGAAGTTGCGGTGTAAACCTTTCGTTCTGCAGGCGTATATTTTTTTTGTCCATAAGGAATTATTCCAAGATTTTCGGCAGTTATATTAGCATTTTCATTAACGACAACTTCTTTCAATTCGACTTCTTTGGCTGTCATTTTTACAACCAGAGAACTCTTAGCCAAATCTTCTGAGGTTACCCTAAGCTTAACAGGGTCTAAGTTTACAGCAGAAAAAACCAAAACATCTCCTTCTCTCGCCGCAATCGAAAAATTTCCGTCAGAATCTGAAACCGCAGTCACTTGAGTGGCGTTATTTATAATATTCACTCCTTCAACAGGACTAGATTGCTCCTGCACTTTTCCTGTCAAAAGCTTAACATCTGTTTTTTGCCCAAAGCCAATCTGAACAAAAAAAAGAAAAATAATAATTGATATAATTCTACTTACTCTCACTAGCAATCATTTCTTTATATTTTACAGCCAATTCTCCTAAAAGAAATTCTGTAGAAGTTTTATTTTTAGAATTCAAAATGGCCGTAAACTTATCGTTCTCTATCGCATAATACTCAAACCCTTTCACATAATCGGCTGGAATTTTTAATCGGTCAATAAAATGGTCCAGACTAAACATATTTTCCAAAAGCTTCATAAAAAACTCCTTTTTTTCTACAGCAACCTCTTTTTTAAGCATAGCTGTTCTTCCTGAGAAAAAATTTAGCAATGGATCTGCAGATATAGAACCGCCAGCCATTGTTCCCGCACTTGCTGTAGGATTTAGCGCGGTCGCGGTCTGCAATTTACGCTCTGCAGCGGTGTATTTCTTCTGTCCCATCGGAATTACACCCAAACTTTCAGCATTAATATTATCGTACCGTCTCACAACAACTTCCTGCAATTGATACATTATCATAGTAAGGTTGACGGCAAAATTAAGGTTTGAAAAATCTTCCTGTTTCAGCAAAACTCTTTTTTCCTTAAAACTTATTGAGGAGAAAACCAGAACATCATCTGCCTTTGCCAAAATCGAAAAAGATCCAGATGCATTTGTTGTTACAGTTTCTTCAGTTTGTGCATTGATCACATGAATACCCTCTAAATCTGAGGCATTTGAAACCACTTTCCCGTTAAAAACAGAACGTTCTTGGTTTTGTGACCAGCAAACCTGCCCGGCTACAACAATTAAAAAACAGGTAATTTTCTGAAACAAAATAAAATAATTTAAAAATATTCTTAAAACGGTAAAAATATCTTAAGTCTTTCCAAATTTAATATTAATGACTTGGTAAAAATATGTTAATTAAAACCCTAAAAATTTAGACAAAAACAGAGTTTTTAATATCTTTAACAAACAAAATTTGAGTTTAGAAAATCATGAAAAGCATTATTATTGCAAGCACTTCCACTTTACACGGAGGCAACTATTTAGAATATATTTTACCTACTTTAAAAACACATTTTAAAAACTGCAAAACCATCTTGTTCGTTCCGTATGCGCGCCCCGGCGGAATTTCGCATGACGAGTACACCAAAAAAGCTGCTGAAGCCTTTGCCACAATCAACATTGGCATCAAAGGAATTCATGAATTTGAAAACCCGCAGGATGCCGTAAAAAATGCTGAAGGAATTTTTACGGGAGGCGGCAATACTTTTTTATTAGTTACCCAACTTTATAAAAACAACATCATGCAACTGCTTTCTGAAACCGTAAAAAACGGCACTCCTTATTTAGGATCGAGTGCAGGAAGCAACATCTGCGGCTTGTCAATGCAGACTACCAACGATATGCCTATTATTTATCCTCCAAGTTTTCAGACTCTAGGATTAATCCCATTTAACTTAAATGCACACTATCTAGATGCCGACTTACAATCTAAACATATGGGAGAAACTCGCGAAACGAGAATCAAAGAATTTCACGTCTTTAATTCTATTCCAGTTTTAGGTTTAAGAGAAGGAAGCTGGCTAGAAGTTAAAGGAGAAAAAATTACTTTGAAAGGAGATTTGAAAGCTCGCTTGTTCAGACAAAACCAAGACCAAGTAGAATTAGAAACAGAAAGCGACTTAAGCGATATAAAGTAAAAATTCAATATTTTAAGTTCCAAATTCCAAAATTTAAAACGAGTAAGCGCAAAATTGGAATTTGGAATTTAAACTATTAAGGCTTTACATTTTAGTGCAAAACAAAAAAGCCTCAAACAATGTTTGAGGCTTTTGAAGAGCGAAAGACGAGGCTCGAACTCGCGACAACCAGCTTGGAAGGCTGGAGCTCTACCAACTGAGCTACTTTCGCATTAACCGGGTGCAAATTTAAAAAATTTAATCTTTAAAAAAAATAAAAATCAAAAATTTTATTTTCACTTAAGTAAAACGTGTTTACTTTTTAGAGCGAAAGACGAGGCTCGAACTCGCGACAACCAGCTTGGAAGGCTGGAGCTCTACCAACTGAGCTACTTTCGCATTGGTTGTGCAAATATAGAAAGAAAGTTCAGTTAAAAACAAGCTTTTGGGCAAAAAAAATCAATAAAAATCAACATTTTTTTATAACTTATTTAAAATTAAAAAGTTATAAAATCAATATTTTTTCAAAAAATCATGATTACAATCAGAGAAATTTCACCAAAGGAAACTTATGCCGTTCGCCAACCTGTTTTAAGAAAGAGCAAACCTATCGAAAGTTGCGTCTTTGAAGGCGACGATTTAGAATCCACACATCATTTCGGTTTATTTGATGATAAAAAATTAATAGGAATTATTTCGCTATTTGAAAAAATCAATCCTATATTTGCCGCTCAAAATCAAGCTCAGATTCGAGGGATGGCTGTTTTAGAAACCCATCAGAAAAAAGGATTCGGAGAGGCTTTGGTAAGACATTGCGAGGCTTATTGCAATGAAAACCAAATAGACTTAATTTGGTTCAATGCTAGAACTGCCGCTATAGCCTTTTATCAGAAAATGAACTATCAATCTGTAGGCGAAGCATTTGAAATTAAAGATGTTGGCGAACACTATTTGATGTTTAAAAATTTATAAAATGAAAAAACTTTACTCTTTAGTAGTAATATGCCTTTTTTGGGGATGCAAAAAAGAAGACCCAAAACCTGCACCTATTGTCAAAAAAAAGGTGCCGGCAATTATACTTACTGATGAGAGAACTGTCGAAATAGACACAGCATTAATAGGAATTTATAAAAGCGAAACCTTAAAGCAGTTTTACGCTGCATCTGTAAATCAAACTGTATGGGGAAATCTCAAAAAGAGAACTTTTGTTTTATCGCAATTAGAAAAATCTGAAGAACTAGGCTTAGAACCAGAAGATTATAAAATCTCTCAATTAAAAAAGTTTGAAAATAGAGTCGCTTCTTTAAACGATAAAGATTTGGCTACTTATGATATTTTGCTGACTTATAATTTTGAAAAATACCTAAACCATCTGTATAAAGGAAAATTAGATCCTAGAAAATTATATGGCAATTGGGATTTGGAAGAAAAAACATTTGATGTAAATGCTGTTTTGATTAAAGGCTTCAACAAAAACAAATTAGACAGTATTGTCGAAAATATTCAGCCTAAAACCCAAACCTATAAAGAACTGCTAAAAGCATTAGAAATCATCAATACTTTTCCAGATGACAATATAAAGACTATTGAGGCTGCTGATAAAATTGTTTTAAACGACACCAATCCTGCCCTAATCAACATCAAAAAAAGGCTTTTGTACTGGAATGATATGACAGGAAAAGACAGTCTTACGCAGATTTACAATCAGAAAACTTTTGAAGCGGTTAAAAGATTCCAAGAAAGGCATGGTTTGGCTTCGGACGGAGTTATCGGAACAGGAACTGTCCGCGCTTTAAATTATTCTAAAGAAAACAGAAAGAAACAGATAATTGTCAATTTGGAACGCTGGAGATGGTATCCATCAGAGTTGGCAGAAAACTATTTTATCATCAATATTCCTGATTATAGCTTAAATGTTGTCGAAAATAAAGACACTACCCTAGTCAGAAATATTGTAGTAGGAACCAGCAAAAGAAGAACACCTATTATTACTTCGTTCTTAAAAACAGTTGTTTTTAACCCAACTTGGACTGTTCCACCAACTATCTTAAAAGAAGATGTGGTTCCTGCAATGAAAAGAAACCGAAATTATCTAGCCAATAAGAATATCACTATTTACGATACGGCTGGAAAGGTAGTGTCTCCGATGGCATGGAATGAAAATAAACCGAACAACTATCGTTATGTACAAAGCCCAGGCTATGACAATTCGCTGGGATTAATGAAAATTTTGTTCCCAAATCATCATAGCGTTTATCTGCATGATACCAATCACCGCAACATCTTTGGCCGCAGCAATCGTTCTATGAGTTCGGGATGCGTGCGTGTTGAAAATCCGCTTGAGCTTGCGCAACACATTTTAGATGTTGACGGAAACTGGCCTCAAGATCGAATTGACACGATCATTGCAAGTAAAAAAACCATGAGTTTTAAGATTAGCAAAAAATATGCTTTGTATCAATGGTACTGGACCGCATGGAGCAAAAAAAATCAGCTCCTTTTTAGAGCTGATATTTATGATTTAGATTCGGATTTATATGCCAAATTAAGAAATTAACCTCTCCTCCATCGCAAAACTTCTTGACGGATGGTAGATGTATAAACACGATTTGTCTTTTATTAATTGAATGATTTCGTTTGTCAATTCAACTGGAACAGCAGGACAGCCTTGACTTCTGCCTAATCTTTTATGATTTCTGATGAAAGACTCGGATACGTAATCTGCTCCGTGCATTACAACACCTCTTTCGCGGGCATTGTCATTTACGCCATTTTCTAAACCATCCAAACGCAAAGAAGCACCATGCTTGCCTTGATAAATTTCACCTGTTGCATAAAAACCTAAACTGCTTTTAAATGATGAATTAAGATTTGAAAATGCTGAAGCAAACTCTTCTCCAGTATTTCTGCCATGAGCGACAAGCGAATTAAAGAGAATTGTATTGCTAGCCAAATCAATCACCCACAAACGTTTGGTGTTTGATGACAAACTGAAATCAATCAGCGTCAGGATATCTTTCTTGATCACTCCTCTTTCCTTCAACAAATAAAATCCTTTTAAAGCTTCAGAAAAAGTTTTAAGCTCCGGCATTTTAAAGTTGTTTGAATTTAAAGCGTTATAAACGCTCTCGATTTTAGAATCAACTGTAACTTTTTCGACTTTAGCAATCGCCTTTACAGTCTCATTTTTTTTAAGATGGGCTGTGTTTTTTGAATCTTTTCCAAAAGACAATAGCAAAAACACCAATAACGGATAAATTTTGTAAATCATTGAATTTCTTTAGGTTAAACAAAAATTTGGGTATCGCAAAAGTATAAAAAAATCATTCCTTGCAAAATACAAGCCTGATTTTCAAGGCTTTTTTGCTTAAACTTTAACATTATTAACATAATTTTGCTTTTTCTGTAAGATTTTATCTTACAGGGAAATTCATATCATTTTATCCTCTTTCTTAAAAAATGTAGAACAAGTCCAAATCTTAAAATTTTAGACTCTACTTAAAGAAGCTTTAAAAACAGCTTTTCTATTGGCACAAAATACTTTATTGGCTATAATGCTGTCAAAAATAAAGTCAGAAAAAGAGCTTGGCGTGAATTAATTTTAAAAAATAAAGGCTTCTTCAATTAAATCAATATTTTTTTTTACACTTCATTTTATTAAACATAAATGTAACATCCGTCAGGTTTCAAACTTTATAAATGCCTTATATTTGTAGAAAACAAAAATGCAATGAACAAAAAAGTTATCCTTATGATTTTAGATGGTTGGGGAAAATCTCCTGACCCTAAAGTATCTGCAATAGACAATGCAAATGTTCCTTTTATAAACAGTCTTTATAAAAATTACCCAAGCGCACAACTTAGAACCGACGGATTAAATGTTGGTCTTCCGGAAGGGCAAATGGGAAATAGCGAAGTTGGACACATGAATCTTGGTGCAGGAAGAATTGTATACCAAGATTTAGCCAAAATAAATTTAGCCGTAGAGCACAAAACTTTAGCAAAAGAGCAAGTTCTTATTAACGCTTTTACTTATGCTAAAGACAACAATAAAAAAGTACACTTTTTAGGATTAGTTTCAGATGGCGGTGTTCACTCGCATACGTCACACCTTCGAGGATTAATTGACGCTTCTCAAGAATACGGTTTAGATCAGGTTTATATTCATGCTTTTACAGATGGGCGCGATGTTGACCCAAAATCTGGAGCAAAATACATTCACGATTTAGAAGATTACATTAAAGATACTCCAGTAAAAATCGCTTCTATCGTTGGACGTTATTACGCAATGGATCGCGACAAACGTTGGGAACGCGTAAAATTAGCTTATGACCTTGTTGTAAACGGTGTTGGAACTCCATCAACAAATGCTGTTGCAAGTGTTTTGTCAAGCTATGAAAAAGATGTTACCGACGAATTTATCGAACCAGTTGTTATCGTTGACGATAATGCAAAACCTCTTGCCACTATTGTTGAAGGCGATGTTGTAATCTTCTTTAACTTTAGAACTGACAGAGGACGCGAACTTACCGAAGCGCTTTCGCAACAGGATTTCCACGAGCAGAATATGCATAAACTAAACTTATATTATGTAACATTGACAAACTACGACGAAACGTATCAAAACGTAAAAGTAGTTTACAATAAAGATAATATCACTGAGACGCTTGGTGAAGTTTTAGAAAAAGCGGGCAAAAAACAAATCAGAATTGCTGAAACTGAAAAATATCCGCACGTAACTTTCTTTTTCTCTGGAGGTAGAGAAACTCCTTTTGAAGGCGAATCAAGAATCTTGAGAAATTCTCCAAAAGTGGCCACTTACGATTTAAAACCAGAAATGAGCGCTTACGAATTGGCTGATGCCCTTGTTCCTGAATTAAACAAAGGTGAAGTTGATTTTGTTTGTCTAAACTTCGCAAATGGAGATATGGTTGGACATACTGGAATTATGGAAGCTGCAATTAAAGCTTGTGAAGCTGTAGATGCTTGTGCAAAACAAGTTATCGAAGCTGCTCTTGCTAACAATTATACTACAATCGTAATTGCCGATCACGGAAACTGCGAAACGATGATTAATCCTGATGGTTCTCCAAATACGGCTCACACCACAAACCCAGTGCCGATCATTTTGGTGGATAAAGAATTGAAAAACATTCAAAATGGTGTTTTAGGCGATATTGCCCCAACTATTTTAGAATTAATGGGAGTACAGCAGCCAAATGCAATGACTTGTCATTCACTTCTATAATTATCACCATATAAGTTATATAAGTTCATTAAAAACAGATCTCAAAAAAAGAGGCAAATTTCAACATTTGCCTCTTTTTTGTTTTAAGTCTTGTATGCCAGCCTGAGTGAAGTCGAAGGCGCGTGCAGTAGAGATCACAGGCTTCCGCTCAGGGTGGCAATCGTATAATTTGAAATGTTTTTTATCAAAAAATAAAATAATGATAAATCTGCTCAACGCCATAAATCACGAGCCCGATAACGCCACCAACCAAAGTCCCATTGATTCTTATATATTGAAGATCTTTCCCAATTTCTAGTTCTAGTTTCTCTGAAACCTCTTTCCCGTCCCAACTTTTAACAGTTGACGAAATCAAATCTCCAATTACTTTTTTATTGTTCAAAAGCATTGATAATAGATCATTTTTAATAAATCCGTTGATTTTATCAATCATCACGGCATCTTCCTTAATACCGTTACCGAAAGTCTGAATTAAATCTGCAATATTATTTTTTATTGACGAATCATCTCCGCGGCTTAAATCGTTGGTAATGGAAAGTTTAATTTCGTCCCAAATTCCATTAATGTAATCCTGAACCTCTTTTCTCCCTACAAAACCCAAAATCATATCATTGATTTTGATTCTCATTTCTTCAGAGTTTTTGACTTTTTCCAAGAAATTAAAAATATACTCATCAATTTTTAAACGCACAGCGCTTTCTGGCTTTTTAGCTTCGTTCAGAAAATCCTGCAAACCATTAAAAACACCTTCTGTAATGCTTTTATCAGCCAATCCAAAGCTTAAAAGCGGAGTAGATGCTTTTACTTTCTGTCTGATCAGATCTTTATTATTAGTCAATTCACTGCTCATTACTTCAAGAAGATTCGTCAGCATCTGATTTTTTAAGTTTCCTTTTTGTAAAGGTTCTAATGCCAATGCTACCCATTCTCCAAAATTTATTCCTTCAATTTTTTCCTTAAACTGAACTTGAATAAATCGCTTCACATCTTCATCTTTAATAGTCCTTAGAATTCCGGGTATGACACTTACTGCAACCGCATTGGCAATTTTATTCGCATTTTCTCCCTTCGAAAGCCATTCTGAAGCCTTAGTTGCAAAATTGAATTCGTCCAATTTAATTTCTAATTTTTCGCGGTCGAGAAATTCCTCAGAAACAAAATTTCCTAGGTTCTCCCCAATTTCATTTTTCTTAGTCGGAATAATTGCCGTATGCCAAATTGGAATTCCCATCGGGTGACGAAAAAGCGCCACAACAGCAAACCAATCGGCAATTCCGCCAACCATTGCCGCCTCGCTAAAAGCTTGAAGCATTGGAATTTTAAAATAAATGGCAATTATAAAAAGAAGCACCGCAAAACCCAAAAGCGACAAAGCTGTTGCTTTCATTTTCTTTAATGCCTTTACTTTAGCTATATCTTGATCAGTTGAAATTTCCATAATTATAAACATTTGCACTACTAATTTATGGCTTTTTTCTGAAAGCCTCACGAGTTATTAGCCACGAATTCACGAATTACACCAAAACTTCACCTTTAAATTCTTTATCAATGAAGTTTGTGAAATTCGATTTCTTAGATTTTTATTTAAGATAATTCGTGAATTCGTGGCGAAAAAAAATTACATAAAAAAATGAGATAAAAATTGTACTTTTGCCAACTGAAAATGGGAAAAATATGATTATCCAGAAAACTAGAGAGGAAATCGAATTAATGCGCGAAAGTGCTTTAATCGTATCAAAAACATTAGGAATGATTGCTTCTGAAATTAAAGAAGGAGTTACAACATTATATCTTGACAAATTGGCCGAAGAATTTATTCGTGATCACGGTGCAGTTCCAAGTTTCCTTGGATTGTATGATTTTCCGAATTCGCTTTGCATGAGCCCAAACGCTCAAGTTGTTCACGGTATTCCTAATAATGTTCCTCTTAAAAACGGTGATGTTATTTCGGTTGACTGCGGGGCTTTTAAAAATGGTTTCCACGGAGATCACGCTTACAGTTTCGAAATCGGAGAAGTTGCTCCTGAAGTTAAAAAACTTTTGCGCGTAACTAAAGAATCTCTTTACGTTGGAATTAGAGAATTTAAAGCTGGAAATCGCGTAGAAGATGTCGGAAATGCGATTCAAAAATATACTGAAGCTCACGGTTACGGTGTTGTTCGTGAATTGGTTGGACATGGTGTCGGGCAAAAAATGCACGAAGAGCCAGAAATGCCAAACTACGGAAAACGCGGACGCGGAAAACTTTTTGTTGAAGGAATGGTTGTCGCAATCGAACCTATGATCAATATGGGAACCAGAAATATCAAACAGCTTAAAGACGGCTGGACAATCTTGACCGCTGACGGAAAACCAAGTGCGCATTTCGAACACGATGTTGCTTTAGTTGATGGAAAACCAGAATTGTTATCGACTTTCCAATACATCTATAAAGCTCTTGGAATCGAGAGTAACGAAGAAGATGAATTCAGACAAGTTCCCCTTGTAGTGTAATGTTTATTCCACAGAGATTCACAAAGATATACGCCAAGATTATTAAAATAATATATTAGCCAAAATAATTTTATAACTTAGTATAGAAATTATTTATTAAGTTTAAACCTAACTACTTTATAAAAAGTATCTAATGAAAATTAAACTCCAAAATATTGGAATTATTGAAGAAGCTGACATCAATATTGAGGGAATTACTCTCATTGCCGGTCAAAATGATTCTGGAAAAAGTACCGTCGGTAAAGTTTTATATGCATTAATTAGAGGCGTAAATGGCGACGAAATATCGCATAATGCAAATAAAATCCGATTTGTTTATGACAAAACTAGAGATATTCGAAATCTTTTGTCAAGAACTACTACAACGAATGAAAATGACCAAAATATTCAAAATAAATTTATTTCAGAATTTCTAGAGAAATTAGAAATAAGACCTTCTTTGTTACATTCAAAAAAAGATGTTGAAATTATTAATTCTATAAATAATGCATTGGATGCTGTACTTAACTTATACGATAATTATTCCAACCAACAGATTAAGGAAAAACTTTCTGAATTCATAAATGATTTTAATCATAGAACTTCAATTTCTTTTGATTCTACAGAAGCACTACATTATAGATTAGAATCTTTTTTAAAAAATGAATTTGGCAATCAAATATCCAATTCATTCAATAAAAGTGACTCTTTTATTAAAATTGGAGGAATTGAAGAAAAAAGTATTTATTTCAAAGATAAAATTGAATTCTTAGGACTTGAAAACAGTTCTTCTTTCTATTACGATGAAGTCATTTTTATCGAATCACCATTAAGACTAACGCAAACTTATTTCGTTCGTTTTAATGAAATTATAGACAAGAATGATCATTTAAATAAACTAATATTTTTAAGAGAAAATGAATTGAGTATTTTCTCTGATGATAGTAGCAAAAATAACAATTTACTATCTATGATATCAAAAGTCATAAATGGTGATTTTAATATTGATTCATTAGACGAAATAGTTTTTACAAAAAATGCTACAGAATTCGAATTTGGAAATATTGCTACTGGAATAAAAAGTTTTGGAATTCTGCAATTACTTTTACAAAAAGGGAAATTAAATTCAAACACTTTATTAATTATTGATGAACCTGAAGTTCATTTACATCCAACTTGGCAAGTTAAATTTGCTGAAATTTTAGTTTTATTATCTAAGGAATTAGCCATTCCAATTTTATTGACATCACACAGTCCATACTTCATTGAAGCTTTGGAAGCATATTCTAAAAAATATCAATATGAAAAATCAACAAATTTTTATTTTGCAGAAAAAAAAGAAAATGGATTATGCTCAAAAATAATTGATGTCACAAAAAACATATCCCCGATTTTAAGTTCCATTTCCGAAGCTTTTTATACAATTCAAGACCTGAATGATGAGAATTAATGACATTGAACAATTTTTGAAGATAATGTTCGAAAAAAATCGTTGACAGATATTTCATTCGATAAAGAAAATAAAATTTCAGTAGTTTCGTCTACAAAAGAAGTTTTTGATTTTGATACTATAATTGATGATAGTGATGTAATGGAAGGTACAAAAGAAAAGATAAAGACTTCCGACACCATTTACTTTAAAAATGGAAAAGTTATATTTGTAGAATTCAAAAGAGGAAAGATTTCTGAAACTGATTTTAGACTAAAAGCAACAGAATCTATTATTTCTTTTTACAATTATATATTTGACAAAGGTTTTAAAGAAAACTTATGTTTTCCGAATGATATCTTTCAAATTTACGTAGTTTATGATAAAAGAAATACTTCACTTGCAGCAAGGTTATTATTTTTTAGAAATACTGAGAGGAAACTTCAAATAAAATACAAACATCTCTTTTCGAAATATCAGGTAATTGACAATGACAAATTTCAAAGAATATTTAAAATATAAATGAAAAAACTTTTCAAATTAGTCTTAAATACAATCCCGCGTCCAATATTAATTCGTTTGAGTTATGTGGCGCGTCCAATTTTAGCTTTCTCTTTAAAAGGAGATAAATTTACTGACCCAATTGACGGAAAAAGCTTTAAATCGTTTTTGCCTTACGGATATGGAAAACAGCGTAATAATGTACTTTCTCCAAGCACGCTTTCACTGGAAAGACACCGTTTACTTTGGCTGTATTTAAACGATCAGACTGATTTTTTTACAGCACCAAAAAAAGTATTGCATTTTGCTCCGGAACAAGCTTTTTATAAAAGATTCCGCAAGCAGAAAAACTTAGATTACACAACTACTGATTTACTTTCGCCCTTGGCAGACGTAAAAGCAGACATCTGTAATTTGCCTTTTAAGGATAACGAATATGATGTTATTTTATGCAATCACGTTTTGGAGCACATTCCAGATGACACAAAAGCAATGCAGGAATTATACAGAGTCCTAAAACCAGGCGGAATGGCGATTCTTCAAATTCCTCAGGATTTATCCCGCGAAGTTACTTTTGCAGATGATTCGATTACAGACCAGAAAGAGCGTGCTAAAATATTCGGACAATACGACCACGTTCGTGTTTATGGCCGAGATTATTTTGATAAATTAAGAAGCATTGGTTTTATTGTGATTGAAGAAGATTACACCAACAAAATTGCACCAGAATTGGTTGAAAAATACTGTTTGGCAAAAGGCGAGATTATTCCGCTTTGCTTTAAACAGGAAAACTAATTTTTTCACCATATAAGCGATATAAGTTCATTTAAAAGGAGTTTTCAAATTATTACTATTTTGAAAACTCCTTTTATTTTTTTGCCTAAACCTAAATTACAAGCCTAACCAAATCCCTAAATCTTGGAACCTACAAAATCATTTCAGTTCTGTTTTGACATCAGTTTGGAAAAAAATCTGAACACCTATCTTCCAACCGCATACATTGTTGAGAATACTAGCGACATCAAATATTTAGACAAAAAAGCAAGTCCCGATGTGCTTGAAAGTTTCGGAATCACTTTTGACAATTTAGATTCCAATTCAAAAAGAATATTAACCGCTTGCGACTCTTTAAAACCCGAGTTTATTTTTAAGAAATTTGGCGCAAAAATTAAATCAGCCAAAACAATTGCCGATTTGCAGAAAGATTCAAAAATTGAATTTGCGATTCGTCAGCATTTAAAATTCAATTTAGGTTCGTTTTATGATTTAATTGTAAAAGAGCAATTTCCGCTGTCTTTAAACCTCGGGCCTGAAAAAGATTTTTATCGTTCAAGAGTGAGTATTGAACCGCTTGATTTTGAACCGCAGATTCAGTTTGACAAACATTCAGAAGGCATTACCTATACTTTATCTTTAAAGGAAAATGAAACTGTTTTTCCTCCAATGGACAGTAAAGTAGATATTCTTTTAGATGAACCAGGCTGGCTTATTATCAATAAAAAATTGGGGCAGTTAAAAGAGTTGAACTCCAAAAAACTAATGCCTTTTCTAAAGAAAAAATCTATTGAAATACCATCAAAATTAGTTGATGATTACTTCAAGAGCTTTATTCCGCAAATTGCAAAGAAAATTGATATTGAAGCAACCGGTTTTGAAATTGAGCTTCGTGACAAAATTATTTCCTGCACGATTCAGCCTATTCATGATTTTTTCAAAAACTGCTATTATCTTAATCTTTATTTTGATTATAACGGATATTCATTTGATGCGAGCAAAATTAAAAAAACACATTCTTTTGTCGATTTCAGCATTGCCAACGAACCTAAAATAATTCAGTTTAAAAGAAATCCTAACGAAAGTTTATACATCGAAAAATTGAATGAAATTGGTTTAACCAAAATCAAAAACGAATTATTTGGATTAAACTCAGAGGCCGAAAACACAGATCCTTTTATCAATATTCAGCTGATTATTGATCATAAAGAAGAACTTAAAAACTTAGGTTTTACTATTGAAAATCTAAAACTGGAAAGCAAAGAAATCATTACGGAAAACTATACCATTTCTGCTTCAAAAGAAACGGCTGGCGATTGGTTTGACATTAAAATAATAATTACAGTTGGAAATTATAAAATCAATTTCAGTGAAATTATTCCAAACATAAAAAGCAAGGAAAGGCTTTTTGCATTGCCAGACGGAAATTACTTTTTGATTCCCCTAGAATGGTTTAGCAAATATGGTTCGCTGGCAAAATTGGCCAAAACAGAAAATGGCGTCCTTTTGTTGCGTAAAAGCAATTTTACCGCTTTAGACGGAATTTCAGAAATCGAAAGTGATTTAGACCAAATTCATCAAGCTGAGTTTACAGCTTCAGATTTAATAAAAGCAACTTTAAGACCTTATCAAATTGATGGCGTGAAATGGCTTTTGGGACATTTCAATTCCAATATGGGCGCGTGTCTGGCCGATGATATGGGACTTGGAAAAACGTTGCAAACTTTATCTGTTTTAGTTTCTGTACAAGAACAATTGGGTTTTACAACCAAAACCACCAATTTTGATTTGTTTGCCAACGAAACCACAATTGAAAGAGAACCGCTTAAAGCTTTGATTGTTCTTCCGTCTTCACTGGTTTTTAACTGGTTTAATGAAGCCGGCAAATTCACACCTCATTTTTCAAAAATGCAATATGTGGGCAATGACAGAAAAATGCTCGCGAGCAGAATCAATTCAACCGATTTGATTTTTACAAGCTACAGCATTATTCATCGTGATATTTCTATTTTAGAAAAATACGATTTCCGCTATCTGATTTTGGATGAAAGCCAATACATTAAAAATAAAAATTCGAAGATTTTTAAAGCCATCAACAAAATCAGCACAGGGCATAAAATTGCGCTAAGCGGTACACCAATCGAAAATTCGCTTGACGATTTATGGTCGCAAATGCAATTTATCAATCCGGATATTTTGGGCAGTTATGCTTTTTTTATGGAAAATTTCAAAAATCCTATTGAGAAAAAGCAGAACGAAGAAGTTTTGGCAGAATTAAAAAATCTAATCGCTCCTTATATTTTAAGAAGAACCAAAGAACAGGTTTTAAAAGATCTGCCCGAATTGACTGAGCAGATTTATTACTGCGACATGGATCCTGAGCAAGAAAAACTATATGAAAAAGAAAAATCTAAAGCTCGTAATTTTTTGCTTAAAACTGATGGATCTGGTCCAGACAAAATCAATATCATTAATACTTTGATGAAATTGAGACAGCTCAGCAATCACCCCAAAATGGTTGATCAGGATTCTGAAATTGATTCGGGTAAATATATTGCGGTCACCAATTATTTGGAAAGTTTAGTTAAAGGAAAACAGAAGGCAATTATTTTCAGCTCTTTTGTTACGAATCTAAATTTTTATACCGATTGGTGTAAGGAAAACAAAATTGAGTTTTGTGAAATTACGGGCGAAACGCCTGCCGATAAAAGAGAACAACAGGTCAAAATGTTTCAGGAAAAAGAAAATCCGCTGTTATTCTTTATTTCGCTTAAAGCAGGTGGAGTTGGTTTAAATATTACTAAAGCTTCTTATGTTTTATTTTTAGATCCGTGGTGGAATCCTTTTGCAGAAAAACAAGGTGTTGCTCGTGCGCATAGAATTGGGCAATTGAATAAGGTAAATGTCATTCGTTTTATTTCTAAAAATACAGTCGAAGAAAAAATCATTAAACTGCAGGAAAACAAAAAATTATTATCTGATTCTCTTTTGGAAGAAAGTTACATTAATGATGAAATAGAGGGCAACTTAGAATACATTTTAGGCGCCTAATCGTTAAATCCAATAGATCGGCATCTTTTTCGTTATATAAAATTGCTATATTTACAATCTTACAACGTTTTAAGATGCCGAAATTTTTATATACAAGCTTTATTTTTCTTTTCATTTTCGCTTTAGCGAAAGCTCAGGAAAAAGAAATCGACCCTCCATACAATATTAAAACTGCTTCTTTTATCCAGAACGGCAGTAATGTTCCGCCAATTTTTGAATTAGGTTCTGCCTTTACATTCCAATTTGATGATCTGTTTGGCAATGAAGCCAATTATTACTTTGAAGTGATTCATTGCGATTATAACTGGATTCCAACAGCCATTCCAAAAACGGACTATATTATGGGGATGGATAACCAAAGAATTACAGATTTTTCCAATTCGTTTAATACGCTACAGGTCTACACACATTATAGACTTTCTTTTCCTAATCAGTTTACACAGCTGTTAAAGCTTTCGGGCAATTATATGCTGCGAATTCTTAATGAGGACAGAGAAGTTGTTTTTTCGAGAAAATTCATTTTGTTTGAAGATCATTGCACTGTTGGAGTTCAAGTAAAAAGAAGCCGTAACCTTAGCAATATTGATTACAAACAGAATCTTGATTTTGCTATTTTATCTAATGATATCGCTTTTCAAACTCCGCTGCAAAATGTAAAAGTGCTTTTACTGCAAAACGGAAATTTTCATACCGAAATCAAAAACATTATACCTCAATATACAATTGGCAACCAGCTGGTCTATAAATATGATAAAGAAACCCAATTTTGGGGCGGAAATGAGTTTTTGTATTTTGAAAACAAAGACATTAGAGCGGCCAGTAATAATATAGCCAAAGTAGGTTCGAACAATGATATTTACAATTCGTTTTTGTATACCAACGCCGCAAGAGGAAATCAGATTTACACTAATTATGAAGACGTAAACGGAAATTTTGTAGTTAAAAACATCAACGGCTCCAACAATGATATTGAAGCCGATTATGCTTGGGTTTATTTCACTCTCTCTGCTCCTGCTTTTAGAATGAACAAAGACATTTACATTACAGGAATGTTTAACAACTACAGCCTTTCGCCAGAATACAAAATGGACTACAATACCGACAAAGGAGTTTTTGAAAAAGCCATTATGATTAAGCAAGGTTTTACAAATTTTCAGTACACCGTTGCAGACAAAAAAGGAGTTGTTGATTTTGAAAATGCCATTGACGGAAACTTTTACCAGACTGAAAACGAGTACACCATCTTGGTCTATTACAAAGAAGCCACAGACCGTTATCAGCGCGTAATCGGAAAAGGAAATGCAAACTCTATCAATATAGTCAATTAAAACAATGTTAAGGTTTTAGTTTAAACGATTTTTTTTCGTAGCTTTGCCTCTATAACACTCACATATATACGGCGTTAGTATGGTTTCTCAAATTACACGAGGCATAAAAATATCTGTTTTGACTAGTTTTGAAGGTACATACTTCAAAAACTACAAGATTCATTTTGCTTTTAGCTACGTAGTTACCATAGAAAATCATAGTAAAGATTCTGTACAATTAACTTCTCGCCATTGGGAAATTTTTGATTCTCTAAATGATCTAGAAGTTGTAGATGGTGAAGGTGTAATTGGCAAAAAACCAGTTCTAAAACCTGGCGAAAACCATACTTACAGCTCTGGCTGTTTATTGTCGTCTCCTTACGGCGCTATGAAAGGTCATTTTAATATGATCAATTTTACTACAACAAAGACATTCAAAGTAATTGTTCCTACTTTTAGAATGTGTGCTCCTTTTGCATTAAATTAAGATATAGTTTACATCTATAGCTTTTTATCGTTATCTTAATCATAAAATTGTCAATTTATTAATTTATCCTTTGTACTTTTGTGCAGCGTTAGATTATTCGTAACAAAACAAAACGTCTAATTTTAAATTGTCTAATTCACAAAATTTTAAATAACATGCTTAAAGGATTTTTTCATGTACCAAAAGCGGTAAACGAGCCTGTAAAGAGCTACGCGCCAAACTCACCAGAAAAAGCTGCTGTTCAAGCTGCTTATACCACAATGTGGAATTC
Organism: Flavobacterium sp. TR2; assembly: GCF_025252405.1. Lineage (NCBI taxonomy): Bacteria > Pseudomonadati > Bacteroidota > Flavobacteriia > Flavobacteriales > Flavobacteriaceae > Flavobacterium > Flavobacterium sp. TR2. Next base: position 1,890,906 of record NZ_CP104307.1, on the reverse strand, counting down.
TCAAATTGACGTTCCTTTATATATTGGAAACGAAGAAATTAGAACTGGAAACACAAGAAACATTACAGCTCCTCATGATCACCAGCACGTAGTTGGAAAATATCATTTAGCTGAAAAACAACATATCGAAAAAGCAATCGCCAATGCACTAGAATCAAGAAAAGCATGGGCAAACTTGGCATGGGAACAGCGTGCTGCTATTTTCTTAAAAGCTGCCGAACTTATCGCTGGACCATACAGAGCTCGCATTAACGCAGCTACAATGATTGGACAGTCAAAAAATATTCACCAAGCTGAAATTGACGCTGCTTGCGAATTAATCGACTTTTTACGTTACAATGTTGAGTTCATGACTCAAATCTACAACGATCAGCCAAAATCAGATTCTTCTGTTTGGAACCGTGTAGAATACAGACCATTAGAAGGTTTTGTTTACGCAATTACTCCATTCAACTTTACTGCAATCGCTGCAAATCTTCCGGCAAGTGCCGCAATGATGGGTAACGTTGTAGTTTGGAAACCAAGCGATAGCCAAGTATTTTCTACAAAAATCATTTTAGAAGTTTTCAAAGAAGCTGGAGTTCCTGACGGAGTTATTAACGTAGTTTTTGGAGACGCTTTAATGATTACTGATACTGTTTTAGCAAGCCGCGATTTTGCTGGTGTTCACTTTACAGGATCAACTCATGTATTTAAAGATATTTGGGCTAAAATTGGCGCAAATATCCACAACTACAAAACTTATCCAAGAATCGTTGGAGAAACTGGAGGTAAAGATTTTATCATTGCTCACCCAAGTGCAAACGTAAAACAAGTGGTTACAGGAATCACTCGTGGAGCTTTTGAATTCCAAGGGCAAAAATGTTCTGCCGCTTCTAGAGCTTACATTCCGCAAAGTTTATGGCCAGCTGTAAAAGAACAGTTAATTGCTGATGTAAAATCTATGAAAATGGGTTCTCCAGAAGATTTCGGAAACTTCATTACAGCAGTTATTCACGAAGGTTCTTTTGATAAATTAGCAAGTTATATCGATCAAGCTAAAAAAGATGCTGACGCAGAAATCATCGTTGGAGGAAATTACGATAAATCTGTCGGATACTTTATTGAGCCAACAGTTATTGTAACTACAAATCCAAAATACACTACAATGGAAACTGAGTTGTTCGGACCAGTTATCACTATTTATGTTTACGAAGATGCGAAATGGGAAGAAACTCTTGAATTAGTAGACACTACTTCTGAGTACGCTTTAACAGGAGCTGTATTTAGCCAAGACCGTTACGCTATTGAAGTAGCTACAACTAAACTGCAAAATTCTGCTGGTAACTTCTACATCAACGATAAGCCAACTGGAGCTGTTGTAGGAATGCAGCCATTTGGTGGAGCAAGAGCATCTGGAACTAATGACAAAGCAGGTTCTGCATTGAACTTATTGCGTTGGGCTTCTCCAAGAACTATCAAAGAAACTTTTGTAACTCCAGAAGATTACAGATATCCTTTCTTAGGTTAATTTTAAAACTGAATGATATAAACAAAGCCAATTCTCTCAAGGAATTGGCTTTTCGCTTTTTTTATCTTGTCCTTATTTATATTTTAAATAGCTTTTAAATGCTACTCTTTTTAAAATTGTAGTATTTTTCTTATTATATAAAAATCAATTGTTTAGACATTATAAAAAGCTTATTTTGAGATTTTTTAAGCTTCTTTCTCAGCTCTTAAAAAATTCATACTCATAATTTTGTCTCATAATTCAAACATCAAATAAACAATATAAAAATTAGTATTATGAGAAATCTAAACAATGTTCCAAAAGCGATAATAAAATCAGAATGCATTGGCCATCCTATTGATTACAAATGGACAAAAAAGAAAATAAACAAGCTTTTAGATGCCGTAGAAGGAAATGAACAATTGGAAAATACTTTAATGCAAATAAACCATAAAGGTTCTATTGGTTTAACGGCAGCGCTGTTAGAATGGGTGTACTGGCGTTTTACTGGTTACAGCCAATCAACCAATGATACACAAAAACGTATTGAAGCTCTTTGGTGTTCTATCGATAACCCCGGACAGACCAATCCGCTATTATTTGACACCGATTTTGAAATTTCAGCAGCTGGATCAATAAATGGCGCATTATGGATTGCATTAATGAATGTGGCAATGATAGATGCAAGATACCGCAAAGGCTCTTACTTTTTGCAAAATGACCTTGTCGGATTGGTACTTTTAGTGCGGCATATTACGCCAAAACAGAAAAACTTCGATAAATGGTTTGCTAAAACTATTGTCAACTTGATCCAGACCCACCCAAATCCTTATAAAAATGATGAGTTGGATGAAAGCGATGAAGCAATCTACGATTCATCAAGTGAACCCGTGATTTGCAGAGAGTTTTTCTTTGACGATCAATTTGAATATTCAATTGAAGCATTGGAAAATGGGATTCACGGCCTTATAAATAATTTAGATCATAAAGCAAACAGCTTTTTAAATTTCCCTAAAAAAGCTTCTTAATTTATACTCAGTTCAAAAAACAACCCGTTTAGTTTTTCTAAACGGGTTGTTTTTTACTTAAGGTTTAAATTTTAAAGGAAGATGCACCACTTTTTTAGTCTCAAAAAACTCATCCTCAAACATTTCTGACAAGTCATACAAAGTAGCATTTGGAAAATCTTTTAATTCTTCGGTTAAATCACCGCCTTTTAAATACAGAATTCCATTTTTTAAAGTATGCTTATGCTGTTTTTTTATTTTGTCTTTTATCCACGAAACAAAATCAGGCATATTGGTAACGGCGCGGCTTACAATAAAATCGAAGTCGCCTTTTACCAGCTCAGCACGTTTTTGTTCTGCTTTTACGTTCTTTAATTCTAATGCATCAACAACACCTTGAACCACTCTGATTTTTTTGGCAATAACATCAATCAAATAAAAACGGGTTTCCGGAAAAAGAATCGCTAACGGAATTCCAGGAAAACCTCCTCCTGTTCCAACATCTAGAACTGTTGCTCCTGGTTCAAATTTCATCACTTTGGCAATTCCTAATGAATGTAAAATGTGTTTTGTATATAATGAATCGATGTCTTTACGAGAAATAACATTGATTTTTTCATTCCAATCGTGGTATAAAAAGTCTAATTTTTGAAATTGTTCAATCTGAAGATCGGTCAAATTGGGAAAATATTTCAATATCTCATCCATTGCTATAATTTTTTAACAAAAGTACTACTTTACGATTGAAATATTTAACTCAATTTTGCAAATTGAAAATTTATAATAATTACCTTTGAAATCTATTTAAATTAATTATGAATAACACCGCTCCAACTTTTGCACGGCAAGACAATTTAAAGTTTTTTAGAACGCTTAACTCTCGCGTTAACAATTACTTTAAAGAAAATAATATCAAAAAAACCGGAAACTGGCAATTACATTTAAAAGCTGTTATTCTATTCGCTGTTTTTTTAACTCCATACTTTTTAATCCTTACGCTTAATATGCCGTTTTGGGTCATGCTGCTTTTATCAATCGTCATCGGAATTGGAATGGCAGGCGTTGGAATGAACGTAATGCATGATGGAAATCATGGTTCTTATTCGACTAAAAATTGGATTAATAAATTCATGGGCGGTACCATTTATGTTCTGGCAGGAAATGTATACAACTGGCAGGTGCAGCATAATGTCCTTCATCATACTTATACCAACATTCCAGGACATGACGAAGATTTAGATGCAGGCCGTATTATTCGTTTTACAAAACACGCTGAGTGGCATCGTTTTCACCGTTTTCAACATTATTATTCTGTTTTCTTATACGGATTATTAACTTTCAATTGGGCGCTTACAACAGACTTTAAGCAGATGCGCAATTACCTGAAAAGAAAATTATCTTACGGTGAACCAAAAAGCCCCAAAATTCTTTGGACAACTTTAATTATCACTAAAATGATATATCTTTCTATCTGGATTGTTCTTCCAATTCTTATTGGAATCACTTGGTGGAAAGTGCTTATTGGATTTTTCGTTATGCATTATACCGCTGGATTAATCCTAAGCATCGTGTTTCAATTGGCTCACGTAGTGGATCATACTACAAATCCAACTCCAAATGAATTAGGGGAAATGGATAACACTTGGGCTATCCACCAATTATACACAACAACTAATTTCGCACCTAAAAACGCAATCGTAAATTGGTATACAGGCGGATTAAACCACCAGATTGAACACCATATTTTTCCAAATATCAGTCATATTCATTACGGTAAAATTGCAAAGATTGTAAAAGAAACGGCCAAAGAATGCAATTTGCCTTACTACGAATATAAAACAATGCGAAGTGCTGTTATTGCTCACTTCAAGCATTTACGTGAATTGGGAATGAAACCGGAATTAGCAGTTTAAACTAAAAGAAATCTATTAATAATTAACCTTCCTTAATCGACAGCAAATTAAGGACATTCAAAAATTTTATAATGAATCATATTCTTTCGGACAGAATCAACAACTTAGCGACATCGCAAACATTAGCAATGGCTGCATTGGCACGCGAATTAAAAGCACAAGGAAAAGACATTATTAGTTTAAGTTTAGGCGAACCTGACTTCAACACGCCTGACTTCATTAAAGAAGCCGTAAAAAAAGCCGTAGACGAAAATTATAGCACATACTCTCCAGTAGAAGGTTACTTAGAATTGAGAGAAGCAATTTGCAGAAAATTCAAAAGAGATAACGATTTAGAGTACAAACCAACTCAAATTGTAGTTTCTACAGGAGCAAAACAATCATTATACAACATTGCGCAAGTAATGTTAAACGACGGTGACGAGGTAATTTTACCAGCACCTTACTGGGTTTCTTATTTCGAAATCGTAAAACTTTCTGGCGGAGTTCCGGTTGAAGTTCCAACATCTGTAGAAACAGATTTCAAAATGACACCAGAACAATTGGAAGCGGCTATCACACCAAAAACAAAAATGATGTGGTTCTCTTCTCCTTGTAACCCTTCAGGTTCTGTTTACAGCAGAGAAGAGTTAACTGCTCTTGCAAAAGTTTTAGAAAAACACCCTAATATTTACGTTGTTTCAGATGAAATTTACGAGCACATCAATTTCTCTGGAACTTTCTGCAGCATCGGATCTATTCCTGGAATGTTAGAAAAAACAATTACAGTAAACGGAGTTGCAAAAGCATTTGCGATGACTGGATACAGAATTGGTTATATTGGAGCGCCTGAGTTTATTGCAAAAGCCTGTACAAAAATTCAAGGGCAAGTAACTTCTGGTGCAAATTCTGTAGCACAACGCGCTACAATTACTGCAGTAGATGCTGATCCAAGCGCTTTAAACCATATGGTTGAAGCTTTCCACGGTCGTAGAGATTTAGTGGTTGGATTATTAAAAGAAATTCCAGGAGTAAAAATCAATGTTCCGGAAGGCGCGTTCTACGTTTTCCCAGACGTTTCTTCTTTCTTCGGAAAAACTTTAAAAGGACACGAAATTAAAGATGCAAACGATGTTTCTATGTATCTTTTAGCAGAAGCAAACGTGGCGACAGTAACTGGAGATGCTTTCGGAAATCCAAACTGTATTCGTTTCTCTTATGCGACTAGCAACGATATTTTAACAGAAGCATTACGCAGAATCAAAGAAGCTTTGACTGCATAACAATATTCTAAGTTTTATAAAAACGGCTTAAGGTTCAAAAGTTTCATCACTTTTATACTTTAAGCTGTTTTTTTATGCGATTATTTTGGGCGTGCCCCTCCGGGTCGGGCTATTCGTTACAAGTCCTCGCACTTCCTTCGTCAGGCTGTGGGCTTTTCACTGCTATCCCTCACGCAAAACGGTGAACGAGATAATCCATTTTCAAAAAGAAAAAAAATCCCCAAGATCTGCTAAATCTGCGAGAAACACCAAATAGACCTTTCAAAATTCCCATTCCACAATATTATAAAATCCCGAATGTAATCCTGTAAAACAAAGCATATTATAATTGCAAACTTTGTAACCTATTAATTTCAAAAATTATATGTCATGATACATACAGATGAAACCACACAAGAAACCATTAAAACCTTAGAAGGATTAATTTCAATTCTTGAAGATGGAAAACTAGGATATACAAATGCTGCCGAACACGTAGAAAACCAAGCAATAAAAACTGATTTTCTAGAATATGCCCGCGAAAGAGCCTTATTTATTGTAGAACTGCAGGACGAAATCAATAAATTAGGAAAATCTACCGATACTTCTGGCGGCGGCCCGCTTGGCGCTTTACACCGAACTTGGATTGATATAAAATCGGCCTTTACAGGAGGCGATACTGAAGCTATCATAAATGCTTGCGTTACCGGCGAAGAAGCCGCAATCGAAAAATATAAAATGGCTCTAGAAGAAAATCATTTGGAACATGATCAGGTGTACATTGTTTCCAAACAACTAAATAGTATTCAAAATACTTTATCACAAATTAAAATGAGAGCAAATTAATCGATTCATGCTTTTTTTTTTGAGAACTGCTCGATCTTCGGATCGGGTGGTTTTTTATTTTTTATCAGCACTAAAAACAAATTAGTTCTATAAAAAAACTATCTTACATTCCTCAATCAAACATATAATAGTACAACAAATGAAAAAAGTAATTCTAGATTTAGCTGTAACCCTAGATGGCTTTATTGAAGGCCCAAATGGAGAAATTGACTGGTGCATTATGGATGAAGAAATGGATTTTGACGAATTCTTAGCAAGCATAGATACTATTTTTTATGGCAGAGTAAGTTATGATTCTTGGGGTAATTTTCAACCTGACGCAAATGTCGATAATGCTGAAAAAAAACTTTGGGAAGGCGTACACTCAAAAAAGAAATATGTTTTTTCTAATCAAAGCAGACAAGACAACAATGCTACATTTATAAATACTGACATTGCCACTAAAGTAAATGAGATTAAAAAACAATCGGGAGGAGATATTTGGCTATATGGCGGCGCAAGTATTATTAAAACCTTCATACAATTAAATCTTATTGACACGTACAGAATTTCGGTTCACCCAATAGCTTTAGGAAGCGGAAAACCTCTATTTGAAGACTTAAAAAAACGACTTCAATTAAGATTGCTCAAAACTAATATTTTCAAATCAGGAGTTGTACAACTTATTTACGAACCTATCAAATAAACAGAACTACATTTATCTTTATTCCATATTAAGTTAACAAATTCAAAAAAATCGCTCCATCACTAGCAAACTCAAATAATTTATTAGACCTTTGCACACTTTTTTTCGGGAATACCACAAAAGTCTAAAGTTTTAGAAATGAAGAAGAAAATCGAAATATTAGCTCCTGCTAAAGATTTAATTGGAGGAATGGCTGCCATAAATAGCGGAGCCGATGCCGTATATATTGGTGCTCCTCAATTTGGAGCGCGCTCAAACGCCAACAACTCTATTGAAGATGTCGCTGAGTTGGTAAAATACGCGCATCTATTTAACGCACAGGTCTTTGTAGTTATCAATACTATTTTGTATGACAACGAACTAGAAACCTGCCGTGCCATGATCTGGGAATTATACGATATTGGTGTCGATGCCCTGATTATTCAGGATATGGCAATTATGGAAATGGACTTGCCTCCTATCGTTCTTCACGCCAGTACGCAGGCCAACAATCGCGATGCTGATAAAATCAAATTCTTAAAAGACGCTGGCATTAAACGTGTGGTTCTAGCACGCGAACTAAATCTGCATCAAATTAAAACAATATACGACCACGCTGATGTCGAATTAGAGTTTTTCGTAACCGGTGCATTATGTGTATCTTTCAGCGGAAACTGTTATATGAGTGTCGCAAACGGAGAACGTAGCGCGAACCGCGGTTCATGCGCACAAAACTGCCGTTTACCTTATAACTTAATCGACGGAAACGGAGATACTTTAATCAGAAACAGTCACTTGCTTTCGATTAAAGATTTAGACGTTTCAGATCAAATTCCGAATCTAATTGAAGCAGGAATCGTTTCTTTCAAAATCGAGGGACGATTAAAAGATGTGGCTTACGTAAAAAACAACGTATCTTATCTGCGCCAAAAATTAGACAGCTATTTAGAAGGAAGCGACAAATACATCAAAGCTTCTTCTGGAAAATGCACGTATACTTTCGATTCTGCTTTAAACAGAACTTTCAACCGTGGTTATACCGATTATTTTGTAAACGAAAGACACAGCTCTATTGGTTCTTGGGAAAGCCCAAAATCAAAAGGACAATATATTGGTAAATTGATTAGAACTGTTGGCGGTGCTTACGAAATCGAAAACGGCGAACTGTTAAACAATGGTGACGGACTTTGCTTCATCAACGAAAATAACGAAGCCGACGGAATCTACGTAAACAAAGCCGAAAACGGAAAAGTATATCCAAACGTTTTAAAAGAAATCAAAGACGGAACTTTCATCTATAGAAATAACGACGCTGCTTTCATCAAAATTGTTGAAAGAGAAGACAGCGCCATCCGTAAAATTGGAACTACTTTATTGCTTACCGAAAATGAAAACGGTTTTGAATTAATCGCAACCGATGAAGACGGAAACGTAAGCACAGTAAAATTAGAACACCCGAAAGAACAAACGAAAACAGGCGAATCTATCGAAGAAAACATTAAAGTTCAATTGGCAAAGACTGGATTTACACCTTACAGCGCTGATGAAATCAATGTGATGTTCTCTCAAAACTGGTTCCTTCCTATTTCAAAAATCAACGAAATGAGAAGAAATGTTTTTGAACAATTATCAGAAATTCGTCTGGCAAATTACGTTCGCGAAGAACATCAATTGGTAAAAACGTCACATCCTTATCCAGAAACCAAACTGGATTTCATGTACAACGTTTCCAACAAAACCGCTCGTAAATTCTACGAACGTCATGGTGTTACCGAAATCGAAAAAGCATTCGAATTACAATGGGATCCAGGTAAATCTCGTGTAATGACAACCAAATATTGCATCAAATACGAATTGAAAAAATGCCCGATACACCAAAAAGATATCGTTGGTGTCAAGGTAAAAGAACCATTGGTATTAAAACAGGGCGAGCTTGAATATAAACTAAAATTCAACTGCAAACCCTGCGAAATGGAAATCTGGGAAAAAGATGCTGAATTCGAAATTGAAGAGGATCAGTTTCATTAAGATTACTATTTAACCGCAAAGTTTTTTTACCGCAAAGAGCACAAAGAATTACGCAAAGGTTCGCAAAGATTTTTATAATTTTTGCGAACTTTTTGCTTTTTACTTTTTGCTTTTCCTCAATATTGTCATTTCGACGAAGGAGAAATCTCCACAAGCAACTCCATTCCTATAAGCAAATTTTTGTCGAGCTACTCGCGGAGATTTCTCCTTCGTCGAAATGACAAACTGCATGGTCACTTTGCTTTAAAATCAAAAAATTTCAATTAAATTAAATCCGCCGAATCTGCAAAATCTGCGTGAAAAATTCTTTGCGAGCTTTTGCTTTCCCTCAATCTTGTCATTTCGACGAAGGAGAAATCTCCACAAGCAACTCCGTTCCTATAAGCAAATTTTTGTCGAGCTACTCGCGGAGATTTCTCCTTCGTCGAAATGACAAACTGTATGGTCACTTTGCTTTAAAATCAAAAAAACTCAATTAAATTAAATCCGCCGAATCTGCAAAATCTTTGTAAAAAATTCTTCGCGAGCTTTTTAATCTTAAAAACAAAAACCTAGCGACCTTTGCGTATTCCTTCGCGCTCTTTGCGGTAAAAAAACTTTGCGGTTAGACGCACTGCAGTGCGCCTCTACGCTAACACAAACCAATAGAACTTTGTGGTTAAAAACATTTTTCCCTACTTTTACTACTCTAAACATTACAACTTTCCAAAATGAAAATACTACTCCTAGGTTCAGGCGAATTAGGCAAAGAATTTGTCATTGCCGCACAACGGATCGGACAAACCATAATTGCAGTTGACAGTTACGAAAACGCACCCGCAATGCAGGTTGCTCACGGTTTTGAAGTCATCAATATGCTTGATGGCGAGGCGCTTGACCGAATCGTAGCCAAACACCAACCAGACTTTATCGTTCCAGAAATAGAAGCCATTCGCACCGAACGTTTTTACGATTACGAAAAACAAGGAATCACCGTTGTTCCTTCAGCGAAAGCGGCCAACTTTACTATGAATCGTAAAGCCATTCGTGATTTGGCAGCAAAAGAACTTGGACTAAGAACAGCCAAATACCAATACGCAACTTCGGCTGAAGAATTGCAAAAAGCCGTTCAGGAAGTTGGTATTCCGTGTGTGGTAAAACCTCTAATGTCTTCATCAGGAAAAGGGCAATCGACAATAAAAACAGAAAGCGATATTGAAAAAGCATGGCAATATGCCGTTGCTGGTTCTCGTGGTGATGTTATCGAAGTTATTGTAGAAGCTTTTGTAGATTTTAATTCAGAAATTACACTTTTGACCATAACTCAAAATAATAATCCAACTTTGTTTTGTGCTCCAATTGGCCACAGACAAGAGCGTGGCGACTATCAGGAAAGCTGGCAACCGGCTTTAGTTTCAGAAAAAGATTTATATGAAGCTCAAGATATGGCCGAAAAAATCACAGAAGCTCTTGGTGGCGCAGGACTTTTTGGTGTTGAATTTTTCTTAACGAATGAAGGCGTTTATTTCTCTGAACTTTCTCCTCGTCCTCACGATACCGGAATGGTAACTTTGGCGGGAACGCAGAATTTCAACGAATTCGAATTGCATTTAAGAGCCATTTTAAGTCTCCCAATTTTCGAAATCACTTTAGAAAAAGCCGGAGCAAGTGCTGTAATTTTAGCATCAGAGGATTCTGCAAATCCAACTTTTAGCGGAATCGAGAAAGTCGCTGCTTTACCCAAAACCGATTTCAGAATTTTTGGTAAACCAACTTCCAGACCTTACCGCCGAATGGGAGTTGTTTTAAGTCACGATACACTTTCGACTCCAATTAACGAAATAACCGAACGAGCCAAAGGAACGGCAAAATTAATAACTATAAATTCTTAAATATGAAAAATATACTTTTAGCAACATTCCTATTCATCGGAATCGCAGTACAGGCACAAGACAAAAAAAAGTTTGATAAACCAACAGTCGTTGAAGCTTCTTGCGGAGAATGCCAATTTGGTATGAAAGGCAAAAGTTGTGATTTAGCCGTTCGTATTGACGGAAAATCATATTTCGTTGATGGAACAACCATTCACGATCACGGAGATGCCCACGCTGAAAAAGGTTTCTGCAATGCCATAAGCAAAGCTTTAGTTACGGGAGAAATCAAAGGAGACAGATTCAAAGCAACTTCATTTACTTTAATAGACGAGAAAAAATAATGGCATTAATTCTTGAAAATATTGCCAAACACGTTTCTCTGACGCCGGAAGAACAAGCACTTTTTTTATCTAAACTGGAAACAAACACCTACAAAGCCAAAACGCTTTTATTGAACGCTGGAGAAGTCTGCAAACATTCGTACTTTGTAAATTCAGGGATTTTAAGAAGTTTCAATATCAATGATAATATTGTTGAACACGTGCTTTCTTTCGCCTGCGAAGGCTGGTGGATGAGCGATATGTACAGTTATTTTTCGCAAAAACCGGGAGAGCTTTTTATTGAAGTTTTGGAGGACGCAGAAGTCGTTTCGCTATCCAAAGAAAATCAGGAGCAATTGTATCTTGAAATTCCGAAACTGGAACGCTTTTTCAGAATTCTGATTGAAAATTCATTAGTTGCCAATCAGCAAAGATTGATGGACAATTTAAGTTTACCTGCCGAAGAACGTTTCGAAAAGTTTACTAAAAAATACGGAACCTTAGTGCACAAAGTTCCTCAAAAACAAATCGCTTCTTTTATAGGCGTAACACCAGAATTTTTCAGCAAAATGAAAGCTCGCCTTTTGAAAAAGTAAAGTTTTCCGCCACAAATTCACGAATTTTTATTAAAAAAATAATTCGTGAATTTGTGGCGGAAAAAAAAATTAAAATTGCTCAACCTCTGTAGAGTGCTCCATTGCTGTTATGGCAGATTTGCCTAACATTACCGTGTTTTGAACCGCATCAAAATAAGAAGTTCCAACGAAAGCCTGATGTTTTACCGCTCTGAAGCCGTTTTTCTGCAGAGCAAATTCTCTTTCCTGCAATTCAGAATATCCTGCCATTCCGCGTTCTTTATACGCTCTTGACAGTTCGAACATACTTGTATTTAAAGCATGGAAACCTGCTAAAGTGATGAACTGAAAACTATATCCCATTGCAGCCAAATCTTCTCTGAACGTTTCCATTTCAGCAACCGTTAATTTCGCCGCCCAGTTGAAAGAGGGAGAACAATTGTACGCCAGCATTTTGTCTGGAAATTCTTTTTTCATTGCTTTCGCAAATTTTCTGGCGTAATCTAAATCGGGATTACTGGTTTCCATCCAAATTAAATCGGCATAAGGCGCGTAACTCAAACCTCTTGCAATTCCCTGCTCGATTCCGTTTTTTACGTAAAAGAAACCTTCGGCTGTTTTTTCTCCCGTTAAAAATTTTCTGTCTCTTGGGTCTGCGTCGCTTGTCAATAAATTGGCTGCATCAGCATCTGTTCGGGCAACAATCAACGTTGAAACACCCATAACATCTGAAGCTAATCTAGCAGCAATTAATTTATTGATCGCTTCCTGAGTCGGAACCAAAACCTTCCCGCCCAAGTGTCCACACTTTTTAGCAGAACTCAGCTGATCTTCAAAATGAACACCTGACGCTCCTGCTTCAATCATCGATTTCATTAATTCGAAAGCATTTAAGTTACCGCCAAAACCTGCTTCGGCATCAGCCACAATCGGAACCAAATAATCTTTTTTATCTTCAATATTGTTTACTGTCTGAATCTGATCAGCACGCAACAAGGCATTATTAATTTTTTTAACCACCATCGGAACGCTGTTTACCGGATAAAGTGATTGGTCAGGATACATTTCGCCCGCCAAATTTGCATCAGCAGCAACTTGCCATCCGCTTAAATAAATCGCTTCTAACCCCGCATCGACTTCCTGAATCGCCTGATTTCCAGTCAACGCTCCCAAACCTGCAACATAATCCTGACTTTTTAACTTTCTCCATAATTTCTCAGCACCCATTTTGGCAATAGAATGCTCAATTTTATATGACCCTTGAAGCGTTACTACTTCACTCGCAGTGTAAGGACGCTCAACTCCTTTCCATCTTGGGTTCGTAATCCAATCGTTAATCAATTCCTGAATTCTGTCTTCTGTTGTTTTCATAAATAGTATAGTTAAAGTGGTTAGTATTTTAGTGTTCAGTCACAGTTTTAAGTGTTCAGTTTTTAACTGGAACATTTTTTTTTCAAACACATAGAAACATAGCTTTCCTTTGTGAGCAAAGGCGTTTCACTTGTTGTAATGCATCCCGATAGCTATCGGGACTATGTGTGAAAAACTAGTTTTTTTCTTTTACCTTTTTATTTAAAATCTAAAATCTATGTTTCTATGTGTTTAAATTATTTAAGCTTAAGTTTTAATCTGCGTAAAAAAAAATTAATTTTTAATTCTCAATTTTTAATTTTTCATAAATATTTATAGCAAGGAATCGTCAAGAAATCCACAAAATGTAGGTTTACAACCAATCTTTCCAACAATTTTTCAGCTAATGGAAACTGCTGTTTTTCATGATTTTCTTCTCCTAATTCTTCCTTGATTTTTCTAAATTCATCTAAGGCCAATTGATGATAATAAGCCAAATCAAGTTTTTGGCCATTATCCAAAACCACTTTATTCTGAAGCCATTGCCACAATTGTGATCTTGAAATTTCAGCTGTTGCAGCATCTTCCATCAAATTATGCAAAGCCGCGGCACCTTGTCCGTTTAACCATGAAGCCAGATATAAAACGGCTACATTGATATTTTTTCGAACGCCATTTTCCGAGATTAATCCAATTGGCGGTTCGATCAAATCGGCTTCTGTGATTTTTCGATGTTCTCTTTTGATATGAATCTGATTTGGAGTTGGCATTCCTTTATCAAAAATTTCTTTTGCTACAGCAACCAAATCCGGATGTGCTACCCAGGTTCCGTCGTGGCCGTTGCGAACTTCGCGCTCTTTATCGGTTTTCACTTTCGTGAAAGCGATGGCATTGGCTTCTTCATTATTTCGAATCGGAATCTGAGCCGCCATTCCGCCAATCGCATGAATGCCTCGTTTGTGACATCTTTGAATTACCAGATTCGAATACGCATTCATAAAAGGCGAAGTCATATTTACCTGATCTCGATCGGGAACGATGAATTTTGGATTTTTTCTGAACTTTTTGATGTAGGAGAAAATATAATCCCAACGCCCGCAGTTCAAGCCCACGATATGTTCTCTGAGTTCGTAAATGATTTCATCCAACTGAAAACTTGCCGTTATCGTTTCAATTAAAACCGTCACTTTTATGGTTCCTCTTTTCAGATCCAGATAATCTTCTGTAAAATCAATTACACTGTTCCACCAGCGCGCTTCCAGATAATGCTCCAATTTCGGAATGTAGAAATATGGCCCAGAATTACTTTCTAAAAGTCGTTTATGATTATGAAACACGTACAAACCAAAATCTACCAAAGAACCCGAAGCTTCTTTTCCTTCAATCAGAATGTGTTTTTCCGGCAGATGCAAACCTCTCGGGCGCACAATCAGCGTTGCGATTTTTTCGTTTAAATGATAGGATTTCTGCTTAACCAAATCGGTAAACGTGATCGTTTTGTTAACCGCGTCGATTAAATTCAACTGCCCATCCATCAGGTTTTGCCAGGTTGGCGAAGTGCTGTCTTCAAAATCGGCCATAAAAGTTTTGGCACCGGAATTCAACGCATTGATAATCATTTTGCGGTCAACTGGTCCGGTAATTTCTACTCTCCTATCCAATAAATCGTTCGGAATTTCTCCAGCTGTCCAATTACTTTCTCTGATGCTTTTGGTTTCCGGAATAAAAACCGGCAGGATTCCCTGATCAAAAGTGACTTGTTTCTGTTCTCTCTGTAAAAGCAGTAATTTTCTTTGCGATTCGAATTTTTTATGCAATTCGATAATAAACGCAGTGGCTTCTTCTGTCCAGATTTTTGGATAAGCAAGCTTTTTGTCGGCCAGGAATTCTATAGCCATTTCAGTGATCTCTAATTGGTTTTTCATAGCTGCAGATTTTAATTTTTAATTTTTAAAAACAGATTTTCTGTTTATTGTTTTTATTTCGCCAAAACAACTCAATCATAACTAATTCATAATTAACAAGTTTCAACGATACAATGTTATAAAAAAGTTTTTTACAAAACAAGCGAACGTTCGCTAAATTTTAAAAATATTTTTTTGGCGATTATTTTTAGATTACTTACATTTGAATTATGGATATCGAAAAAGACTATATAAAGCTGATTTTTGGGCTAAAAATGAAACAGGTTCGTACTCAAAAAAACCTATCACTTTTTGGCTTAGCCAAACTGACCAATCTTTCAAAATCATATTTAAACGAGATTGAAAAAGGAAAAAAATATCCGAAAGCGGATAAAGTTTTGCTTTTATGCAAACATTTGGACGTGACTTATGACCAAATGGTTTCTTTAAAACTCGATAACAACCTTGCTCCAATTGGTGAAATCTTAAAATCAGGTATTTTAAAAGAAATTCCGCTAGAGCTTTTCGGGATTCAGGAGGCTGATTTAATTGATATTATTGCCAATGCTCCCGCAAAAGTCAATGCGTTTATCAGCACGATTATCGAAATTGCACAGCATTATAATTTAAGCCGCGAAAGTTTCTTTTTGGCCGCTTTGCGTTCGTATCAGGAAGCGCACAGCAATTATTTTGAAGATTTAGAAGAAAAAGTAATTGCGTTTTCGAAGTCGTTTCAAATCAATTTGGACTCAAAAATAAGCATTGAAGAACTGGAAGCGATTTTAAAAGAGGAATACGAATACAACATAAAAGAAATCGCTTTTACAGATCAGGAAGCTTTGGGCGATCTGCGTTCTATTTATGTCCCTAAAAGCCGAACTTTATTGCTTTCAACCGAACTGGATGATCCGCAAAAAGCTTTTATTTTAGCTAAAGAAATAGCCTATAATTATCTAAAAATTTCTGATCGATTGCTGACTTTCAGCTGGATTAAGTTTGAAAATTTCGATCAGGTTCTGAATAATTTTTACGCTTCTTACTTTGCCGGTGCTTTACTGTTGCCGAGAAAATTGGTTGTAGATAAAATCAATTCTTTTTTAGAAAATGAAAATCCAAAACCGGAAGAATTTGTTCAATTAATTGAAAGTTTTGAAGTTTCGCCTGAATCATTTTATCAGCGATTGACCAATTTATTGCCGAAAGATTTTCAGTTGAAAAACTTATTCTTTTTAAGATTATCTCACAAAATTGGTTCTGATTTTTATCAGATAAATAAAGAACTTCACATTACGCATCAGCAGGAACCGCACGCGAATGAAACCAATGAGCATTATTGCAGAAGATGGGTTTCGATGAAAACAATTGACGAGGCGATCAAACAAAACAAACCTCATTTTTTTGATGCGCAGATATCCAGTTATGCCAATAGCGGCAACGAATATTTGGTTTTTTCATCGGCTACGAAAGATCCTTTTCTGCATGATACTATTCGAAGTATTTCTGTTGGAATTTTGATCAATCCGACCATGAAAAAGAAATTCAAGCTCATTGACGGAAAACCTTTGGTGAAACGAATTGTTGGCGTAACTTGCGAAACTTGCGCCGTAAAAGACTGTTTAGAAAGAGCAGCCCCGCCGATTGTCCTGGAAAGAAAAAAACGAAATGAGAACACAGATGCAGTTGTACAGCAGTTCATGAATCAATACAGTTAAACCATTATGAAATATTTTGCTTTACTAATAACCTTGTTTTTTATCGGTTTCAACCAGCAAACAAGCCATCTTAATGGTCGGTACCATTATTTGATTGAAGAGGATGGCGCTTATATTCAAAAAGATAAAATCACTTTTAAGGATAGTGTTTTTGCTTTTGACAACAAATATTTACCAAAAGGAAAAATCTCTTATGGCAATGTAATATTACTGGATAACTTTATTAATACGGATTTGATTATCAGTATTCAAAAAGATCAGATTACAAAAGATACGATTCCTTTTTTCATGCATAATAAAAATAGTTCGTCTGCGAATTACTTGGATGAAATTGTTGGAAAAGGGAGATTGGTTAGGATTAAATAATAGACCTCTTTAATAATATCGTTAAGTCGTAAAGTTTTATTTTTAAACACAATCTTGTCATCTCGACGAAGGAGAGATCTCCGCAAGTAGCTCGACAAAGTAAAATTCACAACTATAAACAATGAAATTATTCAATTCAATTTTACTCCTATTATTAATGACATTTTCAAGTTGTTTAAGCCAAATTGCGTCAGATAAAGAGCAAACTAATATTTCAAGTCCTACAGCTTATATTGAAGAATTAGAGGCAGAAGTAAATAATGGCGGATTTAATCAATACTTTTTTAATTCTAGTGGGCAAAATTGCTTTGAAACATTAAAAGCATTGAAGAAAAATAAAAAATTTAAAACCGCAAAAATTCTTGAATCGGCAATTAATTTAATTAATCCGAAAAAACTACCTAGCGAAGATTTGATTAAAAAACTCCAAAATCGAGAAGTTGAAGAACTTAACGATGAAAAAATAAATGCAAAATTAGAACTCTTGGATTTAGAGTTTTATAAATATCCTGATGGAAACTTAGAAGAATAGTACACCAATCTTTGTCGAGTTACTTGTGGAGATTCCTCGTTCCTCGGAATGACAAACTGTGTGGTTCTTTCTCTAAAATTTACCTCTTTGTCGAGCTTCATACGTAGGATGGATTAAAATCCATCCCTACAATATGTTTGGCTCCTTCGGAACTTCCTTGTAAAAATCCCGTAGGGATGATTTATTTTGTAGCAACGGATTGAAATCCGTTGCAAAGGTTAGATTGGAAATATATGTTTCTTGTAAAAATGAAACTTCTAATTTAGCCCCGATAGAAGTGAAAATCCTTTTGTGGTGGGGTTCACCACAAAAGATTGAAACGGATAGCGGGACTAGACGTCTTTTGAAAACCAAATTTTCTGCTTCAAAAAAACATCAGTGCAGAAGCTTCGGGATAGCCGCTCAAAAACTCAGCACTTTAAAGAACTTAATCTACATTAAGTGCTTTTCCTCTACATCGACCGTATCTTTGTACTATCAAAATCAATAAAAGACAAAATCATGGAAAATATAGTATTGCACAAAGCAGAATCAAGAGGAAACGCAAATCATGGATGGTTGAACGCTTATCACAGTTTTAGTTTTGCGAGCTGGTACAATCCGGATCGAATTCAGTTTGGGGCGCTTCGCGTATTGAATGACGATACGATTGCGGCCGGAATGGGTTTTGGAACGCATCCTCATGATAATATGGAAATTATTACAATTCCGCTTGAAGGTGATTTGGCTCATAAAGACAGCATGGGAAATACTGAAATCATTAAAAATGGAGACATTCAGGTGATGAGCGCCGGAACTGGAATTCAGCATAGTGAGTTTAACCCGAATGCGGATCAGCAGACTAAATTGTTGCAAATCTGGTTGTTTCCTAACAAAAGAAACGTGACACCACGTTATCAGCAAATTACTTTGGATGTTGCCGACAGACATAATAAATTGTCTCAGGTTTTATCTCCAAATGCAGATGATGACGGAGTTTGGATTCATCAGGATGCTTGGTTCAATATGGGGAATTTTGATGCCGGAATAGCAACTGAGTATAAAATCAAAAAAGAAGGAAACGGCGTTTATGCTTTCGTTTTGAAAGGAAATGTAACCATCAACGGTCAGGAATTGAACACTCGTGACGCGGTTGGAATTTCAGGAACTGACACTTTAAACATTAAAGCCAATACAGATGCTGAGTTTTTATTAATGGACATTCCGATGAATTATTAATTCAAACAAAAACAATTAATACCTGTACTTTGAAACGATAACAAATCTGGAAATCAGATTATTATCGTTTCTTTTTTTATTCCATTTCAAAAAAGAAAGACTAATTTTATAAGTAAAAAAATTGGCCTAATTTTCAAATTAAACTAACTCTTAAAATTTCAAACCATGAATCCAAATAACCTCACTAAAGAATACACAAACGGCGAAGTAACGATTGTATGGCAATCTGGAAAATGCATTCATTCTGCCAATTGCGTAAAAAATAATCCGGATGTTTTTCGCCCAAAAGAAAAACCGTGGATTACTCCGAATCAATCTACAACGGAGAAAATAATTTCGGCTGTTAATAAATGTCCGTCGGGAGCGCTGACATTTTATATGAATAAAAAATAATGCGAGAGACCTAACAGGTTTTATCCCGAAGCTTCGGGACTGTTAGGTCTTTTACATTTCTTAATCTAGGTTAAGTGCTCCAGGACAACTGTCACCGTAACTTTGTCCTATCAAAATGAAACAAATTAATTATTTAAAAAAATAAAATTATGGCAACTACAAAATGGTCAATTGACCCAACACACTCAGAAATTGGTTTTAAAGTTAAACACATGATGTTTACAAATGTTTCAGGTAAATTTGGAACTTACGAAGCTTCTGCAAGCACAGAAGGAGAAAGTTTTGATAATGCAGATTTCAGTTTTTCTGCTGATATCGCTTCAATTGACACTGCAAACGCTGATCGTGACGGACATTTAAGAAGTGGTGATTTCTTTGACGCTGAGAATCATCCGAAATTAACTTTCAAATCTTCTGCTTTCAAAAAAATTAATGATGGTGAATTTGAATTAACTGGAGATTTAGACATTAAAGGTGTTTCTAAAACAGTAAAATTCCCAGTTGAATTTAGCGGAATCATGACTGATCCTTGGGGAAATACAAAAGTAGGTTTAAGCATAGAAGGAAAAATCAATCGTAAAGATTGGGGTTTGAACTGGAACTCAGCTCTTGAAACAGGTGGTGTTTTAGTAGGTGAAGAGGTTCGTTTGAACATTGAATTACAATTTGTAAAACAAGCTTAATCTATTGGTTTTAGATTTAATTGGTTGGTTAAAAGCCCTGCGTTTACTCGCAGGGCTTTTTGTTTTTTCCGCCACGAATTCACGAATTATTTTTTATTTCAGGCAGATTTAAAATGATTTTAGCAAATTTGCGCAAATTTATTTTAATCTGCACAAATTTGCTAAATCTGCGTGAAACCAAAAAAATATCCAACGATTAATAAAAATAATTCGTGAATTCGTGGCGGAAAAAATCAACGCACGGTATTTCTAAATTCTGTTGGCGACATTCCGGTTTGTTTTTTGAAGAATCTTGAGAAGTACGAGTAATCTTCGTAACCTACTTTAAAAGCTACTTCGTTTACTGCCAATTGCTTGTCGATCAGCATTCTTTTTATTTCGAGAACAACTCTGTCTATGACTACTTGTGTAGCCGTTTTTTGAAGAATTTCATTGCAAATTCTATTTAAATGTTTCAATGTGATATTTAGTTTTTCTGCATAAAACGACGGCAGTTTTTGTGTTCTGAAATGTTCTTCTAAAAGCGATTCAAACTTGTTGATTTTGATATTGTACGAATGGGTTTGATGCGAGTAGGTTTCGCTATATTTTCTGGCTACTTCGATATGAATGCAATCCAATAAATTCAACAATTTGTCTAAATGATATTTATTGCTTTGCCTATTTTCCTGAATCAGCAGATCAAAATACGGAAGGATTTTTGGAATTTCCTTTTCTTCAAAAACCATTTCTGGTCGGTTTTGAATGGAATGATAAAAATTATAATCGTTGATTTTCTTTTGTCCGAAATACAGATTGTACACCTCTTGAGAAAAAATAATGACAAAACCTTCAATATCTTCAGACAGATTCCAATGATGCATTTGCCCAGGCTGTAATACAAACAGGCTTCCTCTTTTAATTTCGAATTGATCAAAATCGACTTCATGCAATCCTGAGCCTTTGGTAAAAAAAACCATCAAATACGAATCATGCCGATGCGGTTCTTCGACAAAACTGTGGCTTTTTAAATGTTCTTTGAAAGTATTTACATAAAAATCACGGTGAATATCGTTGCAACTGAAATTCTGAACACTATAAATGGGGTATTTCTTCATAACAAATACTATTTCTTATTTTCTGATTACAAAATACCACTCTACGATTTGGATTTTGGAATTTGGGATTTGGAATTTATTTTTTTAGAATTTAACTCAAAATGTCTTTATTGTGCTACAATAAGCGAAGATACTAAAAAGACTTTCATTATGCTCTGAATTACCTTTGTATAAACAAAAATTAACAATATCATGTCAAGCGCATTAACTCATATTTTAAAAAACGAATGTCCTGTTTGTCATAAAGGAAAAGTTTTTACCGATAAAAATATCTTTCTGAATTTCAGTTTTCCTAAAATGAATGAATATTGTAGCCATTGCAATTATAAATTCCAAAAAGAGCCTGGTTATTTCTTTGGCGCGATGTACGTAAACTACGGACTGACTGTTGCTCAAGGAATTGCAACGTATTGTATTGCACAGTTTTTCTTTGAGAAAAATTTCGATTTAAGAATCCTCCCGATTATTGCTGTTTCTATCACTTTACTCACACCTTTTAACCTCCGATTTTCTAGATTAGCATGGATTTATATGTTTAAGGATTATACGAAGTAAAAAAGTATTATTTTTGCCTTTCAATTGAAGCTAATTTTCAATTCAAAAAAATAAAAAACAAATTAGACAAATGAAAGCATACGTATTTCCGGGTCAGGGCGCGCAGTTCACAGGAATGGGCAAAGACCTTTATGAAAATTCGGCTTTAGCCAAAGAATTATTCGAAAAAGCTAATGAAATTCTAGGTTTTAGAATTACAGATATCATGTTTGAAGGCACTGCCGAAGAACTAAAAGAAACTAAAGTAACTCAGCCAGCAGTATTTTTACACTCTGTTATTTTAGCTAAAACTTTAGAAGATTTCAAACCAGAAATGGTTGCAGGACATTCATTAGGAGAATTTTCGGCTTTGGTTGCTAACGGAACTTTATCTTTTGAAGATGGTCTTAAATTAGTTTCTCAACGTGCTTTGGCAATGCAAAAAGCCTGCGAAATTACTCCATCAACAATGGCTGCGGTTTTAGGCTTGGCTGATAATGTTGTCGAAGAAGTTTGTACTTCTATCGATGGTATTGTGGTTGCTGCTAATTACAACTGCCCTGGGCAATTGGTAATTTCTGGCGAAACTTCAGCAGTTGAAAAAGCTTGCGAAGCGATGAAAGCTGCAGGAGCAAAACGTGCTTTAATTTTGCCTGTTGGTGGTGCTTTCCACTCCCCAATGATGGAACCAGCAAGAGAAGAATTGGCTGCTGCAATTGAGGCAACTACGTTCTCTACTCCAAGCTGTCCTGTTTACCAAAACGTAACTGCAAACGCGGTTTCTGATGCAAACGAAATTAAAAAGAACTTAATCATTCAGTTGACAGCTCCGGTAAAATGGACACAATCTGTACAGCAAATGATCGCTGACGGCGCTACTTTATTTACTGAAGTTGGTCCAGGAAAAGTTTTAACTGGTTTGATTAACAAAATTGATAAAGAAGCCGCTGTTGCTAATGCTTAATTTTAAGTGTTCAGTATTCAGTTTTTAGTGATCAGTTATTGACTGTATAAATAAAAAATCCTCATAGACTTTGGTTAGTTTATGAGGATTTTGTTTTATAAATCTTTTACTTCTTCGCTGTAATTATTTAGAATTCCAGTAATCAGATAATTTTGATTGCTTTTTTCAAAAAATACATACCAAGTTGTCCTGGCATTTGTTTTATAAAAAATATAATTAGCTCCTAAATATTGCAGTGAATGCGGGGTTTTCTTTTGAGGAAATCTCTTTATTCTTTCCGTAACAGCATCGTAAATATTAGAAACATATTCTTCCGCAGATTCTATGAAGCCAAAATATTCTTCTTTATATAAAGCTACAACCAAATCGTCTAAATATCGTATTACTTCTGGCGTATAAATAATTCCTATTTTCCCCACCATTCTCTAATTCTTCTAATCGATTCTGCTTTTGCTTGTTCAGGAGTCAATCCTTTTGCAAACTCTGCATCAAAATCAAAAGTTTCAGGGTCTATTCCTTTGAATTTTGGTTTTTGAACTTCGTATTCTACACTTGGCTCTTCAACCTTATCATTTTTTTTATTTTTTTTATCCAAGCTCATTATTCCTACATTTTTATTCTTACAAATTTACAAAATAAATTGAACTAAAATTTATTTAGCTTTCTTTTCTTTCTTCTTATAATTCACAATAAAAACTCCGAGAATTATCAGAGCTGTCGCAATAATAAAATCGATTGTAATGACTTCATCTAAAAGCAACCAACCCAAAAAAACCGCAATTATAGTATTTACATAGGACAAAATAGAAACCTGAACTGCCGTAACGTGTTTTAGCGCATAATTATAACAGAAAAAAGCAATCACCGAACCAAAAATGGACAGGTACAAAGCTGCACCAATGCTTCTCAGACTCCATGAACTGAAATCTGGATTGGGTGAAAAAATGCAAGCCAAAACCAGCTGGATGCTAGATGCCATTGTAAACTGATAAAATAAATTAAGGATAATGTTATTCGATTTATTAGCGTGCGTTTTGGTATAAATCGTCCCGGCTGCCCAAGCCAGAATTGCAAATCCCATAAACATCATTCCGGTTCTGTAATCAGCATCTAAAAAGGATGCCAGTCCGTCTTTGAATATGAAAACAACTCCAGAAAATCCAATTATGACACCCATAAAACCTCTAAAACTCATTTTTTGCAGTCCAAATAAAATACTGCCCAGAAAAATAAGAATTGGAGACAAAGCACTAATCACTGATGCTAATCCGCTTGGTATGGTCTGCTCTGCAATTGTGGTAAAACCATTCGCAATTACTATCATCAAAACTGACGGAATAAGCTGCTGTTTCAAATTCTCCCAGCCAATCCATTTCAATTCACTTTTAAACAATAAAATAGTCATCATGATCAATCCCGCTAATCCCTGACGAATTGAAGTTACAAACCAGGGCGGAATAGTCTCGACTGCAACGCGAATTCCTAAAAACGTTGTGCCCCATACAATTCCAACCGCTGCAAGGGCAAAAATTAATTTATAATCTAAAGTTTGTTTCATAAATAAAGTACCGTAAAAAAAAAATCCCAAACTATATTACTATAATCTGGGATTTTAAAAATTTATAATTTTTAATAAAAATTACTTATTCCTAACTTTTTGTTCCCATTTCCAGGCACTTGCCATTGCTTCGTCCAGACTTAGTTCAGCCTTCCATCCTAAAACATTATTTGCCTTATCTGTATTTGCGTAAGCTTCCGTAATATCTCCTTCACGACGAGGCATCATCTTATAAGGCAAGTTTTTACCGCTGACTTTTTCAAAACTATGAATGACTTCCAAAACAGAACTTCCTTTTCCTGTTCCTAAATTGAAAGTTTCAACTTTCGCTAAATTCTTTTTATTCAATAAACGCTGTAAAGCAATTACGTGCGCTTTTGCCAAATCTACAACGTGAATATAATCACGAACAGCAGTTCCGTCCGGAGTTGGATAATCGTTTCCAAAAACCGATAATTCTTTACGTAAACCAACACCTGTTTGCGTAATAAATGGCACTAAATTTTGAGGAACTCCCAATGGCAATTCTCCAATTTCTACTGATTCGTGCGCTCCAACAGGGTTAAAATAACGCAACAAAATAGCGTTGATATTAGTGACTTTAGCTGTATCAGTAATAATCTCTTCTCCGATCTGTTTTGTATTTCCATAAGGAGACATTGCAGTCTGAACCGGAGCGTCTTCTGTAATCGGCATTTTTTCGGCTTGACCATAAACCGTACAAGAAGAACTGAAAATAAAACTTGCTTCAGGTTTTTGCTGTAATTCCTGTAAAAGATAAACCAAACTGCTAATGTTGTTTTCATAGTACAGCAAAGGCTGTTCAACACTTTCGCCAACTGCTTTTGAAGCTGCAAAATGAATTACTCCAGTAACATCGTTATGTTTTTTAAAGAAATCCCGAACGTCGCTTTTTTCTCTTAAATCAATTTTTTCGAATAAAGGCGTTTTTCCTGTAATGGCTGTAATTCCTTTTAAAACATCTTCTGAAGAATTCGAAAGATTATCAATAATCACAACTTCGAAGCCTTCATTCTGCAATTCGACTACGGTGTGAGAACCGATAAATCCTAATCCTCCTGTTACTAATACTTTCATTTTGCGGTTGTTTTTCTAGTGGTTATTTAGTTTAAGCTTTTTATTTATTTAAAAATTCTAAAACAGAATCGGTAATAAATTTAATTTGTTCGTCATCAAGTTCAGTATGCATTGGCAAAGCAATTACTTCTTGCACCAATTGATTTGTAACTGGGAACTGCTCCTCTTTATAACGAGGATCCAAATATGCTTTTTGAGAATGAAGCGGAATTGGGTAATAAATTGCACAAGGAATTCCTTTATTCAATAAATGCTGCATTAAAGCATTACGATCAGCATCTAGAATCCTCAACACATATTGATGAAAAACGTGATCATTTTCGTTTGCATCAAAATCTGGCGTAATGATTTTTGCATTTCCAGCGAAAGCTGCATTGTATTTTGTTGCCGCCAAACGACGTGCTTTATTATATTCGTCAAGCAAAGGCAATTTTGCATTTAAAACCCCAGCCTGAATACTGTCTAAACGTGAATTTACACCTACAACATCGTGGTGGTAACGCTCGTACATTCCGTGGTTTACGATTCCGCGGATGATGTGCGCCAGTTTATCGTCGTTTGTAAAAATTGCTCCTCCGTCTCCATAGCATCCTAAGTTTTTAGACGGGAAGAATGAAGTTGCCGCAACATGACCAATTGTACCCACTTTAACTTTTGAACCCGATTTTGAAATATAATCAGCTCCAATTGCCTGTGCGTTATCTTCGATTACGTATAAATTGTGCTCTGCAGCAATTTCCATAATAGCATCCATATTAGCAGCACGACCAAATAAATGTACCGGAACAATTGCTTTTGTTTTTGGTGTAATTGCTTTTTTAATCGCCTCGATATCAATATTCATATTATGCAAATCAACATCAACAAGTACTGGAGTTAACTGCAACAAAGCAATAACCTCAACTGTAGCTGCGAAAGTAAAATCGGCCGTAATTACCTCATCACCTGGCTTTAAATCCAAGCCCATCATCGCAATCTGCAACGCATCCGTACCATTTGCACATGGAATCACGTGCTTTACCCCTAAATAATCCTCCAGATTCTTCTGAAACTGATGAACCAAAGGTCCGTTGATGTAAGTATTGGTATCCAAAACTTCCTGAATTGAAGCATCTACAGTAGATTTTATTTTTTCGTATTGACTTTTTAAGTCAACCATTTGTATTTTTTTCATTTTTGAATGTATTTAAAAAAATTAAAGACGCTGTATTTTAGGCAGAAATCTCTAAAAGGAGGAACAAAAATAGTTATTAATAGCTTCAAACCAATGAAAATAGTCGAAAGAAATGTAATTTAGCCTCAAAAATTATTACATGCTTTTTTTATACAATTTAGCCGTTTCTTTAGCAGGTTTTTTCCTTAAAATCATAGCATTATTTAGTCCGAAAATTAAGCTTTTTGTTGAGGGTCGAAAAAATGTTTTTTCAATTTTAGAAGAAAAAATAAACCCTCAAGACAAAACGATCTGGTTTCATTCTGCTTCTCTAGGAGAATATGAGCAAGGACTTCCTGTTATCGAAAAAATCAAAGAAAAATATCCTAACCATAAAATAATTGTAACCTTTTTTTCACCATCTGGATACGAAGTGCGTAAAAACAACACAGTTGCTGATGCTACCATTTATTTACCGCTTGACACAAAAAGCAATGCAAAAAGATTTTTAAAACTAGCTCATCCTGAACTCGCTTTTTTCATTAAGTACGAATTTTGGCTAAACTATTTAAAGGAATTAGAAAAAAGCAAAACTCCGACTTATTTGATTTCGGGAATCTTCAGAGATAATCAAATGTTTTTTAAATGGTACGGAGGATTTTATAGAAAAGCGCTGAATGCTTTCACTTATTTCTTTGTTCAAAACGAAAAATCGAAACAAAAAGTAGAAAGTCTTGGCTTTAAAAATGTAATTGTTTCCGGTGATACTCGTTTTGATCGTGTAAACGCCATTTTAGAGCGAGATAATCGATTGGATTATGTTGAAAATTTCAAAAACAACCAACCCACGATTGTCATTGGAAGTTCTTGGCCAAAAGATGAAGCTTTAATTGCGGAATACATCAACCAAGCACCTGATAATGTAAAATTTATAATTGCACCGCACAATATCAAGCCTGATCAAATTTCAGATCTTCTATCAAAAATCACAAAATCGACAGTTTTATTCTCAGAAAAAGAAAATAAAAACCTGTCTAATTACAATGTTTTTATAATTGACACTATTGGAATCCTAACTAAAATATATAGTTACGGAACCATCGCGTATGTAGGCGGCGGATTTGGAAATCCTGGAATACATAATATATTGGAGCCTGCCACTTTCGGCATTCCAATTGTAATAGGTCCAAATTATTCAAATTTCGCAGAAGCAATTGATTTAGTCGACATTGGCGGCTGTATGCCAATTTCAACTATCGCAGAGCTAAAAGAAATTCTTGACCGATTATTAAATGACAACAGCTTTCTAGAAGAAAAAAGCAAAATCTGCAGATCTTTTATCCAAAACAACAAGGGAGCTACTGAGACAATTATGAAACGCATATCGTAGTCTTTTGCACAGATTTAAAGCATTAAATTATAAAAACAAACAATAAGGACTCATTTTCGCTTTTAAAAAATTAAAACAAATAGTCTTAAAAAACAAAACAAACCGTAAGCCAGAGAAACAAAACAGCTCGTTTTTATAAGGAATTTTCAATAAAAAAATATTTAAGCGATAAATTAGATAATTTAAGAAAATTTTATAATTTTGGCATATTCTTTGATAAATAAGATAAACGTGAGCAAGGAAAATATTTTAAAAAAAAAGTGAAAAAATATTTTACATATTAAAAAATTTATATCTTTGCCACGAATTAATAATTAACCTTTTATAATAAAGTAAGATGAAAAAAGTATTTTTAAGTTTAGCTGTTGTTGCTGTATTAACTGTTGTATCTTGTAAAAAAGCTGACGCTGCTGCTGAAGCTCCTGCTGTAGATTCTACTGCTGTTGCTGTTGATTCAGCTGCTGCTGTTGTTGATTCTGCTGCTGCAACTGTTGATTCTGCTGCTGCTAAAGTTGATTCTGCTGCTGCTAAAGTAGAAGAAGTAAAAAAATAATTAGAACCTAAATTCTAACGATTTTAAAACCATCTTTTTAGATGGTTTTTTTTTTGTGATTATTTTTTTTTTAATTAATCCATTTCAAACAAAAAAAGCGCTTGCACTTGCAAACGCTTTTTTTATTCATTACTACTACCCCTTTCTTACTCCGCCGCCTCTTCCAACTCTTCCTCCAACCCCTCATCGCCAAAAATCGATTCACTGGAAGAAAAATCCAAAATCTCCGATCTAGAAGAATATGTGACAATTTCTTTTATTCCCTTCTGCAAAAGCAATTCTGTACTGTATTTTCGACTTGTAGCAAAATGAACATCACCCAACATCAATTTAAAAAAATACTTCCCTCCAGAGCCTTTAAATTTCAAAAATTTCGCAAGTTCAATATTCGCTTTAAACTTCTCAATATCCTCTTCACACTCAAACCTCAATTCATAACTTAAACTTGTAAAAATTACTTTTCCTTTTCGAGAAGTAAATGTAAACTTATACTCATCATTAAATCGTTTGCTAATTACAAAAGCACCCATTTATAAATTTTAGATTTTAAAGATTGTTGATTTTAGATTTTTCTTGAGATTCTGAGATTCTGATAAATTTACTGCGTAAATTTATTACCTGCAAGTCTGCAAATAAAAAAAGCCTCTTCAAAAGAAGAGGCTTTCGTACTCAGAGCGGGACTTGAACCCGCACGAACATTGCTGTTCACTGGATTTTAAGTCCAGCGTGTCTACCAATTTCACCATCCGAGCATTGTATGGTTTTAGAGCGAAAAACGGGGCTCGAACCCGCGACCTCGACCTTGGCAAGGTCGCGCTCTACCAACTGAGCTATTTTCGCATTTTCAAATTTTATTAAGAACTGCAACACTTGATTTGTTTCGTATTGCGAGTGCAAATTTAGGACATTTATTCAATTACACAAGCGTTTTTTCAAAAAAAAATCGACTTATTTTATAACGTTCTGATAACCTAAAGTTTAAAATTGAAAAAATTTTGAATTTTATTTTTTAATCAGCATTCTTTTGATCTCATTCAGCTTCATTAACGCTTCGACTGGTGTTATTGCATTAATGTCGAGATTCAGAATCTCTTCTTTTATTTCTTCCAGCAAAGGATCATCCAAATTAAAGAAACTCATCTGCATTTCCTCGTTTGCCGATTTTATTCCGTTCAAAGCATCGCTTGAATGATTTTTTTCTAATTTCTTTAAAAGCTTTTGTGCTTTTGAAATAACCAGTTGAGGCATTCCGGCCATTTTTGCAACGTGAATTCCAAAACTATGGGCACTCCCTCCTTTCACTAGCTTTCTAACAAACAAGACAGTATCCTTAAGCTCTTTTACCGCAACATTGAAATTTTGGATTCTCGGCATCGATTCTGTCATTTCGTTCAATTCATGATAATGCGTAGCAAAAAGCGTTTTTGCTCTTCCTGGATGCTCGTGCAGGAATTCTGCAATTGCCCATGCAATCGAGATTCCGTCATAGGTGCTTGTTCCTCTTCCAATCTCATCCAACAACACCAAACTTCTGTCTGAAATATTATTCAAAATAGAAGCCGTTTCATTCATTTCGACCATAAAAGTAGATTCGCCCATCGAAATATTATCTGATGCACCAACTCTGGTAAAAATCTTATCCACGATTCCCATTCTAACACTATCAGCAGGCACAAAACTTCCCATTTGAGCCAAAAGCACAATTAGAGCCGTTTGCCTCAAGATAGCCGACTTACCCGACATATTTGGTCCAGTAATCATAATAATCTGCTGCGTTTCTCGATCTAAGAAAACATCATTGGCAATATAAGGGGTACCAACAGGCAATTGTTTTTCAATTACAGGGTGTCTTCCGTTTTTAATATCCAATTCGAATGTTTCATCAATTTCAGGCTGCACATATTGATTTTCGACAGCCATTTGTGTAAACGAACATAAACAATCCAGCTGCGCAACCAAATACGCATTCATCTGAACAGGCTTGATATAAGTAGAAATCCAAGCTACTAATTGCTCAAAAAGCTCGCTTTCGATTTTATAGATTTTTTCTTCTGCTCCTAAAATTTTGGTTTCGTATTCTTTTAACTCTTCAGTTATATAACGCTCTGCATTTACCAAGGTCTGCTTACGAATCCATTCTTCCGGAACTTTATCTTTATGGGTATTTCTAACCTCGATATAATATCCGAAAACATTATTAAAAGAAATTTTCAATGAAGAAATTCCAGTTCTTTCAGATTCTCTTTTTTCGATTCCTTCCAAGAATTCTTTTCCTGAAGTTGAAATCGCGCGCAGCTCATCCAGCTCTTCATTAATTCCGCTTGCAATTGCATTTCCTTTCGAAATTGCAACTGGCGCGTCTTGATTTAAGGTAGTTTTAATTTTTTCGCGCAGCAGATCACACGCGTGCAAACTATCTCCAATTACCTTAACCGCTTCTTGCGGACTTTCGAGCGCAAGGGTTTTAATTGGAATAATAGCATCCAGAGATTCCTTGAGATACACAATCTCTCTTGGAGACACTTTTCCTGCAGCGATTTTAGAAATTAAACGCTCTAAATCTGAAATCTGTTTAATCTGATATTGGATATTATGCAGGATTTCAGGATTCGATTTTAAATATGCTACGACTTCATGTCGGCTTTTTACTTTGTTGGCATCTTTCAAAGGCAATGCCAGCCAACGCTTTAACAAACGTCCTCCCATTGGAGAAAGCGTTTTATCGATCACATCCAAAAGCGTCACTGCATTTGGATTATAGCTGTGATACAGTTCCAGGTTTCGAATCGTAAAACGATCCATCCAAACGTATGCATCTTCTGCAATACGCTGAATCGCCGTAATATGCTGCACGCGATTGTGCTGCGTCTCCGACAAATAATACAAAATCGCTCCAGAAGCAATAATTCCTTCTTTTAGTTCTTCAACACCAAATCCTTTTAAGGAATTGGTCTGAAAATGCTTTGTCAATGTTTCTAAAGCATAATCTTCTTTATAAATCCAATCTTCTAAGAAAAAGCTATGAAAATCTTCCCCAAAAGCAGTTTTAAAATCATTTTTATTATGCTTCGGAACTAAAACCTCGCTCGGATTAAAGTTCTGCAACAGTTTATCAATATATTCTGCATTTCCCTGAGCCGTTAAGAACTCTCCTGTCGAAACATCCAAAAATGAAATTCCGATATTTTTATTAGCAAAATAAACAGACGCTAAGAAGTTATTTGATTTTGACTGTAAAACCTCATCATTCAAAGAAACGCCAGGAGTCACAAGCTCCGTAACACCTCTTTTTACAATAGTTTTAGTCATTTTCGGATCTTCCAACTGATCGCAAATCGCTACGCGAAGTCCTGCTTTTACGAGCTTTGGCAGATATGTATTTACAGAATGATGCGGAAACCCAGCCAATGCTGTTTCGGTATCAGACCCTGCTCCTCTTTTAGTTAAAGTAATCCCTAAAATTTTAGAAGCTCTAATGGCGTCTTCTCCGAAGGTTTCATAAAAATCTCCTACTCTGAAAAGCAGACAGGCATCAGGATATTTACTCTTGATCTCGTTGTACTGTTTCATTAAAGGTGTTTCCTTCACCACTTTCTCTTTAGCTGCCAAATTATTATATTTTAAATGAAAAAATTAAGACAGCGAATTTATGATTTTTTAGTGGCATATCGAAAGCTTCAAAAATTAAAATATTTTAAGATATTTTTAGTTACTGATTTAAGAATTTTATATAGCTTTGTTTATCATTAAAAAAAAGACCCTTAAAGATGAAAAAAATAATTTTATTCGCTATGTTGGCTGTTGCTGGTATCACGGCTACAAATGCACAAACAACTAAGAAAGCTAAAGCTGCTAAAGTAGCTAAAGTAGAAGGAGCAGGAATGCTTTTTGAAACTGAAACTATTGACTACGGAACTATCGCTCACAATGCTGATGGAAAACGCGAGTTTGTTTTTGTTAACAACGGAACTAAACCATTAATCATTACAAACACTCAAGGATCTTGCGGATGTACTGTTCCAACTACTCCAAAAGAACCAATCGCTCCAGGAGCTAAAGGTGTTATTGGCGTAAAATATGCTACTGACAGAGTTGGTGCTTTTACAAAAACAGTAACTGTTACTTCTAACGCTGAAGGGCAGCCAACAAAAATCCTTACTATTAAAGGTACTGTTTTACCAGATCCAGTAAAAAGCTAATCTGAAAAACATTTAAAATAATGAAAAAGCTTCCTTATCTTTGGAAGCTTTTTTTATGACTTGAATTTAAAACAATGAGAAAACTCGAAAACAGCGAACTAGACCGTAAATCAATTGAAGATTTTAAAAAATCGGAGAAAACCCCTTTAATATTAGTTTTAGACGATATTCGAAGTCTGCACAATATTGGTTCTGTTTTTAGAACAGCTGATGCGTTTTTGATTGAAAAAATCATTTTATGCGGCATTACCGCAACTCCTCCAAACAAAGAAATTCATAAAACCGCTCTTGGCGCTACCGAAACTGTTGCTTGGGAGCATCATGAGAATGTTTTGGAAGCCATTGAAAATTTGAAGAAGAAAAATGTGCTTACAATGGCTATTGAGCAAGTTGAAAGTTCGGTATTTCTTCAGGATTTCAAAATCGAAAAAGGCCAAAAATATGCTTTAGTTTTTGGCAACGAAGTTTATGGC
Source organism: Flavobacterium sp. TR2 (assembly GCF_025252405.1). Taxonomy (NCBI): domain Bacteria; kingdom Pseudomonadati; phylum Bacteroidota; class Flavobacteriia; order Flavobacteriales; family Flavobacteriaceae; genus Flavobacterium; species Flavobacterium sp. TR2. Next base: position 1,857,793 of record NZ_CP104307.1, on the reverse strand, counting down.
GTGTCTCAGGAGGCTGTCGCAATATGTGATGGCTGCATTGAAATTCCTCAGCTTGGAACAAAGCACTCTCTAAATATTTCTGTAAGTGCCGGAATTGTGGTTTGGGATTTGTTTCAAAAAATAAATTGGCCTGAATAAAAATTTATTTTTTTATTGTTAATTAATTGATATTTTTAGCGAATGAAGAATATCAAATTAACACTCTTTTCTGTTTTATTTTCCGTTTTAAGTTTTAATTTTTCTAATTCAAATGAAAATACAAAAACTTTTAACAAAAAGAATGTACACTTCTCAAAACCTGGCACACATTCAAAAACACAACAAAAGAAAAGCAGTTTCGTAATTGATCCTCCAAAACTTATTGCACAGGGAGACCAATTTTACTGTCCACAGACATCAATTAACATTGTAACAGATTTTAGAATTGATCATGATCTTTCGGAAACAGGAACAGAAGCCATATATATTCAAATTTCTTCTGGTTATTCTAGCGGTCTTGACAAACTAGAACTTTCAAATCCCGCTGCACACTCAACTATTACTACAAATTGGGATGCAACAGCTGGCAAACTAACACTAACCAGTCCTACTGGAGCTGATGTTTTATATTCTGATTTTGTTGCTGCCATTAAAGACGTCGTCTTTACAAATTCTTCTGCAACAGCTTCTGGAATCAGGACATTTTCTATAACAATGGGCAAAGCTAATTACCTGCCTTCTACACAGCATTATTACGAATATGTTCCAAGCATCGGAATAACATGGACATCTGCGAAAGATGCAGCGGCAGCCCGCACCTATTATGGACTCCAAGGATATTTAGCCACAATATTATCTGCTGATGAAGCCAAATTAATTGGTGAGCAAGCTTCTGGAACGGGATGGATTGGAGGAAGCGATGCCGAAACTGAAGGCATTTGGAAATGGGTTACGGGTCCTGAATCTGGAACGGTTTTTTGGAACGGAAATGCAAATGGTTCGACACCGAATTATGCTTTTTGGAATACTGGCGAACCTAACCAGCAAGGCGATGAAGATTACGCCCACATCACTCAGCCGGGTTTTGGAATAAGAGGCTCTTGGAACGATTTATCAAATACAGGAGACAACAGTGGTAATTATCAGCCAAAGGGGTATGTGGTAGAATATGGAGGAATGCCAGGCGAACCTACTTTGCAAATTGCTGCCAGCACAAAAATTACTATTCCTGTAGCGACTCCTGCTATTGACCCAACCCCAGTTTGTGTCTCTGGAAGTTTCACTTTCAATGCAACTGCAACTGCCGGAGCAGCAATTAGATGGTTTGATGCCACTATTGGAGGAAATTTATTAGCAAATGGTCCAACTTATACAACGCCAACAATAAACACAACTACCACTTATTATGTTGATGCTGGCTGCGAATCTAACCGCAAATCTGTAAAAGCAACTGTATACGAAACTCCCGCAGTTCCTATTGCAGAACAAGAAACTTATACTAAATGCGGTTCGGGATCTTTAACGATTAAAGCAACTTCAAATATTGGAACTATAAACTGGTATGCTTCGGCAACCGACCAAACAATTATATCTCAAGGAACGACTTTTACAACCCCAACAATCTCTTCCAATACAACTTATTATGCCGAAGCATCAAATAATGGATGCACAAATCCGACCAGGACTCCTGTAAACATTGTAATTTATACCCCGCCAGCTGTTACAGACGAGACTTTGCCTTTATGCCAGTTCCAATCGATCATGTTAGATGCAGGAATTTCCGGAATGAGCTACTCATGGTCAAATGCCAATGAAACTTCCCAACAAATTACAGTTAGCAAAGGAGGCACATATACCGTTCTTGTTACAAGTCCCGAAGGCTGTCAAAGTACAAAAAAAATTACAGTAGAAGAACACAAGATTCCGCAGATTGCGCGCGTAGATGTTGAAGGAACAAGAGCTATTATTTATCCTGTAACAGCAGAAGACTATTTTGAGTATTCTGTTGATGGCGTTAATTATCAAGATTCAACTGTTTTTTACGATGTCCCAGGCGGATTGCAAACTGCTTATGCGCGAGAAAAAAGTGGATGCGGGGGAACTACTAAACAATTTGTAGTCCTTGTTTTTCCTCCATTCTTTACTCCCAACAATGATACCTACAACGATGTTTGGGAAGTAACAGGAATGGAAAACTATCCTCAGGCTGTCGTTACAATTTTTGATCGCTACGGAAAATTAATAGTACAATTAAGCCGTTTCAAAATGAGCTGGGATGGCACTTTAAATCAAGTTCCGCTTCCTGCATCTGATTATTGGTATGCTTTAAAAGTAGACGATTCAATGCCTGTTTTAAGAGGACATTTTACATTAAAAAGATAATCTCAATTAGAAAATGTGCCAATTAGATAATTTAAAAACAAGATGCTTAGATCTAATTGACACATTTTCTAATTATCTCATTAAACTAACTTTTTCTTAATTTCATTCAGAATATAAAGATAATCTTCGTGTTTTTTCACAAAATCACGGTCAGAAACATCAATAATTAAAACATTCAAATCGGTTTGGGATTTTATGTATTCCAAATAGCCAATATTGATTTTTTCTAAATATCCAGCTTCAATATTCTGTTCGTAAACACGTCCGCGTTTTTTGATATTATGAAGAAGACGATCCGTATTTTGATACAAATAAATGTACAAATCTGGTTTTGGCATTTCTTTGTAAATAATATCGAATAGATTTCTATACAAACGATATTCATCTTCTGCAAGCGTTATTTTTGCAAAAATCAGCGATTTAAAAATATGATAATCTGCAACTATAAAATCTTTAAACAAATCAAACTGCGCCAAATCATCGGCTAACTGCTGATACCGATCGGCTAGAAAAGACATTTCCAAAGGAAACGCATATCGGCTTTGATCTTTGTAAAACTTTGGCAGAAACGGATTGTCTGCAAATCTTTCTAAAACCATTTTCCCGTTAAAATCTTCTGCAATTTTATGTACAAGAGTCGTTTTTCCAGCCCCAATATTGCCTTCAAAAGCAACATAATTAAATTGGTTTAACGGAATTTCAACAATCGGACTTTTCAGATCCTGAACCACTGTACACACACTATCGTCTGGAGTGATGGCAATTAGCTCTGAAACCGTTTTCTGCAAAATAGGATGCTTCCAATTTAGCTTTAAATCCTGCATTGGCAATAAAACAAAATTCCTATTCTGCATTAGCGGATGCGGAACTTGTAGTTTTTCTGTATCAATTATTTCAGCATCAAAAGCAATCAAATCAATATCAATAATTCTAGATTGATATCCTTCTTGATTCAAACGGATTCTTCCTAGTTCTTTTTCGACTTTTAAAACCTGATTGAGTATTTTTTGCGCAGACGAATACGTATGCAAAAGAAGTGCGCAATTATAAAAAGCATCGCTCTCAAAGCCCCACGCAGGAGTTTCGTAAAGCTTTGAAACCTGAATGACAGTTCCCACATTTTGGTGTATTAAATCAATACATTTCTGAATGTTTTCTAGTCTGCTGCCTTGGTTGCTGCCTATCGATAAAACGACTTGATGCTGTAATTTCATAATTAATGCAAATTAACTAAAACTATTTTAGAATTAACCAATATATTTGTGAAACGACGCCTCAAATTCAATCATAAATTTAGAGTCCTTATTTGTAACATTTTGCCCTTTTTCGCTACTTATTAAAAAAATATACATATGAAGTTTTTAGGAAATGTAATTGCCACAGTAATTGGCATTTTTGTATTTATTATGCTCTTCTTTTTTGGAGTAATCTTTATTGGAGCCATTTTTGGCGGAGACGACAGCGTTTCTGTTAAATCTGATTCGGTTATTGAATTGAATTTAAAAGAAATTAAAAACGACTACGCTGGAAAATACAAAGACCCTTGGGTAACTGTCTTTTCAGACAAAAAAGGCATTGGTCTGACTGATGTCATCAACGCTATTGAAGCCGCAAAAACAGATGACAACATCAAAGGAATTTCAATCTTAAATGATGAGTCTTCTCTTGGTCTTGCTCAATATAAAGATTTGAGAAATGCGTTGGAAAGCTTTAAAAAATCTGGAAAATTTGTTTGGGCTTATGCCAACACTTATTCTCAAAAAGAATATTATTTAAATTCTGTTGCCAACACCGTTTATTTAAATCCTGCGGGAGATCTTGATTTTAAAGGTCTTTCTTCTGAAATTATGTTTTTCAAAGATTTTCAGGACAAATCAGGAATTCACATGGAAGTTATTCGTCACGGAAAATATAAAAGTGCCGTCGAACCTTTCTTGGAAAATAAAATGAGCGACGCCAATAGAGAACAGATTACTGCGCTTTTGAATTCTATTTGGGCGACTGTTTCTGCTGATATTGCAAAAAGCAGAAATATTCCGCTGCCTAAACTAAATGAAATTGCAAACGGACTTCTGGCAAGAACGCCTGAAATGGCCAAACAGCAGCATTTAGTAGACATCGTGGCTTACGAAGATGTTTATCATGATGCGATTAGAAAAGCGCTGAAAGTAGACAAAGACGAAGACTACAATAAAATTTCGATTGCAGATTATACTCAAAATAATATAACAACAGCTTTAGCCAATAGTGCAACAGATCAGATCGCCATTATTTATGCTCAAGGCGAAATTGGAAGCGGCGAAGGAGATGTAAATACTATTGGAGAAGGCTCTATGCGTCGTTCTTTGCAGGAAGCACGAAAAAATGATGACGTTAAAGCTATTGTTCTTAGAATCGACAGTCCAGGCGGAAGCGCACTGACTTCTGATTTAATTTGGAGAGAAATCGAAATTACCAAAAAAGTAAAACCGGTCGTGGTTTCTATGGGGAATTATGCTGCTTCTGGCGGTTATTATATTGCCTGCAACGCCAATAAAATATTTGCCGAAAACAATACCATTACAGGATCTATTGGAGTTTTCGGAATGCTGCCAAACTTTAGTCCATTGGCCAACAAATTAGGAATCAATTCTGAGCAGGTTAAAACGCATGAGAATGCTGCAAACTACAGTCCGTTTTTACCAGTCGATGACAAATTTAAAGCCTTTACTTTAGAAGGCGTTGAAAAAATCTACAATACTTTCGTGACCCATGTTGCCGAAGGCCGTAAAATGACTTTTGCACAGGTTGATTCGATTGCTCAAGGTAGAGTTTGGTCTGGAACTGAGGCTTTAAAAATTGGTTTGGTTGATAAAATTGGCGGATTGAATGATGCGATTGCTGAAGCTGCCAAAATAGCTAAAGTAAAAAAATACAGCACTCAGAATTATCCTGAATACGAAAAAACCTTAAATGATCTGTTGGGCAATCTTCCTTTTGCAAGATCGAAAGAAGCTTTTATAAAAGAAGAAATCGGGGAAGAAAATTATCTTCTTCTTGAACAGGTTAAGAAATTCCAGAAACAAAAAGGAGTGCAAGCCATGTTGCCTTACGGAATCAATATTTATTAATTGAATTAAAAGATGAATAAAGCAATTCTTTTTTTAACGGTTTTGTTTTGGAGTTTTTTAAACGCCCAGAACAAAAAGGAAATCACCTTTAAGGAAACGCCAGCAATCTTAAAAATAAATAACGATCAGATTTTTGGGACGCTGACAACGCCAGATTTGACCAAAAAATTTCCAGTTGCGTTAATCATTGCGGGTTCTGGCCCAACGGACAGAAACGGAAATAATCCGATGATGAAAAATAATTCGTTGAAAATGCTGGCAGAAGCTTTAGCAAAGAATGGAATTGCATCTTTGCGTTACGATAAAAGAGCTATCGGCGAAAGCAAAGCGGCCGGAGGATCTGAAAGCAGTCTGGTGTTTGAAAATTATATTCAAGACGCAAAAAGCTGGATTAATTATTTAAAACAGGACAAACGCTTTTCTAAAATAATTATAATTGGCCATAGCGAAGGTTCTCTGATTGGAATGGCTGCCAGCGCAAAAGCAGATAAATTTGTTTCTATCGCGGGTGCAGGCGAACCAGCAGATCAAATACTAAAAACGCAGATTGGCGCAAAATCAATGAAACAGCTTAGCGATATGACTTTTCCGATTATCGACAGTTTAAAAAACGGATTTGAAGTAAAAAAAGTTGATCCAATGCTGAATTCTCTTTTCAGACCAAGCATACAGCCTTATCTGATTTCTTGGTTCAAATATAATCCGCAGACCGAAATACAAAAGCTTACTATTCCTATTTTAATATTGCAGGGAAATAATGACATCCAGATTGCTGTAAAAGATGCCGAAAATTTAAAACAAGCCAACAAAAATGCTGATTTACAGATTATTGACAAAATGAATCATATTATGAAAATCGTCGATGGCAGCCAAGAAGCAAATTTGGCCAGTTACAATAACGAAACACTTCCTATTTCTGAGGCCTTGGTTGAGAAAATCGTCTCTTTTATTGAGAAATAATAAAATAAATACCCTAAAAAATCCGTTTTGAAAATAGTTCTCAACGGATTTTTTTTATTTATACATTTTAATAAAATTCCTACATAATTAAGAAAACTTTATCTTCAAACTCTAGTAAAAAAAACTATTTTTGCAGGAGTCGATTTTAACACGTTAAACCCTCAAATCTATTTATATGCTAAAAAAAGTTTTAAAAATAAGTGCCATAATTCTTGTGGTATTTGTTGCTGCATTATTTGCCATTCCATTTTTATTTAAAGACCAAATCAAGTCTAAAATCGTCGAAGCTATCAACGAAAGTGTTGATGCGAAAGTAAGTTTTACAGATGCTGATTTAAGTTTATTTAAGAATTTTCCAAACGCAACAGTTGGAATCGAGAAATTAGTTATCATCAACAAAGCTCCTTTTGAAGGCGACACTTTGGTTTCGTTAGGAGAATTGAATTTAAAAATGAGCATTAAAGAACTTTTCAAAGGAAAAGAAGAACCTTTAAGCATTCAGGGAATTAGTTCGACAAACGGATTAGTAAACATCATTTTCAATAAAGATGGTGTCGGAAACTTCGATATCGCTTTGAAAGACAAAAAAGAAGACAAGAAAGACGAAGCAAGCAAACCGCTTGCATTGAAAATCCAAAACTATAAAATTGAGAATTTTACTTTTAGATACATCGATCAAGGTTCTAAAATTAAAATGGTAATTGACAGTTTAAACCACGAAGGAACTGGAGATTTCACCAATTCAAAATTAGATTTGGCTACAAAATCTACTGCAAAAGTTTCATTGGACATGGATAAAATAAATTACATGAAAAATGTGAAACTAACTCTTGACGCTGTTCTTGGAATCGATTTAGAGAAAAGCAAATATACTTTCAAAGAAAACAAAGCTTTAATCAATCAATTGCCATTAGAATTTGACGGATTCATTCAAATGGCTGAGAAAGCTCAGATATACGATTTAAAATTTAAAACCCCTACTTCATCTTTCACCAATTTCTTAGGCTTAATTCCTTCTGCTTATGCTGCGGGCTTAGACGGCGTAAAAACAACTGGAGATTTTACAGTAAATGGTTTTGCAAAAGGAGAACTGACAGACACAACGGTTCCTAAGTTTAATATTGAAATTGCGTCTAACAATGCTTCGTTCCAATATCCGAACTTGCCAAAATCGGTTCAAAATATTGTAATTGACACGAAAATCATCAACGAAACTGGTATCTTAAACGATACTTATGTGAATTTAGACAAACTATCTTTTAGAATTGATCAGGACGTTTTTAACGCTAAAGCGAATATCAAAAACATTACTGTAAATCCTATTATCGATGCGGCTTTAAAAGGAACAATCAACTTAGCGAATCTTTCAAAAGCGTATCCTATTAAAATGGATAAACCTCTTGCAGGTATTTTAAAAGCAGATGTTACAACTAATTTTGATATGGCTTCTGTAGAAAAAAGCCAATACCAAAATATCAAAAATGCTGGTACAATGAGTTTGTCAGGATTTAAATATACTGACGAAAACAATAAATCGATGAACATCAGCACAGCGATGGTTGAATTCAATCCAAGCAAAATCAACTTAAAACAGTTTGATGCAACGACTGGAAAAAGTGACATCAGCATTAACGGAGTTTTAGAGAATTTCTATGGTTTTATGTTTAAAAAACAAGAGCTGAAAGGAAACTTCAATATGAGTTCGAACCAATTGGCTGTTGATGATTTCATGACTGCTGGCGAACCTGCAAAAGAGGAAACCAAAACTCCGGCGAAACCAGCTGATGCAATGAAGATTCCTGCTTTCTTAAACTGTACATTAAACGCAAAAGCAACCACGGTTTTATACGACAATCTGAAATTAAAAGATGTTTCTGGAAGATTGCTTATTAAGGATGAAAAAGCCACTCTTGAAAATTTTAAAACAAATATTTTCGGAGGATCTATTGGACTTAACGGAGCTGTTTCGACAAAAGAAAAAGTGCCAACTTTTGATATGAACTTAGGCTTTAATCAAGTTGATATTGCACAGACTTTCACGCAATTGGACATGATGAAAAAAATTGCGCCAATTGCTGGAATCATTAATGGAAAATTAAACTCTACCATTAAATTGAACGGTAATTTGGATGCAAAAGAGCTGACGCCAGATCTAAAATCGATTTCAGGAGATTTAATCGGCCAATTGCTGTCTACTACAGTAAATTCAAAAAATTCTACTTTGCTTACAGCATTAAGCTCAAATGTAAAATTTATTGATTTAAATAAAGTAAACCTAAATGATATCAAAGCGGCATTGACTTTTGACAACGGAAAAGTAAATGTTAAACCTTTTGATATTAAATACCAAGATATTAAAGTAACTGTTGGAGGAACCCATGGCTTTGATCAGACCATGAATTACAATCTAAAATTTGATGTTCCTGCTAAATATTTAGGAACGGAAGCCAACAACTTAATTGCAAAAATGTCTCCTGCCGATGCTGCCAAACTGGATAATATTCCAATTAATGCTTCTTTGACGGGCAACTTTTCAAATCCTAAAGTTAGCACAGATATGAAAGCCGCTGTGAGCAATTTAACAACACAGCTAGTAAACCAACAGAAGGAAAAACTGACTCAAAAAGGAACTTCTGCACTGACTGATTTGATAAATAAAAACACTAAAGCAAAGGATACGACTCAGGCTGCTAAAACTGAAAAAGAGCAAAAAACGCAAGAAGTAACCAAAAAGGCAAGTGATTTATTGAACGGATTATTTAAGAAAAAGAATCCTTAATTAAAGGTACTAAGATGCTAAGCTACTAAGGCACTGAGTTTCTCTAAAACTTAAAACCTTAGTAGCTTAGTAGCTTAGTAGCTTAAACAAAAAAACCTGTTCAAATGAACAGGTTTTTTTTGTTTCTATATTGCTTTTGACAAACTGCTTAATCTGCCATTATTCAAAATTGAGTTTATCGTTTTTATGTATTGTTTTTTCGTGTACAGATTGACGTCTATGCCGATGCTGCAATTATCATAAGGCTCATATTTTTTCAAATTGGAAACAGAAAATAATCCAATAGTTGGCGTATGCACCGCGCTTGACAAATGCATAATGCCGCTATCGGCACCAATAAAAAGCTCTGCATTTGCAATAACCGATCCTATCTCGCGAATATCTTTACTATAAAATGTTGGTGCTTTAAACCCAATTTGAGATACATTTTCTACAGGCAGAATTTCAATAATGTTATAATCTTTATACTCCGCAGTAAGCTGAGAATAAAATTTTTCCCACCACTCTTCTGAAAGACATTTCGCCCCTGTTGCGTAAGTAAAAATGCAAATCGTTTTTTTATCGTTATTTGTCAGTTCTTTTAGTATTTTTCTGCCTTCAGTAATTTCAGAAGCCGATAATTTGAGTTCTAAGGGAGCAATTATTTTATTGCTGTTTGTTGGCAATCTAAGTTTTGACAAATAATTTCGGAAATTATAAACAGGGTATTTTGCAATGTGGTCAAAGCCTTTTTGTAGTTCTGTCTGCTCCTCGGCAGAATCGCCAAAAAACTTGTATTTTGCATTTGAAAATTGGACTGCTAATCGTCCTGAAGAGGAGTTTTGATCGACATTGATTGCCAAATCATAGTTTGTTCTTTTTAATGAGATCCAAACCTTTGAATATTCTACCAAACTCTTAAAAGGTTTTTTAGGCAAATGGATTATTTTGTCGACAGCATCGTATTTTTCAAAAATAATTGGGGCCAATGTGCCTTTAACAAATAAATCGATTTTACAATTTGGAAACATCTCGGAGACTTCCTGAACAAGTGGCGTTATCAGTAAAAGATTGCCTAACCTTCCATTTGGCCTACAGATAAGAACTTTTTTAATTTCGTTCCTATCGACCAAAATAAAATCGTCCTGCATCTTTGCTTTTCCAACATTCTTTGTCAGGTTCCGCATTATGCTTCGTCTGTGTACATTTATTTTGCTTAAAACACTCATTTATGGAATAATTTATGATTTATAAATCTCAAACTTAATTTTAGAAAATTAGCGTCAAGAGACATTCTCAAATCTAATTTCTTTTGTCTTCTAAAAATAAATTCTTCCAATAAGCATTTGTTACAAAATTGTAACGAAATGTATCAATATTTACATCTTTCTGTCTTTGGAATTGATATAAATTTACAATAAATTATCACGTAATCAACAAACTAATAGACACTTAACTAAAAAACATCGACGGTTTCCCAATAAATCTAGACGTCTATTGTGACTACATAACCTTCGGAACCGCGAACATTAAAGACTGTTCCATTTTCAAATAACAGATACTGCCCTTTAATTCCAGTTAATTTTCCGCTGAAAGAAGGGGTTTTGTCTAAGTTTAAGCTGTTCACTTTTGCAGGATAGCTCAAAACGGGATATTGAAGTTCGTAAACATCATTTTTTTGAGCATAAAAATAGTCTTTGACTTCTTCCGGAATCAAACTTTCTATTTTGGCTTTTTCAGCAATCAAATCAAAAGACTCAACCGAATTCTGGAGCATTTTTCTCCAATTTGTCTTGTCTGTATAATGATCTTTTAACGCCACCTCTGTTATTCCTGCCAGATATCGGTTGGGAACCTCGACAACGGCAATAGCTTGCGAAGCGCCCTGATCGATCCAACGGGTTGGAACCTGAGATTTGCGCGTTACACCAACTTTTATTTCACACGCCGAAGCCAAATAAACAATATGCGGCTGCAATTGCGCTTTTGATTCATATTCTAAATCTCTGTCTGCAATTCCTAAATGTGCCGTGCTCAATTCAGGCCTCATAATCCAATCTCCAACAGCTGGGCTCGAATAAAAGCATTCGTAACAAAAACCTTGTCGGTATATTTTTTTCTTTTTACCGCAGTTCAAGCATTGGCAGCCCACAAAATTGATTTCAATTTCTTTATCTAATAATTGGTTAACGTTGAGAAAACTATCTTCAAAAACCAAATAATATTGAATTGGACTTCCAAGTTCGGTTTGCATTTTTGTCAGTACACCTTGATATTGCATTCGTATTTTTATTTATAATTGCTGATTTAGACCTATCAAAAAATTTCATTTTTTTTTGTGTTAAAATTCGACTTATTAGGTAGAATCTTTACCACAAAGCGAATTGTTTTTTACAAAAAAATACTATTTTTGATATGAAGACAAAGTTACTATTTGTCTCTCGATATTCAAATTTTAAGTTTTTTGTTTTACACAGAAAGTATAATTCAAAACTTAAAACCAGTTAACTTAAACTCAGATTCATGCCTTTATCTATTATCAATTCGTTTGCATCTTGGGTCCTAAAACAAAGGATTCATCAAATAGAGCTTTTTTTAAAATATCCTAATGAAGTTCAGGAAGAATTATTGCACAACTTATTGACGGCGTCTGAAAATACGATTATTGGAAAAAAATACGACTTCTCGAGCATTAACTCTTATCAGACTTTTGCAGAAAGGGTCCCGATTGCAACTTACGAAGAACTACAGCCGCTTATCGAACGTACGCGTCTGGGTGAACAAAACGTTTTTTGGGAAACACCAATCAAATGGTTTGCCAAATCAAGCGGGACTACAAATGCTAAAAGCAAATTTATACCGGTAAGCAACGAAGCGCTGGAAGACTGTCATTATAAAGGAAGTAAAGATCTTTTGTGCCTTTATTTGAATAATAATGAAGATTCAGAATTGTTTTTAGGAAAAAGCCTTCGCTTAGGTGGAAGTTCTCAAATCTATGAAAACAATAATACTTTCTTTGGCGATTTATCGGCAATTTTGATTGAAAATATGCCAATTTGGGCTGAGTTTAGCAGTACGCCAAGCAGCAAAACATCGCTGATGAGCGAATGGGAAACGAAAATCGCTGCGATTATCAACGAAACCAAAAATGAGAACGTAACCAGTTTTGCTGGAGTTCCTTCTTGGATGCTCGTTTTGATGAATAAAGTTCTAGAAAATACTGGAAAACAAAGCTTATTGGAACTTTGGCCTAATCTTGAAGTGTATTTTCATGGAGGCGTAAGTTTTTCTCCGTACAGAGAGCAATACAAAAAACTATTGCCAAGCAAGGATTTTAGATACTACGAAATATACAATGCTTCTGAAGGCTTTTTTGCGATTCAGGATTTGAATAATTCAAGTGATTTGCTATTGATGCTGGATTATGGAATTTTCTATGAATTTATTCCGATGGATACCTTTGGCACTCCAAATCAAAAAGTGGTTCGCCTGGCAGATGTAGAACTGCATAAAAACTATGCGATTGTTATTACTACAAATTCTGGTTTATGGCGCTATTTAATTGGTGATACTGTACGTTTTACTTCTTTAAATCCGTACAGAATTAGAGTTACCGGAAGAACAAAGCACCACATTAATGTTTTTGGCGAAGAATTAATGGTCGAAAATACCGATCAGGCCATTGCAAAAGCGTGTCAGGTTACACAAACCGAAGTTATTGACTATACGGTTGCTCCTATTTTTATGCAGGACAAAGAAAAGGGCGCACACGAATGGATGATCGAATTCAAGAAACATCCTGCCGACGTGGGGCTTTTCCAAAAAGTTCTAGATGAGACTTTACAAACCTTAAATTCGGACTACGAAGCAAAACGCTACAACAATATGACATTAAATCCTTTAGTGGTAAATGTTGCCCGCGAAAATCTTTTTTATGACTGGCTAAAAGAAAGAGACAAATTGGGTGGACAGCATAAGATTCCGAGACTTTCAAATCAGAGAGATTATTTGGAGCAATTGAAGGAAATGTGTTAAACCAATTTTATTTAATAGAAAATGAAAAATACAAAGTTCAGCGAAATGAGCACTGATGAACTGATTAAAAATCAGAAAACACTAAAGACCGTGAATACGATTTTCTGCGTCGTCCTGTTTATGCTGTTCATTCTAAATGTATTCATTGTCCTCATGAAAGGTTTTAGCGCCATGAATATCATTCCTGTTGCCTTATTGCCTATTCTTTTCCTAAATCTGAAAAATTTAAAGGAAATGAAGAAAGAATTGGAATCGAGAGAATAAATAGAAAAGCATTTTCTTTATTTATCAAATTATCATCCCGAAACTTTTCAAAAAACCTTTTTTGAATTACCACTGACTTTAGTTAGCGGTCAAAAAAAGCATATGCTATTGGCTTTAGCCAGATATTCGATTGCTACTAAATTTGGCTAAAGCCTGTCAGCACTTCACCCTCTATTCCTCCAGCTAAAGCTGGAGGCAATTTATATAGTTATTTTAAAAACATTTCCCTTCATTAATATTGCTAATTCCACTAAACCCGCATGAGGGAAAGAAGTGGAAATCCTTTTGTGTCTCGTTTCTTTAACGGGACACAAAAGATTACTTCGTCAGTTCGCTATCGCTCGTGTGTAACGGATAGCCCGACCCGCCTTTTCTGGCAGGGTATGCCCATATAAAAAACCTCAGCCTTTTATTGCAAAGACTGAGGTTTGTTTTTATTTTGATTGTCGAGTTCCTTGCGGAGATCTCTCGTTATGACAAAAGAATGAATGAATTTACTTTGTCAGGCTGAACGAAGTCGAAGCTCTTTTTACATGAAAGCCCTTCCATTTCGCTCAGGGTGACAAACATTGCAAATTACATCATATCGATATATCTGTCGTGATATCCTAATAAGTACAAAACACCATCAAGACCTAAACTTGATATTGAGGTTGAAGCACTTTCTTTTACTTTTGGTTTGGCGTGAAAAGCAATTCCAAGACCAGCTAAGTTTAGCATAGGCAAGTCGTTGGCTCCGTCACCCACCGCGATTGTTTGGTTGATGTGAATTCCTTCTTTTTCGGCGATTGCTTTTAGATATTCAGCTTTTTTCTGTCCGTCTACAATATCGCCTAGATATTTACCTGTCAGTTTACCATCTTTTATTTCTAATTGATTGGCGTGAACGTAATCTATTCCTAATTCTTTTTGAAGGTATTCGCCAAAATAAGTAAAACCTCCTGAAAGGATTGCGGTTTTATAGCCATAATATTTTAAGGCTTTCATCAATCGATGTGCCCCTTGTGTTATTGGCAGATTAACGGCAACGTTTTGCAAAACTTCTTCGCTCAAACCTTCTAAAAGAGCCATACGTTTTTTGAAGCTTTCGTTGAAATCAATTTCACCATTCATAGCCGATTCTGTTATGGCACGAACTTGATCTCCCACTCCATTCAATTCTGCCAGCTCATCAATCACTTCAGTCTGAATTAAAGTTGAATCCATATCGAAACAAACCAAACGGCGGTTTCTTCTGTAAATATTATCTTCTTGGAAAGAGATATCAACATTAAGCGTTCTGGATATTTCCATAAAACTTGCCGTCATGATGATCTTGTTTACAATTTCGCCCGTTACAGACAATTGAATGCAAGAACGCGGATATTCTTCTTTTTCCACAACAGAAGTTCTTCCTGTTAAGCGGATGATGGAGTCGATATTTAAATTTTGATCTGACAATATTTGAGTCACGGCAGACAATTGCGATGCTGCCAGTTTTTCTCCCAAAATATTGATGATATAGCGCTGTTTTGATTGTGATTTTACCCACTGCTCATAATCTTCGATAGAAATTGGAATAAATTTTACTTTGATTTCCAATTCATATGCCTTGAACAAAAGATCTTTTAAAACTGGTGCAGACGAAGACCCTGCTGCAATTTCGAACAAAATTCCTAAAGAAAGCGTATCATGAATATCAGCCTGTCCAATATCTAAAATATTGGCATCATATGTTGCCAATACAGCTGTTAAACCTGCTGTAACTCCAATTTTATCGTGTCCAGAAACTTTTAATAAAATTATTTCTTTGTCTTCTGCTGCCATTTTTCTTTCTTGATTTTGAAGCGACAAAAATCGGCAATCTCTCGTTGATAAAAAAGAATAATCTTTGTTTTTTTGAAAAGAAAAAGCACATTTTCATGTGCTTTTTTGAGTAATTTAACAATTATGCTCCGCTATTAAAATAACGTAACTTTTATGTTATTTCATTCCTTCGTTTTTGTCAAAACTCACCATCCAATTAATGCCGAATTTGTCTTTAAACATTCCAAAGTAAGATCCCCAGAAAGTGTCATTCATAGGCATTTCTACTTTTCCTCCAGCCGAAAGTCCGTTAAAGATTTTATCTGCCTCTTCTCTGCTTTCTGCATTAATAGAAACAGAAAAGTTATCGCCAACACTGACATCTCCGTATCTTGGATGCGTGTCGCTTCCCATCAAAATACTATTTCCAATTGGAAGCGATACGTGCATAATTCGATTTAAAGCTTCTTCAGAAAGCACTTCGCCTTCTTCTGCCGGAGCATCTTTAAATTTTCCGATATACGGAAAATCTCCGCCAAAAACTGATTTATAAAACAGAAATGCTGCTTCGCAAGTTCCGTTAAACATTAAATATGGGTTTACTGCTGTTGCCATGATATTTTTTTTTAAAATTGTTAATTATTCTTTTTCTCTATTATCATTCTTCAATCCTTTTTCTTCTAGCACTACTTCTCGGACAGTTCTTTAATTAATTTCACCGCTTTTGGAAAGGCATCTTTGAAATAATCAATATGTTTTTCGATTACATCTACCTCAACATGAAGATCTACGGTATCTCCTTTTTGAGTAAGCTTATAAGTTTCCATTGCACCGCTCCATTTTTCTGTCTCTTCATTTGGCGGAACTTCTTTAAAATCTTTGATTTCGCCAAGATGCTTAAAAGCCATATACTCATTCGGAATTTTAGTCTCTATAAGGCTATTCATTCCTGCACCTCCAGGGCCTAAAAAATAAATTTTGTCGCCTTCGTTCCAATTCGATTCGGCGTAGCTTCCTTCCGCAAAAACGTTTGTCCACTTTCTGTACGTTTCATCGTCCCATAAGACTTTCCAAATTTTTTCTTTAGAAGCCTTTATTTCAGTATTAAACACTAATTTTTCCATCTTAATCTGGTAATTTGCTAAAATCCATAAATAAAACATTCCAACGATGACCATCCAAATCGGTAAAGCCGCAGCCATACATCCAACCTTGGCTTTCCGCAGGGGGAGCAAAAACATTTCCACCAGCTTCTTTGACTTTTTCAGCTAATTCATCTACTTCTTCTCTGCTTTCTGCGTCAATCGAAATCAAGACTTCCGAACTTGATTTCGTATCAGTAATACTGTTTTTAGAAAAACTTGAAAAAAGCATTTCTTCAAAAAGCATTATCACAAAATGTCCTTCACCTACAACCATGCACGTCGAACTTGGCGTATCATGCTGTTCATTAAACGAAAAACCAATTTTCCAGAAAAAATCTTTCGCTTTTGCCACATCCTTTACAGGAAGATTCAACCATATTTGTTTTGTCATTTTTTGTTTTTTTTGTTGGGTTAGATATTTCTTTTAAACCATATCAGTAATGTAAGCTAATTTAAGTGTGTAATCTTTGAACCTTTGTCTCTCTAAGCCTTTGAAACTAAAAATTAGACCTTTTTAAACCATATAAGTAATATAAGCCAATTTAAGCGTGCAATCTTTAAACCTTTGTCTCTCTGAGCCTTTGAAACTAGAAATTAGACCTTTTTAAACCATATAAGTAATGTAAGCTAATTTAAGTGTGTAATCTTTGAACCTTTGTCTCTCTGAGCCTTTGAAACTAAAAATCAGACCTTTTAAACCATATAAGTAATATAAGTCAATTAAGTTTGCATTCTTTAAACCTTTGTCTCTCTGAGCCTTCGAACCTAAAAAACCATATAAGTAATATAAGCCAATTTAAGCGTGCAATCTTTGAACCTTTGTCACTCTGAGCCTTTGAACCTAAAAAACCATATAAGTAATATAAGCCAATTTAAGCGTGCAATCTTTGAACCTTTGTCACTCTGAGCCTTTGAACCTTTTGTTGCTTTGAACCTTTGTCTCTCTGAGCCTTTGAAACTAAAAACTAATTAGCCTCAACGTAACTTTTAAAATTGTCCAAAATGGCCTGCCAGCCTGCGCGCTGCATTTCTTCTGGATTTTGAGTTTCTGGATCGAAACTTTCAATTATTTCAACACCATCTGCCGTTTCTGTAAAAGTAATTTCAACTTTTCTTCCGTCGCCCATAACATATGAAAGTGCTTGGTTTGGTTTTACTAACGTAAATTCTCCCCCAAAGTCAAAACTCATGCTTCCGTCTTTTGCTGCCATAGTCGATTTGAATTTTCCCCCTTCTCTCAAATCGGTTTCTGCGTAAGGCGTATGCCAATCAGGAGAAGCAAAGCTCCATTTTGTAATATGTTCTGGAGTATTCCAAAAATTCCAAACTTTGTCAAGAGATGCATTCACGGTGTTTTTAATTGTTATCATTTTTATAGTTTTTAATAATTTATTTTTATTTGATTTGTTCTTTTATTACATATTGTCTGGAATCTGACTTTCATCCATAAAGAAAACTTCCCAATGATGCCCGTCCACATCTAAAAAAGTTCTTTGATACATCCAGCCATAATCTTGCGATTGCTGGTAATCTGTTCCTCCAGCTTTAACAGCCTTCTCCATCATTTCATCTACTTGTTCTCGCGTTTCTACAGAAAGCGCCATAAGGGCTTCACTAGTTGTTGTAGAATCGCAAATTTGCTTCTTAGTAAATGTCTGATAAAACTCTTTTATCAAAAGCATCAAGAAGATGCTTTCGCTTATAACGATACAAGCTCCTTTGTCATTAGTAAATTTTGGATTGGTAGGAAAACCAAGTTCGTTAAAAAAAGATATTGCGCGATTTAAATCTTTTACAGCAAGATTTAAGAAGATTTTTGTTTTCATCTTGATAAAATTACGAATTAATTAAAACAAATTTAATTTTTTAAGATTACTTAAAAATGCTAATAAAAGTCATTTTTAGGGGCATTTAAGACATTTTGATTATTTTTGTAGGATATTGAAATTCCAAAAAACCACAATATCATGAGCAAGAAACTAGGATTAATCGTACCTCACGACTATAAGTTATTAAGTATCGCGGCGATATTAGAAGTATTCGAAACCACAAATAAACTTACTCCTGGAGACGAGAAACCATTTGAAATTATAATTTTTCAATCGAAAGAGCAAAGCGATCAAGGTATTTTTTTTGGTTATAAAAGCAATGCAATTGAAACTTCTGATAGCATTCTAGACTTAATTTTGATTCCCGCTTTTACTACCGACAATATGAGCGAGATGATTAAAAAAAATAAAAGTTTTATTCCGTGGCTGCAAAAACAGCATAAGGCAGGAGCCGAATTAGCGAGTTTTTGCACTGGAGCTTTTTTGTTTGCAGCATCAGGTTTATTGAATGAAAAATTGGCTACAACACACGTTGACGCCTGCAGTGCTTTTACAAAAGCTTTTCCGATGGTAAAATTAAAACCCGACGAAACCCTAACAGCCGATGGCAGTTTATACACCAGCGGAGGATCGACCTCAACTTTTCATTTATTGATTCTTTTGGTTCAGAAATTCTGCGGCAACGAGATGGCCGTCAATATCGCTAAAATATTTTCGATCGATTTAAACCGATACAAGCAAAGCTACTTCAGCACCTTTAGACCCAACCACTTGCACAATGATTCTCTTGTCGCTATGCTGCAGCAAAAAATCGAAAGCCAGTACCATTCTATCGAAAAACTGGAAGAAATTACAAAAGATATTCCAACCAGTGCCAGAAACATGACACGCCGTTTTAAACAAGTGACGGGAATTCCTCCAATTGAATATTTACAGAATATCAGAGTAGAAAGCTCAAAGAAATACTTAGAGCAAACGCAACTTTCGATTTCTGAAATTATTGAAAAAACAGGCTATAACGACCCTAAAGCGTTTAGAAAAGTATTTTATAAAATGGTTGGCATGAAACCTATTGAATATCGAGAGAAGTTTAGAGTTCAATAATTCTTATCATATAGACGCACTGCTGTGCGTCTAACAATTAATTTAAAAATAATCCGAAACTTTAATACAGATGCACTGCAATTCATCTCTACAATAAAAAAATTCAAAAATCCGTTTCGATCAGAGCCAAAATAGAAGTTTAGTTTCCGTAAAATCGAACGAAAAAGACAATAAAAAAACCTGCTCAAAAAATGAACAGGTTTTATAATTGAACTTTGTTAAAGTTTATTTTAGAGTTTAAGAAGCAATTTCCATACGCTTCAATAAGTTTTTACTTAACGTATGTTCTGCATATTCTTTATCGATTGTCAAACTAATATCATCAGATGTTGGCAGTTCGTACATAGCATCTGTCAAGATAGCTTCACATAAAGAACGCAATCCGCGAGCACCTAATTTATACTCTAAAGCTTTATCTACAATAAAATCTAAAGCTTCATCTGTAATTGTAAACTCAACATCATCCATCAAGAATAACTTCTGATATTGCTTAATTAATGCATTTTTAGGTTGTGTCAAAATTGCGCGAAGCGTTGCTTTATCCAAAGGATCCATGTGCGTTAAAACTGGTAAACGCCCAATAATCTCAGGAATCAAACCAAAATCTTTAATATCTTTTGGAATGATGTATTGCAACAAATTATCTTTATCTATATTGTCAGTGTTTTTAGAAGTTGAGTAACCAACTGCCTGACGGTTTAAACGTTTTGAAATAATACGCTCTACTCCATCAAAAGCTCCGCCAGCAATAAATAAGATATTTTGAGTATTTACCTCAACAAATTTCTGGTCTGGGTGTTTACGTCCTCCTTTTGGCGGTACGTTTACAACTGTTCCTTCCAATAATTTCAATAAAGCTTGTTGCACACCTTCTCCAGAAACGTCACGAGTTATGGATGGATTATCGCTTTTACGGGCAATTTTATCAATCTCGTCAATAAATACGATTCCTCTTTCTGCTTTTGCCACATCATAATCTGCAGCCTGAAGCAAACGAGTCAGAATACTTTCAACGTCTTCTCCAACATAACCAGCTTCTGTCAATACCGTAGCATCAACAATAGCCAACGGAACGTCTAACATTTTAGCAATCGTTTTTGCTACTAATGTTTTTCCTGTTCCTGTCTGGCCAACCATAATGATGTTGCTTTTTTCAATCTCAACTTCGTCGTCTAATTGCTGCTGCATTAGACGTTTGTAGTGATTGTAAACTGCAACCGACATTACTTTTTTAGTCTGATCCTGACCAATAACATATTGATCCAGGAAAGCTCTAATTTCTTTTGGTTTCTTTAAAATTAAGTCCCCAACCAATTTTGCGCTTCCGCTAGATTTTAATTCTTCTAAAACAATTCCGTGTGCCTGTTCAATACACTTATCACAAATATGTGCATTGATACCAGCTATTAATAAATTAGTTTCTGGCTTTTTTCTTCCACAAAACGAACATTCTAATACTACTTTTGCCATTCTATTTAAGTTACTAAGCTGCAAAGATACTAAGTTTCTAAGCTTTTTGACCTAAAACTTAAAAACTTAGCTCCTTACAGCTTAATATTTTTATTTTTTGTTTCAAGTTTCAAGTTTCAGGTTTCAAGTTGACACATTCTCTGCGAAACTTGAAACCTGAAACTTGAAACAATTTAAACCTTAAAAATTATCCTCTTCTTAATACTTCGTCAATCATTCCGTACTCTTTTGCTTCGTCTGCTTTCATCCAGTAATCACGCTCACTGTCTTTGTGCACTTTGTCAAAAGTTTGTCCTGAATGTTGCGAA
Organism: Flavobacterium sp. TR2; assembly: GCF_025252405.1. Classification (NCBI taxonomy): domain Bacteria; kingdom Pseudomonadati; phylum Bacteroidota; class Flavobacteriia; order Flavobacteriales; family Flavobacteriaceae; genus Flavobacterium; species Flavobacterium sp. TR2. The sequence goes on along the minus strand of NZ_CP104307.1, from coordinate 1,836,664 downwards.
ATAATATTGTATAATTCGTCTTTTAATTTCAGCATCTCACGTAAGTTGATTTCCATATCTGTTGCAACACCTTGTGCTCCTCCAGATGGCTGGTGAATCATTACTCTTGAGTGAGGCAATGCAGAACGTTTTCCTGCTGCTCCTGCACATAACAAAACAGCTCCCATAGAAGCGGCCATTCCTGTACAGATTGTAGCTACATCTGGTTTGATGTACTGCATGGTATCGTAAATTCCTAAACCTGCATAAACACTTCCTCCTGGAGAGTTTAAGTAAATTTGAATATCTTTTGAAGCATCAGCGCTTTCTAAAAACAACAACTGAGCCTGAACGATATTGGCGATCTGATCGTCAATACCAGTTCCTAAAAAGATAATTCTGTCCATCATTAATCGTGAGAAAACGTCTAATTGAGAAATATTCAACTGACGCTCTTCAATAATATATGGAGTCATGTTTGTTGGAGTCATTGCTGCTACGATTTTATCGTAATACATTGCGTTTACTCCTTGGTGCTTTGTAGCAAATTTTTTGAATTCTTTACCGTAGTTCATATTTTTAGTTTAAAGTTGAAAAGTCTAAAGTCAGAAAATGACTAAAACGAATTAAACAAAGTTCGTACCTTTTTATAAAGGATGCCAATTTGTCTGAAAACGTTTCTTTTGTTTCTGGCTTAAAGTTTCAAGTTAATTGGGGAGAACGTGAAACCTTAAACTTGAAACAAAAAAAGAACGTCAATAGAAGAAAAACTTCCATTGACGTTCAAATATAATTATTTTTAGCTTTCAGTTTCTGTAATAAAATCTTAATTTTTAAAATCGAGTTAATAAAGCAGGTTCATCAACTTTAGACTTTACAACTTTAGACTTTCAGACTGAAATTTATTCTCCGTAAGAAGCTGCAATAAATTCTTCGTAAGTAACCTCTTTTGTTGTTGGGTTAGCTTTTTCTTTGAAGATATCTAACATTTTAGTTGCTACAACTTGCTCAGAAAGTCTTTTCACTTCGTCTTGGTTAGATAAAACTCTAGCCACGATTCCTTGAACCTCTTCGTCAGTTGGGTTTGTTTGACCAAATTGAGCCATTTGCTGTCTGATAGCGTTTGATGTAAACTCTTTCAAATCTTCAAATGTAATTTGGATATTGCTTTGAGCTAAAGCTTTTCCTTCGATTAATTGGAAACGTAAACCTTTTTCAGATCTTGCGTATTCAACTTCTGCTTCTTCTGCAGTTAATTTTTTCTCACCTACAGTTTGCAACCATTTTTTAAGGAATTCAGCTGGCAAATCGAATTTTGTGTTTTCGATTAAGAAATCTTGAACATCCAATAATAGTTTTTGCTCTGATTGCTGTGCGAATTGCGCTTCAGCATCTTCTTTAATTTTAGCTTTTAAATCTTCTAGAGAAGCTACTTTTCCTTCTCCAAAAAGTTTATCAAACAATTCTTGGTTTAATTCAGCTGGCTCAGAACCATTGATAGCTGAAATAGTAAAGTTTACTTCAACATCTAAACCGTGAACACCTTCGTGACCAACTTTTAAGTAATCCATTAATTGGTGATCGTCTTCAAATAAACCTTTTGTGCTTACTGTAACAACATCTCCAACTTTTTTACCTGTGAATTGCTTTTGAGCTTTTTTGCTGAATGCATCAACAGAAATTGTAGTTGTATTATTGATTCCGTTTTCTTCATTTGAGAAAGTTCCAGTCAAATCAGATTTTGCATCAGATACTTCTTGAGGAATTGCTTTTCCAAATTGTTTTTGGATACGCTCAACTTGTCCGTCAATTAATTTATCATCAGCTGTAACGATATATTTTACGATATTGTTTTTAGCTTCTAAATCAATTTCAAAGTTAGGCACTAAACCAATTTCGTATTCGAAAGTTAATTCTTCAGCATCCCAGTTAAAATCTTCTCCGAATTTTGGAAGCGGAGTTCCTAAAAGATTTAATCTTTCAGATTGAATATAACGCTCTAAAGCCAAATCAACTACTTTTTTGATCTCTTCTTGCTTAATAGCTTTTCCGTATTGTTTTTCAACAAGATCTTTAGGAACTTGTCCTTTTCTAAATCCTTTTACTTGCGCTAAAGGCATTTTTTCGTTGATTCTTTTTGCTACTTGACCTTTATAATCCATATGAACAACGTTCATAACAATCGTCTCGTTTACAGCGTCTATTGCTACTCTTTTAATATCCATCTTCTTCTTTAATTTACGTAATAAAATTGGGTTGCAAAATTATAAAATTTTTGCAACCCAACCAAGTTTTTAATCTATTGTATTTGAAGCAGTTTTAATCTGCACGATTTGTTTTATTTATCGTCTCCCAGTATTTTATAAGTAAGCGATTGAAGTATAGACAAAATAATACTGAATATTAATGCTGTCCAAAATGAGTTTACTGCAAAACCGCCTACAATATTAGTGCACAACAGAATAATTATTGCATTGATCACCAGTAAAAACAAGCCTAGCGTAACAAACGTAACCGGCAGAGTTAAAATCACTAAAATTGGTTTTATAAAAACATTCAGCAATCCTAAAACTACTGCAACAATTACAGCTGTACCAAAGCTTGCAACGTGCACTCCAGTCAAAATATTAGACAACAGTAAAACTAAAGCTGCGGTAACAAGGAGTCTAAGTAATAATTTCATAGTTCTTGAGGTTTAAAATTTATTTAAAAGTACTAAAATTTTAATAATATAGACCTTTATTTAAAATTCCATTGATCGCTTTTTTCTCATGTTCAATTAGCTTCTCTCTTTCAAAATCAGAAATATCATGTTTTACACCAATATATTCTATGGCAAATAATGCTAAAATTTCATCAAAAATAAGTTTTACCCTTTCCAGGTGATAATCAGAAGTAATAACTACAGCCGAAAGTAAATTGTGATTTTCTAATATTTTTTTTGAAAACACAGCATCTTCTACCGTATTGGCAGACAAAGCAAATTCTAAAAAACTTTTTTCACTTACCCCGTTGTTCATCAAATAGTTCATTGCATAAGATGCATGCGGATTAGAAGTGCTATTAAAATGTGCCCCAAAACCACCTGTACAAAGAATGCAATATTCTTTCGGGTTAAATATTTTCAGACAAGAATTGAGTCGGTCTAAAGCAGTCGCTCCTAACTCTCCATTGTCTGAATTTGGAGAACCTAAAACAATTAAAACTTTCATCTTTTAAAATTTTACATCGAAGTGAAAACAATTAAAGCACTGAAAATTTTTATTCTTTTAAAAATTCAGTTGTTAACTCAAAAAACATTTTTGGATTTTCAGCATGAAGCCAATGCCCCGCATTTGGAATCGTTTCCAATTTTAAATTAGGGAAATGCTGACGGATTTCGTCAAGATCTTCGTCCTGAATGTATCCAGAATTTCCTCCGCGTATAAATAAGGTTGGCTTAACAAATACCAGTTCTTCCCCTAAAGGCTTTCCAATTGCATCGAGATTATTGTTGAAAGCTTCTAAATTAAATCGGAAAGCCAACTGCCCCGGTTCTTTCCAATATAAATTTTTCAGCAGAAATTGTCTCGTCCCAAAATCTGGAACGTATTGCGATACGATTTCTTCTACATCACTTCTGCTAGGTTGTACTGAAAAATCAACAGCATTTAATCCTGCTAAAATATCCTGATGATGCTGTTTGTAAAATCTCGGGCCAATATCTGCTACAATCAATTTGTCAACAATTTCAGGGTGAGTCGTTGCAAAAAGCATTGCTACTTTTCCTCCCATTGAATGTCCTAAAATATCAATTTGCGTTAGATTATTTGCCTGACAATATTCATAAACATCCTGAACCATAGCCTCATAACTCCATTCGTCTGAGTGAAAACTGCGCCCATGGTTTCTTAAATCTAAAATATGAACTTGAAATCCGGCTTCTACATATTGTCCAGCAAGGGTTTTCCAATTATCGGACATTCCTAGAAATCCGTGCATGATGATAAATGGCTTTCCCTCTCCTTCTATTTTTGAGTATAACATTTGCATTTGGTATTAATATCTTTTACAAAGGTAAAAAAGTTATTGAGCAAAAAATATTCAAAAACCCAGCAATGACAACCTGTAAGATATTTAATACAAAAATATTTTGCATTTTTACGGTTTTCCGTAAGGGAATTCGTTTTAAATACCTTACTTTCGCACCAAAATCAAGAAATAAAACCTTGATTTATCACCTAATTTAAACACCAAATCATGATTAAAAAATTCATTTTGTTATCATTGGTTGCTTCTCAACTTATGATTTCTTGTTCTAGTGACGACAGCCCGACAAATGAGCCAACTAAAGAACTAACTTTAGAAGAACAAATTGCAGAACTAGTAAAACAGCCTTATTCAAAACTTACTCCAACTGAACAAAAAGCAAAATTAGAAGTTGAAGCTAATGATATGCTAGTTCAATTAGACAAATCAAAAAGCTCTAGCGCTATTGAAGCAACAGAAAACTTAAACCGTTTATTAGACATTAGCACTGTTGATATTTTTAGCGGAAAAAATGACAACGAAGTAGAAGATATTTTAAACATTTCTGGCGCTTATGGTATTTATACTTGGAATAACGCTAAAAAAATCTGGGATAAAACAGAATCGAAAACAGAATTAAAATTTGTTTTCCCTGCGAAAGAATCTCTAACTGCAAACAATGCGGTTTTTTCTTCAAAAGGAGTTTCTTCTGATGTGAAAGTTAAATTTTATGACGGTTACAACAACACTAAAGATGCAGAAGTATATGATAATCTTTACCTTCCTAGTTCATCTGATGCAACTTTAACAATAGACAATAAAGAAGCAGCTACATTTACTCAAACTGCTAAATATTCGTCTAAAAACCAATCTCCAGACGAGTTTGCTTACAAGATGTCTTTAAACGATGGCTATGTTTGGGAAATGAGCGGTAAAAAAGGTACTGCTAACACTTCTACAGCTAAGCTTACTTACAATGGAAAAAACTTAGTTTCTTTTAATGCTGGAAGCAGCGCTGAAATTGACAAATTAATTGAAAATGACGCGCTTGTTCAATACAGAGGAAAAGCTAATGGTTTATTTACTTTGATGGATAATTTTGTAATTATTGCTGATATGGATTTAGCTACTGAAGCTGCAGACCAAGCTGCTTTAGATAATATTGCACGTCCAAAAGAACCTATGTATAATGATCCTAAAGCTGATTACAAAGCTTATTACACTGCTTTGAATGCATACGAGAAAAAAATCTCTGAAGGAAATGCAGCTAATGCTAACAAAAACATGAAATTAATCTTAGTTTCTAAAAAAGACGGAACTAAAATTGCTGACATCGTTCAACATTCAGAAAAAGATGGTGAGTACACATTTAAATTACCAGTTTGGGATGCGCAGTACAAGATGTGGGACTGGAACGATACTGGCGAATCTTTCACTCAGCCGTATCTTTACGAAGCTTATTACTTAAAATTCAGCGACAAAACTGAAGTTGAAATGAGCGCTTATTTCTCTACTGGATTTGAGAAATTACAAACTAAATTTGATGACTTTATTGCTGCTTTCAACAAGCAATAATTCTTTAATACAATAGAAAAAAATGCCGATTTGAAAATTCAAATCGGCTTTTCTTTTTTAGGTGGGGTACTTACAATTATAGTACTCTGCCCGTATCCCGACCAAATTCCTATCCCTCCTTTAATATTCGATTTTAAACTTATATTGGCCGGATAAATTGGGTTCTGGCTGTTTACAATTTCATTCTGCCAGCTGTTCCAAAAATCTAAAGATTCTCTTGTCTGAGTCCTTAATTTTACATGAATTAAATCTCCATCTGCAAAATAAGGCGTAAACTTAGTTTTAGGAAACAATATCACGCCTCGGTTGATTTGCACAGAAACAGCTGAAGTTTCAAAATTTTTATCATCTAAATTTCCGTAGAAAGCAGGAACAAAAATCGGCTCTTCACCTTCAATTTTAGTTGCAATCTGATAATAGTTTTTCTCATTAATAGGATCATCAAATTTTACAAAGACATATCCTGTCGTATCGGTTGGGTTTCTTTTTATATATTCTGCATTTTTCAAAGCAACGGTTTTTGGAATAGTCGTTACTGCTTCTACCACACGATTCAAATATTCAATTTTCAACGAATATTCCTTCCCTGCTTCTCCTTTTAACGTCGAACCAAAATACACAAAAGGCGGAATCCTATTTTTATCATTTTTAACCCTCAAAACTTCAGATGTAACACCATCAGAAACGGTAATCTTTGCAGACCTAATAACATGATTCAATACATTTGTCGAATCAATCACATCTGTCACCGGAATACTGGTTGACAGTAAAACGTTCGCAAAATCGCCTTCTTCAATCCAGCCTTCCACGACTATTTTAGATTCTAGACTTTTCTCTATTTTATCGTCATTAGAACAGCTTATTCCAATCAAACCTAAAAGCAAGAACAAATACTTTTTCATATGCTTAAAATTTAAATCTCCAGCTAACAGACGGCAATATTCTGTACAGCACTTTATCTTTCTGAGTTACTACTACTTTATCTTTATTTTCGTTTACTTCCACATCCAAAACCACATAAATCGGATTAGCAATATTAAAAGTATTGTAAATTGAAAAATTCAAAGCGCTTTCTTTTTTTGCTGTCCGTATAAAATAATAATTAACAGCAAGGTCAGTTCGTATATAATTTGGCATTTGCGCATTATTATATCCCGAATATTCTTTAACTGGATTATTATTAATGAAATACCATGAGGTTGGCATAGTAAACCTGTTTCCAGAACTAAATAATTGCGTAATTCCAAAGTTCCATTTCGAATTCAAATCATACATTCCAACAAGAGAAAGATTATGTCTCCTGTCATATTTAGCAAAATAAGTTTTACCGTTATTGAGTTCATCAAAATTTCTGTCAGACCAGCTTAAAGTATAACTCAACCAGCCACTAAACTTTCCGTTGCTTTTTTTGAGCATCACTTCAAGTCCGTAAGCCTTCCCCTTGCCCACATACAAATCGTTTTTGAATGTGGTGATTTCATTAAACTGGGTAATTCCATACGGATACTCCAATAAATTTTTCATTGAACGATAAAAGCCGCCCAAAGAAGAACTCCAGTTTCTTGTTATATTTTGATTGGAGCCAATAGAAAACTCATCCGAAGATTGCGGTTTTATTCCATTAGAACTGGCAATCCAAAAATCAGTCGGAATTCCGACACTTGATGTTGTTATTAAACTTAAATATTGATATTGCTTATTATAAGAAGCATAAAATGAATACTTTTCATTAGCCATATAGTTTAACACCACACGAGGCTGAAAATGCAAATATGAATCTTTACCTGATGCATAATAATTAATGCGAAGCCCCAAATCTGCCGTAAGGTTTTCAAATATCCTAGGTTTTGCAGTAGTAAAAACTGCCGCTTCATTGGCATTTATAATATCTTGCGAATTATTGTTTATGGTTGTAAAATTTTCCACATTTACTTTTTGCGGTTGCAAATTGTGGTACGCATATTGAAATCCTGATTCAAAAGGAATGTTTTTAAAGGAATATCGAACTGAATTCGTAAATCCAAAATCTTTTACAAACGACGAAACTTTAAACTGAATTGTCGCCTGTTCCATATTTAAGTCATTAGAATACTGACTAAAATAGACGGCATTTGACATACTTACTTTAGAAGAAAGCGTTGTTATAAGAGAGGGAGACACAGTAAAATTGCTCCATTTCAGACTAGTTCGGAGTGCTAGGTTTCCATCTTTAATTTTTAATTCATCTCCACTGGCAAAAGCATCAACAACAAATAAATTATTTTTAGAAATTTGTGATAGAAAGGTAAAATTACCATCCGAAAAACCGTATTTCATATCCTGAACATCATTGTTTTTTGACCCCGATTTTAAAATCGGCCCCATAATCTCATCGATATAAGTTTTTCTTCCAGAAATATAAAATCCTGTTTTATTGCTAAGAGGTGCGACAATAGTCAATTGTGATGCTAAAATTCCAACATTTCCCTGAATGCCAAATTCAGACGGGAGTTTTTTGCTTGAATTCAATAAGGTTGTAGAACTCAATCTGCCCCCATATTTTGCGTTCGAACTTGACTTATCAAATTCGACATCCTTAATATGGTCTGCATTATAAAAAGGAAAAATCCCTAATAAATGAGACATCCCATAAATAGGAGTATTATTGTATAATATTGCATTATGCCCTGGATCGCCACCTCTTACATAAAAATAACCATTGGCATCGCCCGAATTCTGCACGCCAGGTGTCAACTGCAAAATTTTCAGAATATCAGTTGCTCCTAAAATACTTGGCACCGCAGACAATTCTTTCACATTAAAAACAAGCTTGCCTCCCGAAAGATTTTTTACAGGATTTTTTTTGTCATTTTCAATTACCACTTCTTTTAAAAGCGAAATATCTTTTTCTAAAACAATTGAAAGCAAAGTGTCTTTTTGCAAATCGACCCCAAAATCTTTTGTAAGATAACCTGCTTGGCTGACTTTAATTTTTATATGTCCTAAAGGTACACTTACAGAAAAATTCCCAAAAGCATCGGTTGAAGAAAAATTTTGAAAATCTTTTGCAGTAAAAGAGATGCTTGCTCCGATTAGATTTTCATTTTCAGAAGATTTTATATTACCGGAAATAATTGCTTTTGACTGTGCAAACACACCAGAAAAGCAAAGAAGACAAAAGAAAGTAATGATTTTCGACACTTGATTTTAATAAGAAAAGTGCGAAAATAATGAATTATACAATCTTTTCTTGAGCTAACAAAGTTTTTATTTTATTAAGAATCAAATTTCGTTTTCCAAATTAAATTTCTGAATATCACTCTCTACAAGCGCCTTCAAATCTTCTTCTTTTGGCATATACAATAAATACTGGCTTGCAAAAACACTTTTCTTATCAGCAAGTACAGAATATTTCACAATTGTTTCGTCTTTCTCCGAACAGAGCAAAATTCCTACTGTCGGCTGATCAGATTCTCCTTTTTTCAAATCATCGTACATACGCACATACATATCGATCTGACCAATATCCTGATGAGATAAAGCACCTGTCTTTAAATCAATGATAACAAAACATTTTAAAATATAATTATAGAATACTAAATCAATATAAAAATCAGAAGTGTCAGTAACGATATGCTGCTGTCTTGCCACAAAAGCAAACCCTTTTCCAAATTCTAATAAAAATTGCTGTAAATGATCTATTATCGAACTTTCTATACTTCGCTCAGAATTTTTTGTCTCAGCAGACAAACCGAGAAACTCAAAAATATAAGGATCTTTTATTAAATTTTGTATAGTATCTGCTTTTGTATCAACACTCTTATGTTCCAAAACACGTTCAAATGCCAACGAATTTATTTGCCGTTGAAGTATTCTGCTATTCCAATTATTCTCAAGACTTTCGTTTAAATAATAAATTCTTTTTGTTCAGAATTTAATCTTGAAAGCAATCTATAATGCGTCCAACTCAATTCAGTACGCAATGCGTTCCAAATTGGAAAAGCTCGGTAAAAAGCTCGCATATTATTCAAATTTCTCTCGTCAAAACCTTTTCCAAACTCAAATGCAAGCTGATTTGCAAGATTCTTCAGAGTCGATTTTCCATAATCAGCCCGATCTTTTCCTTTTTGTTCGTCTTCTACGATTACTCTACCTATTTCCCAGTACGTCTCCAATAAAACAGAGTTTGCCATTCTAAAAACACGTTGACGAGACTGAAGAATAATTTCTTTAATCTCAGAAAATAATGGCATTTGATTCGTAATCATATCAACTAATTAAATTATAACTAAAAAAATCTTACTTCAATTTATTCAGATACATATTCACAGTATTATCCAAACCTAAATAAAGTGCCTCTGAAATTAAAGCGTGCCCGATAGAAACCTCTAATAGACCAGGAATATTTTGTTTGAAAAATTTGATATTGTCTAAACTCAAATCGTGTCCGGCATTAATTCCTAAACCTAATTCATTTGCCAATTCGGCAGCTTTAGTGTAAGGCTCAATTCCTTTTTCGTTTCCTAAACTATATTGGTGCGCAAAAGATTCAGTGTACAATTCGATTCTATCGGTTCCCGTTTTTTTTGCCCCTTCAATCATTTCCAAAATCGGATCGACAAAAATAGAGGTTCTAATTCCGTTTCTTTGAAATTCCTGAATAACCTCAGTTAAATAGTCTTGATTTTTGACTGTGTCCCAACCTGCAGACGAAGTTATTGCTCCAATTGCATCTGGAACCAAGGTTACCTGATCTGGTTTGCATTCTAAAACCAAATCAATAAAATTATGCTGCGGATTTCCTTCAATATTATATTCTGTCGTAACAACCGCTTTTAAATCGCGTGCGTCTTGGTAACGAATATGGCGCTCGTCTGGACGAGGATGAATTGTAATTCCCTGCCCCCCAAAACGTTGAATATCTGCAGCTACTTTTAATAAATCGGGCACATTTCCGCCTCGCGCATTTCGAAGCGTTGCTATTTTATTGATATTTACACTTAATTTTGTCATATAAATAGATATTAATTCTAGTAACGTTATATTTGTTACGACAAAAATACAAAGTAAAACAGAGCAGTTTTCCGTATTTTTTGATTATTTTGCATCAAATATCTTCAATTGATTTATGACAGAAATTACAAACTATATCACAAATGATTTCAGAGCGATTGACAGTCAGGAAACGATAGCCTCGATTCAGGACTTTTTTGTCGATGTAAATTTTTCTCATTTTCCGATTTTAGAAGACGGTGTTTTTATTGGAAGCATCTCTTCTGACGATGTTGAAACATTTGACATTGAAAAAAAAGCTATTGACTACAAATATACTTTAGAACGTTTTTTTGCCAGAAAATCGATGATTTGGCTGGATGTTCTAGAAGTTTTTGCAAAAAACCACACCAATCTCCTCCCAATTCTTGATGAGAACAATAACTACATAGGTTATTATGAAATGGAAGACATCATGAAGTTTTTTCAGGAAACTCCATTTTTAAAAGAGCCTGGCGCCATTATCATTGTTCAAAAAGGTCTTTTGGATTATTCTATGAGCGAGGTTACCCAAATTGTAGAAAGCAATAATGGTAAAGTCTTAGGATCTTTTGTTTCTGAAGCTGACACAGAAAATGTTCAGATTACTGTAAAAATTGGCCTAGGGGCCATTAATGAAATCATTCAAACTTACAGAAGGTATGGTTATGAAATCATCTCAGAACATCAAGAAGACACCTATATTAACAGCCTAAAAGAACGATCAGATTATTTAGACAAATACCTTAATATATAAGTTATGAATGTGCCAATGAGAAAATTAGTTAATTAGATAATTTTCGCATTTTCCAATTATCTAGTTGACACATTGACAAATTCTCTAATTTAACAAAGAATGAAAATAGCCATTTACGGACAATATTATCAGAACAGTACAGAACCTATTATAAAAGACATTTTCAATTTCTTCAACGCCAATAATGTCGAAATGGTAATTGAAGAAAATTTCTTGAATATGCTTTATGAAAAGCAGCTTGTAAAAAAAGAATACAAAACTTTTTCTCCAAGCACAGCTTTGGACAATAGTTTTGAAATGCTGATTAGTATTGGCGGCGACGGAACGATTTTAAGAGCCGCTGCTTTTGTTCGCAATTCAGGCGTTCCCTTATTAGGAATCAATGCTGGCAGATTGGGTTTCTTGGCTAAAGTTCAAAAAGAAAATATTGACATTTTACTCCAATATGTTATCGACCAGAATTACACTACTTCTGAAAGAACATTATTGGGATTAACTTGCGATCCGCATAACGAGGCTTTTGAAGAACTTAATTTTGCCATGAATGAAGTTACAGTAAGCAGAAAAGACACAACTTCGATGATTACTGTAGAAACTTATCTAAACAGCGAATATCTAAATTCGTATTGGGCAGACGGATTAATCATTTCAACACCAACCGGATCTACTGGATATTCTTTGAGCTGCGGCGGACCAATTTTAACACCAGATGTAAAAAGCTTAGTTATTACGCCAATTGCTCCGCATAATTTAACCGCCAGACCACTTGTTATTCCTGACGATACTGAAATTACACTTCGTGTATCGGGAAGAGAAGACCAATATTTGGTTTCTCTAGACTCAAGAACGTCTTCAGTAAAAAACGAGTCTATTTTAAAAATTAAAAAAACAGATTACAAAATTAAAATGGTTGAAATACCAGGCGAAACTTTCTTGAAAACCTTAAGAAACAAACTGCTCTGGGGAGAAGATAAAAGAAATTAAACTCTTTTCTGATTCTTCACTATACTATAATACCACATTTTCTCGTTCTGCATCTAGCGAATCATCATTAAATGGCTCAAAATCATTACGTAATTTGAAAAAAAAGCACATTTAACTAAAGGAACTTTGATTCGTATTGATAATTATTATATTTGCACGCAATTTTGAATTAAATGAAGAAAATTTTTAATTTATTGTTATGTTTTTTCCCTCTTATTACACTTAATGCTCAAATTAATGAGATTGGTGTTTTTCTAGGCGGAAGCAACTTTGTAGGCGATGTTGGAAAAACAACTTATATCGCTCCAGAAAAACTAGCTTTTGGTGTCCTATACAAATGGAATAGAAGTCCGAGGCATTCTTGGAGATTTTCTTACACACAATCAAACATTAGCGGAAATGACTTGCAGTCTGAAGAAACAGGAAGAAATCAGAGAGGTTATCGTTTTGACAATGATGTTAAAGAGTTTTCTGCAGGACTAGAATTTAATTTCTTTGACTTCAATCTGCATGACGATCATACAAAAATAACCCCTTATGTTTTTACCGGCCTAAATTACATTCTTTATGACAACTTGTATCGATACAGTACAAGTCCAAACGTAATATACTCTCAAAAAAACCGCGGTTCGGTAGCAATACCTATAACATTAGGCATAAAATCAAATATAACGCCTCGCTTTATCTTAGCAGCCGAAGTTGGAGCACGTTACACTTTTACAGACAACATAGACGGAAGCAATCCTAATACAAGCAGTACTGCTATCCTCAAATTTGGAAATTTAAATAATAATGACTGGTATGTTTTTTCAGGCCTTACCTTAACGTATACCTTTGGAAAAAAACCATGCTATTGCGCATACTAAAAAATGAATTTAATCGAATCAATAGATCACAAAAACTTACCTAAACACCTTGCCATTATTATGGACGGCAACGGGCGATGGGCAAAACAACAAGGCTATTTACGCGCGTTTGGCCATGAAAACGGAACAAAATCTGTAAAAGAAATCATCAAAACCTCGGCTAAGCTTGGAATTGAGTATCTAACCTTATATGCTTTTTCTACCGAAAACTGGAATCGACCTAAATTGGAAGTTCAGGCACTGATGAAAATATTGATTAATTCATTAAAAAAAGAGCTTGTTACCCTTCAAGAAAACAATATCAGACTTAATGCAATTGGAAATCTTGATAAATTACCAAAAACAGCCCAAAAAGAACTTTTGGATGTTATGGAAAAAACTAAAAATAACACTCGCTTAACCCTTACCCTTGCTTTAAGTTATGGCTCCAGAGAGGAGCTGGTAAATGCCGTAAAGTCAATTAGTGATAAAGTTAAAAATAATATAATTTCAATAGACACTATTGACGATTCAATTATAAATGAGCATCTTTACACGCAAAATTTACCAGACGTAGATTTATTAATACGAACAAGTGGAGAACATAGAATAAGTAATTTTTTGCTATGGCAGATTGCCTACGCAGAATTGTATTTTACTAATGTCTTGTGGCCAGACTTTAAAGACCAAGATTTATATGAGGCTATTATTAGTTATCAAAAAAGAGAACGTAGATTTGGAAAAACCAGTGAACAAATTAAATAATTTTTTAGTGTTGCAAAAAAAAATACAAATAGTCTTTACCCTTTTGCTATTGGGTAGTTTTTCACAAATTAAAGCACAAGAAAGAGTTCCTTTTGATCAAGGAAAAAAATATATTCTAGCTAAAGTTTCTGTTGTTGGTAAAATAAGCTTCAATGAACAGACTGTTGTTACCTTTTCAGGACTTCAAAAAGGCCAGGAAATTACTGTGCCTGGAGAAGAAATAAGCAGCGCTATTAAAAAATTAGGAAAACTAGGACTTTTTGATGAGATCGCTTTCTATGTTAATAAAGTAGAAAATGACAGCATCTATCTAGACTTAGATATTGTCGAGCTTCCTAAATTAAATGAGGTTAAAATTGTTGGTGTCAAGAAAAGCAAAGTCGAAGCTCTAATTAAGGATAACAACCTGACAAAGAACAAAATTGTCAACGAAAACTTAATTACAACCACTAAAAATTATATCGAAAACAAATACAAAAAAGAAGGTTTTTATAACACAAAAGTTACTATTACCAATACTCCAGATACTATCAACGGACATCAAGTTAATATGCTTGTCAGGATAGACAAAGGAGACAAAGTTAAAATCAGCAGCATTGATTTTACAGGAAACAAACAGCTTACTGGCAATCAATTGCGTGCTGCAATGAAGGATACAAAGCAGAAAAATTTTATTCGCGTATTTAAAGCTTCTAAATTTATTCCTGAGAAATACAAAACTGACTTAGAAAAAGTAATTGCAGCCTATAAAGAAAAAGGATACCGCGATGCCCGTATTATTTATGATTCTGTACAATATAGCAAGCAGAAAAATACTCTTGCAATTAAAATTAATGTAGAAGAAGGAAACAAATACTACTTCGGAAACATTAAATTCATAGGAAATACCGTTTATTCTGACCAGCTTTTAAGCCGTTATTTAGGAATCAAAAAAGGAGAAACTTATAATGGTGTTTTACTAGAAAAAAGAATTGCTGACAAGACAAAACCAGACGCAGAAGACATTACCAATCTGTACCAAAACAACGGTTATTTATTCTCAAACATTAATGCTGTAGAGGTAAAAACAGTTAATGACACTATCGATTTTGAGATTAGAGTTACAGAAGGTCCAATTGCATATTTTAACAAAATTACGGTTGTTGGAAACGACAAAACGAATGACCACGTTATTTATCGTGAGTTAAGAACAAAACCAGGCGAAAAATACAGTAAAGAACAATTAGTTAGAACAATTCGTGAGATCGGACAATTAGGTTTCTTTGATCCTGAAGCAATCGATCCGAAATTTAAAAACGTAGACGCCGGAGCAGGAACTGTTGATATTGAATACCACGTAGTTGAAAAAGGATCTAGCCAGGTCGAACTTCAAGGAGGTTATGGTGGTGGAGGTTTCATTGGGACATTGGGACTTTCGTTTAATAACTTCTCGGCACGTAAAATATTCGATAAAGAAGCCTATAAGCCTTTACCAATGGGAGATGGACAAAAAGTAGCTCTTCGTTTGCAAGGAAGTACTTATTTCCAAACCTATAGCTTATCTTTCTCAGAACCATGGTTTGGAGGAAAAAAACCTGTACAGTTTAGTTCATCTATTTCATACAGTAAGCAATTTCTTAACAATTACATCACTCGAACTGTCGATAAAAGCAAAAGTTTTAATATTTTTACAGTTCAAGTTGGTTTAGCAAAAAGATTAACAGTGCCAGATGACTATTTTGTATTATCACAATCTTTGAGCTATCAGCATTATGACTTGAACAATTATAATACAGGTTTGTTTACTTTTGGTAATGGTGCATCAAGAAACCTAGCATATACTATCGGACTTTCAAGAAGCAATAAAGGGGTAAACCCGATATTCCCAACGTATGGTTCTGAATTTAGTATTTCTGCAAAAGTTACACCTCCGTATTCTTTGTTTAATGGTATAGATTATGGCGATTTAAAAAATCAGAAAGAATACAAAACACAATATACTGGAGAAAACAGATCAGATGATTATGGCCAACCTCTTAACAAAGGCGACTATTACAAAACTGATAGTTCAGGAAAAATTACAAGCGTTGGGTCAGATTATGCAAGCGCCGATACAGACGTAGCAAAAGTCGATCAGAAAAAATACAATTGGTTAGAATATTATAAAGTTAAATTTAAAGGAGACTGGTACACTAAAGTATATGGAAAATTAGTCTTAAGAACCCTAACAGAGTTTGGTTTCTTAGGAGCGTATAACCAAGAAAGAGGTGTAATTCCGTTTGAACGTTTTTACTTAGGAGGTGATGGTATGGCGAACTACTCAATGGATGGTAGAGAGACTATTCAGTTGAGAGGTTATCCAAACAACTCTTTGACTCCTGTAAATATTAATGGGGATGCGATTGGAGCAACGATTTACAACAAATTCTCTATGGAATTGCGTTACCCAATTACATTAAAAGCGTCGGCTTCTATTTTTGCCTTAACGTTTTTAGAAGCAGGTGCATCGTATCCGACGTTTAAAGATTACAACCCATTCGATTTAAGTCGTTCTGCTGGTGCTGGTTTACGTGTATTCATGCCTGCATTTGGATTATTGGGTATCGACTTTGGTTACGGATTTGACGCCCTTCCAGGACAAACAAAAGCAAATGGATGGGAAACACACTTTATCATTGGACAACAATTTTAGTGAAATAACGTTTGGTTAAAAATCATCAAATAAAGTTATGTTATGAGAAAACAATTTTTATTTATATTTTTAGCCTTGATTGTAGCAAATACAAGTCAGGCGCAAGGAAAGACTACTCGAATTGGCTACATCGACATGGAATATATTTTAGAAAATGTTTCCGATTATAAAGAAGCCAAATCACAATTGGAGCAAAAAGCCCAAAAGTGGAAACAGGAAGTTGAGGCTAAAAAATTAAATATAAACAACTTGAAGGAAAGCTTAAAAACAGAAAAAGCTTTGCTTACAAAGGAATTAATAGAAGAAAGAGAAACAGAAATTAAGTTTCTTGAACAGGAAATGATGGATTATCAGCAGAAACAGTTTGGTTCTGACGGAAATCTAATGAGACAGAAAGCAGCCTTGGCTAAACCTATCCAAGATCAGGTTTTTACAGCTGTGCAAGATATAGCAGAAGCAAAAAATTACGATTTTGTTTTTGATAAATCATCAGATCTTACCATGCTTTTCAGCAATAAAAGATTTGATATCAGCGATCAGGTTTTAAGAATTTTAAACCGTACTGAAAAACGTGAACAGCTGACAAAAAAACAATTGAAAGAGCAAGAGGCTAAAGAAAATATTGAAAATGCAATTGACGAAAATCCAGCAATGGCAGATCGCCAGAAAGCACTTGACGAAAAAAGAGCAGCCAGAGAAAAGCTAATTCAAGACCGAAAATTAGAGCAGGAAGCTAAGAGAAAAGAGTACGAGGACAGAAGAAAAGCTTTACAGGAAGAAAGAGAAGCTAAAAAAAATGGCACGGTTTCTGGAACAGCTCCAGCAGCAGCAGTACCTGCCGCAGCAACAGATGCTGCTAAGACAAGCTCAACTGCTAAAACTGCAACGCCCGCACCTGCCGCTACAGGAGAAAAACCTGCCGGTGAACAGCCTGCAATGACAAAAGCAGAAGAAAGACAATTGCTTTACGAACAGCGTAAAAAAGAATTGGAAGAAAGAAGAAAGAAAATTTTAGAAGAAAGAGAAGCGGCTAAAAAAGCGAAAGAGGCCGAAACGCAAAAAACAAATACGACCAATAATTAATTAATATTTTAAAAATGATGAAACAAATCAAAACTTTACTAATTGCTGCAATTCTTATTTTAGGAGCAAGTAACACAATGAACGCGCAAGCGAAGGTAGCTCATGTTGATGTAAGCGAGATCATGTCGAAAATGCCTGCTATGCTAGATGCTCAAAATCAACTGCAAAAATTAAGTGGTACATACGATGCTGAATACAAAAAAATGGTTGACGAATATCAAGTGAAAATCAAAAAGTACGAAGCTGAAGCAGCAACTGTAACTGATGCTGTAAACGGTGAGCGTTCTAAAGAGGTTCAAGATATGCAAAAGAGAATTGTTGATTACAGAGACAATGCTCAAAAAGAATTGCAACAAAAAGAAACTGATATAGTAAAACCATTAATGGAAAAAGTTAGAGCTTCTATCCAAAAAGTTGGAAAAGCTAAAGGTTTCCAATATGTTTTAGACGGTTCTACTTTATTATTAGCTGATGGTCCAAACATCACTGCTGACGTTAAAAAAGATTTAGGATTCTAAGAAATTAAATCTCGATAATCAAGCTGCTCAATAGTACAATTTGAGCAGCTTTTTTTTTACAAAAATTTTAAGCTGATCTTTGGCATTATTTCAAGATTTCACTTAACTTAGAATAATAAATTATATTAAAAAATATTAAATTTGCTTTATGATAAACAATAATCCTATAGGCGTTTTTGATTCTGGCATTGGCGGAACTTCCATTTGGAACGCCATTCATGACTTGCTTCCAAATGAAAAAACCATTTATCTGGCGGACAGTAAAAATGCTCCCTATGGTCAAAGAAGCAAAGAAGAGATTGTTGCATTGAGTAAAAAAAACGTCGAATTTTTACTAGAAAACAACTGCAAACTAATTGTTGTGGCCTGCAATACTGCTACAACAAATGCTATAGTTGAACTACGTGCAGATTATGATATTCCGTTTGTTGGAATCGAGCCTGCCATTAAACCTGCTGCAAACAACTCGCAAACGCAGGTTATTGGTATTCTTGCTACACAAGGAACACTAAACAGTGAGCTGTTTAACAAAACTGCCGAAATGTTTCAAAACACCAAAATTATTGAGCAGGTTGGGCACGGACTTGTACAGCTTATTGAAGATGGCAACTTGCATTCTCCAGAAATGACGCAATTGTTAGAATCATATCTTCAGCCAATGATTGAAGCTAATATTGATTATCTGGTTTTAGGATGCAGCCACTACCCTTATCTAATTCCTCAGATAAAAAAAATTCTCCCAGATCATATTAAAATAATAGATTCAGGAGAAGCTGTTGCGCGCCAAACTAAAAATCTGCTTAGAGATAAAGTTGGTTTTTCTGAAAGTACAGATACCGATCCTATATTTTATGTCAATTCTGATCCTAAGGTTTTAGAATCTATATTGGAATACAAATATCCTGTAATCAAAAAAGACTTTTAGTTTGCTATTCAAATTTTCGCTTGACGAACCAAATTCCGTCCAACGATAAATTGAGCGATATTTTATGGTAGTTTTCTTTTATTAAATCATTTGCAATCCTGCCCTTTTGTCCGTAAGAGTAAGAAATATTGAGTGACGAAAATGTATTTTCAATGGGCAGGTTTAGTCCAATAGAAATCGACGCACTGTTAACACGCTGTTTGTCTACTTCTAGATAACCGTTGTCAAAATTTACACCTGCCGCATACCCCACTCTATCCCAATATCTTCTCACATTTTTTTGGGCACTGTAAGTAAACCCGAGTGCAAAACGATCTTGATTGACAAATTCTCCATAAAGTTCAGACTGGTTTGTGTTTCTCCAAAAGCTTTTTTCATAATCTAAAGTCACATTCAGATTATTTTTAAATCGCTTGCTAGCTCCAAAACCAATTTCTAATGGCATATAATAATCGTCTGTATCTGAA
Organism: Flavobacterium sp. TR2; assembly: GCF_025252405.1. Classification (NCBI taxonomy): domain Bacteria; kingdom Pseudomonadati; phylum Bacteroidota; class Flavobacteriia; order Flavobacteriales; family Flavobacteriaceae; genus Flavobacterium; species Flavobacterium sp. TR2. The sequence continues at coordinate 1,817,077 of NZ_CP104307.1, read as the reverse complement.
GCTTTATCGGTTTCTATAGACGACTCCACCTCATCTGCTATACTTGTTACCGACTGCACTTTTGAAGCATTAACTCTAGTTGGAACTTTAAAAGTTGTTCCAATTGTAAATGTAGAATCTATTTTAAATTGAGCTCCTAAAGTAGCACGAACTCCTCTGTAATCGGTTTTCTTGTGTATTGTTGTAATTGCATTCGAAATTAGAAAAGCACGATCATCTACCGTATTTCCAAAAAGGAATGTCCCAGTCGCTCCTACTGTCAATTTTTTTCCAAATCTATATCCGTACGAAAAATCCAAATTATTCAAACCGCCCGATCCTTGCGCTGTAACATAATAATATTCCTGACTGTCGGCAATTGGAAGTTTTAAATTTGAGATTTTAAACACCGAACTCGAATACGGACGCAGCGCTAAACTAAACCCTGAATTTTTAGAAACAGGAAAAGCAAAGGCCAAATGAGAGAATTGAAAATTATTTCGCTTTTCTGTACGGTTGCTGCTCTGATAAGTTGTTGCAATTGCTTTCCCTCCAATATCAAAAAGAAAATGATTCTGATACATAAATCCTAAAGACGCTGGATTTAGATTGTTTATAAAAGTATCTGAGGGCAATGCAATTCCAGAACCACCAATTGAAGGCAGATAACCAAAATCTGAATCATACAAACTTCCTACCCCATAAAGCGAATACGGAGAGCTTGAAATACTTTGAGAAAACGAAGTCAGCGACATTAAAAGGAAGCAGCTCCATAAAACAATTTTATTTTTCATTTAGTAAGAGATGTAATAAATTTTCAGCTGGATTTTATTGTTCAGATGCTTTTGATCGCCTAAAACGATTCTATTAACAGATTGTGCAATTCCTGGCAAGGTTAAAATAAGCGATGATCTGGAATCAGATTGTTTGAGCATTTCTTTTTGAAGAAAGCTTCCGACTGAGATTGAATACCCAACATTTTCATTAAACTCATCACTGCTTTTACTCAGCTTTCCATAGACAGAGGCACCGGCAGCATTCAAAAGATTGCCGCTTATTCTATTTAAATTGTCTCCTACATACACGGTTAGCGAGTCTGCTAGAGGATATTTCTCCGAATACGTATTATTAACAGGTTTAAGAATTAATTGTGCATCTACAATAGCGCCGTTTGCCGAAATATTCTTAAACTGCTTTATGTTTGGAAAATCAATCCGGCAGGCAACACCTGTTCCAGATTGCACAAACCCCTGATTATTGAGTAGTGCGCTGGATAACGTCTCCGTGGAAGCAGGCAGATTTTGCAATATCGTTCCTGTTTTATCAAGCGAAATAGAATTAAACTGTTTTGATGTGTCCAAAATTGAAAAATCAATTCTAAAAGGGGTTTCAATATCTGTTTGATACTTAGAGTAATATAATCGAAGCTTACTTTCAGAAACACTAAATCCGATGACATTGGAAGAGCTTGAATTTTCAGGAACCAATACAAATCCTTTCAGGTATTCTGTAAAACTGTCAAAATCTGTAACCTCTCTTTTCTTTATTTTTTGAAAAAGAGCTTCTCCAAATTCTTTACTCATTTGCACATTGATTGAATCTTTTTCCTTAGGTCTCGGTTTATACGATATCGTACCTAAACTTTCAGGACTGTAGGTTAGGGTCGAATTATTATAGAAATTATTATCTTCTTTATTTGGCTTCACTTTTTGAGTCAGCCTGTGGATATTAAACGTCTGGACTTTTGTGGTATCTCCATAATAATACCTGTCATACTTCAGAATCATAGAAATAGAATCGAAAACATAATTTGTAGACTCGGTGTCAGATCCAATGCTATTTAACGCATAAATATCTGTGGAAAGCTGAAAATAACTATCCGATTTTACTTTTCCGAAAATAGGATCATCATAGTTTCCAATCAGAATTCTTCCTCGGCTTGAGGTTGCCAGTGAATCAAAATTAATCGTCGACATATTGACTGTAACCGTATCGATCAAAATCACTTTATTACTCAAAGCCAAATAATCTGACCCTACAGTAAACTCCCCCGTATCTGTATCTGTACCGCATGAAAATAAGCTTAATACAAAAAGCAGTATCAATATAAACTTGTGCATAATTAATTTTTTGGGCAAATATAAATTGCCCGCTTTGGCAACACACTATAACATATACTACCATGCTTTTTTAAGCTACAAATCGCATAAAATAATCTATAATTGAAATTCTATCCGCAAATTTTGATTCGACCCGAAAAACAGCGATTTTGTCTATCAAAACCCGTCATATATATATCTTCTTTTTTTTAAGAGCTCCATCCCTCTAATTTTGAGCCAATAAAATAAATAATGGAAGTAAGATTTTTAATATGTTCTCTTTTTTTGATTTCATTTTTAGGTTTAAAAGCTCAGGAAAATTTTAGCGCTTCTATAAATTTCAAAACTGAGCCAACAGAAAAGATAAATTTTAGCGAAACAGACATTGCTCTTTTTTATCAAAAGAAACTTGGAGCAAAAAGCAAAATAGCGAACACGTTAGAATATGTGAATTGGAGGGTGAATTACGAATTGAATCCTTATAATTTTTATGCAGATCAAGATAAATTCAACCAAGTGCAAAACAAATTTGAATATTCATCTGAAATAGCAGAAAAAACCAAATGGAAGCTTTCTGTTATTCCGACGGCAAATTTTCAAAGCAAATTGGATTTTTCAGATGTTACTGTTTTGGGGAGTTTAGAAATCACCCAACAAATTGGTTTAAAACTGAATATAATTGCCGGAGCTGGCAGAACATCCGTTTTTGGAGCGCCAAAAATTACGCCTATTATTGCTTTTGATTATAAAATGAATGAGAAAACCGATTTCAGAATCGGACTCCCAGATTCGAGAATTTCTTATTCTAATAATGACCGAAACAAATTTAGTCTGACAAATAGCTTTAATGGAAATTTTTACCATTTGGATGAAACATCCAAAACAGATAACAATGCCGAAAAAGCCGTTTTATCGCAAATGACAACAGCTTTAGAATACGAAAGAAATGTTGGAGGCAATTGGTTTTTACATTTTAAAGCCGGTTATGATTTCAACAAAAAATACAATTTACTAGATAATAGCGACCATAAAATTTACGACTACAGCACAGGAAACGGCTGCATTTTGGGAATAGGGATCAAATACAAACAATAAATATTAAATACACTATGATTAATCTAAAAAAAGGAATTTTATTCACAGCGCTTTTTTCGAGCCTCTTTTTTATAAGCTGCAGCAATGATAATGACGATGATGATTTGGTAGGAAACTGGATTAAAAAATCTGCCTTTGACGGCCCTGCAAGATCTAGTGCTACAAGTTTCGTTATCGGAGATTATGCTTATGTCGTAGGCGGCTACACTGGCGATGTTTATTTAAAAGATTTGTGGGTGTACAACTCAAACGGAGATTATTGGGAACAGAAAGCAGATTTTAGCGGTGTTGGAAGAAGTTCTGCTTCAAGTTTTGCGCTAAACGAAAAAGGCTACGTAGGTTTAGGCTATGACGGAACAAATAAATTGAAGGACTTTTACCAATATGATCCTGCTGCAAACAGCTGGACTCAAAAAACAGACTTTGCCGGAACGGCTCGTTATGCTGCTGTTGGCTTTCAAGTTGGCGGTAAAGCATACTTTGGAACTGGTTATGACGGAAACTACTTAAAAGATTTTTATCAGTACGATGACCAAGCAAATACGTGGACTCTTGTAAACGGCTTCAGCGGTAACAAAAGACGTAATGCGACTGTTTTTACAATTGCAGATAAAGCTTACCTCGTAACTGGCGTAAACAATGGTGTTTATCAAGAAGATTTTTGGGAGTTTGATCCATCAACAGATGTTTGGACAAGAAAGCGAGATATTGATAAAGATACAGATGACGATTACAGCTATAACGACGATTATGCTATTGTACGTTCTAACGCATCGAGCTTTTCTATGAATGGTTTAGGGTATGTTGTAGGAGGCGAAAACATTAAAACGGTTTGGGAATACAATCCTGCAACTGATTTATGGACAGAAAGAACTCCAATGGAAGGCGCTACAAGAACAGATGCTGTTGGTTTTGCCATCAATAACCGCGGATTCTATATGTTGGGCAGAGTTGGTTCTACTTACTTTGATGATGCTTGGGAATTTAAACCGTTAGACGAGCAAAGCGATGATGATAACTAATACTCAACAATTCTTCTGGAGTACTATCCAGAAGAATTTAATAATTTTTATTCTCCTTTTGCTTTTTGCCTCGTGCGCAAAAAAAGAAGCCTTAACAGCGGCATCTTTTAAAACAAATTCTGGATGGGGATATACAATTGTCTACAAAGAAAAAATTTTAATTAAACAATCCATCATTCCTGTAGTAAGTAATGCTAAAAGCTTTGAAACAGAAAGTGATGCCTTAAAAGTTGCCGCACTTGTAAAGCAGAAACTCAAACAAAACTTATCTCCGACGGTAACCAAAAATGAACTAATTTTATTAAAAATAAAATTGTAAATGCAGATAGATACCATTAAAAATAGCGGTTATAGCAAAATATTGTTCCATTGCACAATATGGATTTTCTTTATTTTAACATCTTTAATTCAGTTTTATGAAAGTCCATTTAAAATTGGCAGTGACTTTTACGCCCAATGGTTTACTGGAATTTTACTGTTCTATCTGAACTATTTTTATTTGGTTCCTAATTATCTGTTGCAAAAAAAATATTGGACCTATTTTGCGTTTGCCTTTGTTCTGATTGTGTTGTTTATGGCGATACGCTTAAATTATTTTATTCCTGAGTCAAGGCATCTAAGGCCCGAAAATTTAATGCTTCGCAAGACAATGCCTCCTAATCCTAATTTTTTTCCAAGAAATGACAAAATGCATCACAGAATAGAAATAAGACAGCCACTTTTCTTTAAAATTGCCCCATCTTTTTTCTATATTTTGATTATTACCATTTCAGCCATTATTAGAACGCTAACTGAATTTTATAATAATCAGCAAAATAAACTGATTGCCGAAACGCATCGAACAAATACAGAATTAATCTACCTGCGCAAACAAACTAATCCGCATTTTTTATTTAATTCTTTAAACAGTATTTATTCATTGGCACACAAAAAATCTGATTTGGTCCCTGACGCCATCGTGACTTTGTCTGAACTAATGCGGTATATGCTGTATGAAACAGACAACAAAACGGTGGCTTTAGAAAAAGAGGTCAATTATATCCAGAATTACATCGAATTGCAAAAACTGCGATTAAACAATATTGAAGACATTGTAATTAATGTGCATGGCGATACCAAAAACAAATTTATCGAGCCTTTGCTATTGATTTCTTTTGTAGAAAATGCTTTTAAATACGGAACAGATTATAAAGGTGCTGCTCACGTAAAAATCAAAATTCTCATTACCGATCATAATCTTGACTTTTGGATCGAAAATACAATAGAAAACTATGTGAAAGATCCCGAAAATTCAGGAATCGGATTAGTCAACATTCAAAGCCGTCTTGATCTTCTCTATCCAAACGCACACCAACTAACCATTACTCAGGATAATGACTATTACCGAGTTCATTTGAATTTAAAATTAGACGAAATTAAAACCGCAATAGATTAAAGAAACAATAACAGTCAACGCATAATTTTGATTTGCAAAAACCAGTATTTTATGAAAATTTTAAAACTTAATTTACTGGTTTAAAATTACTTTTGAATCCAAAATAAATTTTTAAACCCTAATTCAGATAAGATGAAATGTGTAATTATTGATGACGAACCTTTAGCTGTAGAATTACTGCAGGATTTTGTCAAAAAAGTAGATACTCTTGAGCTCATCAGCACTTTCAATAATGCTATTGATGCCGTTTCATTTATCAATCAGAATAATGTCGATTTGATTTTTCTGGATATTCAGATGCCGCATTTTTCTGGAATTGATTTTTTAAATACAATAGAAAAAAAGCCTCTGGTTATTTTTACGACCGCATATTCTGATTATGCTGTCGAAGGGTTTAATCTTGGCGCAGTCGATTATTTAGTCAAACCAATTCCGTTTCATCGATTTTTAAAAGCGGTGGTAAGGGCACAGCAAGTTTTACAGCCTGCAACAGCTCCAACTCTTACGGAAAACAATAATGCCCCAGAAATAGAACAGGATTTTATGTTTGTTCGAGCTGAATATGAAAACGTAAAATTGAATTTTGCTGATATTCTTTTTATTGAAGGCCTTAAAGATTATGTCAAAATTTACACCACCGACAATAAATTTACGCTAACATTAATCAGTTTAATAAAACTTGAAAATTTACTTTCGAGCAAAGGTTTTGCGAGAATTCACAGATCATACATTATTAATATCAAGCACGTAAAATCGATTCAGAAAAACAAGGTTTTAATAAGCGACAAAAGAATTCCAATCAGCGAAAGCTACAAAAACACTTTCTTCGAAAAGATCAACCTTTAGTTTTTCTAAATTCCAATAAAAAAATCCAAATTTCAAAAAGCTTAAACTCTTGGAATTTGGATTTTTTTTTGAGATTTTTAACGTTTAATCTTCGTTTTTAAACCAGCTCGAATACATCACGTAATTATTCGAAATGCGTTCAATTTCGCCTGCAAAATCAGACTGGTCAATGTCTTTTACTTTTTTGGCAGGAACACCGGCATAGATACTTCCAGAAGTCACAACCGTATTTTGGGTCACTACAGCCCCGGCAGCAATTATGGCATTGCTTTCTACCACGCAATTATCCATTACAATTGCCCCCATTCCGATCAGAACATTATCATGAATCGTACAGCCGTGAACAATTGCATTATGGCCAATTGAAACATTATTTCCTATAACGGTAGGATGTTTTTGATAGGTACAGTGAATGACAGCACCATCTTGAATGTTTACTTTGTTTCCGATTTTAATAAAATGAACATCACCACGAACCACAGCATTAAACCAAACGCTGCAAGATTCTCCAAAAGTAACATCTCCAACAATAGTAGCATTTTCGGCAACATAACAATCCTCTGGAATAAGAGGCGATTTTCCGTTTACAGATTTAATCAGCATAAAAATAAATTTAGTTAATGGCAGGACAATTACAATCGTAACGTTCTTTTTTACAGAATAAATTAATCCCTAAAGTAATTTGGTGATAACCGCCAGTGTCAAACTTAACATTTCCCATTACCTGAGAATAGGTGTAAGCAAACATAAAATTCTTGAAGTTAACTCCAATAATTGGCGTAAAGTATTGCAATTTCTGAGAAGCTACCCCGTTTCCTCCTATATATTGCGCTCCATCAAAACCAGCTCTATAAGATAATGCAGCCCACAGACTTCCAAAATCCATGTTTTTGTAGGCTTTCATATTCAAGTCAAGTGTTTTTTCTTTGGTCTGGTCAAACAGCTGAAAAAGAATCGAAGGCTCCCAAGTCCAATTATCGTTTTTACCAAATACATAACCTGCACTGAATAAAAACTTTCTCAAATTATCGCTTTCATAATCTGTGTAAAGCTCTCTTCGCGTTTCAAGCAATCCCTGAACTGTTGCGTGCGCGTAAAAATTCAGATAATTGTAAGAGGCTCCAACATCAATATTAAAGTAAGAATCTTTCTGAATGGAACCATAAACGATCGGATCAAAAGTTCCTCCAAATTTTGTTTCGTCTAATTGATTTTGTATTAAACCTCCGCTGATTCCAAAAGAAAGCTGATTCAAATCCAGCTCATCTCTTGAAAACATAATATGGTGCGCATAAGTCAGTTTTACACCTTTTTCAGAATGATATCCGTTTTTGTCATTAAAAACAATAATCCCAGCTCCAGAACGTTCTCCTATTCTTCCATTAAAACTCAAAGTCTGCAGTGATGGTGCGTCCTCTTCTCCAAACCATTGTTTTCTTGCTGTTAGTCTTATTTTAGCACAGTTCGCTGCACCAGCCATTGACGGGTGAATAAGGTAGTAATTATCAGACAAATAATCCGAGTAAACAGGTATTCCCTCTTGAGAGTAAGAGTAAAAAGAAGTGATGAGAAAAATTAATAAAACCTTGATTTTTAATTTCATAAAGACAAAATTGTTTCTTTATAATTTTCACTCTCGCAATTTAACACGATTTATTTGAAAAGAGTCTTAATTATTTCATTAAAAAATCAAATATAGCCATTAGTAGAAAATAACTTTAGTAAATTTGCAAAAAATATATTACCATGACTAAAATCACTATAAAAGAAACTCAAAATCCAACTATTTTAAAGTTCGAATTTGATGATTTTATTACTCAGAATCAAAACTTTGAGTTCAAAAATATTGATGAAGCACAGGCTTCTCCCCTGGCAAAGCAATTATTCTATTTACCGTTTGTTAAAACTGTTTATATTTCTGGAAATTTTATCGCTATCGAAAGATATAGCATCGTGGATTGGGATGATGTAAAGGATGCAGTTGCAGAGCAAATCAGTGCTTTTGTAGACAAAGGAGGCGTTATCATTAATATTGATGAAACAAAACCAAAAAAACAGCCTATTACAGTTTATGGAGAAACTACTCCAAATCCTTCTGCATTAAAATTTGTTGTGAGCAGAATGCTTACCCGCACAGCTGTAGAGTATAAAAATATTGATCAGACCGCTTCTTCTCCATTAGCTCAGGAATTATTTAAATTCCCTTATGTTAAAGAAGTTTTTATTGACGAAAATTATATTTCGGTTACCAAATATGAAATCAATAACTGGGATGAAATCACTTTAGAATTGAGAACATTCATCAAACAGTTTATAGAAAACGGCGGAACTGTTTTAGACGAAAGTTTAATCCAGACTACAGCTAAAAATGAAGCATCCAAAGATGAGGCCTTTGACAAATTGGACGTTACTTCACAGCAAATCATTAACATCTTAGAAGAATATGTAAAACCAGCAGTAGCTGCCGATGGAGGAAATATTGCTTTTGAATCTTACAATGAAGATGACAAAACAGTAAAAGTATTGCTACAAGGTGCTTGCAGCGGCTGTCCTTCTTCTACTTTTACTCTAAAAAGCGGAATCGAAAATATGCTGAAAAGTATGTTAAATGATGAAGCTATTAAAGTGGAAGCTGTAAATGCTTAATCTTATTTAAAATTATATCGAAAAGCGTCTCGTTGAGGCGCTTTTTTTATTATTAAATACTAGATAGTCTCTCTGCTGTGTTGAGCTATTTTTAAAACTAAATGAAATTGATTTATAGTTAATGGTTAAGCCAAAATCTCCTTTAAAGAAGGTAACTTATTATAGTTACTAGAAAAATCATTGTTTATTTATCGAGAATTGTCCTAATAGAATCAATATCTGTTCGTTTATATCTTGACAATGCAAAAGCTTTATTTTTATATTTAAGCGTTTTCTGATATTGATGAAATCCCCAAGATTCAACGCTTATACTATCAACATAAAAATCATTGCTTTTAAATGAAACATAAGTTTTGGTATAAAAACCATTATTCCCTGTAATATCTTTAGAAATAACAAACCCATTACTATCAATGACTATCTTTTCATAATAGTTTGCTTCATTATTTTGTAAAACATTTTTGTATATTTTATAAAAATCACTTCTATTCTTTATTGTTTTAGCAATTATCAGAATTGGAAAATCAGAATCAGAATTTTTAGGGTAACAATCACCTATTCCGTTTTTATAAAAGGGTTTTAAAATAGCAAGTGTATCAATTGTTTTATTATTATCAAAATCAAAACTTAAAGGTTCGTCTTGATAATAGTTCGAGAATATAATTCCATATCTGTCTTCATAACCCTGAATTTGCTCTAAACAATTTTTTTCTATAGAACTACTTTTGGGTATCTTGATAGTGTCTTTTGGATTATCACTTGTGCTATTATTTGCAATTTTAGAGCAAGAAATAAAGAATAAAATGATTGTAAACATGTACAACGTTAATTTCATAGTTTCTAAATTTAAAATGTTGTCCAAAACATTGTTCCAGATTTGAATCCTGTTGATTTTAAACTTTCATGCACCACACTATTATTTTGAGAATTTGTTCTTGCTCCTGAAAAAACTCCATTTTCATTTAAAATTGAACCATCAGCTACATTTTTAAGTCTATATTCTTCTTTTGAAAAAATTGAATTAATTATAGCATTCCTATTGACTTTAGCTTTGTTCGAATCTACATTCCAAAAGTCGATAGCTAAATCTAAATGTTTTTTTATAATCGTCACACTTTTGTATTGTTTAAATTTAGGATGATCTAATTCTCCGCTTCGCGTAAAAAAATCTAAACCATCCCAAAAATATGAATCACTGGTTGGATCATTCTGACCACTTAAAACGCTAATCATCGCTGATCTGGCAAAACAATGATTTTCTGCATTTGAAGTTACAGGTATAGTTTTAATCTTATCAGACTCTTTTACAGAAGAATAACCTGTTTTAAATAATTCATTAAAAGTATTCTTGCCTCTTTTATATTTAGAATTCAAAGCATTATTTACTGTATGTGCAATCCACAAAGCCGTATCTTTATTTCCTGTTAACGAAGCTTCGTGCCAAATTAAATAGGAATTGTTTATAAATTTGTCATGTGTAATATTAATATTATTCTCTTTCAAAATCTTTGTATTGTTGTATGTAACAAAATCATCCCCATTTTTATTTTTTTGAGTAGATTTACCATCGCATACATACACATCATCAACACTTCCCTCAAAATCCGGTTCATCTATTTTTCCTTCAAAAGCTCCGTCTTTATTATAAAAATGCCCATTTACATACACTATTCTGTCATCAAGTCTTAAAGGAGGTGCTTCAATAGGGTCTCCATAAGAATAACTCTCCGCCGTTTCATTTATAAAACCTTGAGCATTAAAGGTGATATTGCCTTCCGAATACATATAATGGTTTCCTTTGGTATATATTGTTGTTGTTCCCTCAACTATTCTTATTCTGCTCATTATTAATTATGTCTGGTGTTTTCTCCACTGTTATTTTGTATCTGTTTTTGGGCGTTCTTATTCAAATCGCCTTCGGTATAATGATTTAAACCTTCCTTGCTATTGTCATGTCTGTCCTTTTCGGTTCTAGATTCAAAATTCCCTTTAATATGTTCAGAGTATTTTCCATTAATAATGGCACTAAAATCAGTTCCAACATCAAGTCCTTTTGTTCCTCCAATACTTTCACTATGATTTAATCCGATCATATCGGTTTTGTTTATTGTAACATTCGTTGACATATTATTTCCCACATTAATGACAAGGTCTTTACAGTTAAGAGTTAAAGTGCCTGGAGTTGTTAATGTCATATCTTTATTCTTCTCATTCAAATAAATTTCATTCCCGCTAGGGTCTGAAAGCCTGATGCCAATTTTTTCTATGAACTTAAGCATCTGTCCAAATCTAAATTTCCAGCCCTTGATGCTGTTTTTCGGGTCAAAAAACTCCGGTTTTGCCTGCCCGTTGTAATGCGAGCCTGACACATACGGTCTCTCGACATTGCCGCCTTCAAAACTCACCAATACTTCGTCGCCAATTTCGGGCCTGTGATACGTGCCTCTTGACGGACCTGCGTAATGCTGCACCACACGCATCCAGTCGCTATCGTTTCCCCAGCCGTTCCAGTAAAATTCCACTTTTACGCGTCCCAGACCTTCGAGGTCGTTGTTGTCTGTTACTTTTGCGGGTTGGGTTTCGGCTTCGGCAAAGGCTTTTACTTCTGTATAATGCGGCGCCGCAACATCTGAAGGGATCGCCCTGAACTCGCAACTATAGTTTCCATTTACTTCTGAGTGATGGACAACCTCTATGGCAACCTGCTATCACTAGTATCTTACTCTTACCCGTATAATTTTTAAAATTGATTAGGATTGCGTTCACTAGCGGGACGCTTGCTCTAGCGCGGGAAATGTTATGCTTGTTCCAACAGATAAAATCATTTTTTTCAATCCAAATTCTTTTTGTTTAAATCCAATAGTTTTAAAATATCTCGAAGATTTGAAGGCTTTGTTGCAATATTGATAGTTTTTAAAATAGATTGAAATTTTTTGTAATGATAAGTTGTTGCATCGGAATAACGGATTCTACTTCCAACAATTGAATCAAGGAAAGTTTTTTTGTTTTTGTATAAATATTCTTGGACTAAAGCTCTCTCATTTACTGATCTATCTGTCACATATACAAGATATTTATTATTCTCTTCAATCTTTTTTTTTGTAAAGCTGTTTTGCCCCAAAATATTTTCTACAATTCCTCTCTTAGTATATTTATAAGTAAATTCATAGCTAAAAAACTGATCATCCGTTTGATAATTTTTATTTTTTATTTTCGCTTTAATGATTTTAAATCTATTATCTTCTTTTTGATTTCTCCAGTTTTTATTTAATGGCTCCAAAGATTCTTCATAATCACCATAACCATCTTTTAAGAAAAAAGCTAAATCTAAAACTGATTTTTCAATAAGTATTTTTTGTTTTAAAAAAGTATAATATTCTTTATTTACCTCATATGTATCGTTATTAATAATGATATTGTTTTGATTACCAAAAGTGATTTTTATATCATCTCCCATTGAACAATAAAACGTTATTGTTTGGTTATTTTTCTTTTTTGACCAAAAAGAAAATTTTTCAGGCTTTTCATTTAAATCCTTATTTAATTTATAAATTGCAACAGTATCATTTTCTTTTGGAAAAACACCTATAAAATTTTCAGTTCTTTCTCCTTCTCCTTTTGTATAGACACTATCGTTTGAACCATTAAACGTATAATTTCCTTCATCAATATATACATCCTTTATAAAAGCAAGTGTATAACTAGAATCGTCTTTTTTAGCTTTCGAATTGCCAAGAAATAGTAAGAAACAAATAACAGAAAGGATATTAATTATTATTTTCATTATTTGACAGGTGTTTCACTTGTTAACCTAGTTTTTGTAATTTTCCAAAAAATACTTTTTCCTGCACTTACTGTACCAGAAATTCCGTTAGTCACTTTAACTCCAGTTTCATAATAGAAATTTCCTGAAATCCAATAATCTTTATTTTCAAAATCGGATGCAGGTATTATGTATTTTATTTTTGAAGGCACTTCTACTTCTTCGTACGTTGGTTTTCCATCCTTATCTAAAATAGCTTTTCCATCTTTTCCTTTAATAATTTGTTTTATTTTCTTTTTTATGTGTTCATGAGTTCCTTGGTCACTTTTTTCTTTATGATTTCCTTTATCCCCATATCTAGTTGAAGAGCCATTTGCAGATATAAATGAATCGTATATATCTTTTGGAATTTCTATAAATTTATATTCATCAAATTTATTCTGCCCTAGTTTATTATAAGGATTAGTTTCTGAATTACCCCAAGCCAGAAAATCAGTTCCATCCCAAAGTTCAGCTCCATTTGTTAAGTCATCTTCTTCATTTAAAACATAAAAAACTGCTTTTCTTGTCATTTTTGATTTTTCATCGACTAACGATGAATCCATCTCTTTTTTATTTCCGACAGAAGAATAACTTGTTGATAGCAATTTTTTCCAAGTTGATTTTGTGTTTTTCGATCTATTAAAACTTGCATATGCGATACACTTTAATTCTTTAAGATCGTTAGCTCCTGCTTCCATTTTTATAACATACGATATATAACAAAAGTCCGAATGTGTTATATTTTTTTTGTTTTCCTGCAGTATTTTTATATCATTATATGTTATAATATCTTCACCTTTCTCATTTTTAACTTTAGTTTTTCCAGTACAAGTATATACATCTTCGAAATTTCCTTCATTATCTGATTCGTTTACTTTCCCTTCAAAAGTTCCATCTTCATTGTAAAAATGCCCATTCACATATAAAATCTTGGAAAGAAACCTTGATAATGGCGGATCTTCAGGCTCTCCATAGCTATAACTCTCTGCAAAATATTCAATTTTACCATTAGAATTAATTTCAACCCCTTCTTTGGCATAAATTCTTGTCGTTCCGCCAACATTAATCGTTAGATTACCTTTTACTCTTAAATTGTATGTCATGGTAAATTATTTTTCTTCGGTGATTATAAATGTTAAAAAGTCTATCGCATGAAATTGTCCTTCTTCATAAAATGTTTTACTGGCAATTTCCTGAATTTCTTCTTTTGGCAGCATGACCATCATTGTCCCATCTGGTTTTCTAATTCTGTCTCCTATTTTTTCCAATTTAAAGGGTTCGAAATTGATTCTTATATTATGTGGAGAACTTGTCATATAGTTCCCAAACGGATCATTATAGCTCACATTTCCATCATTAATGGTAAAGTGTGCCATGTTTTTGGAATTATGAAAGCTATAATTATCACTATTTCCCATTATAGTTATACCGCTAATTGTTTTTATTGCCATCTTAAATTAGTTTTGACTTGTGTTTTCTGAACTATTATTTTGTATATCTTTTTTTGAATGTATTTGATGACCGTTTTCACTATTTGATCTTACTTTTCCATTGCTCATTACATTACGATCTTTTTTATGATCTAAATTGCAATCTCCTTCAATATTTGCATCATAAATTCCCCCAACATGCAAAATTTTGTCTCCAGTTACACTTGTATTTAAAATTCCTCCAACACTAGTGGTTTTATTAATTGTCGCTGTTTCAGAAATATTTGTTCCTGCCGTAAATGTGATACTTTCAGCCGCTTCAAAAACAATATTCTTTGCTCGTATGGTAAAGGTTTCGGGAGTTATGACGTTTATATTTTTACCCTGCTCATCCAAATGAATTTCATTCCCGCTAGGGTCAGAAAGCCAAATGCCAATTTTTTCTATGAACTTCAGCATCTGTCCAAATCTAAATTTCCAGCCCTTGATGCTGTTTTTCGGGTCAAAAAACTCCGGTTTTGCCTGTCCGTTATAATGCGAACCTGATACGTATGGTCTCTCGACATTGCCGCCTTCAAAACTTACCAGCACTTCATCGCCAATTTCGGGCCTGTAATACGTGCCTCTTGACGGGCCTGCGTAATGCTGCACCACGCGCATCCAGTCGCTATCGTTTCCCCAACCGTTCCAGTAAAATTCCACTTTTACGCGCCCCAGACCTTCGGGGTCGTTGTTGTCTGTTACTTTTGCGGGTTGGGTTTCGGCTTCGGCAAAAGCTTTTACATCTGTATAATGCGGCGCCGCAACATCTGAAGGGATTGCCCTGAACTCGCAGCGGTAGTTTCCGTTTACTTCTGAGTGGTGCACAACTTCTATGGCCACCAAATCATGTCTGATTTCTTTGTTATGAATCACGAAAACCTGTCCCAAACCAATAGGATAATAGGAAATCCCGCTGTAAAAAATTCTGTTGGCATCGCTTCCCGCTGTCTGAAGCCTGACCATTTCTTCGATTTCTTCCTTATTCTGGGCATTATTGGTGTAGGCGCCAACGCTTAAATCTGAATTGGTTATGGCGTCCTGATTCCACCCCATAGAAATGGCGAACCTATCTCGGCTTCCCGCTGCGGTTTTGAGCGATGAATTTCGAATATTTGACGCTGAACTGTAATCATACCCTCCTAATGAAATTTTACTCGAAACCAGATTTGCCTCATAGGTGAATCCATGGAGCGAAGATCCTGCAATGAGTTCGACCCTGCTGGATTTCAGCTGCCCGAACTGCATCCGCATTCCGTCAAAATAAAACCATTCTCCATAGCGCGCCGAAAGCCTTTTCATGAATTCGAAACCCGTTTCATTGTACTGCGGCTTGCAGCCAAAAGTTTTAGTGAGTGTGGGTTTGATGGCTTCTCTTTGGTAAAACTCTCCCGAACTTTCTTCCGCAAAAATTTCCAACGCAATCTGCTGCAGGGTTTTGTTCAGAAAAATTCTTGACTTTTTCATATCGCTCAGGACCACGGTATGGCTGATTCCCGTAACGTGCAGTCCCGCTGGGCTGCCATGCAGATCAACCGATTTCAGGCTTTTAATAATCCCTTTGGACATTAATTTAATATCATTAACCTTAAAGGTGAAAATCACTTCGCTCCCTATATGCTCTGCAACCGCTTTTGCCTGATCTTCTGGAGCAATCACAGCCCTTCCGCTGTATTGCCATACAAAAGAAAAATAATGGTGATCGGCCATTTTTTGCGACAGCTTCAAATCTGAATAGATGATATTCTGGCTAAAGGAATTGATGGTTATATGGACCTGTTCGCTGAATTTTGACATAAAATAGTTTTAAGTTTTTGTTTAAATAAATTCTTACAATTTAAAGCGCTTTATTTACAGGTGCAATACCTACATTTAGGGATTTTTTGGAAAAAAACTAAAATTTTAAAACTTTCATAAAGAACATACACTTTTAATAATCAACATTTTACATCAACTTTAGTTTGAAATATTCTAAAAAAGTTTAATATTGCATTCTTAACCAATTAATTTAAAACCATGGGATTATCTTCATTTTTTAAAAATTTATTTGGCTCAACCAAAGAGTCTGTAACTGAATTGGCAAATAATGCCGAAGAGACTTTTGAGCAAGCAAAAGAAGCCGCAGCTCCTTATATAGAGAAAGCAGAAGCTTTTGCAGAAGAAACAATTGAAAAAGTAAAAGAGGTTTCGGAACCTATTATTGACCAAGCGTCAGATTATGCTGAAAAAGCAAAAGATACCGTAAGCGAATATGCCGACAAAGCCGCTAAAGTGGTAAATGATGTGGTGGATTCTGTTAAAGAAAAAACTGCTTCTCTGGCCGTTGAGACGCCAGAAACGATTTCTGAAACAGTTGTTGATTCAAGCGAAAAATCTACGGAAGAGATAGAAGAAATAGCCGACGACGCTACAGAGAAAGCATAAATGCACTTTAGAATAACGTAAATATTTTTATATTTGCACTGCTAATACACCTTCTCATTTGAGAAGGTTTTTTTATTTTAAAATCATGAATCTTAGTCCAGAACAAGTTAGTAAATACATCAGCCGTTTTATTGACATTTTAGTTGATTATTCCCCAAAATTGATTTCCGCATTTTTAATCTTATTTGTTGGTTTATATGCCATCAGATTGATTAATCGTATCATCAAGAAAATAATGATTCAGCGAAATCTCGACCCAACATTAACAAAATTCTTATCCGATATTTTATTGTGGGCACTGCGAATATTATTGTTTGTAACCTTTATTTCTAAATTAGGAATAGAAACTTCTTCGTTTGTAGCTATTTTAGGAGCAATGGGTCTTGCAATTGGTTTGTCGTTACAAGGATCGCTGTCTAACTTTGCTGGCGGGATGCTGATTATTGTTTTCAAACCATTTAAAGTTGGAGATACTATCGAAGCGCAAGGCGTTATTGCGACTGTCCTTGAAATCCAGATTTTTGTAACCAAAATGCTTACTGCAAATAACCAGACTGTATTTGTTCCTAATGGTTCTTTGTCTAATGGAAATATCATCAATTATTCGATGCAGGGAGAAAGAAGAGCCGATTTGACTTTTGCTATTTCTTATGATTCAGATATCAAAAAAGCCAAAGAAATTCTTTTGGATGTTCTGATTCAAAATCCTAAAGTATTGAAGAAACCTGCGCCAGAAGTTTTTGTAAAAAATCTATCGGCAAGTTCTATTGATTTTGCCGTTCGCCCTTGGGCAAAAAACGCCAATTATGGAGCTGTTTTTTCTGAAACTCTAGAAAACTGCAAAATAGCTTTAGACGAAGCTGGAATTTCAGTACAGCCTTACACAATACAGAAATAAAGTATTATTCCTTTTTTGAAGGAGCAGTAATAATAAAATCTTTTAAATAATAAGGTTCAAAATAAGCGACATCTACCGTGTCGCTTTTTTGATACTTATCAAAACTGAATTTACTCATGGCTTGTGCAGAAGGGTATTTTATGTTTTCTAAAAACACAAAATTGTCTTTAGTCAAAACGGCTTTACACTTATCGGCACAATCGCCAACAAAATAAAGTTTGTCTGTATATTCCTGAAATGAATTTTCGTCAATAATTTCAGCTTTAATAGCTCTTTCAACAGTCAAATCAGGATTGAAAACGGCGCTATAAACTTCCATACGGCGCGCATCTAGCATAGGTATAATTTTTCCGTCTGTAACCGCTGCCTGTGATGCTAAGGTCTGCATCGTATCAACAGCAATCAATGGAATATTTAAAGCGTAACACAAGCCTTTTGCTGCCGACACACCGATTCTCAAACCTGTATAAGATCCAGGTCCTTGACTAATTGCAATCGCCGCTAATTCATGCACAGAGATTCCTGCTTTTGCAATTGCTTCTTCAATAAAAACATGAAGTTTTTCGGCGTGAGAATATCCTTCATCTGCCAATTCGCTGCAAACAATGGTTTGGCCATCTTTTGCGATAGATACTGAACAATTTTTGGTAGCCGTTTCGATATTGAGAATAAAAGACAAGGTATTATGTTTTAAAAATTAGTTATTTATGTCAGGCTGAGCGAAGTCGAAGTCTTTCTTGCTTTAAAGCCTTCGACTTCGCTCAGGATGAAATATGTTTAGATATTATTATTTCTTTGGAGCTTCGGCTTTCTTAACTTTTACCTTATCTCCAGAATTTAGTTCTTTAGAAACTGTTGTATAAGGACCTGTAATAACTACATCCCCAGATTTTAAGCCAGACATTACTTCAATATTAGTATCGTCCTGAATTCCAGTTTTAATGATTCTAATCTTAGCTTTATCTCCAACTTTTACAAAAACGCATTCGAATTTTTTATCGCTTTTTGGAGCCGCTTTTTTATCTTCATTAGGATCTTCAACCTTAAAATCTTTTACGGCTGTAGTATCCGATTTTACTACAACAGAACTAATTGGCACTGCCAAAACATTAGTTTTTGTTGTTGTAATAATATCAACCGTAGCCGTCATCCCAGGTCTAAAAGGAGAATATGTGCTTGGTTTTCCTTCTAATAAGTCTTGATACGAATCTTTTAAAATTCGAACTTTAACTTTAAAATTCGTAACCTGATCTGAAGTTAATGTAGTGCTCGCAGAATTAGAAATGCTGGTTACCACTCCCTTAAATTTCTTTTTCAGATAGGCATCAACTTCAACGTTTGCTTCGTCTCCTATTTTAATTTTTACAATGTCATTTTCATTAACATCAACTTCAACCTCCATATTGTTCAAATTGGCAACACGCAAAAGCTCAGTTCCAGCCATTTGCTGCGTTCCTAAAACTCTTTCTCCCAATTCTACATTCAATACCGAAATTGTTCCATCAGCAGGAGAATAGATCGTTGTACGTCCTAAGTTATCTTTGGCCTCAGTAACAGATGCCGAAGCGCTTTGAACATTGTAGTAAGCACTTTGTTTTGTTGCTTTTGCAACTTCAAAAGTAGAAATGGCTTTATCCCAATCCGATTTTGAGATTACGCCTTTATCATACAATATTTTATTGCGCTCATAGTTTGCTTTTGCTTCTTTAAAACTGGCGTCAGATTGAGTAAGGCTTGCTTTTGTTCCAGCTAAATTTGCAACAGATCTTTCTAATCCTGAGGTATATAAATCGGGATTTATTTTTACCAGTAAATCGCCTTTTTTAACAACCTGTCCTTCTTTGACATTTAATGCAATGATCTCGCCTGAAACCATCGAAGCAATTTTAATTTCAATTTCGGGTTGGATTTTACCTGTTGCAGAAACTGTTTCAACGATTGTTGACGCTGACACCTTTGCAATTTCCACTTCTTTTCCTTCGTCTTTACTTCCTATTATTCCACCATTTTTAAGAGCCACTAAAGCTCCGATAAGCACTATTGCACCGCCTAATAAGAAATAAACTGTTTTTTTCTGCATAATAAATTATTTTGTAATAATTGGAACAATTGGAATTCCGAAATAAAACTCTAATATTTTAATTTTGAACATATAATCGTATTTTGTTCTGATAACATCAGACTGCGCATTGGTCAATAATGTTTGAGCTTGAGTAAAATCAAATGAATTCATCAAACCTACATCATATTTTTCTTTTGCGTAATTGTATGCCTGCTGTCTTGCTTCTAACGTTACGGTAGATGATTCGTACGTATTTAAAGCTCCTCTCGCATCTGTAAATGCCGTATACACGTTACGTTGCAAATCTAAACTTTTTTGCTCTAAATCTATTTTAGATTTTTCTAAACTTACTTTGCTACGCTCTACATTATTTCTAACTGAGAAACCATTAAAGATAGGCACAGAAAGCTGAAATCCAAAAGATTGTCCTTTATTATCACTAAACTGGTCCAATATTGGATCTGCTTTACCTAAAACTGGTGTATAATTATCTTGAAGAACCGGTTGATTGGTCCCTTGAACATATCCAATCTGTGAAGTTGGGTTTGCTAGATTTGGCGTAGTGCCTCTTATTACATCGCTGTAACTTGCTCTAGTATTAAAGTTGTAGAAAGCACTCAAAGTTGGCTGATAAGCTCCTTTGGCAATAGCGACATTTTTCTCTGCAATCTCCAGATTTGCCTGCGCTAATTTTAGCTCTGTTCTCGTTTCTTTAGCTTTATTATAGATTTCGATCGGACTTTGAGCTAAGATATTGTTTTCGTCCATCACATTTGTATCATCAACAACATCAAAATCTGCAAATTCTTTTAATTGTAAAAGCTGAGCCAAACTTAATTTAGAAATCAGCAAATTGTTTTCAGAAACGGCTATGTTCTGTTTGTCTGTCGCAACAGTAGCTTTCAAATCAAACAGATCTCCACGCGGAATAGTTCCTGCATTTACCATTTCTTCAGAACGGGCATAGCGTTTTTCATCAATTGCCAACTGCTCTTTTTTAACTTTCAAATCCTCTTTGTTTGATAAAATCTGCAAAAATGCACTAGCCACATTCAACGAAATATCTTCTTGCATTTTTAGCAATTGGTATTGCGAGGCAATTATGGATAGTTTTGATTTTCTAAGCGTATTCTGATTCTGCAGACCTTTGTAAATATCTACTCCAGCATTTAATCCTACTGAAGAATATTGTGTAGTCTGATTACGTAAAATACCTGTTGTAACATCCTGGTTCAAACCGATGTTCCAAGAGTGAGAAGCATTCCCGTTTACAGATGGAAGATAATTGCCCAATGCTGCTTTTTTATCAATAGTAGCATTTTTTAAATCCAACTCCGATTGTTTGATCGTGATATTGTTTTCAAGTGCGTATCTCACACACTCTTCTAATGTCCATTTCTTTGATTGCGCCTGTCCAGTTAATCCGAAACCGAATAACATTGCAAAAACCAGACTACTATATTTATTTATTTTCATATACTTTTAATGAAGGCGCAGTAAACCGAACTACGCAAATTTAACATTTTTAAAACCAAAAAGACCTTGACCTTTCAAATTAGCTTATTTTTTTTCTTTGTCTCCTTCGTTAATCAAGCCCTGATTCCAGATTTTAATTTTATCCGTATCATTTACGCCGCTTTTAATTTGAACATAGATTCCGTCGCTTACCCCGAGAACCAAATCTCTTCTTTCAAATTTCTGCGGAGCGGTTTCAACTTCTACATAAGGCTTTTGAGTTTTCTTGTCAAATTGCACTAAAGATTCTTTTATTGCCAAAACCTTTTCTGCTTTTTCTAAAATAATAGAAGCATTTGCGCTTAGACCAGCTCTAATAAAAGTATCGTCTCTATTAATCATTTGCGCTTTTATTTCAAACTGGATTGCCCCATTTTCTGTAACTCCTTTTGGAGCAATATAATTTAAAACTGCATCAAACTTTTTATTTTCGATGGCACCAATTGTAATTTCAATTGGCATTTTTTCTTTAATTTTTCCAACCTCAGACTCATCAATTTTTCCAATAAAAATCATTCGTCCAACATCGGCTACACTTGCAATAGTAGTCCCTTCGTTAAAATTATTGCTTTCGATTACTTGGTTACCCACTTTTACTGGAACGTCTAAAACCATTCCGTTAACAGTAGAACGGATTAATGTATTAGCATAATTTCCCAAAGAAGAAGTTGTTCCTGTTTTAACGATATCTAATCCTTGTTTTGCAGCCAAATAATTTTGTTTTGCCTGATTGTAAGCCAAGAGAGCAGCATCATAGTCATTTGCAGAAATAACATCTTTCTCGAATAATGTTTTCTGTCTTTTATAGATTTTTTCCTGATTGTCTAATGCTATTTTAGCTGTCTGCACCTGATTTTGAGAGCTGCTTACATTAGAAACATTAGCTACAACTCTAATTTTAGCAATCATATCGCCGGCTTTGATTTTTTCACCTGCTTTAATGTACACTTCTTCAATAATACCTGAGATATTTGGTTTGATTAGAACCTCTTCATCAGGCTGAATATTACCTGTCGCAATAGTATTTTTTACGATAGTTTTAATTTCTGCTTTTTCCGTTTTAAATACAATCGGCGATTCTTGGTTTTTAGCATACAAATAGTATAGCGCGCCAAAAAAAACAACTGCGATAAATATTAAAATGGTTACGGTTACTCCTTTTTTCATTTTGTCTAGGGTTTAATCGATTTATTTTGATTGATAATTTATTCTGTCCTTAATGCATCTACGGGCTTTACATTGATTGCTGTCTGCGCTGGAATAAATCCGGCGAGTAAACCAGATCCGACCAATATAACCAATGCAACGAATACAACTCCTAAATCTACAGTCGGATTTGCAAACATCGTATTCTCTCCCGGTGGCATAGAATCTAATGCCATATTTAAAAGTGCAATGATTCCTGTTGCGACAGCAATTCCGAGCATACCCGAAATAATTGTTAAAAATATAGACTCAGTTAGTATTTGCGTTCTAATTGCTCCCGGAGTTGCGCCTAAAGCTCTTCTAATTCCGATTTCTTTTGTACGTTCTTTAACCACAATAAGCATAATATTCGAAATTCCGATTACGCCCGAAATCAAAACCAATGTTCCTACGAAATACGCAATTACTTTTAAAATATTAAATAAGCTTTGCACTTTATTAAATTGCTCGTACAAGTCAAAATTTCCAACCGCTCTATCATCTGTCGGGTTTATAGAATGCAATGATTTTATGATCTCTAGAATTTTTGGCTTCAAATCGGTTATAGAAGTTTCATCTTTTGCGGTAAGCGCCATCCATCCCACTTTATCTCCGTAATTAAAGGCCTGCTGAAAAGTTGTAAAAGGAATAAAAATATTTTTTTGCTCCTGTTCTGCGTTTCCTCCCTGCTGTTTAGATTTATAAACGCCAACAACCATAAAATTGATGCTGTTAATTTTTATATAAGTTCCAACCGCTTCTTCTTCTTTGCCATAAAGTTCGCTGATAACTCCTTTTCCAATTACACAGACTTTTCTTCTTTGTTCAATGTCCTGCTGGTTTACAAATCTCCCTTTAATGATATCCATCGGCTGCTGTTTAATCAGTTCTGGATAATCTCCATAAATGGTAAAAGCAGAAGTTTTTGTGCCTCTTACCACGTTATTTGTTCCATTAAAATCACCTAATTGATTTCTCGGAGATACATACAATAAATCAGGCAATGCGGCTTTTAAAGCTGTCACATCACTATTTCTAAAGTCATAACGTCTTGTTTTTGGCAAACCTTTATAAGCCTTAGAGGTAGTCTGGCTCCACATAAACATGGTGTTGGTCGCAATTCCATCAAAACCTTTTTTAATACCGTTTTCTAGGCCATTACCTGCAGCAAGCAAAATTACCAAGATAAAAATACCCCAAAAAACACCAAAAGCCGTCAGGATAGTCCTGAAAGGATTGGCGGTTAAGGCCTGTAAAATCTCGTCCCAATTATCTTTTTTAAACATGATTATTCGTCTCTAAGTGCTACAATAGGTTTAATTTTGGCTGCTCTATAGGCTGGAAAAAATCCTGCCATTGCTCCCGCAAAAACAAGTAATACCAAAGTAGTTAAAGCTACACTAAAATCTACTTCAGGATTTCTGAAATATTCACTCTGAACCATAGGCCCAACAAATTCCAATAATGCAAGACTGGCCAACAATCCGACAAAACCTGCAATGGTCGTGATAAAGATCGATTCATGAAGAATCATGGTAATAATTGAAAAAGGCGAAGCTCCCAATGCTTTTCTAATCCCGATTTCTTTTGTGCGCTCCTTCACAATGATAAGCATAATATTACTCACACCAACCACTCCGGCTATGATGGTACATATACCCACCCACCAGAAAAAGAGCCTGATGTATAAATTTAAGTCATAAAACTGTTTGGCATCTTTAACCGAATTATAAACTCCCACGCCACCATCATCTTCAGGAGCTACTACATTTTTACTTTTTAATAAGTCTTTTAAATCTTGGGTAAACTTTTCTGACTGAGCCAATGCTTCATCATAATCGCTTGTCTTTTTTAAGGTAAAAAACAAATTGGAGATTTTATCGCCCCCACCAAATGTTTTCTGAACCGTAGTCAATGGCAGATATGCGCGAGTCTCTTCTCTCTCTCCACCCGGATCGGTAAAGACTCCGACTATTTTGAAGTTGATATTGTTAATCAGGATTTCTTCTCCTATCGCCTCTTTATCTTTAAGCATATCGGTTTTTAATTTCATCCCGATAACCGCCACTTTTGCATTGCTTTCTAAATCTTTGGCATTGATATAACGCCCCTGAACTATGGTTAAATTTTCTATTCCTCCATAATCTGGATTTACTCCTCTAAACTGATAACTTCCAGATTCTTTACCATAAGAAAAAGATTGCCCCCAATAATTATTAGTCGACGCTCTCAGGTCTAATTTGTCTTCAAATTTCTGTACGGATTGATTGTAATCGCTATTGCGAAATTGAATTTGTCTTCCAGGATTTAGTCCTTTATATTCTTTAGTAGTTGTTCCAGACCAAACCTCAATGATTCCAGCAGCATCACGTTCAAATTGCTTTTCAATTCCGTTTTGCAAACCTTTACCTGCCCCAAGCAGGATTACCAAAATAAAAATTCCGGAAGCCACAGAAACTCCAGTTAAGAATGTTCTTAAACGATTTTTGGAGATGGCTTCAAATATTTCCTGCCAGCGTTCAATATTAAACATAAGACGAAGCTCTAACTTGTTCTACTTTTTTGTCGTCGATAATTAATCCATCTTTTAGGACTACATTTCTTTTGCACATTGCTGCAATATCAGGTTCGTGTGTAACAATCAAAATTGTTTTTCCCTCATCATTAATACCTTGAATAAGTTCCATAACCTCATAAGAAGTTTTAGTATCCAACGCTCCTGTAGGCTCATCGGCAAGCAAAACCTTCGGATTAGAAGCTAATGCTCTTGCAATAGCCACACGCTGTTTCTGCCCTCCAGAAAGTTCGTTTGGCAAGTGGTTAACATGAGAACCTAAACCTACTTTTTCCAAATATTTCATTGCGATTTCGTAACGTTCCTTTCTTTTAATACCTTGATAATACAATGGCATTGCCACATTGTCTAATGCTGTTTTGTAATTAATTAAATTAAAAGACTGAAAAACAAAACCTAAAAACTTATTACGGTATTTTGAAGCAATTGTTTCGTTTAGTTTTTTTATTGGCGTTTTATCTAAAATATAACTTCCAGAATCGGCTTCATCCAGAATTCCCAAAATGTTAAGAAGCGTCGATTTACCTGAACCAGATGACCCCATGATCGCAACTAATTCACCTTCTTCTATATTAAAATTAATGCCTTTTAATACGTGCAATTCTGAACTTCCCATCTTATAGGATTTGTGCAAATCTTTGATTTCAATCATGGTATTGTTAATTTTTTTAGACAATAATAACGTAATTATTAAGTAATTTATGATAATAAAAAGTTAATAATTATGTTACCTATTTTGTATTAGACTGCAATTTTTAGTTATTGTTACACTTTTTCAATAAAATATGATTGTTTTTGTAATTTTACCTCGTCTTAAAATCATCTTAAATGAAGCTTAGTTCTATTATTTCAATGTTTATAGTACTTGCAGTACTATCGGGCTGTTCATCGGCTCAAAAATTAGAAACATTAAAACCTGAACCAGACGATGCCAGTCCGTTAATTTATGACAGCAGCCCTTCCTTTATAAACCTTCCTATTACAATCAAATTGAGCGATATTGAAAATCAGACCAATTCTTTATTAAATGGATTGATCTACGAAGACAATAATATCGAAGATGATGATATTGAAATGAAAATATGGAAACAGGCTCCAATCAAAATTCAAAATGACCCTTCAAATCTGGATAAAAGAATTAGAACCGTTTTACCGCTTAAAGCGAATATTAAATATCGAATTGGTACCAAAAAACTGGGAGTAGAATTATACGATGTAAGAGAGTTTAACCTAAATGGAGTTATAACGCTTTCTAGCGAAACTGCTTTAACCAACTGGAAACTTAGCACAAAAACAGAATTCAAATCTCTGGATTGGAACGAGAGCCCAACCATGACAATATTTGGCAAAAATATGCCGATTACTTATTTAATAAACCCTGCGATTTCTATTTTTAAAAGCAAACTAGAAAAGAAAATAGACGAAGCAATTGAAAAATCAATGGATTTTAAACCTAATGTTCTTCAAGCGGTCGAAAAAATCTGCACTCCTTTTCAAATGAGCGATACATATGAAAGCTGGCTTCGCATTGTTCCTATCGAAATATATTCTACAAACGCTAAACTTAAAAACGACTCGTTCCTGCTTGATATGGGCATGAAATGCAACATGGAAACTATCGTTGGCAAACAGCCTGAATCGAAATATAGCGCCAGCAAAATTGTTCTGAAACCTGTAGCCAAAATACCAAATCAGATTTCTGCCAATATTGCAGCGATTTCAAGCTATGTCGATGCTTCTAAGATTATGACTAAAAATTTTGCGGGTCAGGAATTTGGTTCCGGAAGCAAAAAAGTAACTGTAAAAAATGTTTCAATCTGGCATAAAGACGGCAAAATGGTAATTGCACTAGACGTTTTAGGATCTATAAATGGAACTCTTTATTTGAATGGTTTCCCTTCATATAATGCTCAGACAAAGGAAATTTACTTCGAGAAATTAGATTACGTTTTAGATACCAAAAGCAAATTGATGCGTACAGCAAACTGGCTTGCGCAAGGGTATATTCTTAGAAAAATGGAAGAAAGCTGTCGCTATTCGATTCAGCCTAACTTGGAGGAAGGCAAAAAAAGCATGGCAGGATACCTAAAAAATTATTCGCCTATGCCAGGGGTATTTGTCAACGGAAAAATGGAAGACATTCAGTTTGATAAAATACAGCTAACCAATCAGGCCATCATAGCTTTCATCAAAATAAACGGAACGGTAAATGTCTCGGTCAACGGACTTAAATAAAAAAAGCAGTGTGATTACACTGCTTTTTTCTTTTTAGAGTACATTCGATAAATCAAATATCCTATTATTAATACCAGTAAATACGGAATAACCATTAAATAAACAATTCCGTCATTTACTGCTTCAGCTTTTTTGATATTGGAATCTCCCGATAATGCAGCGCGGCACATGGCACATTGAGCATTTGCTGAAATTCCAATTAAAAAAATACAAATTCCAAGAAACATATTTTGAAACTTGGCGCTTGCTTTTTGGATTTTATTTTTAGTGTGCATAATATGGAGAAATCATTAAGTAAACTATAACTCCCGTAACGGCAACATACAACCAAAGTGGAAAAGTGATTTTAGCAATTTTTCTGTGTCGGTCAAAACGTTTTGCAAGCGCTCTTACATACGTAATCAATACAAGCGGAATAATTACAATTGACAATAAAATATGCGTTATAAGAATGAAGAAATACACATAACGCATTGCCCCTTCTCCTCCGTATTTTGTAGAATCTGAAGTCATATGATACGCTACATACATAACCAAAAACGCAACCGACAATGCAATAGCAAAAGTCATCAGTCTTTCGTGCAATTTTTGATTTCCTTTCTTAATTGCCAAAACAGCCCAAACTAAAACAATTGCTGTAATACCATTTGTTGTTGCATAAATTGGAGGCAAAAACGATAAAGGCTCTACAGCAATACCAAAATCTTTTAATTTAACCCCAAACAAAATTGCCACAACAACCGGAATTATAATCGAAACCGCAACAATGAATTTGCTAAATTTTTTCTCTAAAGTATTATCTTCCATTTTTATTCTTCTAATAAAATTTTAATGTCTTCTTGAATATCTCTTACTCCTTTTTTGTCTAAACCATCATAATAAATATTCGGGTTTCCGTATTCATCTTTTCTGCAGCGAATGTTTCCATCTTTATCTATCAGAGCAAATAGGCCAGAATGCTCAAAACCTCCGCTCACCTTATCATTTTCTCCTGCATAAAGATTAAATCCTTTATTAGACAAATCCATAATTACATTTCTGTCTCCAGTCAAGAAATTCCAATTAGATGATTTTACACCAAGCAATTTTGCATGATCTTTTAAAACCTGCGGAGTATCATGTTTTGGATCAATTGTAATTGAAACAATTCCAAAGTTTGGATTTCCAAAAAAGGTCTTTTCTATCTCCAACATACTCATGTTCATCTTTGGGCAGATAGAAGGACAAGTTGTAAAGAAGAATTCCAGAACATATACTTTCCCTTTATACGTCTCATTTGAAACCTTTACATTGTCTTGATTTGTCAATTCAAATTTTGGCGCTGGACCAATTGTCAAAAGTTTGGTTTCTTTTGAAGATTTTGCTCCAACATTATCCAAACGATTTCCTTTTACAACGTCACCGTTTTTAACTCGATCAACAATTTTAGGAATGGCGTAAATCCCAAAAATCAAAATGATAAAAGAGATTCCAATATATGATTTGTTCTTAAACATTATAAATGATATTAAAGTTGCTTTGTAGCGTTATGATTCTTCTTTAAAGCTGCGCGGTATTCGTAAAGAATAATCTTGAAATCATCCAGCATTTCATTGCTCAATTCAGACGGATGAAAAGTATCGTATCCTTCCTTATACTCTTTTGGATCTTTTCTTCCTCTCAGATTACGCTCTTTATCGATGATATAAACATTTGAAGTTCCAAGATTATCATTCAGCTTTTCTTTTAAATACAGTCCATCATAAAATTTCTGAATTTCTTCTTTTGAAGCAAAAACAAAGTTCCAGTTTTTAACATCTGTGAAAGGAGATAAAGCATCAACAATTTTTTGGGCTTCTGCTTCAGTTCCAGTCGGACACAGCACTACAAACTGAAGATCTTCAAAACCATTATAACGTTTATAGATCTTTTCGTTTAAATTAAAATAATTGCCTCTGTTTTCAAGAATATTTGTACCGGAAAAACCCAATACCGTAATTTTTTTATCAAGGGAGATTTTTTTTCCGTTTAATGAATTCCAATTCCCAAAATCGGCCACTTTAGGTGTTATTACAGGAAGAGTCGTAAAACTATTTACACCAGAAGCAAAAAACAAATACGCTACAATTGGCAATACAAAAAGTACAAAGAGAACTATATTTTTTTTCATTATATTAACGGAGAATTATTGAGGTACAAAAATAAAAAAATCCCGATGTTATCGGGACTCTTTTCGAATTAATATCATGTTAAAAATTCCATTTAATAGTAGAATCTTTAAAAACCCCATAAATATAATGTCCTTCTGTCAACAGAATAAACAATAAATATAAAACTAGGAAGATAACAGGAGAAACTACAGACCATCTAAGGCTGCTTTTTTCACCTTCCATGTGCATAAATGCCCATACAATATAATATGCTTTGAAAACTGTAAGGATATAGAAAATCCAGTTTAACAAATTCAAACCAATAAAATGAGTAAATTCTAATGATGCAGGTTTGTAGATACCTAAGATAACCTCAACTGTAGTTACTACTGAAAGCAATCCGAAAACAAACCAGATTCTTTTTGTATTTGATACGTGCTCGTGTGACATAATAATTAAATTCTAAAATTAAACTAGGTAGAAAACTGTAAATACAAATACCCAAACTAAATCTACGAAGTGCCAGTATAATCCAACTTTTTCTACCATTTCGTAGCTTCTTCTTTTCTCGTAAGTACCTAATAATACATTAAAGAAAATAATGATATTGATGATTACTCCAGAGAATACGTGGAATCCGTGGAAACCTGTAATGAAGAAGAAGAAATCAGCAAATAATTTATTACCGTACTCGTTTCTGATCAAGTTAGCTCCTTCTACAACATATTTAGCAGTAGCTAAATGTTTTTCAGATTCTTCTCTTGATAAGATTGTCTTTTTCTTTTTATCTGTAAGTTTTTCTGTTCTAATTAAAATTTCAGGGTGAGCTTTAAAACCAGCCTGAACTTCAGCAACTGTGTAAGTAGGAAGCGTCTGAGCATCTTCCATAAACCAAGTCGATTTGCTTCTTGTTAAAGCTTCTCTCTGTTCTGGCAATTTAACAGCAAAATCAGCTAAAGCTACTCTTTTACCATCTTTATCCACAAATTGAAGCAAGCTACCTCCAACAGTTTCAACCGCTCCGTACTCTCCTTTAATGAAGTTTTTCCATTCCCAAGCTTGAGAACCAACGAAAATTAAACCTCCAATAATAGTTAAGAACATATAGATAGCAACTTTTGTCTTTTTCAATTGGTGTCCTGCATCAACAGCCAAAACCATTGTTACAGAAGAAAAAATCAAAATAAAAGTCATTAATGCTACATAATACATTGGAGCCGCAACACCATGCATAAATGGGAAGTGAGTGAACACTTCATCAGCCAAAGGCCATGTTTCAATAAATTTAAATCTAGAAAAACCATAAGCTCCTAGAAATCCAGAGAATGTTAAGGCATCTGATACGATAAAAAACCACATCATCATTTTACCATAACTTGCTCCTAAAGGCTCATTGTGACCGCCTCCCCAAGTTTTTTCGTCGTTGTTTGCAGTAGTAACTGTCGCTCCCATAAAAGATATTCGTTAAAAAGTTCCCAAATTTACGTTTTTTTCTTATTTAAAGAAATATAAAAATAAAAATAAATATACCCATAATAAATCCAAAAAGTGCCAATACATCGCACCTAGTTCTATACCAAGAGTTTGAGTCGAATTGTATTTTTGTTTAAAATGATTATAAATTATAATTAAAAGTGAAATTAATCCGCCAGCTAAGTGCAACAAGTGTGTAACTGTCACCACATAAAGAAAAGTTGTAGTAATTGAACTACCTTCTCCTGTAAAGTAATACCCTTCAGCAACGATTTGTCCAAATCCTTTGAATTGTAATACCACAAATAGAACTCCTAAAGCTAAAGTTCCAAGAAGCAATCCTGTAACAGCGCTTCTATTGTCTTTTTGAATGGCTTTTTTTGCCAAGTAAAAAGTAACGCTGCACGCAATAATTACTGCTGTACTCCAATAGAAAGCTGAAGGAAGCTCAAAATTCTTCAACCAGTCTGCTCTCGATTTACTTACTACAAATGCACTTGTTAAACCAGCAAACATCATGGTCATACTAACCATTGCGAAAAGCAGAATCAGTTTTGCTGATTTTGATTTTCTTACTTGTTCTTCATTTGTTTTTAATGTCATTTCCATAACTATCTTAAAAATTTATCTACTATAAATACAATTTGCAAAAGCGAGATATAGGAAACACTTACCAGCATTAATGTTCTCGCCGCCTTCGCAGTTCTTAGCTTATACAAACGAACGGCATAAAAAAGCATCCAAACCCCCAATAAAAACACTAAAACTGCCGCAATTGGAGAAATAAATAATTGTCCTGTAAAGCCTAACACAGGCAATAACGATGCTATTATAAGCCAAATTGTATACAATATAATCTGCAATGCAGTTCCTTTATCTTTTTTGCCTGTCGGAAGCATGAAGATTCCGGCTTTCTCATAGTCTTCATACAAAAACCATCCGATTGCCCAAAAATGTGGAAACTGCCAAAAAAATTGAATTAAAAATAAAGTCCCCGCTTCAATACCAAATTCGCCTGTTGCCGCTACCCAGCCTAACATAAACGGAATCGCACCAGGAAAAGCTCCAACAAAAACAGATAAAGAAGTAACTGTTTTTAATGGCGTATAAACACTTGTATACAAAAATATAGAAATCGCCGCAAACATTGCCGACTTTGCGTTTATCGTATAAAGAAGCGATATTCCAACAATTGTAAGCAGACTCGCTACCAGCAAAGCTACTTTTGGAGACATACGCCCAGAAGGAACCGGACGATTTTTGGTACGATCCATTAAAGAATCGATATCTTTTTCAATTACTTGGTTAAAAGCATTTGATGCCCCAACCATACAGTAGCCCCCAATTGCCAAAACAGCCAAAACACTCCATTTAAAAGGATGATCAGAATCTACTCCTAATAAATATCCAGCGATAGAAGAAAACAACACACTAATAGCCAGACCAGCTTTAGTAATCTCTTTAAAATCTAGAAATATTGATTTGATTGATAATGTATTTTTTGCAGCGTTCAATACCGTTGTATTTTGTGTATTTTTTTTGAGTGGTGCAAATGTACAAATTAGATTGTAGAATATTAACCTATAAAAATAGATTTTTTTCAATAAAACCTTTACAAATTAAGATCTCAGCATTCTTTAACACTATTATTTCGAAAAATCTTATTAAAAAGACTAGTAATCAAAATACCAATTAAAAATATCTGAACGCAAACCAATGCTAAACCAAGTCGTGCTTTGTTTAAAAGTTGTTGCTGTTTCTTGAGTCGGATCAAAGTTTCTGTAAATTAAACTTCCAAACAATTTCAAGTTCGTCATCGGATTAATCAAATATCCTCCTTGAACATCAGCAATAAAAACATTCGTTTTATTTCCCTGACCTATTTTTACTCCCGTATTGTAAGGGCGTTTTTCATCATAGCTTTTATAAATATTTCCTCCGTAATTATAAGAGTCTGCAGCGGTATCAAAATCCAAACCTCTAGTTCCAACTGTCAGCTTAGCATCGGCAAGCCAACGCCCTTTGTGGTATCGTGCAATTGCAATAAGTTCTTTGAAATTTCCTCCCCATTGGTGCCCAACACTCTGATTGTTGTGTCCGTAGTTTGTAATAACGGCACTATGTGAGTACACATAGGGACGCACACGATTTAGTTCCACTTGCAATAATAAATCTTTTACGTTGAAGGCATTGAAATATTTTGCTCCAAACTGAAAGCCAAATTTATTTTTCCAGCTTTGATTTCCAGCTCCAACATCAGAAACAGAAAATTCATCAATCAAAAATTGCGAATAAAGGTTTATACTGTTATTCCATTTATATTTACCAGTAATTCCTAAAAGAGCGTTTCCACTTCTAGATGAAGAACCAAATTCTACCGCACGGTAAAAAATAATAGGATTAACAAAATTAGCATCAAAACCTCTGTTGTTAGTATTAGTCCAAACTACAGATTCAAAAAAACCTAAGTTTACTCTATTCGAAACATTCCAGCTCAAATAGTGATTGGCCATGAATTTTGTCGCGTATGTCTTTTCAGCTGTTACTTCTGGACGAACATCTTTCATCCACATATACGTATTGGTATATTTAATTTTCCAGAATTTAGTGTTTAGTTTAAAATATGGATACGGACTTGCTCCATCGCTTTCCAACAAAGAACGATAACCGTCTCCAATAAAATTTCTGCCATAACCTAATTGAAAATCAAATATTTTTCCTGGCGCGAAAGTAATATTCGCTTCCGCTAAAGGAAAATCGTAAGCATCTGTTTTGAATCGTTTTGCAATTCCAACTCCAGGAATGATAGCTGGATTTCCTCCAGATGGCTTAATAGATTCTGCATAATCGTTAAAGTATCCTGCAAATCTTCCTTGGCTTTCAAAAAATGTAGTCGTAAAGTTGATTTGTTTTCCTAAACCTCCTCTGAAATTTAGCGCTCTAGTATTCACATAGGTGTAAGACGCATCAAGATCTGAAGCCTTACCCATTTGCAAATCGACAATTGGATTTAAGGCAAACCAATAATCTTCTCCTTGAATCTGCACTAGGTTTTCATTCCACCATTTTCTTCCCAACCAAGTCGATGTTTTTTTCTGAAGCGACTCATTTACCGCTCTCAAATTATAATATTTTGAAACCTCAGCGTAGGTAAAAGGCTTAGATGCCGTATGGTTATTGCTCCCAACTTGATTCATTTCAGCATCAAATTGCGCATAATAACTGTGTGAAAATGGAATATTTAAATGGCTTTCAAATTCTGGATTATTGTATTTTTTATACACAATGCTATCCAGTTCTGTCATAGGTTTTTCAATTGGCTTTAAAATTTCTGCTGCGGCCAGAGCTTCTGCTTCAAGTTGTGCAGAACTTTTTAAAGGAATATCAATAGAAATTGTATATTTAGAATACGTTGGTTTTCCGCTATATGTTGATGGTTTTATTTTTGGAAATGTCCCGAATACTCTTTTTGCTTCTTCCGACAATTCTTCGTTTTCTGCAGAAACATAAATCACCTTAAATTCGCCTTCTGCATTTACTTCAAAAAGCAATTTCACCGCTCCTTTATAATTATTGTTTTTTAATTTTTGAGGAACTTGAAAGTTATTAAACACAAAATCCTGAACTTCCTTATAAAAACAATTTTCTAATTTTTTTCCTTCTAAATTTTCGCAGTTAGGAAAAACTGGAAATTTTTCTGCCGAGAAGCCTGGCTGAACTGAAGAACTACCATTTTGCTGAGAAGAAACAATAAAGAACGAAAAACTTAAAACAAGGGATAAAAAAAACTTATTCACTTAAAATTGGGGGATTTATTTAATATTGATTTGGGGAAATTTCTCCGTTGGCAATTGCTTTTGCAGCCGAAGTGCCGATGCGTTTTACTCCTAAACGAATCATTTCTGCCGCTTCTTCAAATGAACGGACACCGCCAGCCGCTTTTACTGAAAGTGGCGAAGCATTTTCGAGCATCATAATTATTGCCGGAACTGTTGCTCCATTTGGAAGATTATTATCTGTTTTGTAGAAACCTGTAGAAGATTTTACAAAAACAGATTCAAAATCATCTTCTTTAAAATTAGACACCACAATATGTTTTATTAAGGCAGAGAGCTGAATAATTTCTTTATCTGTTAGGGCTGCAACTTCAATAATCCATTTTACGGTTTTATCATTTGCCAATCCGATTTGTGTTCCAATTAAGACTTCCTTTTTCACCAAATCGAAATCACCATTTTTAAATGCTTCGTAGTTACAGACAAAATCCAAATCATCAGCTCCATTTGCAATGGCTTCATTTGCTTCTTTTATCTTGTCTTCCAGACTTGACTTTCCTTCTGGAAAATCGATGACCGTTCCAACCAATAAAACAGAATTGGCTTCTAGAATCATTTTTTTTGCTAGAGCGACATATTCTGGGCGAATCATTATCAGCTTGAAACCTTCATGAATTGCTTCGGCAATTGCATTTTTGACCACAACAGTGTTTTCTGCTTCCGAAAGACCAGCTTGCGATGCAGTTTTTAAATACGTAGAGTCCAAATATTGCTTTACATTCATTTTGATAGAAGTTGCAGAAAACCAGCACAAAAGTACATTTTAAATTGAAAAAACATAGCTTTTTAAACGCTTGATTTTCTTGTAATAAAAAACCCACCGAAGTGGGTTTCTAAAATTATATTTTATCGATTTGCCTTTTAAATCCTATTGCAGAAAAAACTGCTACTACCGCTCCAAGCGCATTGGCTAGAACATCTGCAACATCTGAAGCTCTTGTTACCGTAAGGGCACTCTGTAGAATTTCGATTGTTATTCCAAAAAAAACAGAAAATATAAAAGAAATCAAATATGCTTTATAATCATCAGCCTCTTTTCCTTTTAATTCTTTCTTGAAAAATAAAATCCAAGAAATAGTGAATCCAAAGTGAAAACAGAAATGTATAATTTTATCAATACTTGGGAAATTGACTACTGGAATATTACTAGAATCTGTCAGACAAAAATAAAAAATGATTCCAGAGCAGATAATTGCCCAAATTAATAAGAGTTGTTTAGGCACCGATTAATTGTTTATAAGCTTCATCAGATAGTAATGAATCGATTTCTGATGCATCAGCGATTTTTATTTTAATCATCCATCCTGCTCCATAAGGATCAGAATTTACTGTTTCAGGAGCACTTTCTAAGTCATCATTAAAAGCGATGATCTCACCTGTTAATGGTAAAAATAAATCTGAAACTGTTTTTACAGCCTCAACAGTTCCAAAAACCTCATCTTTTGAAAGTGTCTGATCTAAAGTTTCTACTTCAACATACACGATATCTCCTAACTCTTTTTGTGCAAAATGAGTAATTCCTACTGTTGCAACATCTCCTTCGATGCTAACCCATTCGTGATCTTTTGTGTACTTTAAATTTGCTGGTATGCTCATAATAGTTGTGTTTGAAAATTGATTGTTTAAAATTTAAGCCACAAATGTAATAATCTTCTAATAAAATCTAGTTTAGAAACTAAAATTTAATTTCCAAAATTATAACGAAGCGTGAAACCTGATCTGATATTCGTTAAAGGGAAAGAAGTCGAAATAACTGCTTTCGAGAACGAATGGTCATAATAGAATATCGCTGTTAAGTTTTTACTGAAAGCATAATCTGCCGTCAATTTCAACGTCCAGATATTCTGTCCCGCTGCCAGCTGATTGTTATCGTAATCTAAATAGCGAACTAGAGTTTCGTTATTTCTATATGAAAAATCAGCTTTAATGTTGATATCACTTTTAATAATTCCAGTTGGATTATCTGCTAATCTAGATGAAATAATTACATCTTTAAAACGATATCCTACTCCTACAACATATTCTACTCCTCTTACTTCTGTCAATAAATTATTGTCAAAACTCATAGACAAAGCACGGTCTTTTTTAACTTCTGTCAATAAGCGGAATGAATTTTTCAGCTCAAAATCAACTCTAAGCAGTGGGCTAAACTGCTCAACTAAATTGACATTTGACATAATTGTCTTATTGAAGAAGTTCGTGTTTACGTCCTGCCCTGTTGGATTTTCGAAATAATCAAAATTTGATCTAAACTGGCTAATCGTATACGATGCTCTATAATTATGCTGTAAAGAAAAACGTCTAAAATGATCTTTAAAATATTTGTAACGCATTAATCCATTATATTTCACATTCCAGTTCGGAATAGGGAAACTTCTAAAAATACTAGTTGAGCTTTTTGAAGCATCTGCCCCTGTATACGCCGCCATAAATGAAGGCAATAACACGGCTTGGTTACTTTTTGAAAAACCGATCGGATAACCTTCGTTAGCTACATAAATTTTATAATTAGGATCTGTTTCAGCTGGAATTGGATTGTTCGCATCTCCGTATCTAGGAATTTCTCCTCCTCCATAATGGTCTGCAGCCAAACGGTTTGCAATAACCAGACGATTGCTTCTAAAATCATCAAATGCAGCCGACTCTGTTTCTGTACTTGTTGAAAAAGAGGTCTTAATTAACACCGTTGAAATAGAAAACATTCCATAAGTATAAGGAGACAAAGGCTGATATTCCTTTGTTGTAGGATCAACGCTATATTGTTCTGATGAATTTTCAGAATAAGCTCGATCCATCGCCAAATCAATTTTTAAATCTGGCAGCAAATCTACGTTTGCAGTAACTTTCAACAGTTTATTGCTTACTTGCGTAAAGTTTTGGTTAAAATTCTGATAGCTCGTCAGCCATCCGTTTTTAGCGGCTTCATAACGCACATCATCCTGGCTACCAAATACAAACCCTAAAGAAGGTTTTGACGAACCAAAGAAACCAACACCAGGAATATAACCCGGTAAAACTGTTCCGCTATTTTTTGTATAGTTAATCTGAACGTTTTTAATACTGGTCAAAACTCCAATTAAACCATCATAAAACGGGTTACTGCTTGTAACTGGTTTAGCCGTGTTTACAATTTTCTCTCCTGGTTTTGGAGGTGCAGCAGGTTTTGTTGTTTTTGCTGGCTTTGATCCTGGTGTAAGACCTAAATATTTATACAGCGTATTCATATTTAATGTCGTAGAAAAGGTATTCGAATTGGCATTCTGAACCGTATTTCCTAAATCCCAAGGCATTCCATTTTCATCAATATACTGAGACATTGCCGTTGATGATCTCTGCCAGTTATAATCGGCTGTGTACGAATAAGTAGCTTTTACAAAACTAAATATTGGAATTTTATTGATTGGAATATCGTAATTCAAGACGAATTGCTGCAAATGCTGATTTGGTATCCCTGTATCAAAATAATCATCCCAGATATTAAAATCCTCTTTTGGAGTATTATCATCATTTAAGAAGTTTCTAACAATATTATTAGACGCCGCCGTATAGTTCAGCTTTAACGATTTTGTCAAGTTAAAACCAAAACCGTACTGATAATTAAATGCAAAGTTTCTTCTGTAAAGCGGATCAAGTCCGATACCCTGAACGTCTTCAACTTGTCTATATTGCTGACGGTTGCTTTGTCTCAAAATATTAGTATTGAACGTAATATTTGAAGGCAGATAATTAAAGTTAAAATCGCTCAGCATTTTCCAATAATCGCTTTTTTTCATGAATTTGGTCTGCTTAAACGGAACCACCTCTTTGGGCTGGAATGTATAAGCATAATTTACAGCTGTATTCGATTGTTCGTCATTATAATTTTCAACTTCATAATCGTGTCTTTCCACCTGATTGTAGGATTGAGAAAAAGTAAAGTTTTCCACATCATAAACATGAGGTTTCTTTTCTGGTGCTCTATCTTTTCTTACCCCAATAAAATTGATGCTTTTACGCTTAGTATAATCAACTGCACGTGTTCTAATATTTTCTTTTTCTGCCGGATCTGTAGTTTCTTTAATCAATTGATCTAACTTGATATCTTGATTAAACGGATCGTATTCTGGTGTAATAACTTCTTCTCCAATAGCATAATTGAACGGAAGATTAATTCCCCATTTCTGAGGCATCAACTTTCCTAAATTTATATTGGTTACAATATTATACTGTTGAATATCTTCACGATCTCTCTCGTTGGCTCCTTGTTCTAAAGAACCAAAACCAATCGTACTCTTTTTACCTGAGGCAGATAATGTCATTAAATCGGCCATATTGGTATCTACATTTAGCAACGCAGCCATACCGCCTTTGTTCTCCAAATCAGACATACGAAGTTCGTTAAACCAAACTTCACCCATAATGTCTTTATGATTTGCAGCACTTTTTACTCCGACCATCAAATTTCGGACTAAACCAAAATTCGGATTTCCTTTAATACCCAACCTCAATTTACTGTCACCATCACCTCCTGATGGAATTAAATCAGGATCATCGTCTGGATAATATATTCCATTAATATCTCTCTTAGGCGAAGTAGGATCCAAAGGCATAGCCTTAATTTTCATTGCTGTCAATAAAGACAGAACTAGGTCAATATTGTTTTCTTCAAGCCAAACCTGATCTGGACTAATTGTACAAGAACCGCCTGTTCTTGTTACTTTCAATGGAATCTCAACTTGATAAAAGTTTTGCGTAAAATCGTTACCAAAACGAATAAATCCGATCATCTCATCGTCTAAAAGCGGATTTTCATTTGGAAGCGATTCTGCGTGAAGGAACATTTTCAATTTTTTGTACTGACGCATATCAACACTTACGTTCTTGAAAACCGCTCTAGAATCTTGATATTCTAATCCTGTGCCTGCAATTCGAACTGCCAAAGACTGCTCATTTTGATTAATGATTGTATTGTTATTGTACAGCTGTTCTCTTTGTACTCCTGGAGGAATAACGTAGTTAACCGGACATTTTGTACCGTTTTCTTGGATATTTACAGCTGCAACATCAAATTGAGTGCCGTCATCGTCAGGATTCACATCATTTGCATCTAACGTTCCTGCGTACTTTCTCCACTCTCCTCTAACTAAATCTAAGGCTCCAAAACGAACTGTCATCTGTTCATTAAATCCAGTCATAAACATACGCATGAAACGGATTGATCTAAAATCAGTAATATTTCCAATTGTATTTTGAGGTTTCGAAACAGGAATTTTAAACTGAATCCATCTTGCATTGGTTGAACCCCCATTCGGAAGTTCCACATTTTGAACCTCTCTAATATCTGTAATATAATTTTCGCCAACCTGCATACCCGGTTTTAAATCAATACTGTATTCATAATATGCATTGATTGTACTCATGGTATTGTCACGATTGATATCTTCAACATCTGGAAGCGTTGTAGAACCACGGTTTGGATCATCAACACTTACTGCCGAGTTTCCTTCTGTTCCGTTGTATTTTTTATAGCGTTCCAAAACATTTCCTTCTGTATTTAAGAAGTACTTATAGTTATCTGCTGCAGGGTCTTCTTCTCCTGCATAATTGTTATAAATCGAAGCTTCTTTTGCGTCTGGCAAACCGTCTAAACCGACGTCCTGATTTTTACGATTATCTGGATTGGTGTCAAATGCGTAAATCAAAGATTGTGATGCTGGCACATCTCCCCAGATAGGCTGCGGATTTACCATGATTTGATCTGGACCTAAACCGTTCTCATATTGTTTTCTTCCGTCTTTTAAAACGTCCTCAGAAACTTCTCCTAAATTGAAATAAATTTTTCCATTATTCGTTGGCTGAGCTTGTCCTGTACCAACATAAGGATCCAACACCCAAAACTGGATATATTCGACATTACCCTGCTCAAAGTTGGTAGAGTTTAATGCACGCATAATTCCACCAAAATTAGCTTTTGGATCGCTCGAAGCAAAATTAGGGTTATTGTTATATGGCCCTCTATCTGACGGATAGTATGTTAGATCCAACGTATTAATTACTTGAATCTGCCCTTGTGCGATATCTGTATTTGGATAAAGCTCTTTACTGTAAATCCTTCTTGTTGAATTTAAAGATAAATCATCATTTGAAATTCCAGATGGTTTTGAAGTAAAGAAAATCGGGTCAATTGTATACCAAGACAGTTTAGCGCGTTTATAGCCATACTCTAGTGTATTGGAGCTAGCATTGAAGGTATTGTCTGTAGCAGAATTTATAAATGGTGTTGAAGCCAAACTCCATGCATAAGCCGATCTCATATCAATTGTAGTCTGAGTACCTTCAAAATCGTCGATATAAATAGTAGCTTCGCCTTCAAAATCACTTGCTTTTGGAGCATCTGGCTTCAAAAATGCCACTTCCCCACGAATCGAAAGATTAGAAGGAACATCTGTATCTATATTTGGCAATTTATTGGCCAATCTTGTTAAAAATGGAACCTCTGTTGAGTAATTTCCGTTAAAACCAAAAATGGTGTTATTTACAGATTCTTGCCCGTAGCTTGATTTTTGAGTAAAAGGACGTTCTGTCATTTTTAAGAACGTTCCGCCCACAACAAATTTTTCAGAGATTTTATGCTCAACATTGAATCCCATGAATCTTCTGGTCTGCTGTCCGAAAATTGAATTGTTTTCCAATGATACTTCAATCGGGGTATTAGAAGCCTGCAATGAAGGATCTAATATCTGCACTCTTCCTAATTGATAATCTACGCTATAATCTATCCCTTCTACCAAAACTCGTCCTGCAGCCGTTACAACTACAGATCCCTGCGGCACGTTGAAGGCTCCAATAGGAATACCATTATTTCCAGAAGATTTATATTTTCCTCTCAGTAAGAATTTGTTTTTATCACTATCCTGCAAAGCGCCAGCCTGAGTGTTCTTGTACATATTTCTAAATACATATTTCTTCTGGTTCGGATTGTAGGTGGTTGGATCATTGTAGCTCTCGCCAGAATTAGTATTTAATTTTCTAAATAAAAGTTCTCCAAAAGGCTCCTTAGTCGTGAAAATAATTCGCGCATTCTGTACGTCAACGGTTACTCCAGGAACGTAATCAAAGAATCCGTCTCCTCCTGTCTGCGGGTCATTGTTATAATTTAAACGGTCAAGATTAAAAACATTCAATAATGGTGTTTGATCTACTTTATCATCTGGCCCAGGATTTGGCGGAAAAGAACTTCCTTGAACCGGTGTAATATAATTTATTGGCGAAGGATCTGTATAAAGAATGTTAAGCC
Source organism: Flavobacterium sp. TR2 (assembly GCF_025252405.1). Taxonomy (NCBI): domain Bacteria; kingdom Pseudomonadati; phylum Bacteroidota; class Flavobacteriia; order Flavobacteriales; family Flavobacteriaceae; genus Flavobacterium; species Flavobacterium sp. TR2. Next base: position 1,775,073 of record NZ_CP104307.1, on the reverse strand, counting down.
TGAAATCTTCCTGTTTAATTTGATACGCTTGCGGAATTTGATACACGTTTTTCATCATCAGGTTCCAAACCGGATTCTGTACGTTTGTCAAACTGCTTTTCAGCATTTTCAGTACCAAACTCTGTGTTACAATTGCCTGATTGCCATTATTGTTTCCTGTAACTACGGTTCCGTCTACACCGTCACTACCGAATTCTCCAACTTGGTACACTTTTCCTCCAACTGTATATTCAAATGCAACCGCCAAAATTTCGTCATTAGCCAAACGCTGCTGTAATGAGATATAACCTAACTGCGGATTAAAAGTATATTCTTGTGTTGTTAATTTTCTAGCATTTTCAAGAACAGAGTAATCTGTACCTTCATTTACATTGGTATTGTTAAATCCTGATTTTGCTGTTACGATTTCTCTAATATTTGGGTTTAAGTAACTGCCCGGTTTTCCTATTGCCGCAGGATCATATTTATTGTTCGTGTTGTCTGTTGGAGAGTCTATAGGGTTATTAAAGAAACCTGTTGGGTCTGTAATTACAACCACTTCGTTGTCTGGAACACCAGAAACCTGGCCTTCTCCTAAATCCTGAAGCGCAATAATATTTCTTAAGTTATTATTTCCAGTTGTAATTCTATTCTGCTTATTGGTTACCCAAACTTCAATCCTTGTAACTTGAACACGGCTGTCTATTAATGGATAATTCTTTAATGAAGCGTCATACTTATTTCTAAAGTATTGCGATAAGAAGAAATGTCGATCATTATCGTAATCTAAAGCGAACAAATCAAAGTTTTGTACGGTCCCGCCACCTTCTGCGACTATACTTTTGGTTTGCGACTTTTGTTCTGAGAAAACTCCTGTAATGGTTGTTTTGCCAAATTGCAGCTGTGCTTTGACCCCAAACAAACTTTGTGCGCCTCGAATAAGGGTACTGTTTAAAGGCATACTAACGTTACCCACCTCAACTTTCTGAACAATATCATCTTCTGAAGGCGTATAAGCCAGTTTGAATAAATTCTGAAAAGCAAAGGTTGATTGCGTATCGTAATTGGCATTTACCTCAAGACGGGTTCCAATTTTCCCCATCAAACTCATACTGATTCTTTGGTCAAAATCAAAAGTCAGAGAGGATCTATTTCTTGGTGAAAATGAAGGGTTATCCTGTTTGGTATAACGCAAGCCCAAATCCATTTCTACTGATCCAGTGGGCTTTACATCTATGGTATTGCTTCCAAAAATGCTTTCAAACAAACTCGAATTGATATAATATCTTGGCAACAAGTCTTTTTTTGCTGCTTCGGCTCCTGCTTTTTTGCCATCGATGGCATCAGATTTTTTTCTAAAATAATCTCTTCTTGCTTCTTTTAGAACTAAATCTTCGTATTCTTTTGGAGTTAAAATTAAAGGGTAATTGATGGAGAAGCCATCGACAGAGTTGGTATAAATATAACGATCTGTAATAGGATCATATCGATAAGCTGAAAGTACGCTTGGCGGATCTTCGAGCTCTATTTTACCAACTGAAAATTGTGTTTTAGTTGTATCTTGAGTTACCGGTGTAACCTGCGCGCGCAAAACATTACCGCAGAGTAATACCAGCAACAAAATACAAATTTTACGCATAGAATTCTTTTTATAAGATGAAATTTATAAGCTTTTTAAAGCCTTTTTGATAATTGTTTCAACAGTAGCTTCAGGATCTTCTTTTACGATTCTTTCGACTACTTTTTCAGAAGCTTTTCGTACAAAACCTAAAACTTCTAGAGCAGATAACGCTTCATCTCGGTTTCTATTGTTTTGAACAGCAAAAACTTCATCAATATTATACAATTTAACAACTTTTTCTTTTAAATCTAATATAACTCTTTGTGCTGTTTTGTTTCCAATTCCTTTGATAGATTGGATTATGCCTACATCTCCAGATGCAATGGCATTTATAATTTGCTTTGGCTCTATAGACGAAAGCATTGTTCTTGCGATTCCAGCTCCAATTCCTGAAACAGAAATCAGCATTCTAAAAATTTCGCGTTCCGATTTTTCGGCAAAGCCATATAAAGTATGCGCATCTTCTTTGATTTGAAGATGCGTATACAATTTTATATTTTCAGAATTTGGAATTAAGGAGAAGGTGTGCAGCGATATATTCACCTGATAACCTACTCCTCCACAATCAATTACAACTTCTGTAGGATTTTTTTCTACTAATCTCCCTTGCAAATGTGCTATCATAAATATAGTTTGTTAGTATCAAATATAACAAAAATGCCATAAAACTACGACAAATTTGTTTAATCCTTGTAAGAACGTTTATTGTGTTATTTTATTCTTTTTAATTTCTTTTTCCTGTGCATCAATAACAGCAATTGCTGACATATTCACCATTTCCTCAACGCTTGCACCTAATTGGAAGATGTGAGCTGGTTTGCCCATACCCATCATGATAGGCCCAATTGAATTCACTTTATACAATTCTTTTAATAATTTATAAGTGATATTTGCTGATTCTAAATTAGGGAAAACCAATGTATTGACTTTTTTTCCTGCTAATTTAGAGAATGGAAACTTCTCTTGAAGCATTTCTGGATTTAAAGCAAAGTCTGCCTGAATTTCTCCGTCAACAATTAATTCTGGATGGTTTTTATGCAAATAAGCTACTGCTTCTCTAACTTTTGAAGCACTCTCGCTAGTTGAAGATCCAAAGTTTGAGAACGAAACCATTGCAATAACAGGCTCAATTCCGAACATTCTTGCTGTTTTTGCAGTCATAATCGCAATATTAATCAAATCTTGTGCAGATGGATTAATATTTATTGCAGTGTCTGATAAAAACATTGGTCCGCGAGAAGTAAGCATCATGTTTGCAGTTGCAATAAGTGAAGCATTTTGTGCTTTTGGAATTAACTGCATCATAGGTTTTACAACTGAAGGATAGCTTCTTGAGTAGCCTGTTACCAATGCATCTGCTTCTCCTTCATTGACCATCATTGCTGCAAAATAGTTTCTTTCGCGCATGAATTTTTCTGCATCCAATTTAGAAACGCCTCTTCGTCCTCTTGCTTCCCAAAATGATTTTGCAAATTTGTTGCGTCTTTCTGCTTCTTCGTCTGTTTTAGGGTCAATGATTTCGAGATCGGCATCAAAACCAAGTTCTGCCTTCAGCTCCAAAATCTGTTCTTTGTTTCCTAACAAAATTGGGAATCCGATTCCGTCTTCATAAACAATTTGAGCTGCTTTTAAAACGTTTAATTGGTCTGCCTCTGCAAAAACAATTCTTTTTGGATCTACTTTGGCGCGGTTTGTAATCAAACGCACCATTTTGTTATCGTTACCCATACGTTCGCGAAGCACATCTTCGTAAGCGGCCCAGTCTGTAATAGGATTTTTTGCTACTCCAGATTCCATTGCCGCTCTTGCTACTGCAGGCGCCACAACAGTGATCAATCTAGGATCGAATGGTTTAGGAATGATATATTCTTGGCCAAAACCTAGCTTTGTCGCACCGTAAGCTACGTTTACCTGCTCTGGAACCGGTTCTTTTGCCAAAATAGCTAAGGCTTTTACAGCCGCCATTTTCATTTCTTCGTTAATTTTTGTCGCTCTTACGTCTAAAGCTCCTCTAAAGATATAAGGAAAACCTAAAACGTTGTTTACCTGATTAGGAAAATCTGAACGTCCTGTCGCCATAATAACATCTTTTCTCGTCTCTACGGCCAAATTATAGTCGATTTCCGGATTTGGATTTGCCATTGCAAAAACAATCGGATTATGTGACATTGTCAATAACATTTCTGGACTCAAAATGTCTCCTGAAGACAATCCGATGAAAACATCAGCACCTTTTACGGCTTCGTCCAATGGAATTTTAGCGCCATCAATAGCATACTTTAACTGTAAATCTGATAACGATGGGTTATCTTTAGTTAAAAGTCCTTTACTGTTGTACATTAAAATGTTCTCTACTTTTACTCCAAGCGAAACATATAAGTCTGTACAAGCAATTGCAGCAGATCCTGCACCTGAAACTACCATTTTTACATCTTCAGCTTTTTTACCTGCCAATTCAAGCGCATTAATTAAAGCTGCAGAAGATATAATTGCTGTTCCGTGCTGGTCGTCGTGCATTACTGGGATATCCAATTCTTCAATCAGTCTTCTTTCTATTTCAAAAGATTCTGGAGCTTTGATATCTTCAAGATTAATACCTCCAAATGTTGGAGCAATATTTTTTACGGTCTGAATAAATTCTTCAACATTTTCTGTGTCGATTTCGATATCAAAAACATCAATGTCAGAGAAAATTTTAAACAATAAACCTTTTCCTTCCATTACAGGTTTTCCCGCTTCTGGTCCAATATTTCCAAGTCCTAAAACAGCTGTACCATTTGAAATTACGGCTACTAGATTTCCTTTTGCAGTGTATTTATAAACATCTTCTTTGTTTGCTGCGATTTCTAAACAAGGTTCTGCAACTCCTGGCGAATAGGCCAATGATAAGTCTCTCTGGGTTGCATATTTTTTTGTTGGAACTACCTGAATTTTTCCTGGAGTTGGTTCTGCATGATACAGTAACGCTTCTCTTCTTTTACTCTCTTTGTTCATTGTTTTTTAGCTTTTATTCTAGCTTACAAAGATATAAGTCTTGTTTTAAAAAGGCGTCTTTTTAGGATTTTCTTTTATTAAAATCTATCCTAATAAATAAAAAAAGCCCAATAGAATTGGACTCATTTTAAATTTTTATCGTTTTTAGGTATGCTTTATTGAGAAATATAAGAATTCAAATGGTTGATGGTGTCTTTCTGAATTTCTATAATTGCCTTCACTACATCGCTTATAGAAATGACTCCAACCACAGTTCCTTCTTCCAGAACAGGCAGGTGTCTTATTCTCTTTTCGCTCATAAGTTCCATACAATCTTCAAGATTATCTGAAAGTTTTACTGTAAAAACATGACTTTCCATAATCTCATGAACAAAAGTTTCTTTTGAAGATTTATCTTTCAGTACAATTTTTCGGGCGTAATCTCTCTCGGATAATATTCCTTTTAAAATATTATCATCCATAACCAAAATTGCCCCAATGTTTTTTTCTCCCATAACTTTTAACGCATCATAAACCGTTAAATTGGAGAAAATAGAATAAACATTTCTTCCTTTTGCTTTAAGTATTTGATCTACAGTCATAATGAAAAATTTTTAGATTTATAAAGTTAAAACAAAAACCAACACAATTTGCAACGAAATCGATTTTTTAAAAACATAACCAATTCATTTTAAACATTATACATCAAAATTTACATTTTCAAAATTATAGTGCAAATAATGAATTTGTTTGGAATTGTTTTTTGAGGAAAATTAGATTTTTTAACGTTACCAATATGTAACTCCTAACGGAGTTATTTCATAAATTATGTTTAATTCAAAAGCAACTCCGTTAGGAGCTACATACTTGGCAGAAAAAAATACACCACAAAATAGTATCCCGTAGGGATTATTTCAAAACGAAAACCCCTTCTCTAAAATTTAGAAAAGGGGATTTATAATTTATAATGAAGTTGTTTTACATCGATACAATGATAAACTCGCTTCGTCGATTTTTCATGTGTTCTTTTTCGGAGCATTTTACTCCGTCAGCGCATTTATTTACTAATTGGGTTTCTCCATAACCTTTGGCGGTCAATCTGTCTGTACCGATTCCTTTTTGAATCAGCCAATTTTTGGTTGACTGTGCTCTTTTTTCTGAAAGAATCTGATTGCTTTCTGAAGAAGAACGGCTATCTGTGTGCGAACGAATATCTAGCTTCATAGTTGGATATTCATTTAAAAGATTTACCACTTTCATTAATTGCGGTTCTGATGTTTTTTTGATTGTTGCTTTACCCAAATCAAAGAAGTTCATAGGCAGATTTAACAGTTTTGCAATATCTACTCCTACTCTTATCGAACCAACTTTTACTGGACTTATAGTTACTTTTTTGATTGCTACAGTTTTTGCCGTAAGTGGTTTAAACACTTTGTTTAATGCAATCATTTGAGTCGTTTCGCCTTTTTCTTTAAGGATAGCTACTACAACTTCTTTAGCATTATAATCTGTTCTAGCAGTTCTGATGGTGTATTTTTTACCACATCTTAAATCGGGAAAAATATAACTTCCTTTTTCATCTGTAGTGATTGTTCCAACTGGATCAAATTTTTCATTAAACAAAGTCAGTGCGGTATTGGCTAATATCTCGTTTGTTTCTGCGTCGGTAACTGTTCCTGACAAATTTTGTTCGCAGATTAATCTTTTTGTCTCTGTAAATCTGTAAATATCATCTAAACCTTGTCCGTTTTCTCTATTTGAAGAAAAATAACCGCTTCTGCTTTTACTGTCAATACTAAAAGCAAAATCGTCTTGTTTGCTGTTTACAGGTTCGCCGACATTTAAAACTTCATCATAGGTTCCGTTTACTTTTATACGGGAAGCAAAAATATCCAATCCGCCCAAGCCTGGACGTCCGTCAGACGCAAAATACAGTTCGTTATCTTCAGAAATGAACGGAAAGGTTTCTCTTGCTTCTGTATTAATTGCTGGCCCAAGATTTTGGGGCGCTCCGAAAGTTCCGTCTTCATTGATTGCAACTTTGTAAATATCCGACTGCCCTAACGTTCCTGGCATATCTGATGCAAAATACAATGTTTTTTCGTCAGGGCTTAGAGCTGGATGCGCAGTGCTGTATTGGTCACTGTTGAATGGAAGTTCTTTTACATTTTGCCATTCATTATCTATAAGTTCTGCTTTGTATAATTTTAGAAGCGTTACATTTTTATCGTTGCTTCGTCGTTTACCATCTGTAAAATTATTACGGGTAAAGTACATCGTGCGTCCATCTTTTGTAAAAATCGGACTTGATTCATTAAAATTATCTTTTTTTCTTTTTACTAAAAGCTGTGGGATTCCAACGCTTCCATCTGGCATTAAATCGGCTGTGTACAGTCTTGAAAACGATCTGTTTGTCCATTGAAAATTGGCTTTCACAACCCCGCCCGTATCGCGCGCAGAAGTAAAAACTATTTTGTTGTTGTAAACAACGCTTCCGTAATCTGAATATCTAGAATTAACTCCCGCATCGGCTATTTGAAATCGGCCTGAGTTTTCTTTTATGTCTTCTAAATAGTTTTTATCATTTCTGATTAGATCTGCTCTTTTTTCTGATGTTGCTTTTTGATTGAATTTCTGCAAAATCTCATCCGACTTGCGATAATCTCCCGCTGATTTTAATGATTGCGCATATCGATACAAATATTCAGCTTCTTGGTTTTCGTTTATTACAAATAATTGTTCGTACCATTTTAGTGCGCTTTTTAATTCGCCATTAAAGTAATATGAATTTGCCAAACGCTGAATTATTCCTTGGTCGGTAGTCTGGTCATTTACTAAATTCTCGTAAACTTTTATTGCATCCGCGTAAGCGTACTCTTCGTATTTTTTGTCTGCGTATTTTATGTTCATCGTTGTGAATGGATTTTGCGCAGTCACATTTGAAATAAAACTAGACAGTAAAAAGATTAAAATTAATTTTATAGCTTTCATAGGTTGTATTAAAAGAATCTTGGGGATATCATTTTATTATAATTATTAAAGAATTCGAATCTTAAGAAAATCTCGTGCGATCCAGAATTGTATTTTCTTAATTGTGTAGTTTCATGATCGTAACCATACCCTATGTACATTCCTTTTGTGACTTGAAATCCTGCCATTGCGCTGACAGATGCGCTCCAACGGTAAGCAAGTCCCAAAACAAATTTGTCATTAAACATGAAATTTCCTGAAACATCAACTTGCAAAGGTGCTCCTTCTACCATTTTGGCCATTAAAGCTGGTTTGAATTTGATGTATTCTAAACGATCGAGATTAAATACATAACCTGCTATTAAATAATAATTGATTTTTTCTTTGAAAATTGCCACATCGTCTGAATCATATCGGTTTGTTTCTATGAAATTAGGAACCGATAATCCGATGTAAGCTCTATCTGAATGATAATAAATTCCAGCTCCTACATTTGGCGAAAATTTATTTTTAAGATTCTGGAACTGCGGATCATCCTGATCTTCATAGCTTAATTTATTAATATCGATATTGAAAAGATTGGCAGTTCCTTTTATTCCAAAAGATAATTTCCATGATTCTGACGTTGGAATGGTATACGACAAATCTGCCGATAAAGTATTTTCTACAGTTGGCCCGATTTTATCATTTACCAAAGACACTCCAAGTCCTAAATCGCTATTTCGCAAAGGTGTATTAACAGAAAATGTACTCGTTTCTGGCGCTCCGTCTAATCCAATCCATTGTGTACGATACAAACCAAAAACGCTTAAAGCTCCACGTGAACCTGCATACGCTGGATTGACTTCGATTGTGTTGTACATATATTGTGTGTACTGCGCATCTTGCTGCGCGTTTGACACAATCGAAAAAAACATAAAAACTAAAATTAATTTTTTCATTTATTAAGCTTTAAAACGGCTTAGCTTGAACTAAGCCGCAGTCTATTTTTATTTATTAAGGTATAAGTATCCAGATTCTTGGTGAGACTGCTGAGCGTTGTCTTTGTATTTCAAGATATAGTAGTAAGTTCCAACCGGAAGACCATCTGCTTGCTTGATTGTAGAACGTCCGTTAGAATATCCAATAAAAACCCGATCATTATTGTTATACTGATCAATATTGAAAACTAAAACTCCCCAACGGTTATAAATTTCAACTGTATTATCTGGGTAACATTCTATTCCTCTTATATAAAATCTTGCATTCTTATTGTCTCCATTTGGAGAGAAAGCATTCATTACTTTGATAGAACAGCCGTTTAAGTCTAAGACTGTTGGATTGTCTCCGCTATTGCTTGCATCGTCTGACTGATCTTCGACTACAACCCCTCTTGCACTGCTTCCTTTTACAGTTGCCTGATTGCTCACACTGCCTCGGTTAATATCTTCTTGAGTGATTTTGTAAACTGCCGTGAAATTCGTTTCGTTAGATTCATTTACACCCAAATTAATTGCCTGTCCTGAGACTACAACTCCTGGCAATGGATCATTTATTGTGATTCCAGCAAGAGGCACATTCCCTGTATTGGTTACTGTAAATTTGTATGTAATGGTTTCTCCTGCATTTGCAAAACCGCTCTTATTTTCGTCATTGAAAACTGCTGTTTTGATAACTGAAATAACTGGCACTTCAACAAAAACATTTAATACTGCTATTGAACAGTTTGTTCCATTCGCTTTTTCGCAAACCTGATAAGTTAACGGATAATTTCCTCCTGGTGTGTTTGGCTTAACGCTTACTGTTCCGTCTGCATTCCATTCAAAATATGGGCTTTCTGTTAAAGGTTTAACCACAACATCTGCCGGATTTATTGGCTGTCCGTTTATCAAATCATTATCTAAAACATTTACAAATTCTAATGAACCATTAACTCCGTCGACGCTAACATCATTGTCGTTGTTTAGTGTGATTTTGTTTTCAGTTGGCACAATTGGATCTACAACATTGTTAACCGTAATCTTAATTACCGCCTGACTGCAATTTGATGTATTTGCAGCTTCACAAATCTGATATGTCAATTCGTAAACTCCATCTGCAGTATTTGCTGCAATGTTGATTGAACCGTCTGCATTCAACGTAATATTTGGATGAACAACTGGAACCGATAAAATAACATCTGAAGCCTTCAATTTTGCTCCATTTAATAAGTCATTTTCAAAAATATTAATCGCAGCATTTGCTCCTTTTTTCACATTTATAGGTCCTGCTTCGTCGTTATTGGCTTTTATGTTAAATGTTGGACGCGCATTACAATCTGGCGTCGCAGGCGGATAAGCAACAGCAACAGTAACGGTTGGATTTAATGAAAACTCCATTTTTACTCCATTTCTGGTAGCCTCAAATCCGTCCGCCCCTTCTGACCATATTCCGTTATTTAAAATCCATCCTGGCCAATCTGTTCCATTTTGTTTAGTGTCGATTTCTGCTCCAGGCCATAAAATATTGCCGCTTAATGGCAGATTAACCTGTGTTGCCACAACATTATTATTGCTATCAATCCATTTAACTGTCAATAGATTGTTTGTTGTAAAATTATCTGGCGTAACCGTATAGTTTACATAAGGAACGTTGTTTGAACAATAACTGTTTGCTATTACTGTCATTTTTGGTTCTGTTACCGTAACTTTTACAGCATTTGAACTGCAATTATCTGGATTTAATTTTTCACAGATTGTGTATGTCAATTCATAATCTCCTGCAGGAGCATTAGGTGCTAGCACAACATTTCCGTCTACGTCTACAGTCAAATATCCTTTTGGATCTGCTTGGGTCACTTTAAGATCTACATCTGATGGCACTAATTTATTTCCGTTTTTAGTATCATTTTCAAAAACGTTGATCACTTTTTGCGGAATGTTTACTCCAACTACTGATGGCACAAGATCTTCATTCGCCACAAGGTTTCCTGCTGTTACTGGCACAGTCACAATTACTGAATCGCAGTTTGTTGGATTCGTATTTTCGCAGATTTTATATTCTACATTATAATTTCCTTTTGGCGTATTTGGCGCAACAGTAATCGTATGGTCTGCATTTAGCGTAAGTCCCGATGGAAGGGTTCCGATAATTTCAAACTTAACTTCTCCCGCTGCTGTTCCAACTGTTATTGAACTTCCGTTTAATTTGTCATTTGCTGCCAATGAAATTGTTGTGCCTCCGATGTTTCCGTTTATCGAAGCGATCACATCTTCAACTGCATCGATTATTGGCGTTCCGACTGTTACTTTCACTTTATTTGAACTGCAGTTGTCCGGATTTAATTTCTCGCAGATTTCATAAGTCAGCTCATAATCTCCCGCTGGCGGATTTGCTCCCAGAACAATGTTTCCATTTGCATCAAGAGTCAAATATCCTTTTAGATCTGCCGCTGTCGTTTTCAGCGTTACATCTGAAGGATTTAACGGCTGCGAGTTTTTTGTGTCATTATCAAAAACGTTTTTGCCTAATGTCTGAGGGATATTCGATCCTAAAACTGAAGGTACGACATCTTCATTCGCCACAAGATTTCCTCCTGTTACTGGCACAGTCACAATTACTGAATCGCAGTTTGTTGGATTCGTATTTTCGCAGATTTTATATTCTACATTATAATTTCCTTTTGGCGTATTTGGCGCAACAGTAATTGTATGGTCTGCATTTAGCGTAAGTCCTGATGGAAGAGTTCCGATGATTTCAAACTTAACTTCTCCCGCTGCTGTTCCAACTGTTATTGGACTTCCGTTTAATTTGTCATTTGCTGCCAATGAAATTGTTGTGCCTCCAATATTTCCATTTATAGAAGCGATCACATCTTCAACTGCATCGATTATTGGCGTGCCAACTGTTACTTTCACTTTATTTGAACTGCAGTTGTCAGGATTTAATTTCTCGCAGATTTCATAAGTCAGCTCATAATCTCCCGCTGGCGGATTTGCTCCCAGAACAATGTTTCCATTTGCATCAAGAGTCAAATATCCTTTTGGATCTGCCGCTGTAGTTTTCAGCGTTACATCTGAAGGATTTAACGGCTGCGAGTTTTTTGTGTCATTGTCAAAAACGTTTTTGCCTAATGTCTGAGGAACATTCGATCCTAAAACTGAAGGTATGACATCTTCGTTTGCCACAAGGTTTCCTGCTGTTACTGGCACAGTCACAATTACTGAATCGCAGTTTGTTGGAACTGCTCCGACCTCGCAAATTATATATTCTACACTATAATTTCCTTTTGGAGTTCCTTGAGCTACTGTAATAGTTCCAGATGGATTTAATGTTAGTCCAGATGGTAAAGTGCCGACAATATTTATCGTCACTTCTCCTGAATTAGTTCCAATTGTTACTTTATCACCATTTAGCGTATCATTTTCTACTAATGATATTGTTGTTCCTCCAATATTTCCGTTTACTGGAGTAATAATATCTTCTACTGCCTCTATTGCGTTTACAACTTTAACCTCTGCTGTTGCTGTTTTGCAGTTCGCAGGATTTGCATTTTTCTCGCAGATTACGTAGGCAATACTATATGTTCCGCTTGGCGTGTTGGCTGCGAGAGTAACATCTCCGTTTGCATCAACGCTCAATGGGCCTGATGAATTTGCGGTAACAACTGTATTTCCAGAAGTAACAAATGCTCCGTCTAAAGTATCGTTGCTTTTTACATTTCCGATAATCGTCGCTGACGTTCCTGAAGATTTTGTTCCAAAATTATCATTAACGGCAATTAAATCATTCACTATTTTAATTGTTACAGTCGCCGAATTACAATTTCCGCTATTAGCAATTTCACAAATTGAATAATCAAAAGTATAAGTGCCAGTTGGTGTATTTGGCTTAACTGAAACTGCACCATCTGCATTGTTGAAATTTAATACTGAAGGTAAAGAACCAGTTAATGCTACATCAATATCGCTTATGTTTACTTTATTGCAATTTAAAATATCATTATCAAAAATATTAGCAATAACAGTTCCTCCAAGGGCTCCATTAGATGAAGATATTGTATCATCATTTGCTTCAATAGACCCGATTACTTTAACCGTTTGGGTACAAGTCTCTGTATTTCCGCCAGCATCTGTGGCTGTCCAAGTAACTGTTGTATTTCCGATTGAAAAACTTGACGGCGCATCATTTGTTACCGTTACAGTTCCTGTACAGTTATCCGATACTGTCGGCGCCCCTAAAGCAACTCCTGTCGCTGAACATGAATTTGCATCAGCTGAAACCACAACTAATGAAGGGCAATTAATTGAAGGTTTTTGGGTGTCTTTAACGATTACCGTTTGGACAGCGGTTTCGGTATTTCCGTTGCCGTCATTAAAAGTCCAGTTGATAGTATACGTTCCCTGAGCGTTATAAGTCAAAGGATCTGTTGTTGTTCCAGTCACCGTTCCCGCGCAGTTGTCTGTAGTTGTTGGAGCTGTTACCGTTGCAGAGCATTCTCCTGTAACATCAGCCAATACTGGTTTTACAGGCTTTTGGGTGTCTTTTATAATTACTTTTTGAGTCGCTGTTTCCGTATTTCCGTTGCCGTCATTAAAAGTCCAGTTGATGGTATATGTTCCCTGAGCGTTATACGCCAAAGGATCTGTCGTTGTTCCAGTCACCGTTCCTGCGCAATTGTCTGTTGTTGTTGGAGCTGTTGCCGTTGCAGAACATTCTCCCGTAACATCAGCCAATACTGGTTTTGCAGGCTTTTGGTTGTCTTTTATAATTACTTTTTGAGTCGCTGTTTCCGTATTTCCGTTGCCGTCATTAAAAGTCCAGTTGATGGTATATGTTCCCTGAGCGTTATACGCCAAAGGATCTGTCGTTGTTCCAGTCACCGTTCCTGCGCAATTGTCTGTTGTTGTTGGAGCTGTTGCCGTTGCAGAACATTCTCCCGTAACATCAGCCAATACTGGTTTTGCAGGCTTTTGGTTGTCTTTTATAATTACTTTTTGAGTCGCTGTTTCCGTATTTCCGTTGCCGTCATTAAAAGTCCAATTGATGGTATATGTTCCCTGAGCGTTATAAGTCAAAGGATCTGCCGTCGTTCCAGTCACCGTTCCTGCGCAGCTGTCTGTTGTTGTTGGACGCGTAACTGTTGCAGAGCATTCTCCCGTAATGTCTGTTAATGTTGGTTTTACAGGCTTTTGGGTGTCTTTAACGATTACCTTCTGAACTGCGGTTTCGGTATTTCCGTTGCCGTCATTAAAAGTCCAGTTGATAGTATACGTTCCTTGCGCTGAATAAGTCAAAGGATCTGTCGTTGTTCCAGTCACCGTTCCTGTACAGCTGTCTGTTGTTGTTGGAGCTGTTACCGTTGCAGAGCATTCTCCCATAACATCCGCTAATACTGGTTTTGCAGGCTTTTGGTTATCTTTTATAATTACTTTTTGAGTCGCTGTTTCCGTATTTCCGTTGCCGTCATTAAAAGTCCAGTTGATAGTATACGTTCCTTGCGCTGAATAAGTCAAAGGATCTGTCGTTGTTCCAGTCACCGTTCCTGTACAGCTGTCTGTTGTTGTTGGAGCTGTTACCGTTGCAGAGCATTCTCCCATAACATCCGCTAATACTGGTTTTGCAGGCTTTTGGTTATCTTTTATAATTACTTTTTGAGTCGCTGTTTCCGTATTTCCGTTGCCGTCATTAAAAGTCCAGTTGATAGTATACGTTCCTTGCGCTGAATAAGTCAAAGGATCTGTCGTTGTTCCAGTCACCGTTCCTGTACAGCTGTCTGTTGTTGTTGGAGCTGTTACCGTTGCAGAGCATTCTCCCATAACATCCGCTAATACTGGTTTTGCAGGCTTTTGGGTATCTTTTATAATTACTTTTTGAGTCGCTGTTTCCGTATTTCCGTTGCCGTCATTAAAAGTCCAGTTGATGGTATATGTTCCCTGAGCGTTATAAGTCAAAGGATCTGACGTTGTTCCAGTTACAGTTCCAGCACAGTTGTCTGTAGTTGTTGGAGCTGTTACCGTTGCAGAGCATTCTCCCGTAATGTCTGTTAATGTTGGTTTTACAGGCTTTTCTGTATCACTAACTTTAACTGTTGAAACAGCCGATGTTTGCTCGCAGCTTGTTGCTGTATTTCTCACTTTCACTTTATAATCTCCATCAGAATTTACAACTAATGAAGAAGAAGTTTGTCCAGAAATTACAACATTATTTTTATACCAAACATAAGTTGGTGAACTTGCATTTGAAACCGCTGTCAATGTTGTGGTTAAACATGCTGTTAAATTTCCAGTTATAGTCGCCGTAGGCAATGCGTTTACAGTTACGGTATGGGTAGTAGTGGCAGGTCCGTTACATCCCGCAGCACTTGCTGTGATTGTAGTTGTTCCTGACCAGCCTGCCGCATATGTAACCACTCCCGTAGTCGCATTGATAGTGTTACCACCTGCGATACTTGCAGCATCGAGACTATAAGTAATACTTGTTGAATTACTTGCTGTCGTAGTTCTTGTATCGGTTCCTGCCCCTTGGCAACGAGATGATGTTGCCGGAGAGAATGGCGAAATCGTCACATTAGGTGTTAAGGCAACAGTTCCTTGAATTGTTGCTTCTGTACAAGGTGCAGTATGGCCAACCGTTGTAATTGTATAAGTGCCTGCAGCTGTTGGGTTTCCTGAAATTGTAACTGTTTTTGCATTAGTATCAACCGCAGCAGATAATCCTGCAGGCAAGTTAGATACTGTCGCATTTGTAGCACTGCCTCCAAAAGTATACACTGCACTAGGAACTGGTGCTCCAGAACAAACCGTTGGATTTCGAGTACCACTTGTAAATACAATGCTAGAAGGTGTATTTATAACTGCCGCAACAGCAATTCTAGATGTTGAAGTACAGCCTGCAGCTGTTACTGCACCCACATAGTAAGTTGTAGTCGCTGATAAAGTTGGAGTGTTAAAAGTTGCTCCTGTTCCTAATACTGTCGAAGTCGTAGGATCTGCATACCAATTAATAGTGGCTCCAGTTGATGCAGTTGCTTTTAATTGTAATGATCCTGCACCACAATTTGAAGCTTCTGTTGTCGAATTTATTGTTGGTATTGTATTTATAGTTGCTTTAACTTCTGTTCTTGTTGGAGTTGTACAGCTATTGTCTGTTGCTTCAACATAATAAGAAGTTGTTGTAGACAAACTTGGTGTTGTAAAACTCTCTCCTGTCCCTAATGATAATCCTCCTGTTGGTGCAGCAAACCAATTGATAGTTCCTGCTGATGCTTCAGCCCCCAAAGTTACTTCTCCAGTACCGCATCTTGAGGCAGGAGAACTTCCTGTTATTGTTGGTTTTGCATTAATAACAAAATTTACAGCAGCTCTACAGTTTGAATTACCTGGACAGGCTGCATAGTAAGTTTTTGTTCCTGCTGTAGCAGTGTTTGTCAATCCTGATCCTGCAACTCCTACTGGATTAAATGAAGAACCAGTATAAATCGATGAACCTCCAGTAGATGTGGTATACCATTCAATTCCTCCTATTGTATAATTTACAGTAATCTGCATATAATCTACATAGGCAGTAATGTCATTATTTGTTGTTCTACTAATACTTGCAGATAAAGCAATTCCAAAATTTGCATTATTAATATCTGTAGGAGTCCAAGTCGTATTCCATAAATCTGATGATCCACCATAATTAGCTGCAGAAGTAGAACTTGTTGACCAATTAGATGCTGTGATACTTTTATTTTCACCAATAACATTTCCTGCTTTGATCAGACTTACAATATTATCTTTAACATTCACATTAGAGCTGGCAGTACTACTGTAACGACCAATTGTAACTTGAATTCCAGTAATTGCAGCATTTGCAGGAATATTAAAATCAAAATCTGTTCCTTGAAGATATCTTGTCACAACAGTAGTATTTCCTCCACTGTTAACAGTTGCAGATGCGTAGCTTGAATCATTAGAAGTTACTCTCGAAGGATTAGACCAAGAAAGTGATCCAGTATTGTTTACACTATTACCTGCTCTTGCAATTTTTGCTCCTGAGCTATTAGATGTTCCACAAGGAGAAGAAGCTGTCAATGACCCAGTTCCATCTTGACAAATAGCTACACCTGTAGCTGTTGGCGCTCCTGCAACAGAATTGACAACAATTCCAGCATTAGGTGCAGAAGTACACCCTTGTGCGTTTGTTGTAGTTACAGAATAAGTTCCCGGTACCAATCCAGAAAAGGTACCATTTGTATTAGTTATCGGTGCAGATACAGGATTTGTTCCTGTTAATGTATAGCTTATTCCTGAACCATTTGCTGGTGTATTAACCGTTATAGTTCCCGTTGGAGATGCACAAGTAGTTTGCGTTACAGTTACTGTCGGAGCTGCAGGCAAAGCTAAAATTGAAATATCATCAACCGCGGTACTAGTTCCATTAAAATTTACACCTGGAACATTTGATTGTCCAGTTCCTTCGTAGGTTTTATTTGCAGTGCCATAAGCATTTGTAAATGCAGTTATTCTTCTAGTAGAATTGGCAGTTGTACGTGTTGGATCAAGATATAAAGCTTGTGCATTTGAACTATAAGTTCCCGTTGCCATAGAAGCTGCCACTTTTCCAACTAAAGTTATCGTTACAACTCCGTTTTGTGCAATATTAAATCCTCCAAAAACAGGATTATTAGCCGTAGCAGTTGCCGAATTGGCTAAAGTTCCTGCTGGTCCCGAAGCTCCTGTAGAATAGGCTGCAGTAGCCGAATCAAATTCGATGCCTGTTGGGAAACTAAAATCCAACATCACTCCAGCTGCATTTCCTGCTCCCGTATTTTTTATTTCGATTTCATAAGAAACTTTTTCATCGATCGAATTACAAACCGCAGTAGTCGATAATGTCTTTACTTTTGTTTCAAGAACTGGAAAACAGTTTGCATTAACCTGCAAATTTGGCGGCACGTCTGCTACTGTAAAAGTCGATACATAACCAGCTGTTCCTGCTATGGCTCCATGAGTAATTCCGTTTCCGGCATTAGATTTACCAGCCGCTCCACCAAGTACACTAGTTGTAATGGTTACTGTACTTGAAACATTATGGCAGATAATTCCACCACCTCCACCACCACCTGGTCCGTGTTCGTTATTATTATCATTTTCAGTATTTCCTCCTGCTCCTCCATTAGCTTGAATTTGAATGTTGGCAGTACTATTATTAGAAACATTCAACAAAACTGTCCCTCCAGCTCCTCCACCTCCAGCACCATCAGGTGAGTTAGCATAAGTTCCTGGCGCTCCTTTTCCTCCATTAGCATAAATAGTTCCGCTTCCTAAAACATTTCCAGCATTAATAAGAATAATTGCTCCCCCAACGCCTCCTTTTACACCTGTAGAAGCGTCATTGGCGTCACCGGCACCTCCGCCTCCCCCCATAATAAGTCTAGGGAATGTTGTAGTCGTGACAAAAGATTTTGATCCTGGCCTCCCTGCTCCTGTAAGATTATTAGAAAAGAGATCTCCTCCTCCTCCTTGCCAGCCAGCTCCTCCAAGACCACCAAATCCACCATTACCACCGCCACCGCCACCAGTGTTGTGGTCATTACCACCTCCTCCTGCATTGGCAGGAGCACCTCTTCCAGAAGAGCCTCCCGGCATCCCTTCCACTGTATTGGCTACCTGATTAAAGCCATCCCACATATATTTAGGCGTGCCAGCTATTCCCTCTCCTTTTCCAGAAATAGTACTTTTTGAAGAGTCATCAACATAAGTTTTAGAATCGTTAACACCCGAATTTGCTTTTGGACTATATCCTCCTCTAAATCCTCTTGCACTACCATCAATACTAAAACCATTAAAGTTGAATGTTCCAGAAACATTAAAAGCAATAATACCACCGGCAACTCCATTAAAAGGTGGTGTAGTAATATTGGCTGTAAGGGTTAAATTAGAGTATTGTGGCACTCGAACCACTTGAAAAGTTCTCTTTCCTCTCGAGGCAGTTGGATCTGCATTATAAAAACTATTTAAGACACCTCCATTAGTGCCAGTGCCTTTAAATGTTAAATTCCCTCCTGTCAGGGGCACGCTGTTTGTTGCAATTACATACTCAAAAATTCCACTATTCCCCAAAGATGTAAATCCTGTGCCTCCTAAGTTATCTGGACCGCTATTAGATGTTCCAGAACCATAACTAGTTGTATTTGTATAATTTATCGTTGCATCCTGCATTTGAATAATTAAAATTAAGTCTCCAGCTGAAATTGGAGTTGTACCAAAATTATTCGAATATTGATCTGTTGCAGGTACCCCTGCCAACAGAATAGATTGAGCTCCTGCATTTAAAGTAATATTTCCTGAAATTGGAAAGTACGTATTTACAGAACTTGACACTGCAACAGGGCCATCAACACCAGGAGTTCCGCATACTTGTGCGAATGAAGCTATTGGTAATGTGGCAAATAAGATAAAAAGAATTAGCCTAGAAAATCTAGACTTGCAAAAAGTAGAGTTACGCATAGACAGCTTGGGTTTGTGGAACAGAAATTTCGTATGCCGAAAAACAGATGATTGTTTTTTGCATATTGATGAGATACGAGAAAAAATATAAAATGGATTTAAAAAAACTTAGAACAGTTTTTTTAAGACTTACATATAAAAAAGGCATTATGTAGACCATTGTCATATAGTAAAATAAAAGACTTTAAAAGTCTCCTTGGTTTTAAATTAAGTAGATTTGGAAAGTGCGAAAGTATATCGAGGAATGAAATCAATCCTCATTATTTCGACAAAATGCAGATAAACTCGTCAAACAGCAGTTTTTAACAAATGTTTATCGCTTTAAAATTTAAAAAATGTAAACATTTGATAATGAAGCAACCCAATTTTCTTAAATAATTGCCATAATTTTAAATTCTTACAGAATTTATTGACAAATAAGTAATATAACGTAGGAATTAAAAAGTGCAAAAAAACAAGAATAAAAAACACAAAGCACTGAATATCAATAAAATAAATAAAAAATATCTTTTATTGCAGAAACTTGATATTACGCTTTAAGCCGTCAAACTTTGTTCTTTTGATAGGTGAATTTTTAAAAACTGTTCGAAAAGTTTCCTCCGTAATCTCTAACCAGTCTTTTTTGCTAAAAGAAAGCAAATCTGGATTTGGATTAAACAATGGTTCTGAGTGAGGTTTTGAAAATCGATTCCATGGACAAACATCTTGGCAAGTATCGCAGCCAAACATCCATTCATCAAACTTCCCTTTCATTTCTTCTGGAAGATTTTCTTTCAATTCGATGGTGTAATAAGAGATGCATTTGCTTCCATCAACAATGTAGGGAGCTACAATTGCCTGCGTGGGACAGGCATCAATACAGGCAGTACAAGAGCCACAATGATCTGTGACAGCATGATCATATTCTAATTCTAAATCAATAATGAGTTCGGCTATAAAGTAAAAAGAGCCAACTTTTTGGGTAAGCAAATTACTGTTTTTTCCAATCCAGCCTAAACCGCTTTTGGCCGCCCAAGCTTTATCTAAAACTGGCGCAGAATCGACAAAAGCACGTCCTGAAACGTCCCCGATGTTTTCTTGAATAGAATGAAGAAGCTCTTTCAATTTATCTTTTATTACAAAATGATAATCTTGTCCGTAAGCATATTTAGAGATCTTAAAACTTTCATTGTTTTGAAATGAATCCGGATAGTAATTAAGCAAAAGAGATACGACACTTTTACCATCATCAACTAATAAAGTCGGATCTAAACGTTTGTCAAAATGGTTTTCCATATAGGCCATTTGACCATTGCGGTTATTTTTTAACCAATTTTCAAGTCGAGGCGCTTCTTGCTCCAAAAAACCTGCTTTTGATATGCCACAAGAAAGAAAACCAAGTCTTTTGGCTTCTTCTTTTATAAATTTCGAATATTTTTCTTTAGAATTAATCATTATCTATCAGAAAAAACAACTTCAATACCAATAGGTTTTAAGGTTATCAACGGATTAAAATTGACAGTATTTCCTACTGAAACAACTTTATATTTTTTAATAATGTAAGAAATAGCCAAGCACATTTCATACATAGCAAAACCGGCTCCTATGCACATTCTTGGTCCAGCCCCAAAGGGATAAAAATATTGCATAGAATGTTTTTTCTGTTCTCCTAAAAAACGGTCTGGATCGAATTTGTCAGGATTATTCCAATATTTAGGATTTCGATGCAATTCATAAAAAGAAACGCCTATAAGAGTACCTTTCTTTATGCTAAATTTTCCTAAAACATCATCTTCGACGTTTTGTCGATCAGTAATCCAAGCAGGAGGATACAAACGCATAGACTCATTCAAAACCGCATTTATATAAGTCATTTTTTGCAATTGTTCTACTGCATCAGCACTTTCCGATTCAACCTTAAGAATTTCTTCAAATACTTTTTGTTGAATGTCCAAATGACTTCCAAGCAGTTGCAATGTAAAAGTCAGAGCATTAGCCGTTGTTTCATGTCCAGCAATAAAAAGAATTTTAATTTCATCTATTAACTGCTCAACAGACATTCCTTCCCCAGTATCTTCATAACGAGTTTCCAAAAGCATATTAAGCAAATCATTCACTTCATTTTTTGAGGCAACTCGTTCTTCAATAATACTTCGAATGATTGCGTTATTTTCTTCTGCCAATAAAAGGTGTTTTTTTACCTGTCCGCTAACAGAGAACCACCATCCTTTGTGCGGCAATCTAATTTCCTTAATTAGAAAATTCTGAACTGCCTCAATAATATATTTAATCCGATCTAATTTTTCTTCTGCAATAGAAAACTGAAATAATGATTTTGCAACAACATTAAAAGCAACTTCACTCATTACAGGAAAAAGAGCAATTGTTTTATCTTTTACTAGTACATCCAACTCTGAAATAACTGTAAGCCTCATATTTTCAACCAGCTGATTCATTTTTTGCTTATGAAAAGCAGGCTGAATAAGTCTTCGTTGTTTTAACCAAAATTCTCCATCAACAGTTAAAAGACCTTTGCCTAAATATTTAGAAAGGTAAACAGACTGGAATTTGGACTTATAATAATTCTTCTGATTTTTCTGTAGTATATATTGCGCCACTTCATTATCCCTCGACAAAATAATGTGTCTTGATTTTCCAATTCTTATAGAAAATGAATCTCCAAAACGTTCAAAATATTTTTCATGATAAGGTATCGGGTTTCTACGAACTCCTTCTGCATCAATAAAAAACCTTAAAATAGATAACTTAGGCGGATAATTATATTTTTTACTTATAGACATTTCTATCAGTATTAAAACAATTCACCTTGAGTATTTGTATTTACTTTTCCAAGATGTTTATAAGCTTTATCCGTAACTTCTCTACCTCGAGGTGTCCTCATAATAAACCCTTCTTGAATTAAAAAAGGTTCATATACTTCTTCGATGGTTTCACTGCTTTCACTAACTGCAGTTGCCAAAGTTGAAAGACCGACTGGGCCTCCTTTGAATTTATTGATGATGGTTAACAATATTTTATTATCCATTTCATCCAAACCATGAGCATCAACATTTAGAGCTTTTAAGGCATATCTTGAAATTTCAATATCAATTCTTCCGTTACCTTTAATTTGGGCAAAATCACGAACTCGTCTCAATAAAGCATTTGCGATACGAGGAGTACCACGGCTTCTTCCAGCAATTTCTATCGCCGCTTCTAAATCGATAGGCATTTTTAATATAGAAGCACTTCTTTCAACAATAGTCGTTAAAAGTTCAGTGGTGTAATATTGTAATCGAGAAGATATACCGAAACGGGCACGCATAGGAGCAGTCAGCAATCCTGATCGAGTTGTCGCCCCAATTAAAGTAAAAGGATTTAAATTAATTTGAACCGTTCTTGCATTTGGTCCCGATTCAATCATAATATCAATCTTGAAATCCTCCATTGCTGAGTACAAATACTCTTCAACAACAGGACTTAATCGGTGAATTTCATCTATAAACAAAACGTCTCTTTCGTCTAAGTTAGTCAGCAAACCAGCCAAATCACCTGGCTTATCCAAAACAGGTCCAGAAGTAATCTTAATGCCGACCTGCAACTCATTGGCTAAGATATTTGCCAAAGTAGTTTTTCCTAGACCTGGAGGCCCATGAAAAAGAGCATGATCAAGCGCTTCTCCACGTTGATTTGCGGCAGCAACAAAGACTTTCAAATTTTCCAAAACTTGATCTTGTCCTGCGAAATCATCAAATGACAGCGGACGCAATCTTTTCTCAAGATCTAACTCTTCTGAGTTATATCCTTTGGTAGTAGGATCTAGATTTTCATTCATCCCACAAAGATATATAAACTAATCAGTTTCTAAAATAGTTAAAACTGAACGATTAAAACTTTAACTAAACAAAAAGGCTGTCATTACTGACAGCCTTTGATTATTTCTAGTGGTGT
This sequence comes from Flavobacterium sp. TR2, assembly GCF_025252405.1. Lineage (NCBI taxonomy): Bacteria > Pseudomonadati > Bacteroidota > Flavobacteriia > Flavobacteriales > Flavobacteriaceae > Flavobacterium > Flavobacterium sp. TR2. The sequence continues at coordinate 1,752,147 of NZ_CP104307.1, read as the reverse complement.
AAAACTTCTTCACCTTCTTTCATTGGTACATTTTGAGGAACAAAATCTACATCGTAATTAGGGTTACTGTAGTCATACGGCCAACGATATACGTGAGGAATTTCTCCTGGCCAGTTTCCGTGAATATGCTCAACTGGTGTAGTCCACTCTAAAGTTGTAGATTTCCATGGGTTTTGAACTGCTTTCTTACCGTAGAAAATACTGCTAAAGAAGTTGTATAAGAATACTAATTGGAACGCACCTCCTACAAGAGCAAATGTTGTAATTAAAACATTCACATTTTGTAAATCATCAAATAATGGGAAGTTTGTATTAGTATAGTAACGTCTTGGCAAACCAGCTAATCCAATAAAGTGCATTGGGAAGAAAACTCCGTAAGCACAAACTGCAGTTACCCAGAAGTGGATATAACCTAAGTTTTTGTTTAACATTCTTCCGTACATTTTAGGGAACCAGTGGTAAATACCAGCAAACATTCCGTAAAGTGCAGAGATACCCATTACTAAGTGAAAGTGAGCAATTACGAAGTAAGTATCGTGAACGTTAATATCTAATGTACTATCTCCTAAAATGATTCCTGTTAAACCTCCAGTGATGAAAGTAGAAACCATTCCGATAGAAAATAACATCGCTGGGTTGAATTGTAAATTACCTTTCCATAAAGTTGTAATCCAGTTAAATGCTTTTACAGCAGATGGAATTGCAATCAATAAAGTTGTGAAAGTAAATACAGATCCTAAGAAAGGATTCATACCAGAAATAAACATATGGTGACCCCAAACGATAGTTGATAAGAATGCAATTGCAAGAACTGACATAATCATCGCTCTATAACCGAAAATTGGTTTACGAGCATTTGTAGCCATAATTTCTGAAACAAGACCCATCGCTGGTAAGATTACGATGTAAACCTCAGGGTGACCTAAGAACCAGAATAAGTGCTCGAACAATACAGGAGAACCACCTTGGTAGTGTAAAACTTCTCCCGCAATATAAATATCAGATAAGAAGAATGAAGTACCAAAACTTCTATCGAAGATCAATAATAAAGCTGCAGATAATAAAACTGGAAATGAAATAACACCAATAATTGCTGTTACGAAAAATGTCCAGATTGTTAGCGGAAGTCTAGTCATAGACATCCCTTTAGTTCTTAAGTTAAGTACAGTAACAATGTAATTTAAAGATCCCATCAATGAAGACGCGATGAAAATAGCCATAGATACTAACCATAATGTCATACCTGTTCCAGATCCAGGAATTGCTTGTGGCAATGCACTTAATGGAGGGTAAATTGTCCATCCTGCAGAAGCTGGTCCAGCTTCAACAAATAAAGAACATAACATTACAACTGCTGATAAGAAAAACAACCAGTATGAAATCATATTCATAAATCCAGAAGCCATATCTCTTGCTCCAATTTGAAGCGGAATCAATAAGTTACTGAATGTTCCACTCAAACCTGCCGTCAGTACAAAGAATACCATGATGGTACCGTGAATTGTAACTAAAGCCAGATAAATATCATTTGCCATTACACCATCAGGTGCAAATTTATCTCCTAATAAAACATTAAATATTTTGAAAGACTCCTCTGGCCACGCTAATTGCATTCTGAAAAGCAAGGACATTGCAATCCCAATTACTCCCATAACAATACCAGTAATCAAGTATTGTTTAGCAATCATTTTGTGATCAATACTAAAAATATATTTAGTAATGAACGTGTCTTTATGATGATGTTCGTGCTCGTGATCGTGTCCGTGATCGTGACCGTGCGCTTCTGCTGACATATATTTGTACTTTAAATTTTCTTAATAATATTATTTCATCGCAACTTTAGCTACAGCTGCTTTTACAGTATCAACAGCCGCTTTAACAGTGTCAATAACTTTTGCAGTAGTGTCTGTAGTTGGTGCAGCTCCTTCAGCTGGTTTTTCAGCAGCAGCCGCTGCTTTAATATCCTGAGCTAAAGTAGTCTTCTCGCTTAACCATTTTTTATAATCCTCTGGAGAATCAACTACAACTTTCATTTGCATATTGTAGTGAGAAGCTCCACAAATTTTATTACATAATAATAAATAATCAAATGTGTAAGGATCTAAAGCTGTTCCTCCTTTTGCAACTAATTCAGCGCTTTTTTCAGCTCTAAGTTTGTTGATGTGTGCTACTTTTTCAACCATAAATGGCAATTCTCTATATTCTGCAGTAGTATAAGTTGGAACGAATGCAAATTCAGTAACCATACCTGGAACACAGTTCATTTGTGCTCTAAAGTGAGGGAAGTAAGCCGAGTGCAACACATCCTGAGAACGCATTTTGAAATGAACTTTTTTACCTTTAGGGATGTGTAATTCTGAAACTACAATATCATCTTGAGCATTAGGATCTGACATATCAACCCCTAATGTATTAACACCTTCAATTAAACGTACGTTAGCTTTACCTAAAACATTATCTTGTCCAGCATATCTAGCTGTCCATTTAAATTGCTGAGCATATAATTCGATTTCGATTACATCTTCATCTTTATCAACGAACATAATGTTATTCCAAGCATATAATCCATAAAGAATCAAACAAGCTAAAACAACAGACGGGATGATACTCCAGATTGCTTCTAGTTTATTACTATCAGCAAAGAACAAAGCTTTTCTATCTTTATTTCCTCTATTTTTAAAAGAAAACCAGTAAAGCAAACCTTGCGTTATAACTTGAACTGTAAAGATTAAAACCCAAGTAATATTCATTAAATTATCTACTAAACCACCGTGCTCAGAAGCAGGAGTATGAAGTACCAAATTACCCCATTTTAGCAAACCATAAATCGTAAATATATAAATGAAAGCTAAAAAGCCAAACATAATATATCCCTGAACGTTATTGTCATTATCTGATGCAACCTGAGAATCATCAGAAGAAGATCCTACCTGAGTAAGATCAAATATCTTCGTCAATTGCCATAATGCAACCGCTAATAAAACTAAAACTATAATTACCAACAAACTTGTCATCTGTTTACTTCTTTAAATATTAATAATGAAAATGTTTACTTTCTTCGATGAAAGGATTTCTTTTTGCAAGCAAAGGAGATTTAGTTAATGCAGTAAATACAACAAATATAAATAAACCTAAGAAGAAAAGAATCGATGCAATTTCAGGAACTCCAATAAACCATTTGTCTCCTACTGTACCAGGCATAATCATATTAAAGAAATCAACATAATGACCTAATAATATTACAATACCTGCCATTACAACAACCCAGTTAAGACGTTTGAAGTCAGTATTGATTAATATTAATAATGGGAAAACAAAGTTCATAACAACCGCTCCAAAGAAAGGAAGGTTATACAATTGAATTCTTGTTACAAAATAAGTTACCTCCTCTGGAATGTTAGCGTACCAAATCAACATGAATTGAGAGAACCATAAATAAGTCCAAAATACACTAATACCAAACATAAACTTAGCTAAATCATGGATATGGCTAGTATTTACATACTCTAAATATCCTTTTGATTTTAAATAAATCGTTACTAATGCAATAGTTGTAATACCGCTTACAAAGAAAGAAGCAAATACATACCAAGCAAATAATGTACTAAACCAGTGCGGATCAAAAGACATAATCCAATCCCAAGCCATGATAGACTCAGATACGATGAAGAATACTAAGAATCCAGCAGAAGCTTTGAAGTTCTTTTTGTAGTAAAGATCATCATTTGCCTCATCTTGTGCCAAACAGTTTTTTCTAGAAAAATGACGGTATAAATTCCATCCTAATAAGAAGATAGCTGCTCTTACAATCCAGAAAGGAAAGTTCAAATACCCAGATTTTCCAGCAATAATTGCATCATAATTAGCGTTTTTAGGATCTGTTACACCTTCACCTAGCCAAACGAAGATATGGTTAAAGTGTAATCCACATAAAACTAAGATGATAAAAAAGATAACAGAACCAGCTGGCAAATAAGCCGTTATACCTTGCATTACTCTAAACAAAACTGGAGACCAACCTGCTTGAGCAACTTGCTGAATAGCATAAAAAGCTAAAACCCCCATTGAAAGCAGTAAAAAGAAAATACAAGCTACATATACAGCAGACCAAGGCTTGTTCTGCAATTGGTGCAATACGTGCTCTAAATGTTTTTCGTGCTCATTTGCACCAGAAACTTCAGCGTGCGCAGCTCCTTTATGAGAGTCATGTGCAGCTTCAGCAGCCTCATGATGACCTGCTTCTTTGTGAGATGCCTCCGCTTTTTCTTCATGTGCAGCACCATGAGAACCATGTTCATCTGCAGCTAGTATTTTTTCAACTTCTTGAATATCTTTTGGTGCACTTAAAAAACCATACCCAATTCCTAATAAACCAACGGCCATTAAGATGATAGAAAAAGTTTTTAATTTACTTGAAAATGTATACATATCTATTACGATCAGTTTGTTCAACAATTATAATTGGCTTCTTAGTTTCAGAACATAGTCAGCAACTAACCAACGTTCGTGAGCACTTAATTGATTTGCATGTGAACCCATTGCATTTAAACCATAAGTCTCAACATGAAAAATACTTCCTTCAGTGATCTCTCTGTCTTTATAGCTAGGCACTCCAAGAAATTTCTCTCTTTCAACCAATTTACCTTTACCGTTACCAGTAGCACCATGGCAGCTGATACAGTAAATTTCGAAAAGTTCTTTCCCTTTACCAGAGTTTTTCTCTTCTTCTGTCAATGGTGATTTCAAATTAGCTTTTGCTAATTCATAACCAGCAGTTGAATTTTCATATTCATAAGGTTCAAAACCTCTATTGATAGTTCCTGCTACAGGAAGCTGTCCTTCTTTTCCTCCCTTAAATATTTTTGCTTCTGAATATGGCTCGTAAGCAACAGACTCATACATATTTGGGAAATACTGATAGTTCGGTGCCGAATTATTGTGGCAAGATGAAACTAAAATAGTTATACCAACTAAAAGTGTTATTTTATATATCCTTTTCATAGCTACAATTAATTCTTTTCTATTACTTTAACTTCAACAGCTCCAGTTCCTTCGAAGAAAGAAACCAATTCAGCTTCGTTATCATTTACAGCAACCTCCATTAAAAAGTGGTCATCAGTTGTTCTTACATCTGGGTTTTCAGCTTCTTTAAAAGGCCATAATCTACTTCTCATGTAGAAAGTAATTACCATTAAGTGAGCTGCAAAGAATACAGTCATCTCAAACATAATTGGCACAAAAGATGGCATATTTTGGATGAAACTAAAACTTGGTTTACCTCCAATATCCTGTGGCCAATCATGAATCATGATGTAACCCATCATAGTTGTTGCAACAGAGATACCAACACAACCATATAAAAAAGCACATATTGCTAATCTTGTTGGTGCTAATCCCATGGCTTTATCCAATCCGTGAACTGGGAATGGAGTAAAAACCTCTTCAATATGATGATGAGCAGCTCTAGTTTTCTTTACTGCATTCATCAAAACGTCATCGTCATTATAAATGGCGTATATAACTTTATTACTCATGATGTGAATCTTTACTGTTTGCTCTTTCTCTAATATAATTATCTCCTGTTCCTTTCAAAATTGTTTTAACCTCTGCCTGAGCAATTACAGGGAATGTTCTAGAGTATAATAAAAACAATACGAAGAAGAAACCAATTGTTCCAATGAAAATTCCAATATCAACGAATGTTGGTGAGAACATTGTCCAAGAAGATGGAAGGTAATCTCTATGTAAAGAAGTAACTATAATTACGAATCTTTCAAACCACATACCGATGTTTACTACAATCGAAATGATGAATGAGAACATGATACTTGTTCTTAATTTTTTGAACCACATGAACTGCGGAGAGAACACGTTACAAGTCATCATTGACCAATATGCCCACCAGTAAGGTCCAGTAGCTCTGTTTAAGAATGCATATTGCTCATACTCTACACCTGAATACCAAGCTACGAATAACTCAGTAATGTAAGCCACACCTACAATAGATCCAGTAATCATGATAATGATGTTCATTAACTCGATATGCTGTAATGTGATGTATGCTTCAAGGTTAGATACTTTTCTCATAACGATAAGCAATGTGTTTACCATCGCGAATCCAGAGAAAACCGCTCCAGCAACGAAGTACGGAGGGAAAATTGTTGTATGCCATCCAGGAATTACAGAAGTAGCAAAGTCCATAGATACAATTGTGTGTACAGAAAGTACAAGTGGAGTAGCTAAACCAGCTAATACCAAAGATACCTCTTCAAAACGTTGCCAATCTTTTGCTCTACCGCTCCATCCAAAACTTAAGATAGAATAAACTCTTTTGTTAAAAGGAGTAATTGCTCTATCACGAAGCATTGCAAAGTCAGGTAATAAACCAGTCCACCAGAAAACTAATGATACTGAAAGATACGTTGAAATCGCGAATACGTCCCAAAGTAAAGGTGAGTTAAAGTTTACCCATAAAGATCCGAATTGGTTTGGAATAGGTAATACCCAGTATGCTAACCATGGACGTCCCATGTGAATGATTGGGAAAAGACCTGCTTGAACTACAGAGAAAATAGTCATAGCTTCAGCAGAACGGTTGATGGCCATTCTCCAACGTTGACGGAAAAGTAATAATACCGCAGAAATTAATGTTCCAGCGTGACCAATACCAACCCACCAAACGAAGTTAGTAATATCCCAAGCCCAGCCAACTGTTTTATTTAATCCCCATGTTCCGATACCGGTAGATACGGTGTAAATTATACAACCTAACCCCCAAAGGAAGGCTATTAATGCGATTGAAAATACAATCCACCATTGCTTGTTTGCAGGCCCCTCAACAGGTGCTGCTACATCTACAGTTACATCGTGATAAGATTTATCACCAATAACTAAAGGTTTTCTAATGGGTGCTTCGTAGTGAGACGACATAATCCTTTATATTGTTTCTTAATTAATAATTTTACTAAGTATTTCTAACTTTAACATGGTAAACCACATTAGGTTTTGTACCTACGTGCTCTAATAAGTGGTATGATCTTTCGTCAGCAGCTAATTTAGCAACTTTACTTTCTTTATCATTTACATCACCAAATATCATCGCTCCTGAAGAACAAGCACTAGAACAAGCTGTTTGGAATTCACCATCTCTAACTGGACGGCCTTCGTTTTTAGCTTTTAATTTAGTTGCTTGTGTCATTTGGATACACATAGAACATTTCTCCATAACACCACGAGAACGTACGTTAACGTCTGGATTAAGAACCATACGTCCTAAATCATCGTTCATATGATAATCGAACTCGCTATTTTTGTTGTATAAGAACCAGTTAAAACGACGTACTTTATACGGACAGTTGTTTGCACAGTAACGAGTACCAACACATCTGTTGTAAGCCATATGGTTTTGGCCTTCACGACCGTGAGAAGTTGCAGCAACAGGACAAACTGTCTCACAAGGTGCATGGTTACAGTGTTGACACATTACAGGCTGGAATGCAACTTGAGGATTATCTCCTGCTTTTTCCATTTCATTAAATGTAGATAATGAACTAGATAAACCTGCAATTCCTTCTTTTCTCTCATTATCACCTTCAAAAGTACTTTCAGAAGAGTAGTATCTGTCGATACGCAACCAGTGCATATCACGGCTTCTTCTCACCTCTGCTTTACCAACAACAGGAACGTTGTTTTCAGCGTGACAAGCAATAACGCAAGCTCCACAACCAGTACAAGCATTTAAGTCAATTGAAAGATTGAAGTGGTGACCAGTTGTACGATCAAATGATTCCCAAAGATCCACAGTAGTAGCCTCAACTTCTTGGTGATCTAAAGATACCATTGGTTTTTCATTCCAATGTTCAGCATCTTTAGTATTGAATATTTCTAAAGTCGTTTCTTTAATAATATCACCTCTACCCATTAAAGTTTTCTGACCTTGAACACAAGCAAACTCGTGTACTCCTCCAGCTTTAGCGATAGAAACTGATTGAACATTATTGAAACCTTTATATAAAGCGTAAGCATTTAAACCTACTTGCATTTCTTCTTTAAGAGCAGCTTTACGTCCGTAACCAAGAGCTAGACCTAAAGTACCAACTGCCTGACCTGGCTGAACGATAACAGGAACATTTTCTAATTTAGTTCCGTCTACAGTAATAGTAGCATAACTACCATTTAAACCTCCGTTTGCAACAATTTCGTTAGTCAAACCAAGTTTTTTAGCATCTACATTAGAAACTGTTACATAGTTATCCCAAGAAACTCTTGTGATTGGATCTGGAAACTCTTGCAACCAAGGGTTATTAGCGTGCTGTCCATCTCCTAATCCTGTTTTAGTATATAATACCAATTCAAAGTCACCAGCAGATTTAGATCTTGCAACTGCATTTGCAGCAGTAGCAGCATCAATAGCGCCTCCAGATAAAGCTGAACCTCCAACAACAGCAACACCATCATGTAATACTTTGTTCCAAGAAGCACCTGCAGTGTAAGCTCCAGAATTTGCTTTTAAGTAGTCATAAAAAGTACCAGCTGTACCGTTTACTGACAATAAAACATCTTGAAATTGTTTTGTATTGAAAATAGGACGAATTGTAGGCTGAGTTAAGCTATATGTTCCGCTTGAAAGCTCAAGATCTCCCCAAGACTCTAAATAGTGAGGAGCTGGTGCAGCAATTGAAACAATAGATGCAGTTTCATCTTCTTTTAATGAAAATGCAACTGATGTTTTAACTTTTTTCAATCCAGATACAAAAGAAGCTGAATCAGCTAAAGTGTAAACTGGATTAACTCCACTCATAATTAAAGTATGAACACTTCCTGCATTCAAATCTTTAATTAATTGTGCAACTGCAGCATTAGAACCTTTTCTAATTTGTCTTGCTCCAGCAGTACTAAAAGCTTCACTAGCCAATACTTGATTGATAGCTAAAACTAATAATTGAGCATTTTTATCTTCAATTCCAGATACTAAAACTCCTTTTGAACCAGCAGCTTTAAGCTGTTGCGCAGCTTTTACTACTTCAGCTTTAAAGTTTCCTTCTAAAGCCACAGGAACAGAAGCACCTACAACAATATTATAAATTTGAACTAAAGCTTGCTTTTGAGCAGCTACAGTCATTGGAACACGCTTATCAGCAGCTGCCCCAGATAATGTCATGTTTGATTCAAACTGAAAATGACGAGACATTTTTCCGTTTTGAGGAATACGTCCTTGCGCATATCCAGCATCATATCCTCCACCTTGCCAGTCTCCTAAGAAATCAGCACCAACAGATACAATTAAAGAAGCTTTTGAAAAATCGTAATCAACTAAAGCTCTTTGACCATAAACAGCTTCAAAAGCATCTAAAGCCTCAGATGATGAAACCGCATCATACACAACGTGCTTAGCGTTTGGATTTTTTGCAATAAACTCACCAATTAATTTTTCTGTAGATGGACTTGCTAAAGTATTAGTCAATAATACAACTTGCCCGCCTTTCGCTTTTGCATCCGCTAAGCTTGATTTGATTTTCAAATCAACAGCTGACCAAGAAGAATTTTGTCCGTCTACTTTTGGCTCTTTCAAACGAGCGCTATCATACAGACCTAAGATAGATGCATGAATTCTAGCATTCGCAGAAAATTTTGCTCCAGCAATTGTATTGTTTTCAATTTTAATTGGACGACCTTCACGAGTTTTCACCAAAAGATTAGCAAAATCAAATCCATCAAAAACTGTAGTTGCATAATAATCTGCAACACCAGGAATGATTTGCTCTGGTTGCAATACATAAGGGATAGACTTGTGAACCGGACCTTCGCAAGCAGCTAATGTTACAGCCGCCGTACTAAACCCTACGTACTTTAAAAAGTCACGACGTGAAGTTCCTGAAGTAGATAAAGCCTCAGCGTTACCTAAAAACTCATCAGTAGGAATTTCTTCAACAAATTCGTTATTTCTAAGCGCCTCAACAATAGAGCTATTTTCTAGCTCTTCAACACTTTTCCAGTATTTTTTGTTTGATGACATTGTATATATATATTAAAATCTTAATAAATCGATTAATAGTGGCATTTACCACACTCTAAACCTCCCATTTGCGCTGCAGTTAATTTCTCTACACCGTATTTTTTAGAAAGCTCAGCATGAATTTTGTCATAGTAAGCATTACCTTCCATCTTAACATCAGTTTTTCTATGGCAATCAACACACCATCCCATTGTTAATTTAGAATACTGCTTCATGATTTCAAATTCTTGCACTGGACCGTGACAAGTTTGACATTCAATACCTGCAACAGAAACGTGTTGAGAGTGGTTGAAGTAAACGAAGTCAGGTAAGTTATGAATACGAACCCATTTTACAGGCATTGTTTTTCCAGTATAAGCTTGCTTAGTCTTATCCCATCCAACAGCATCATATAATTTTTGGATTTGAGCATCGTAGAACGCTTTGCTGTACTCAGGAGTAGCAGTAGTTTCAGCAACCTCTGAAATATTTTTATGACAGTTCATACAAACATTTAAAGAAGGAATACCAGCTGTTTTACTTACACGAGCAGCAGAGTGGCAATACTTACAATTGATTTCGTTATCACCAGCGTGAATTTTGTGAGAGTAGTGTATTGGCTGAATTGGCTCATAATTTTGATCTACACCTACTTGCATTAAGTAACCATAAACAAAATAACCACTAGCCAAAAGCAAGAAGATTGCAGTTACTAAAACCAAAAATTGGTTTTTAGCGAAAGCTTTCCAAATCGGAAGTCTTTCTTCTTTTGGAGCAACCTCAATACCGTTTTTATTAGCAACTTTAGTTAAAACTTTGTTTACCATAAACAACATCACAACTAAAATAGCCATTACAAGAGCAAGAGCTCCTAAAATAATGTTATTTGAAATAGCGCCATCCTGAACATTTGTTCCCGGAGGAGTCGCAGCGCCTCCAACAGCAGCAGCAGGCTCAGCCTTAGGCTCAGAAGTATAAGCTATAATATTATCAATATCTCCTTCAGACAATTGAGGAAACGAAGTCATAACAGCTTTGTTATTTTCCTCAAAAAGTTTAACTGCAACAGGATCACCTGACTTAATCATGTCAGAACTGTTATGCACCCACTTGTAAATCCAAGCCATATCATGCTTAGAAGCAACCCCCCTTAAAGCAGGACCAGTTGATTTAGCATCTAATTTGTGACATGCAGCGCAATTTGCATTAAAAAGTTCTTTCCCTTTTACTGGATCACCGCCTCCTGCAGCTGGTGCCGCAGCAGCAGCCTCAGGCGCCGCCGGAGCAGCAGCATCTTGAGCAAATGAAGTTAGGGAGAAAATTAACGTTAGCGATAAGCCAAACAGCAATTTTCTTGAGATCGAATTATGGTTACCCACCTTTTTCATATAGTATAAATAATTGTCTACTAATTTTTGGTATGATTTTTTCTGTACTAAATCCAGCAAAAACCTATACCCTCTTTTAAAACTTGCACAAAAATACGACTTATGAGCTATTCTCAAAACCTTAAAATAGTCTTAATTATCAATTTATATCAATTCTAAATAATATTAAAATTTTACACTCAAACTTTAAATAGTATTTTTGCATAAAAACCATCACATTATGAGAATTTTAAGTCCTTCAAAAAGCCTTTTATTAACAATTACAACGATTGCTTTTGCGCACAATATTAATGCTCAAGACCAAAATTTAACACTAAATCAAGATCCTAAATTTGAGCAACTGCTAAACGAGAAGCGCAAAATTAACACGTCAATAAATACAAACGACACATACAGAATCCAAATCTTTAGCGGCAAAAGCGATGAGGCAAAAAAAACGCTATCGGATTTCAAAAGAGAAAACTCAAACATTGACGGAACCATTATTTTCAGCACTCCGAACTACAAAGTGATTGTTGGCAATTTTAAAACCAGAATAGAAGCCGAAAGAAATTTGGCAGAAATCAAGAAAAGATACAAAAGTGTTTTCCTACTTAAACCCGGAAAATAATTTCTACAGAGATAAAAAAAGCGAGATGTGAAAATCTCGCTTTTTTTATCTCAAATTTAAAACTAATTAAATCAAAATGTTCTAAATCTAGTTTACAACCTTTATCGCACTAGCTACAAATCGTATTTCTTCTTTTGGCATTTTAATAGCATCTATTTCCGCCTTTGTCTTCTTAGCATCTTTTGCATAATGCTTGAGCTCTTCAACAGACGTTACCTTCTTTTCAGCATCCCCTTCTAAAACTACATTTTTACCTTTTAATGCCGTAGGTACAAAAAATGCATAATTTTTCATTTTAACAAAAAAAGAAGTTCCTTCCTCTGTTTTAAGAGTTATCCAACACCCCCTTTTTTCACAAACATTAACCACTTCTCCTTTCACGGCAACAGTTTCCATTTTTTTAGCACTGTTTAATTCGCTTTCAAGTTTTTCAACAGAAATTGCTTTATTTAAAACACTCTCAGAAATATCTGCTCCATAATAATCTCCGATTAAAGCATTTCCTGCTGGCGGAGCAGGCTTCTCGACATTCTCTTGTGAAAAAGATATTGTTGAAAAACTCATAAAAAACAAGGTTACATATATTAAAACTCTTTTCATATTTAGATCATTTTATATCCAAAAATAACATTAAAATTTAAAATACCTCTCCAAACTCAGAACCACTTTATTTTATTCTGAATTAGAATCTAAATTTTTTTGCACTTCCTTTTCAACACTCTTCCAATCAGCCAAAAAATCTGAATTACCCCATAGACATTCAACTGCCGCTTCACCCATAACCCTACCCATCCTTACATCACTATCCCAATGCGCATTACAAACAACACGACTTTCACCAAAATCATGCCCGCGTTTCAAGATTTCTTTCTCCTTTTCTGGAAAAAGCTTCATTAAAACCAATGCCCATGCCCAGCCTACAGCAGCATGACCAGAAGGAAACGAACCTACTTTATACAATATGTTTTCCTGATCTGGAGTACACGTCTTTTGATTATTAACCATAAACGGCCGCTCACGTTTGTAATGATTTTTCGCCGCATAAGTAGACAACCCTGCATCTGTCATGACTCTTCGCAACAATATATAAAGTTTAGGTGTTTTCGACTCATTAATTTCCATACCTATAATTGGCACGAATGATTTTACTGCAAAAGGAAAGGACAAATCTGCATCTCTCGCCGCCTGCAAAAAACGTTTGCTATCTTTTGATTCTAAAGCATTTTTAGCGCATTCTAGATCCATTTCAAAAAGACTTGAGCCATGTTCTGGTGGAGGCGATAAAAGAAGAAGACTGTTTGGCATTTCTGCCTCAGACAAATACCCATCTAACAATGCTGGCATTATCTCTCTTAACTGCTGAACATTTGTAAAATTACTAACAGAATTCTCTGCTTTAAAACGTCTCCTAAAAATTGCATTTACAAAATGATTTATCCTTATCCTCATATCAACACAAATATTTTATTCAACAAACTTATTTTTATTAAAAGAAGAGAAAATTACTACACAAAGAAACAAACAATCCCTAAACCTAAACATTACCAAATCCTTCATTTATGTTTCACATTATAAAATGAAACATATTTATAATAATTGACTTCTTAACATCAAATCTTTAAACAAAAAAAAAGTCCCAATTTGCATTGGGACTTTTAAATATATTAATTGAATTTTATTTCAATTTCTTTTTGATTGCTACTTCGTGGTAAGCTTCAATAACATCATTAATTTCGATATCATTAAATCCTTTTATCTGGATACCACAATCATAACCTTTCGTTACTTCTTTAACATCATCTTTGAAACGTTTCAAGGCAACTAACTCACCTGTGTGAACCACAACTCCATCTCTAATAACTCTAATTTTAGAAGTTCTCAAGATTTTACCATCAGTTACCATACATCCAGCAATTGAACCCACTTTAGAAATTTTGAAAATCTCACGAATTTCAGCATTACCTAAAACTTCTTCTTTCATTTCTGGCGCCAACATTCCTTCCATCGCATCTTTCAAGTCGTCAATTGCCGCATAAATGATAGAGTAGTAACGGATATCAATTTCTTCTTTATCGGCAAGCTGTCTAGCATTTCCAGCAGGACGAACATTAAATCCGATGATGATTGCATCTGATGCAGAAGCCAAGTTAACATCGGTTTCTGTAATCGCACCAACACCTTTGTGAATAATATTGATTTGAACTTCTTCTGTAGAAAGTTTAGAGAACGAATCTGATAATGCTTCAACAGAACCATCCACGTCTCCTTTAAGAATTACATTTAATTCTTTAAACTGACCAAGAGCAATACGACGTCCAATTTCGTCAAGGGTAATATGTCTTTGCGTACGAACAGATTGTTCACGCATTAATTGAGAACGTTTAGATGCAATTTGTTTTGCTTCTTTTTCGTCTTCAAACACATTGAACTTATCACCAGCTGTTGGAGCCCCATCTAAACCTAAAACTGATACAGGAGTCGAAGGACCAGCTGATAAAACTGTATGCCCTCTTTCGTCATGCATTGCTTTCACTTTACCATGATGCTTACCAGCAAGCATATAATCTCCAATTTTCAAAGTACCTTGTTGTACTAAAATTGTAGAAACATATCCTTTTCCTTTATCTAAATAAGCCTCAACAACAGTTCCTTGAGCCGCTTTATTTGGATTTGCTTTTAGATCTAAAATCTCCGCTTCTAATAAAACTTTCTCCAATAATTCTTTAACCCCTGTTCCGACTTTCGCAGAAATATCATGCGACTGAATTTTTCCACCCCAATCTTCAACAAGTAAATTCATACCAGCCAAACGTTCTTTAATCTTATCAACGTTTGCGTTTGGTTTATCAATTTTATTGATTGCAAATATAATTGGCACTCCCGCAGCTTGTGCGTGAGAAATTGCCTCTTTTGTCTGTGGCATGATATCATCATCTGCCGCAACTACAATAATTGCAATATCTGTAACTTGAGCTCCACGTGCACGCATCGCTGTAAACGCCTCGTGACCTGGAGTATCCAAGAATGCAATTTTTTGTCCGTTATCCAATGTAACTCCATACGCTCCAATGTGCTGAGTAATACCTCCTGACTCACCTGCAATTACATTTTCTTTACGGATATAATCCAGTAAAGATGTTTTACCGTGGTCAACGTGCCCCATTACCGTCACAATTGGCGCTCTTGTTACTAAATCTTCTTCTTTATCTTCTACAACCTCTATTGCTTCTTCAATATCTACCGTAATGAATTCAACATCATAACCAAACTCGTCAGCTACAATAGTTAATGTTTCAGCATCTAGACGCTGGTTCATGGTAACCATGATACCAAGAGACATACAAGTTCCAATTACTTTAGTAATCGGCACATCCATCATGATAGCAATTTCACCTACAGTAACAAATTCGGTAACTTTAATCGTTTTACTTCCTTCGTCAAGAGCTCTTTGCTCATCGTCAGATTTTTGACGGTGTGTTTCTCTTTTATCTCTTCTATATTTTGCCGCTTTAGATTTTCCTCCTTTACCTTGAAGTTTTTCAAGAGTTTCTCTAATTTGGTTTTTTACTTCTTCTTCTGTTGGCTCCACTTTAGCCACAATTGCAGGGCGGTTTCCTTTTACAAAACCAGGTCTTTGGCTTCTGTTAGCATTAAAACCTCCTCCATTGTTATTTTGAGCTGGCTTATTTGGATTTGGAGTTCCAGGCGCATTACCTGTTGCAGGTTTTGGCGCACCAGGCGTACCTGGTTTAGGACCAATTCTTTTACGCTTATTTTTATTTGCGTTATTATTATTCCCGACTCCAGGAGCTCCAGGTTTATTCTGAGCAGCTTTAGGATCTTCTTTCTTTTTCTTAGGTTTATTAAACTGAGATAAATCAATTGTCTGACCTGTAAGAGTAGTTCCTGTAAGCTTTTGATATTGAGTCGTAATAGTTTCCTCTGAAGTTGTTGGATCAGTAGACACGATAGGCTCCTGAGCAACTTTAGACTCTGCTTTAACTTCTTTTTTCTCAGTAATAATAGGTTCTTCTTTTTTTGTTTCAGAAACAGGAGTTGAAACAACTGGTTCAGATTTTACTGTTTCATTTTGAACAGGTTTTTCTGGCTGCACTGGAGCAGCAGCAACTTTTGGCTCTTCAACCTTGGCTGCTTCCTCAGAAGGAGTAATCGCAGGTTTTTTTGGATTCAAGTCAATTTTACCAACTTGTACAGGTCCCGAAACAACTGCTCTTGCTTTAATTATTTCTTGCTGTTTTTGACGCTCTTCTTCTTGTCTGCGTTTGTCTTCAATTTCTTTCTCACGCTCTACACGCAATGCTTCTTTTTCCTTTCTTTTTTCTTCTCCAACCTCTTTAGAAGCCTCCTTATTCCCCTTATCGCCCGCAAATTGGCTTTGAAGGATATTAAACTCGCTATCAGAAATTTTTGCATTAGGATTTGCATCAATAGCAATTCCTTTATCTTTTAGATAATCTACAGCTCTTTCTAACGAAATATTTAATTCCCTTAAAACCTTGTTTATTCTTATTACTCTCTCTTCAGACATATAACCTTTTTATTATTACCTTTTTCGTTGTGTTGTTAGAGCAGATGCAAGCCTATTGCTTAACTATCAAACTCTTCTTTTAGTATCTTCATAACATCTAGAATTGTTTCCTCTTCTAAGTCTGTTCTTCTTACTAAATCTTCTACGTCGTGTTTCAAGATACTTTTTGCAGTATCTAAACCTATTTTTGCAAACTCTTCAATTACCCACTCTTCGATTTCATCTGAGAACTCTGTCAATTCAACATCGTCTTCATCTGCAACGGTTCCGGCAACATCTCCTTCACGGATAACATCTAATTCATAACCTGTCAACTGACCTGCCAATTTAATGTTGTGACCACCTCTACCAATTGCTTTAGAAACTTCTTCCAATTTCAAGAAAACTTCAGCTCTTTTGCTCTCTTCGTCAATTTTAATAGAAGAAACTTTTGCAGGGCTTAATGCTCTTGTAATAAATAATTGAATATTGTTTGTATAATTGATTACATCAATATTTTCATTTCCTAGCTCACGAACAATTCCATGAATACGAGAACCTTTCATTCCCACGCAAGCTCCAACTGGATCAATTCTGTCATCATAAGAATCAACAGCAACTTTTGCTTTTTCTCCTGGAATACGAACTACATTTTTCACTGTAATTAGTCCGTCGAAAACTTCTGGAATTTCTTGCTCAAATAATTTTTCTAAGAACTTTTCTGAAGTTCTAGACATAATAATCTGAGGTTTGTTCCCTTTTAATTCTACGCTTTCAATAATTCCACGAACATTATCCCCTTTACGGAAGAAATCTGATGGAATTTGTTTTTCTTTTGGAAGCACAATTTCATTTCCTTCATCATCAACTAAGATAACTACTCTTGGACGTACGTGATGCACTTCAGCTGTATAAATATCACCGATAATATCTTTAAATTGTTTGTAAAGATTGGTATTATCGTGTTCGTGAATTTTAGATATTAAATTCTGACGAAGCGCTAAGATAGCTCTTCTTCCTAAATCAATCAATTTTACTTCTTCAGAAACTTCTTCACCAATTTCAAAATCCGCCTCAATTTTTCTTGCTTCAGTCAATGTAATTTCCTCATTTTCAAAATCAAGATCCTCATCAGCAACAATTACTCTTCTTCTCCAGATTTCCATATCGCCTTTATCAGGATTTATAATGATATCGAAATTTTCATCTGAACCGTATTTTTTCTTTAATGCATTTCTAAATACGTCCTCTAAAATTGCCATAAGCGTTACACGATCAATAAGTTTATTATCTTTAAACTCTGAGAATGAATCGATTAATGCTAAATTTTCCATGCGAATTTTTTAATTAAAATTAAAATGTTACCGTAACAACTGCCTCTTTAATTTCTGTATAAGGTATTTGTTGCTCTTTTTGAACTGTTTCTTTTCCTTTTCCTACTTTTTTCGGTTCTCTTGCTTTCCAAGACAAAATTATGAAAACATCATTAGCTTCTACCAATTCTGCTTCTATTTTTTCTGTATTTGTGGTAACAATCAACGTTCTACCAACATTTTTCTTGTATTGTCTTACCATTTTCAGAGGTGTCCCTACTCCAACCGATGCTACTTCAAGCGAAAAATCCTGTTCTTCACGATCCAGATTATTTTCGATTGCACGACTAATATCGATACAGTCTTGCAGCGCCACTCCATTATCTCCGTCTAAACCGACACTAATTTTAAAAGAATCCGAAACAGCCAGATCAACCAAAAAGATTGATGGTTTTTCCAGAAGGGCTTCCGTAATTAATCCGTTTACTTTTTCTTTGAATGTCATAATTTTATAAAAAGAGGGGACACTTAGTCCCCTCATTATTTAGATTTTAATAAATAACAGTGCAAATATAGTGTTTTTTTTATAAATCAAATATAATTGATTGCTCTAAAATAATTTCTTATCTTTATATAGCATTAAAATGCAGACTTATTCATAATTTTTAACCCTCAAAATCATGAAACGAATTTTAGTACCTACCGACTTCTCAGAACACGCAGAAGACGCTCTAAGAGTTGCGGCCCAAATCGCAAAAAAGAACAATTCTGAAATCATTCTTCTTCATATGCTCGAATTGCCACAGCAATCGAATGATGCTATAATGGGCGGAACCAGCATTCCTGAAACTATGCTTTTTATGAAGAAAGCAAACGAAACACTAGACGAAGTTGCCTCTAGAGAATATCTAGAAGGAATTCCGGTAACTGAAATTGTAAAAATGGACAAGCCTATACACGGCATTACGCAAATAAGCAAAGATTATGACATTAACCTAATTGTCATGGGATCTCATGGCTCTTCTGGGGTTGAAGAATTACTATTAGGCTCTAACACAGAAAAAGTGGTCAGAAACTCAGAAATACCTGTTTTAGTCATCAAGAAAAATATTCCAAATTTTAATGCATCCAACATTGTTTTTGCATCTGATTTTTCAGAAGAAGCAAAAAAACCATTTGTAAAACTTTTAAACTTCACCAAATTATTTGATTCAAAACTACATTTAGTAACCATTTGCACGCCTAACAGCTTTAAACCAACTCACGTAAGCGAAAAAGCAATGAGCGATTTTGTTAGCGAATTCAATATCACCAATTACACCACGCAAATCTATAACGACACCAATATTGAAAAAGGAATTATTAATTTCTCTAATAAAATAGACGCAGATGTAATTGGAATGTGCACACATGGCAGAACTGGTTTTGCTCACTTTTTTAACGGAAGCATAAGCGAAGGACTGGTTAATCACGCTGTCAAACCTGTTATTACATTAAAAATCTAACATAATCCATTTATTCTTCTAAAGCCTCTCGTCTGGGAGGCTTTTTTTTTGCAAAAAAAATGAGCTTCTCAACAAAGCACAACTGAGCTTTACAACAAAACCTCCAAGGTATTTAATGCAGAAATTTGTCAAATAGAAATTCATTAAAAACAACAACATGAAAATAATAGACAAAATTTACATTAATGGAGAATTTGTTACTCCAAATGGAACTGAACACTTCGATTTAATCAGCCCTACGACAAACGAAAAATTAGGAAAAGTCCGCTTAGGCAACACGGAAGACACTCAAAAAGCAATCGAAGCGGCCCAAAATGCTTTCAAAACTTTCTCAAAAACAACAACCACAGAAAGAATCCAATATCTTAAAAACATCAGATCTTCTGTTGAAAAAAGAAAAGACGACTTTATCAATATAATGACAGAAGAATACGGAGGAACATTTCAGTTTGCAAGCGTAAGCTATGATTATATGCTAAAAAGTTTTGATTCTGCAATCAATCTTCTTAACTCTTACAGCTTTATCAAAACAATGGGAGAATCTGAAGTTCAAATGACACCAATTGGCGTAGTCGGAATCATCATTCCGTGGAATTCAAGCAACGGCTTCATCTGCAGCAAATTATCTACAGCAATCGCAGCAGGATGCACGACTGTAATTAAACCTAGCGAAATGAGCGCTCAACAGACTCAACTGATCACCGAATGCCTTCACGAAGCAAATCTTCCAAAAGGCGTATTCAATATTGTAAACGGATTAGGAGAAATTGTCGGCGCCGAAATAAGCAGAAACCCTGACATCGCCAAAATATCTTTTACAGGATCTACAAACGTTGGAAAAATAATTGCAAAAGAAGCGGTCAACACCATGAAAAGAGTTACTCTTGAACTTGGCGGAAAATCTCCAAACATCATTCTAGACGATGCTGATTTTTCAAAAGCTATTCCACTTGCCATTGGCGCAGCATTTATGAACAGCGGACAAGCCTGTATTGCCGGAACCAGATTACTAATTCCAGAAGACAGATTAGAAGAAGCTAAACTTCTCATCAAAGAAACGATTCCAAGCTTTATTGTTGGCGACCCTAAAAATCCAAATACCGCAGTCGGGCCAATGGTCAGCACAAAACAATACAATCGCGTTCAAGATTATATTCAGACTGGAATCAATGAAGGCGCAGAGATATTAGCTGGCGGACTTGGAAAACCTGAAGGGCTAGAAAACGGAAATTTTGTCAAGCCAACTGTTTTCATCAATGTAAATAACCAAATGCGAATTGCAAGAGAGGAAATATTCGGACCTGTTTTATCCATCATCACTTACAAAACTGAAGAAGAAGCCATTGAAATCGCAAACGACACCACTTACGGACTACAGGCTTACATAAGCTCATCCGACTCAGAAAGAGCTTATCATGTCGCTTCGCAAATTAATGCAGGCCGTGTTCAGATTAATGGAATTAGCCACGATCCAATGGCTCCTTTTGGCGGATTTAAGCAATCTGGAATTGGGCGCGAGTTTGGAACCATTGGATTAGAAGCTTATCTGGAACCAAGAGCATTAATTCAGCCAAAATAACTTTCATCAATCTGGAAATCTTTAAACCAAAGATTTCCAGATCTTTTATTATTTTTACAAATATGAGCATCAAACCAAATACAAAGCCAAAAATTCTCTACTCGTGCTATTATTCACGCAGTCGAGAAGGCGAGCATTTTATACCTGAACACGTTTTTAGCTATCAAATTTCTGGCGAAATGATCGCTTCAGACAGTAAAAGCACCTTTCATTCCAAACCGGGAGATTTCCGCTTCAGCAGAAGAAACCATTTGGCAAAATTCACCAAAATACCGCCAGAAGGAGGCGAATTTAGAACCGTTTCACTTTTTTTGGATCAAGAAATCTTAAGAGAAATCAGCAAGGACTACAATTTGAAAGCCGACAAAAAAGCCGATACAGATGCTATGTTTTCACTAGCTCCTAATCCGCTCTACAAATCTTTCATGGAATCGCTCATATCTTATCTTGAAGTTGAAGAAGAAAACAATGAGGCTTTGTTCAATTTAAAAATCAAAGAAGCCATCCATCTCTTATTGAAAATAAATCCAGAATTAAAAGATATTTTATTTGATTTTAACGAGCCTGGCAAAATTGACTTGGAAGCTTTTATGAACAAAAATTTCCATTTCAATGTCCAAATGCACCGATTTGCCTATCTTACAGGAAGAAGCTTAGCAACATTTAAGAGAGATTTTCAGAAAATTTTCCAGCAGACTCCCGGAAAATGGCTTTTAAACAAAAGGCTTCAAGAAGCTTATTATTTAATCAGCCAAGGAAATCCGCCATCAGAAGTATATATTGGTGTTGGCTTTGAAGATCTTTCGCATTTTTCATTTTCATTTAAAAAGAAATTCGGAATCGTCCCTTCTTCTTTAAATCACAAATAGATCTTCCGAAATAAACCTTTTGCAATAAGTCCCCACGGCTGAAACCACGGGCTATGTCAAAATAAAACTAGGAAAATCTTACCAATAAAGCTTTGCAAACCCTACATTCTTAAAAAGATATTCCTTGCGCACTTTGCGTATACCTTAGCGCACTTTGCGTATACCTTAGCGCGCTTTGCGTTAAAAAAACACCCAGAAAAACACTCTAAATTTAAAGCATAAAAAAGCCTCTCATTTCTGAGAGGCTTTTTCTGTTGGTCTACTAGGACTCGAACCTAGAAAGACGGCACCAAAAACCGTAGTGTTACCATTACACCATAGACCAGCAGTGCGGTTAAGCGGGTGCAAAATTAAAACTTTATTTAATTTATGCAAATTTTAAAGCAAACTTTTTTCAAATAAAAAAGCCTCTCATTTCTGAGAGGCTTTTTCTGTTGGTCTACTAGGACTCGAACCTAGAAAGACGGCACCAAAAACCGTAGTGTTACCATTACACCATAGACCAGCAGTGCTGTAAAGCGAGTGCAAATTTAAGTCTTTATTTAGTTTGTGCAAACTTTTTGAGCAAAAAAAATCATTTTTTTTGATTTTTTTCACATTCAAATTCGCTTCAATATCAAAAACTCCTCATAAACAACACATTACTTATTACGTATAGTTTTATAGAATTTTTTGTTAATGCTCGTTTCTTTACGTAAAAAAACATTTTCTTTGTAGGATAGAAAAACATTCAAATTTTTAACACCTAAATATGGCACAATTCAATTTCAATAAATGGAATACAATTATTGGTTGGTTTGCATTTGCAATCGCTTTAATCACTTATACATTAACAGTTGAACCTACAATGAGCTTTTGGGATTGCGGAGAATATATTGCTACCGCAGCCAAACTTGAAGTAGGCCACCCACCGGGAGCACCGCTTTTCCAGATGATGGGTGCATTTTTTGCCATGTTTGCAATAGATGCTCAGCACGTGGCTCTAATGGTTAACATGATGTCTGTTTTTTCTAGCGCATTTACCATATTATTTATGTTCTGGTCATCGTCTATGATTTTGAAAAAGATCGTTGGACGTTTTACAGAAATTGACCAAAACAATTCGATCGTTATTTTAGGAAGTTCTTTTGTAGGCGCATTGGCTTATACATTTTCTGACAGTTTCTGGTTTAATGCGGTTGAAGCCGAAGTTTATGCGATGGCTTCATTACTAATTGCTTTGCTTTTCTGGTTAGGTTTACGCTGGGAGCAAGACATGGACAAACCAAAAGGAAACAAATGGCTTTTAATCATTTCATTGGTTGTTGGTCTTTCGTTTGGAGTTCACTTCATGGCTCTTTTAACTATTCCATCCATTGGATTCTTATACTATTTCAAACACTACGAAAAAGTTACAATTAAAAACTTCCTTATTGCCAATGTAGTTGTTATTGGAATTTTATTGTTCATTTTCAAATTACTTCTTCCTCTTACTATGGCATTTTTCGGAAAAACCGAAATTTTCATGGTAAACAGCATGGGACTTCCGTTTAACTCAGGAACTATCTTTGTTGCATTATTGTTTGTTGCTTTTTTCTATTTTGGATTAAAATACACCAAACAAAAAGGTTTGATATTTTACAACACTATTATATTGTGCATTTTATTTATCTTAATTGGTTTCTCAACTTGGCTGATGCTTCCTGTTCGTGCAAATGCCAATACGGTAATCAATGAAAACAAACCTTCAGATGCCACAGAGGTTTTGGCTTATTACAATCGTGAACAATATGGTGTAAATCCTTTATTTTATGGGCCTCAATACACAGAACTTTTTGCTGGTCTTGATGCTAAAACACCTTATTTAGACAAAAAGCCAAACTACGAAAGAGATTATAAAACAGGAAAATATATCATTACCAATAATTATAAAAATGCAGAACAAAATTCTGATGACAACCAGAAAGCAATTCTACCAAGAATGTGGAGCACAGAAACAGGACACATTCAAAACTATATCAACTTTACAAATCCTCCAAAATTCCGAATCAATCCTAATTATAATTATGATGAAGATTTGGCAAAATACGGAATTGATGCGAGCCAATTAAGCGAAGATGAATACAACAAAGCTACTGCTCAATTGCGCAATGAGGTTGAAAAAACAGTTTCTGAGTTTAGAAGAGCTTATGCTCAAAAACAGATTGACAACGAAGGTTACGTAAAATTCTTAAGAAGTTACGGAGAATATTTAATTATTGAGAAGCCTTCTACAGCTGACAACTTCAGTTTTATGTTTGAATATCAATTTGGATATATGTACTGGAGATATTTGATGTGGAATTTTGTTGGGCGCCAAAATGATGTTCAGGGCAAATATGATAATTTGGACGGTAACTGGATTAGCGGCATCAAACCTTTAGATTCTGTTCATTTAGGTTCTCAAGACAATCTGCCAACAGATGTATTAAACAACAAAGGGCGCAATGCTTATTATTTTATTCCTTTTATTTTAGGGCTAATTGGTATCATGTACCATGCCAACAAAGATTTAAAGAGCTTTTATGTTCTTTTGGCTTTATTCTTATTTACAGGAATTGCACTAAAAATATATTTGAATGAAAGACCTTTTGAACCTCGCGAAAGAGATTATGCACTAGTAGGTTCATTCTACGTCTTTGCCATCTGGATCGGATTTGGAGTTTACTCACTTTATGAAAGCCTCCAGAAATATCTTGCTCCAAAAATTGCGGGACCAGTGCTTATTGCCGGAAGTTTATTGGCTGCACCTGTTTTAATGGCAGCTCAAAACTGGGATGATCACGATAGATCTGGAAGATACACAGCGGTTGCAATGGCAAAAGCTTACTTAAGTTCTTGCGACAAAGATGCAATCTTATTTACAATTGGAGATAACGACACCTTCCCTCTTTGGTACGCGCAGGAAATTGAGCACTTCAGAACCGATGTGAAGATTGTAAACACAAGTTTATTCATGACAGACTGGTACATTGACCAAATGAAGGCGAAGTCTTATGAATCAAATCCACTGCCGATTTCTTTTGTGCATAGCCAGTATGTGGGAGACAACTTGGATTACACAGCTTATATTCAAAAAATTGATACTCGTTGGAACATTAAAGATTTTATCGATTTTATCAAAAACCCTAAATCGACTGTTGGATTACAAAACGGACAAACCATTCATTTTTATCCAACAAACAAGATTAGAGTAAATGTGGATAAAAATGTTATCATTCAAAATAAAGTGGTTAATCCTAAGTATTACGACTCTATTGTTCCTTACTTAGATATTGATATTAAAGGAAGCGCATTGTACAAAAACCGTTTAATGATGCTTGACATTTTAGCCAATAACAACTGGAAGAGGCCGATTTACTTTAGCGGTGGCGCTTTTGATGATGAAGATTATTTATGGTTAAAAGATTATCTGCAATTGGATGGAATGGTGTATAAATTGGTTCCAATAAAAAACACTCCTTCAAAAGATGGCGGACCATTAGACATGGGCCAAATTGATGCAGATAAAATGTACGATATTGTAATGAAATGGGATTGGGGCAATAGCAATGGAAACATCTATCACGATCCTGAAACCAGAAGAAACAGCATTACCTACCGTACCAATCTTTCTAGATTAATGAACCAGCTTATTGAAGAAGGTAAGATTGACAAAGCTAAAAATGTAATCAATTTAGCAATGACCCAAATGCCTTTAGACAAATTTGGATATTACTCATTGGTTGAAGGTTTTGCTGACGGTTATTACAAAGTGGGAGAAAAAGCCAAAGCGCAGGATCTTTTAAACAAATTGGTTCAAAAGTATAAAGAGAATCTAAACTATTACAGCACATTAACTCCTTCAGACCAAACTGATTTGGCTGTAGATATCATTACAGATATTGAGCGTTACAGAAGTCTGCTGCACGTAATGGATGACAATAAAGACACTGCTTTTTACAACCAGCACAAAACAACGTTTAATACTTACGTGAATGTTTTTGAGCGTTTTGGACGTGAAAAAGAATAAATAATATACGAAAATCTTACTTATTAAAAAAATGCAGCGCTGTTTGATAAATAGCGCTGCATTTTTTAATTTTATACATACTAATACAATTTTAATTCAAAATGAGCTTCTATTGGGTAAAAACTAACGCATTTATAAAAAAGGTGTTTTCTAAATATTGCTGGGACATTCCTAACAACGAAAAGAAAATATACCTTACTTTTGATGATGGTCCTACTCCAGAAATTACAGACTGGGTCTTGTCTGAATTAAAAAAATTTGACGCAAAGGCTACCTTTTTCTGCATCGGAAAAAACATAAAAGCCAACTTAGCTCTATTTGAAAAGCTAATTACAGACGGGCATTCAATTGGCAACCATACCATGAACCATGTGAATGGCTGGAAAATCCATACCAATGAATACATCGAAAATGTAAAAAACTGTGCGGCTGTTTTAGATGAACAAGAAAAAGCTCCTCACCGCTTATTATTTCGTCCTCCTTATGGAAAAATCAAAAAAGCGCAATCTAAAATCCTAAGAAGTTTAGGCTATAAAATAGTAATGTGGGATGTTTTAAGCGCCGATTTCGATCAAAGCATTACTCCAGAAAAATGCCTTGAAAACGTAACAAAAAATGTAAAATCGGGTAGCGTAATTGTTTTTCATGACAGTATTAAAGCTTCTCCAAATTTAAGATTTGCTTTGCCTCGAACACTGCATTTTTTAAAAGAAAACGGATATAAGTTTGACATTATTCACTAAATAACATCAAAAAAGGGAGGTTTAGACGTTAAATTGTTCCTGGACAATTCCGATAATAGTATTGGCATCAAGTTCTCCAGATTGTCTCCAGATCATTTGCCCTTCTTTATAAATCATTAAAGTTGGAAGCCCTTTAATACGAAGCGCTTCTGCTAGTTCCTGATTTTTATCTACATCAATTTTGATTACTTTGGCTTTATCGCCAAGCGCAGCCGCTACGTCCTTAATAACAGGATGCATAGAAACTGAAGATTCATTCCAATCTGTGTAAAAGTCAATTAACACTGGAACTTGAGCATTTATTAATTCTCCAAATTTTGACATAAAACCAAAAATTTAAGTTTTTTAAATCTTCTAAAAGAAATAAATATTATACAAATGTAGCATTTTTAACGAATTAACCGACATTACGGCCTTTTTTTAGTTCAATTACCGTTATTTCAGGCATAATTCCAACTCGCCCGGGATATGCGTGAAAACCAAATCCGCGGTTAACATAAACGTATCTTCCGACATTTTCGTACAATCCTGCCCACTGTTTATAAATGTATTGTGCCAAACTCCATTTAAAATATCCCGGAATCTCAATTCCGAACTGCATACCGTGAGTATGGCCTGCAAATGTCAGATGGAAATTCTTTGGATGATCTTTAATTTCGGCATCCCAATGGCTTGGATCATGACTCATTAAAACTTTAAAATCGTCTTGATTCACATTTTCAGAAGCTTTATTTAAATCGCCTGCTTTCTTAAAATTAACTCCCCAATTTTCTACCCCGATCAAGGCAATTTTATCATCGCCTTTTTGAATGTAAGTATGTTCGTTTAGCATTAATTTAAAACCGATTTGACCATACAAATTTTTAATTGCCTTAAAATTCTCGTCTTTTTCTTTCTCAGATGGCCATGTTACATATTCTCCATAATCATGGTTTCCTAAAACCGCAAACTTCCCGTATTTATAATCTTTAATGCGGCTAAAAGTTTCCAGCCACGGATGCATTTCTTTGGCATGGGTATTTACAATATCACCCGTAAACAAAATCAAGTCAGATTCTTGTGCATTAATCAAATCAATCGCATAATTAATTTTCTCTGGATTATCAAAACTTCCGCTATGAACATCTGAAATCTGAGTTATTTTAAAGCCATCGAAAGCATCTGGAAGATCTGGGAAAAATATAGTCTG
Source organism: Flavobacterium sp. TR2 (assembly GCF_025252405.1). NCBI lineage: Bacteria > Pseudomonadati > Bacteroidota > Flavobacteriia > Flavobacteriales > Flavobacteriaceae > Flavobacterium > Flavobacterium sp. TR2. Next base: position 1,724,399 of record NZ_CP104307.1, on the reverse strand, counting down.
TTTGATTACTTTAAAATTATATTTGCCTTCAAAAATTCCGTAAATAATAGAGAGAAAAGGTATTGCCGCGAGACCCAACGCGAGCTGACTGACAAATTTTCTTCTGTCTGGCATCATTTCCTTACGCGGAGTATTGTAAACAAAATAATTTAAGATACTGGCTCCTATTCTAAAAATATCTTCGCCAAACATGATTAGCGTAAGCAAAATTTTAGGCACATAGACCGTCAGCATCAAACCTGTGGTAAACATAAACTGCCTAGTCTGCCCAACAGAACGATCTACTTGCGAAAAAGAATAAATAATAAAGATTAAAACCAGTAGGCTAATAATTTGATAACTTATCAAAACCCAGCGTGTTTTGATTAAAGTTCGAAAAGCCTGATATGAATAGAACTCAATAAATAATAAAAGAGCGCATAGAAATATAAAACGAAAGATCATCTAATTTATAGTTTTAAACAAAGTAACAAAGAATGAGAATTCTATTTCTTTTTATTATAAAAAATTTAACGCTGTAAAACATAAAAAAGCTGAAAGATGACTCCTTCAGCTTTAACCTACCAACCTTTAAAACTATTTAATCTTAAGACTTAAAATGTCGTTTTATTTTGCTTTTGGAGTTTCTGTTTTTGCAGCTTCTGCTTTTTTCTCTCCTTTAGCTTTTTTGTTTGCTTTTTTATCTTGTTTTTCAGTTTTCACTTCTTTTGTTTTTGTTTGCGCTGGAGTTGTTTGTGCATTTACCATTGCGAATGTTCCGAAAACTGCTACTGCTAAAATTGCTAATTTTTTCATGACTTTTAAATTTTTGATTTGTTATTTTTATTATTTACAAGTCAAAGGTATAATCGCAACATGAAGACAAAATGAAGAAAAAGTCCTACAATAAATTTTAACTTTTAATTAGCTTTTGGAAACCATAATTTGAAAGTAGTCCCCACGCCCAATGCAGATTCTACTGTCATTTCTATATGATGGAAAGCTGCAATACTTTTAGCAATTGCAAGTCCCAAGCCCTGCCCTTCCTGATCTGAACTGATTCTGGCAAAACGGCTAAATATTTTTTCCAACTGCGATTCATCCATTCCTATTCCAGAATCTTTCACTGACATAAAATAATGATTATCTGCAAAACCATCCTCAATACTAATCTTTCCTTGCAGTTTATTATATTTAATGGCGTTGGTTACTAAATTATAAATGAGAATATGAATTAAGGTTTTGTTCCCAGTAAAAACAAAGCTGCTTTTCATCTCATCGATGAATTGAATTTCTTTATCCTCAATGCGGTCTTGAAGGTCTTCGTACAAGTCCAAAACGATTTCTCGAAGATTAATTTCTTCATTGGCCACATACTGATTATTATCTATTCTTGAGATCAGCAATAAATTATTGATGATTTTTTTTAGCATATCCAGTGTCTTTAGAGAACCTGCAATTTTATCGACTGCATTATCGTCTAAAGATTCATTTTGAAGCAAATTTTCGAGCTTGTTTTTAAGCAGCGCAATTGGCGTTAAAAGTTCGTGCGAAACATTGGAGATAAACTGCTTTTCTTTTTTAAAAACCTCCGCAATACGATCCATCATTTGGTTTAAAACAAAATCTAACTCCCTAAAATCTCTTGAAGCAGCTTTTATCGGAGTATGATCAAATGTTTCTGGCTCATTTACTCGCCTTATTTTAGTGTCAATAATTTTATAAAATGGCTTTAAAAGATATTCGATATAAAATGTATCTGCCAAAAAAGTGATAAACAGAATCACCACAAAGACAATGATAATGAACAGCCTGATGACAAAAGTCAAATCGTTGACCTCACTCAGACTGCTCCCAATTTCAAGCTGATAATCAACTCCCTCATAAGTAAAGTGATGCTGCAATATTCGATATTCGCTTTCTTCATTTTCAATCTTGCGATAGTCATTTGTAAAAGTTGTTTTTTTCTCATGCGGTTTTATAGGAACTCGAGACAATACCAAAAACTCGCTATGAAGCGTTGAAAATTCTGAAAAAGTTTCGGTCGAATCATCTGGATTTTCTATAAAATCATTTATTTCATCTTGATTAAGATGCTCGATAAATTTTTTCTTTTTCTCCAGCAGACTATTGTTAATATGATGATAGACCACATTTTCTACCAAAATAGGAAGCATCAGCCATAAAATCAAAATGACCAGCAGTCTGGTCATGGCATTAAAAATGGCTAATTGATGTTTTATTTTCACAAGAATAAATTTATTCGTTTATACGATAACCAACATTTCGAACCGTTTCAAACCAGTCAATAGCAGTATGCTTGTCCAGTTTTTTGCGAAGATTTCGAACATGAACATCAATAAAATTAGAATCTGAATTTACTTCTAAAATGTCTCCCCAAATATGCTCTGTCAATTGCAGTCTTGTAATGACCCTGTTTTTATTTAGAACTAAATACTGAAAAATATCAAACTCTTTTTTGGTAAGACTTAGCGGAACTTCATTAAAACTTACTTTATAATCCTGAAGCTGCAGCAAAAAACCATGAATGCTTAAATTATTTAAAGTAAATCCATGAATTCTGCGAATCACTGCAAACAATCTCGCAGCCAGCTCTGTCAAAGCAAAAGGTTTTGTCAAATAATCGTCGGCTCCAAGATGAAGTCCATTAATCCTATCATCCAATTCTCCTCGGGCAGTAAGCACAATAACCGCAATCTTAGATTTAGTTTTTCGAATCGTCTGCAAAACCTCAAAACCATCGCCGTCTGGCAGACCCAAATCGAGCAGCATAGCATCATAGTCATTGCTTCCAAATTCTTCCAGCGCATCTGCACAATTATTAGCAATCTTACAAATATAACCTGCGTTGCATAAAAAATCGTAAACTTCTACAGCAAGCTCTTTATTATCTTCAACAATTAAAACATTCATAAACAAGATCTTTTAGCACAACTAAAATTAATGAATTATCAAAAGTCTAGCTGCACATTATTAAAAAATTAACTAACGAAAAAAGCTGACAAATTTCTTCATCAGCCTTTTCAATCGCATTCTCATAATCATTATTCCTGTTTTGCCTCCGTTACAATGCTTCGAAAACAAAACGAGAGCAATTCTTATTTTTTCATTTTTGCAGTTTCTGGTTTCGCAGCTTCTGTTTTTGGCGCTTCAGTTTTTACTGATTTTGCTTTTTTATCAGATTTGTGTTTAGGATGTTTGGTTGCTTTAACTTCTTTTGCTGGAGCTACTTTTCTATCTTTTGCAGGAAATGCGTGAACCATTGCACTTGTTCCTAAAACTGCTACTAGTAACATTAATAAATTTCTCATGATTTCTAAGATTTAAGAATTAATAACCTTTTATTTTCAAATCAAAATTACCTCGAGAAAATGAAGCCAAAATGAAGAAACCGCTCCATAGAAAAATTTAACTTGACATTAACGCTTCGCGGTTTTTTCACCATATAAGTTATATAAGCTCATTTAATTGTTTAACCGTTTTCAGCCTTATTTTACCGACCGAGGAGATGCACTTCGGTGCGTCTCCACTAAAATGGTCTTATATGACTTATATGGTGAAACAGAATTAATTTTCGAAAAGTAAATCGTTTTTTAAAACCCAAATGTTTATTTTTACAGACTAATATTTTTAATATGTCAACTCAAAAACGCCTTTTTCTTCTAGATGCCTACGCACTAATTTTTCGTGGTTATTATGCTTTTATAAAAAACCCGAGAATCAATTCAAAAGGAATGGATACATCTGCAATTATGGGTTTTATGAACTCGCTTTTGGATGTTATCAAAAGAGAAAAACCAGATCATTTGGCAGTTGCTTTTGATAAAGGAGGAAGCCATGTAAGAACCGAAATGTTTGTAGACTACAAAGCAAACCGAGACGAAACTCCAGAAGCAATCAAAATTGCTGTTCCCTATATTCAGGAATTATTAAGAGCCATGCATATTCCAATTATCGAACTTGCAGGATGTGAGGCCGATGATTTGATTGGAACAATTGCAAAACAAGCCGAAAAACAGAACTATCAGGTATTTATGGTAACGCCCGATAAAGATTTTGCACAATTGGTTTCTGAAAATATCTTTATGTATAAACCAGCCCGAATGGGTAACGGAATCGAAATTTGGGGAGTTCCTGAGGTTTTAGCAAAATTTGAAGTAGAAAGACCAGAACAAGTCATTGATTTTCTTGGAATGATGGGCGACGCCGTCGATAATATTCCAGGATTGCCTGGTGTTGGCGAAGTAACGGCAAAAAAATTCCTGAAAGAGTTTGGCTCTATGGAAAATCTTTTGGCTAATACAGATAAGCTAAAAGGTAAAATGAAAGAAAATATCGAAGCGAATAAAGAAAAAGGAATTCTTTCTAAAAAACTGGCCGCAATTATTACAGATTGTGATGTTACTTTTAATGAGGAAGATTACGAACTTTCTCGTCCTGATATCGAAAAAACAGATGCTATTTTTCAAGAATTAGAATTCAGAAGAATGGCAGAACAGTTTGATAATTTATTTAGAACAGATGGCGCTCAGACTGCGGCTCCAGCTTCAGATGCAAAACCAGCTAAAAAAGCTGCGGCTAAAAACGAAGACCAATTTGATCTTTTTGGAGGCTCTGCTGAAGATGAAGACACAGATGCTCCAAGAACTTCTTTCTATAATACTTTAGAAAACACAGAACATTCCTATCAAACCATTCAAGGCGATCTAGGAATTAAATTGCTTTTGCAAAATCTGCAAAAACAGCCTGCAGTTTGTTTTGATACTGAAACCACAGGAATTGATGCTCTGCACGCAGAATTGGTCGGAATGTCATTTTCTTATGAAAAAGGAAAAGCATTTTATGTTCCGTTTCCAGAAAATCAGGAAGAAGCAAAAGCTTTGATCGAAAAATTTGTTCCATTTTTTGAAAATGAAAATATTGAAAAAATTGGACAGAATTTAAAGTACGATTTAAAAATCCTTTCTAACTACGGAGTTACAGTAAAAGGAAAACTTTTCGACACCATGATTGCGCATTATCTAATCAATCCGGATATGCGTCATAATATGGATATTTTGGCGGAAACGTATTTAAAATATTCTCCAAAATCTATTGAAACCTTAATTGGCAAAAAAGGAAAAAATCAGCTTAATATGCGTGACGTTCCTTTGGAAGACATTAAAGAATATGCCGCCGAAGATGCCGATATTACTTTACAATTAAAAGAAATATTTACAACCCAATTAGACAAAACCGAAACCAAAAAACTATTTGATGAAATCGAAATTCCTCTAGTTAGCGTTTTGGCCGATATGGAAATGGAAGGCATTCGCTTAGATGTTGATTTCTTAAAAGATATGTCTAAGGAAATGGATGTTGAAATCAAATCTTTGGAACAAAAAATATACGAAACAGCTGGCGAAAAATTTAATCTTGCTTCTCCAAAACAATTAGGCGATATTTTATTCGACAAACTTAAAATTGGAGGGGCTAAGCAAAAGAAAACCAAAACCGGGCAATATGCAACTGGCGAGGAAGTTTTGACTTATTTGGCAAATGACAACCCAATTGTAAAAGATATTTTAGATTGGCGCCAGATGGTAAAACTGCAAAGCACTTATATTTTAGCTTTACCCGAACAGGTTGATAAAAAGACATTACGCGTTCATACCGATTATATGCAGGCAGTTGCCGCAACGGGCCGTTTGAGTTCTAATAACCCGAACTTGCAGAATATTCCAATTCGTACCGAGAGAGGACGTCAGATTCGTAAAGCTTTTGTTGCGCGTGACGAAAACCATACTTTAATCTCTGCCGATTATTCTCAAATTGAATTAAGAATCATTGCAGCTCTGAGCGGCGAAGAAAATATGATTAAAGCTTTCCAAAACGGAGAAGATATTCACAGAGCCACAGCGGCAAAAGTTTTTGATGTCGCTTTAGAAGAAGTTTCGCGCGAGCAAAGAAGCAATGCCAAGACGGTAAACTTTGGAATCATTTATGGGGTTTCTGCTTTTGGATTAAGCAATCAGACGTCGCTTTCAAGAAGCGAAAGCGCCGCTTTGATCGATGCGTATTACAAAACATATCCGCGCCTTAAATCTTATATTTCAGAACAAATTGATTTTGCAAGAGAAAAAGGTTATGTGCAAACTATTTTAGGCCGCCGCAGATATTTAAAAGACATCAATTCTGCCAATGCTGTTGTAAGAAGTGCTGCAGAACGAAATGCTGTAAACGCTCCAATTCAAGGAAGTGCAGCCGATGTGATTAAAATTGCGATGATTAATATTCACAAAAAACTTCGTGACGAAAACTGGAAATCTAAAATGCTGCTTCAGGTGCATGATGAGCTTGTGTTTGATGTTCACAACGATGAGCTCGAAAAAATTCAGCCAATGATTAAGCATGAAATGGAAAATGCCTTCAAAATGTCGGTTCCTTTAGAAGTGGAGCTTGGTTTAGGCAAAGACTGGTTAGAAGCGCACTAAAAAATAAATATTTGTCACACTTAAAAGCCGTTCAATTTTGAATGGCTTTTTTATTCGCCACAAACTATATTGTAAGAATTTTGGTTTTGCTACATTTACATTTTTATAAAAACCTTTAAAGATTAAAAAGAAAAGTAAAATGAAGAAACATCTTTTATGCCTATTCCTATTTTATTCAACGATTTCATTTTGCCAAAACAAAATTTATTATCTGGAAGGAACTCTCGGAAAAAGCACCATTTTTATGACTGTTCAGGTCTATAATTCAGATCAGGAAGCCAGTCTAAACGTTGTTTATTTTTATAAGAATTCATTAAAAGACATTAAACTCGAAGCAAAATTAAAAGACAATAATTACACTTTCTATTTTAAACCTGGCGATGTAATAACTGAAAAATTCTATTTAAAGAAATCAGGCAATAATTTTGATGGCTTTTGGTATGATGCCAAAGACAAGCAGTTAGCCGTACATCTTGAACCTGTAAATTTTGATAATTACAAATCAAATATCAAAATTAGATTTGATGACGAACGCTTAAATCTGGTAAAATATAAATTCCTTGAATTTAAAAAACAGAAGACCACACTTTACAATAACAAAGAATTTGTATGGTATTCTGAAAAACATTGTGATTCAGATTTTTTTAGATTAGGAAATAACTTTTCAGAGAAAAACAAAGCTTTAATTAACCCCATTTTAGAAGAAATACATATTCAAAATACATTAAGCCAACTTAATTGCTCTTCGAGTTTTGAATACAGTAATGGTCAGGGAATAGAAAGCACAACGACAATAAACTTCCTAAATGCTAATTTATTAGGCTTTGAAACCTTTAACTCTTGGTTCTGCGGTGGTGCTCATCCAGATTTTGGAGGCAGCGGTTATCTGATTGATTTAAATAATGGAAAACAATATGAAATTGATGATATTTTAGCTTTCGATAAAAGTGTCACAGGTGACAGAGAAAATAATTTCGATGCTTTTTCAAAATATAGAAATGATTATTTTGCTCCAAAATTATTAGAAGTTATTACTTCGATAGAGCATTTTAAGAAACCTGATAATGACGATGACTGCGATTACACCAATGAAGAATATTGGGACTTTCCATCTTGGAGCTATACTGACAAAGGAATACAATTTACTCCAAGTTTCTACAGAGCGGCTAGAAATTGCGAAGAACCTTTTTTAGTTCCGTTTGAGAAATTAAAAAAATACAAGAATCCTAAATTCCCTTATGAGCTTAAATAAAAAAAATCCATTCGTTATGCGAATGGATTTTTTTTTAGTTTTTATTTTTTTCGAGTTGATTCTCTTTCTTTCAATTTTGTTTTGATGACAATTGTTTCGTAATCTGAAACTGTGCCTTCTGGCTCTTCCAACCTTTCGATTAATCTTTTTGCAGCAACCTCTCCAATTTCAACTCCATGCTGGCTTACTGTAGTCAAACTTGGCGACAAACGTCTCGAAGCCAAAATACCATCTGCAAAACCAATAATCGAAATATCTTCAGGAACTCTGTACCCTTTTTTCAAACTCACTCTTAAAGCTGCAACCGAATCATTTTCATCCAAAGCAAAAATTCCGTCAATTTTATTGTCAAAAAGTGCGTCAATTTTAGCTTTCATATCTTCCTCAGAGTCGGTACGAAGGATAATTTTTTCATTAATTGGAATATTATTGTCTTTTAAAGCTTTTAAATAACCATCAGCTCTCAATTTTCCAACACTTAAATTATCTACAGAAGAAATCAAAGCAATGTTTTTGCATCCTAAATTAATCAAATGCTGTGTTGAGTTTAATGCCGAATCAAAATCGTCTACAACAACTTTATCGCAATCTACTTCATCAGCAATACGGTCAAACATCACGATTGGCGTTCCGTCGTTAATTATTTCTGAGAAATGATTATAATCTTGAAGTTTTTGCGCTTCTTCAGAAACCGAAAGGATAAACCCATCAATAGTTCCGTTGCTCAACATTTCAAGCGTATGGATTTCTTTTTCTAAAGATTCGTTAGAAATACAAGTAATTACATTATACCCTTTTTTATCGGCCACTTTCTCAATACCGCTAAAAACTTTCGCAAAGAAAGAATTTAAAATATTTGGGATAATCACCCCAATCGTTTTGGTTTTACGGTTCTTTAAATTTAGACCAATAACATTCGGCTTATAATTTTTGAGTTTGGCATACTCTTTAATCTTAACCTTCGTTTGCTCACTAATTTCCGGACTGTCATTCAGCGCTTTAGACACTGTTGACACAGAAACTCCTAGTTCTTTCGCAATTTGTTTTAGAGTTGCTTTAGCTTTCATCTATAAAAGTTTATGTAATTAATACAAATATAGTAGAATTACCGAAAATAAAACAAAAAACAACCATTTGTCTTTCAAATTATACTATCTATTCGAAAAAAAACCATAAAAGCAGATTTTTCTGAAACCGCATCTCCTAAAATTTTGTTAATACTTAAATACCTAATAACTAAAACCAATGTTGTTAACCTAATAAAAAACTTGATTATGAAAAACGAAGTTAAAATTCACGAAGTTGATCCTTCACTGAATAGCAGAAGGAGCTTTCTTAAGCTCAGCGGATTAACATTAGTAACCACAGGTTTGGTTCTGGCTGGCTGCAGCGACAATGACAATGACAATAATATGGAAGACACTTCCTTGCCGGGAGTCAGAAATGGCGTTTTTGACTTAGGCTCTGGCGACTTTGGCGTTCTAACATACGCCTATGCTCTAGAGCAGCTAGAAGCAGATTTTTACACCAAGGTTGTAAATTCCTCAAACTTTAATGCTGTATTTAATGACACTGAACGACAAGTCCTCACCGATTTGTATCATCATGAAGTTGTTCACAGAGATTTTTTCAAAGCCGCTTTGACTGGTGCTCTGCCAGATCCTAGCTCACAATTGCTTCCTACTCTAGCCTTTAATTATGGCTCTTTAAACTTTAATAGCCGCAGCGAAGTTTTAGCCACCGCAAAAGCCCTTGAAGATACAGGAGTTGCTGCTTATAATGGAGCTGGAAGATTAATTAAGACTGCAGATTACTTATTATTAGCAGGAAAAATCGTTTCTGTTGAAGCCAGACACGCATCTGCAATAAGAAGCTTGATCAATCCGAATTCTAAAGATTTTGCCGGAGACGATATTGTAAATATGTCAACAGGACTAGATGACGCTAAAGATCCGTCTAAAATCCTTCCTATCGCTGCTAATTTTATTACTACAAAATTTACAGCCAAATACTTGCCTTAATCTTAACCGCTAAAACTTAGAAATTATGAACATTTTAAAATTTATAGAATCCTTTACTGACGACAATTTAATGAACAGTACAGGTTCCCGCAGAGATAGTTTTTCGCACTTTGGAAATATTGGAAAAAATTTAGCTATGGCATCCATTCCTTTCGGATTGTCGGCTCTTGCCAATAAAGCTTTCGCTAAAGATATTACGGCAACGCCAGCAACTCCGATCGGAGCATTGCAGTTTGCTTTGACCTTAGAATATCTTGAGAATGAATTCTATTCGATGGCATTAGACTCAGGTGTCATTCCCGCTTTGGAAAATGGAGGAAGAGATCTAAAAGTATTTCAGCAGATTGCAGATCATGAATCTGATCACGTCAAATTTTTAATCGCTGGTTTGGGTGGTACTGCAAGCCCTAACTTTGTTCCAAAACCAACTTTTGACTTTACGGTTGGCGGAACATTTGACCCTTTTCATGATTATCCAACTTTTTTAACTTTGGCACAAGCCTTTGAAGATACAGGAGTTAGAGCATACAAAGGACAGGCTGCAAATTTGATAACCACACCAGATTTATTGACCGCAGCTCTGCAGATTCATTCAGTCGAAGCACGCCACGCCTCTGAAGTTAGAAGATTAAGAGGCTTGAAAGGATGGATTTCTAATGCTGACAGAGGTGCAGGAATGCCTTCTGCAACGCAAGCCGTTTATGATGGCGAAGGCGTAACTATGCAGGCAGGATTTAATACGGCAGCCGCTTTTGGTGCCGCAGCAGGCTCAGAAGCTTATGATGAGCCACTTACAACACAACAAGTCGTTGATATTGCCAATATATTTATTGTATAATCATTTTTCTTTCTAAATATTTAACCGTCTTCACTTTATTGTGGAGACGGTTTTTTTATTCGCTAATTAATTAAAAAACTGAGCCCCTGATTTTCAGGAGATAAAATATTCTTTCAGGTATTTGGTTTTAAAATAATTAATTGTACTTTTGCATCCCCTTTATTGGGGATGGAATGTTTAATTAAAATAATATTATGGACGCATTAAGCTACAAAACAGTTTCAGCTAGCAAAGCCACTGTAACTAAAGAGTGGATTGTTGTTGACGCTGAAGGTCATAACTTAGGACGTCTTGCTTCTAAGGTTGCTATGATCTTAAGAGGGAAGTACAAGCCAAGTTACACACCGCACGTTGACTGTGGAGATAACGTAATTGTTATCAACTCGGAAAAAATTAACCTTACAGGTACAAAAATGAATGACAAAATTTACATGCGTCATACAGGTTACCCAGGAGGACAAAGAACTTTAACTGCTAAAGTATTGCAAGCTAAAAATCCAGCTGCATTAGTAGAAAAAGCTGTAAAAGGTATGTTACCTAAGAACAAATTAGGTGCTGAACTTTTTAGAAATCTAAATGTTGTTGTAGGATCTGAGCACAAACACGGAGCTCAAAAACCTAGAACTGTTAACCTAAATGATCTTAAGTAATGGGAGTTATTCACAAAATCGGCAGAAGAAAAACCGCTGTTGCACGTGTATACGTTTCTGAAGGAACTGGAAACATCACTGTAAACAAAAAAGAATTCGCAACTTACTTTCCAACTGCAACTTTACAATACAAAGTTTTACAACCGCTTTCTATGACAGAAAACGCTAGTAACTTTGACGTAAAAGTAAACGTTTACGGAGGTGGTACAACTGGTCAGGCAGAAGCTGTAAGAATGGCATTAGCACGCGTAATGTGTGAAGTTAACGCTGAAAACAGAGCTATTCTTAAACCAGAAGGTTTATTAACAAGAGACCCAAGAATGGTTGAACGTAAGAAATTCGGTCAGAAGAAAGCTCGTAAGAGATTCCAATTCTCTAAACGTTAATATTACCTGTCTTGTTCAGATGGGACAAGACATTATCAATTATTTATTGAAATTAAAAAACACAGTTATTGTTGCTCTCCTATCGAGGTAGGATATAGTTTAGCATCTAAATGGGTTGAGTCTGAAAGTCGAAAGTCTTAAAGTCATAAAGCTTAAAGCATAAAGCATATTGCCTAAAGCCAAAGTTCAAAACACATTGCTAATCAACAGAACGTAAACTAGTACAAAAATGGCAAACAAAATAGAAGTAAAAGAATTACTAGAAGCAGGTGTTCACTTCGGACACATGACTAGAAAATGGGATCCAAACATGGCTCCTTACATTTATATGGAGCGTAATGGTATTCACATTATCAATCTATATAAAACTGCAGCTAAAATTGAAGAAGCTAACGAAGCTTTGAAAAAAATCGCTGCATCAGGTAGAAAAATCTTATTCGTAGCTACCAAAAAACAAGCAAAAGACATCGTTGCTGATAAAGCAAAAGCTGCAAATATGCCTTACATCACTGAAAGATGGCCAGGTGGAATGTTGACTAACTTCGTAACTATCAGAAAGGCAGTTAAAAAAATGTCTTCTATCGATAAAATGAAGAAAGATGGTACTTTCAACACTTTATCTAAAAAAGAGCGTTTACAAGTTGATCGTCTACGTGCTAAATTAGAGAAAAACTTAGGTTCAATTGCTGATATGTCTAGACTACCTGCAGCATTGTTCGTAGTAGATATCAAAGCTGAACACATCGCAATAAAAGAAGCTCAAAAATTAAACATTCCAGTTTTCGCAATGGTTGATACGAATTCTGACCCAAGAGAGGTTGATTACGTGATTCCTGCAAATGATGACGCTTCTAAATCAATTGACAAAATTTTATCTTTAGTAACTACTGCAGTAATCGAAGGTCTTTCTGACAGAGGTGCTGAGAAAGAAGTTGAAGCTGCTGAAGAAGCTCCTGCTGTTGAAGCTGAAGCTCCTGCAACTGAAACTGAAGAATAAATCAAAATTTAAATTCCAAATTTTAAATTCCAAAATCCAAGACAAAATTAAAAACGTTATGTTGATAATTTATTAAAATTGGAGTTTGGGATTTAAAAGCTGGAATTTTTTACTTTTAAAAACATATTAAAACTTAAAATATTATGGCAACAATTACTGCTGCAGACGTAAATAAATTAAGACAATCTACAGGTGCCGGAATGATGGACTGTAAAAAAGCTTTAGTTGAAGCTGAAGGAGATTTCGATAAAGCTATACAAATTCTTAGAGAAAAAGGACAAAAAGTTGCTGCTAACCGTTCTGACCGTGAGTCTGCTGAAGGAGCTGCTGTTTCTTTTATCAATGCTGACAACACTAAAGGAGCTATCATCACTTTAAACTGCGAAACTGACTTCGTAGGTAAAAATGAAGCTTTCGTTGCTTTAGCTAAAGATTTAGTAGAAAGAGCAATCAACTTCTCTTCTAAAGAAGAATTATTAGCTTCTGATTTCAACGGAATCACTGTTGCTGAGAAATTAATCGAGCAAACTGGTGTTATCGGTGAAAAAATCGAAATCGGTGGTTTCGAAATTTTAGAAGGCGCTTACGTTGGATCTTATGTTCACGTTAACAAAATCGCTGCTTTAACTGCAATTTCTGCTCCAGTAGCTAATGCTGAGACTTTAACAAAAGATATCTCTATGCAAGTTGCTTCTATGGGAGCTGACACATTATCTTACAAAGATTTTGATCCTGCTTTCGTTGAATCTGAACTTGCTGCTCGTATTGCTGTAATCGAAAAAGACAACGAAGAAGCAAAACGTTTAGGAAAAACTTTAAAAAATGTTCCTAAATACATCTCTTTCTCTCAATTAACTCCTGAAGTTATCAAACAAGCTGAAGAAGATGCTAAAGCTGAATTAAAAGCTGAAGGAAAACCAGAGCAAATCTGGGACAAAATCCTTCCAGGAAAAGTTCAACGTTTTATCTCTGACAACACTACTTTAGATCAAGAAAAAGCTCTTTTAGATCAAAACTTCATCAAAGATGACAGTAAAAAAGTTGGTGATTACGTAAAAGGATTCAATGTTGAAATCACTGGTTTCAAAAGAGTAACTTTAGGTTAATATATTATTTTCAATATTAAAAAGCCCGAATATTTATTTATTCGGGCTTTTTTATTTTTAACTTTCAACTGGAAAATTTCTTGCTCGCATTAACGCATCCGATTTCGGAGCGTGCCCTCTGAAATTCTCGTACATTTCTTCGTTATCAATCGTATTTCCAACACTTAAAACTGTTTTATACAGACGTTCAGAGACACTCTTATCAAAAGGTCCTCCAGCTTCTAAAAAAGCTTCATAAGCATCTGCATTGATAACATCTGCCCACAAATAACTGTAATATCCTGCCGCATACCCGTCACTTGAAAATATATGTGCAAATTGCGGAATTCTGTGTCTCATTACAATTTCAGATGGCATATTGATTTCTTCCAAAATTCTGCTTTCAAATTCGTGAGGATTTACTGTTTCTGTAGTTAGATGCAATTTCATATCCACAAAAGAACTCGAAATCGTTTCTACAGTTGCAAAACCTTCATTAAAATTGGCTGCCTTCCCTATTCTTTCAACTAATGATTGAGACAAAGGTTCGTTGGTTTTATAATGAAGAGCAAACTTATTTAAAACCTCAGGAGTTGCCAGCCAGTGTTCTAACAGCTGAGACGGAAACTCGACATAATCTCTTGCAACCGAAGTGCCAGAAAGACTCGGGTATGTAACATTAGAGCATAAACCATGAAGTGCGTGTCCAAATTCATGAAACAAAGTCGTAGCATCATCCCACGAAATCAAAACAGGCTCGTCACTATTTCCTTTTATAAAATTGCAATTGTTTGACACGATAGGAAGCACATTACCTTTTATTTTCTGCTGGTCTCTATGCGAATTCATCCAAGCCCCCGAACGTTTTCCCGTGCGAGCGTAAGGATCAAAATACCAAAGACCAATTGCTTCTCCTGTATTTTTATTATTCACTTCCCAAACTCGAACATCTGGATGATAAACCGGAACATCGAATAATTGCTTAAAACCTAAATCAAACAATTCGCCTGCAGTCCAAAACATTCCTTCACGCAAATTTTCAAGCTGCAGATACTGCTTAATTTCGTTCTGATCTAAATCGTATTTTGCTTTACGCACTTTTTCCGCATAATAGCGGTAATCCCAAGGCTGAATTTTAAAATCTGCCCCTTCTTTAATTGCCATCTCCTGCATAGCCGAAACATCATTTTTTACTTTTTCCACAGCAGGTTTCCATACAGAATGCATCAAGTCCAGCGTTTTCTGCGGATCTTTTGCCATTTTGTTCGACAAGCTCCACTCAGCAAAATTCGCAAAGCCCAAAATTTTTGCTTTTTCAGCTCTTAATTTTAAAATAGACACAAGTATTTCATTCGTATCATTTTCGTTCTGATTATCGCCTCGTTTTACAAAAATATCAAAAGCTTTTTCTCTTAAATTTCTTTTCTCGGAGAAAGTCAAAAAAGGCTCGATTGAAGATCTTGTATTTCCAATGCAGCCCAAAATATTCAAATTTCTTTCTCTTGCTTCGGCAATTGCAGCATTCTTAAATTCTTCAGGCAAACCCTCAAAATCATCTTCTGCTTTTAATTCTATATATTGATTATTTTCTTCTGCCAGCAGTTTTTGGCTGAAAGCTGTAAAAAGTGTTGCCAATTGCTGATTGATCATAGCTACTTTCTCTTTATCCTGATCGTTTAACTCCGCTCCTTCTCTAACAAAATCTGTATAATAAAGCCAAAGCACACGCTGCTGTTCTTTGGTTAAATTCTTTTTTTCATCTGATTTGTACAGGGTTTCAATTCTAGAAAACAATTTCTCATTTTGATACAGCTTGTCATTAATCTCTGCTAATTTTGGAGACATTTCGGTATCTACCGCATTAAATTCTGGAGTGCTGAGATTGGATCTGTATATGCCATAAACAGCATGAATTCGATCCAGCTTTTCACCAGAAAGCTCCAAAGCCTCAATTGTATTTTCAAAATTTGGCTTTTCCGGATTATTGGCAATTGCATCAATTTCTTCTAATTTTTCCTTAATCGCAAATTCTATTGCAGGCTTAAAATCTGAAACTTTGTAGGCTGTAAAATCTGGAACGCCCCCATAAGGCCCAAACCAGTCTTTTAATAATGGATTATCTAATTCTATCGGTGTTTTCATAACAAATGCATTAATTAATTCTGCACATAAATTTGACTGGCAAAAAATGCAACAGATTCTCAAAATTAACCAATCGAAAGCAAACTTCATACGCTAACGAATTATAGTTTCTAAGATTTAAAAGAAATAGTTTATTTTTGAAATATCAATATCAAAAATCAGATGTTTAGAACCAGAAAAGAAATTGTTTTTGTAATTTTAGCAGGAATATTTATAACCAATGCTGTTGTTGCTGAGTTAATTGGAGGAAAGTTAATTCAAATTGGGCCTTTTGTCATGAGTATCGGAATTTTACCATGGCCCGTTGTATTTCTAACTACCGATTTGATTAATGAATATTTTGGCGAAAAAGGCGTGAAAAAGCTTTCGTTCATAACTGCGTGCTTGATTGCTTATGCTTTTTTAATACTTTTTATGGCAATTACAATTCCTGCCGCAAAAGGAATTAGTCCCGTAAATGACGAGCAGTTCCAGGCGGTATTTGGACAGAGTATGTGGATTATTATAGGAAGTTTAATAGCTTTCATGGCATCGCAGCTTATTGATGTTTGGATATTTTGGTTTTTTAAAAACAGAACCGGCGAAAAGAAAATATGGCTGAGAACAACTGGTTCTACTGTTATTTCTCAATTATTTGATTCATTTATTGTTTTAGGAATTGCTTTTTGGCTACCTGGAAAAATTGATTTCGACACCTTTATATCTTCAGGATTAATAGGATATACTTTTAAATTGGCAATAGCTATTTTATTAACTCCTGCAATTTATTTGGGGCATCATCTGATTAAAAAATATTTGGAAGAAGATCCTGCTCATAAAGGATAAAGGATAAAGAATAAAAAACATATTTAGGTCATGAAAAAAATTCACTTGCTTATTTTATTCTCTGTTACCTATTTCTTTTTAAGCTGTGGCAATAACGAAAAAAAACAGCCTAAAAAAGCCATTCAATCTGTTAACAAACTAAAACCGGTTGATGTAAAAGTAAATTCTAAAATTTCTTTAAAAAGCATTGCTGCCCCAAAAGAGTTCGGTTCGAAAAAAACTGTAACTGAGAAAAATCCTTTTTCAGTAAAAAATCCAATAGAAATTAAGCCATTAAGTTTGCAAACGGAAAACAATACGTACAAAGCGCCAGCTTCCATAAAACAGGAAGTTAACGACAAACTATTAAGTTTTGTCAATGTCCATAAAATATTAGACAAATGCAAAATGGGCCAAACCATGACGCAAAAGCAATTGACAGAAAACTTTGAAATTCCCGAAGAAGCTATCAAACTAGTAAAAAGTGTAACTAAAACGGCCGAAAATGAATTGGCGGTAAAATGGCAGTCTACTTGGCTTGTTGAGAGAGTCTCTGATGCAGAATTGGAAGACGGTAAAATGAAAGTTGTCTTTAAGGCCAATAAAATGTATACTTCTGGAAATGCAATTGGTATTAAATACAATAAAAAAATTTACAATAACTTAGTTATAGTGGGGCGTTCAGCATATATTCCTAGCGTGAAAGGATATAGCTGGCAAATTGGAAGATAATGGAAAACACTAATATTATTAGATGCGGCTGGTGTTCGGCAAGTGATTTATACAAAAAATATCATGACGAAGAATGGGGAACTCCCGTTTACGACGATCCGACGATTTTTGAATTTTTAATACTCGAAACCTTTCAGGCTGGTTTAAGCTGGATTACCATTTTAAACAAAAGGGAAAACTTCAAAACCGCTTTTGACCATTTTGATTATAAAAAAATAGCCAATTACTCTGAAGACAAGATTGAAGAATTGATGCAGAATACAGGAATCATCCGCAATAAACTCAAAATTAAATCTGCGGTTTCCAATGCTCAGGCTTTTATGAAAATTCAAGAAGAATTTGGAACTTTTTCTGACTACATCTGGAAATTCACCAATGGAAAACCAATTGACAATAAGCCAAAAACCTTAAAAGATGTTCCTGCAACCACTCCCATCTCTGATGCTATCAGCAAAGATTTAAAAAAACGCGGTTTCAAATTTGTAGGGTCAACCGTTATTTATGCCCATATGCAAGCCACTGGAATGGTCAATGATCATATCGAAGACTGCTTTACCCGAAAAGATAAATAGGCTTAGTTTTAAGTCTCCGTTTTC
The DNA here is from genome assembly GCF_025252405.1 of Flavobacterium sp. TR2. Classification (NCBI taxonomy): domain Bacteria; kingdom Pseudomonadati; phylum Bacteroidota; class Flavobacteriia; order Flavobacteriales; family Flavobacteriaceae; genus Flavobacterium; species Flavobacterium sp. TR2. Next base: position 1,706,423 of record NZ_CP104307.1, on the reverse strand, counting down.
AGTTTTTTTGAACTTGAGGCCTAAAACTTGGAACTTTCAAACAAAATTTCATTACATTTGCTTCACACTTTAGGGGTGTCTGCATCGCGCAGGCTGAGATTTTACCCTCTGAACCTGATCTAGTTCATACTAGCGTAGGGAAAAGTAAGATGACTTCTTAAACGCATTTCTATGCGTTATTGCAGCCATTCCTAACGTGTATCTATACACTAAACTCAAAAGGAATGGAACTAAAAATCAATCAACAAACTAAACATTTCAATGCTGAATCGCTAAGCGTTCAATCATTGCTCGATCTCGAAATTCCGCATAAACAAAACGGAATTGCTGTTGCTGTCAACAATACCGTCGTTCCAAAACTCAAATGGAACGAATTCCTCGTACAAGAAACTGACGAAATTTTAATTATTTCTGCTACGCAGGGAGGTTAATTTTTAAAATTCCAAAAAAACCAACGCTTCGGAACACCAAGTCGTCAATCACACGTAGACGCACTGCAGTGCGTCTCTACAGAAAAATATTGCGATTAAACGCAATCAGAATCAACTTTAAACTTCAAACTTGAAACAAAAATATTATGACAAACGAAGAACAAATATCCAGAACCCCATTTCCGAATTCTAAAAAAGTTTATATCGATGGAGAAATTCATCCTATAAAAGTAGCCATGCGCGAAATTGCTTTGAGCGACACCAAACTTTCAAATGGCGGAGTAGAAAAAAATCCTCCTGTAACTGTTTACGACACTTCGGGACCTTATACAGATCCAAATGTTGAAATTGATGTTCGAAAAGGCCTTCCGCGTCTGAGAGAACAATGGATTTTAGACCGAAATGATGTTGAAATTTTAGACGAAATCACTTCAGATTACGGTCAAAGCCGATTGAAAGATGAAAGCCTAAATCATCTTCGCTTTGAATATCTTCATCAGCCAAAACGTGCAAAAAAAGGCGCAAACGTAACGCAGTTATATTACGCCAAACAAGGCATTATCACTCCAGAAATGGAATACATCGCAATACGCGAAAATCAGCGTATTGAACTTTTAAACGAACAGACCAAGGCGATGCAATGCCAGCATGGCGGGAATAGTTTTGGTGCAAACACTCCAAAAAACAAAATCACTCCAGAATTTGTACGATCTGAAGTTGCTTGCGGAAGAGCCATTATTCCAAACAACATTAATCACCCAGAAAGCGAACCGATGATTGTGGGGCGCAATTTCTTAGTCAAAATTAATGCTAATATTGGAAACAGCGCAGTGACTTCGAGCATTGAAGAAGAAGTCGAAAAAGCGGTTTGGGCTTGCCGTTGGGGAGCTGATACGATTATGGATTTGTCTACTGGAAAAAACATTCACGAAACCAGAGAATGGATTATTCGAAATTCACCTGTTCCAATTGGAACTGTGCCGATTTATCAGGCTCTTGAAAAAGTGAAAGGAATCGCAGAAGATTTAACTTGGGAAATTTTCCGAGATACGCTAATTGAGCAGGCAGAACAAGGTGTTTCCTATTTCACGATTCATGCCGGAGTTTTGCTTCGCTACATTCATTTAACTGCCGATCGTGTTACCGGAATCGTTTCTCGAGGTGGATCAATTATGGCTAAATGGTGCTTATTTCATCATAAAGAAAACTTCCTGTACACTCATTTTGAAGAGATTTGCGAAATCATGAAGCAGTATGATGTTGCTTTTTCTCTTGGCGATGGTTTACGCCCAGGCTCTATTGCAGATGCCAACGATGCCGCACAGTTTGCAGAATTAGAAACTTTGGGCGAATTGACAAAAATAGCTTGGAAACACGATGTTCAAGTTTTCATTGAAGGTCCGGGTCACGTACCAATGCACATGATTAAAGAAAACATGGACAAGCAATTGGAGCATTGCCACGAAGCGCCGTTTTATACTTTAGGCCCATTAACAACTGATATTGCACCGGGTTATGACCATATCACATCAGCCATAGGCGCTGCGATGATTGGCTGGTACGGTTGTGCTATGTTGTGTTATGTAACTCCAAAAGAACATCTTGGCTTGCCAAATAAAAAAGATGTGAAAGATGGTGTAATCACCTATAAAATCTCTGCTCATGCTGCCGATTTGGCCAAAGGCCATCCGGGAGCTCAATATCGCGACAATGCTTTGAGTAAAGCTCGCTTTGAATTCCGTTGGGAAGACCAATTTAACTTGGCTTTAGACCCTGATACAGCGCGAGAATTCCATGACGAAACGCTCCCTGCCGATGGCGCAAAAGTGGCGCATTTTTGCTCAATGTGCGGACCGAAATTCTGCTCTATGAAAATATCACAGGAAATTAGAGATGTCGCCGCCGCTGAAAAAGGAATGCAGGAGAAATCGGAAGAGTTTATCGAGCAAGGAAAAGAAATTTATATATAACGAAATGAAACTTGTAAAATGTGAAATACTTTGATTTTTACATTTTACATCTCACAAAAAACATTTTACAAATATGATTGTGATTACAAATCCTTTTTTTATTAAAGATGAAATTCAAATTCTTCATTCTTTATTGGAAGAAGGATTGTCGTTGCTTCATATCAGGAAACCTGATTTTTCAGAAGCAGAAATGGCTCAGTTCATTCATCAGATAAAACTAGAATTTCGAAATAAACTGGTTCTGCACAATCATTATGATTTGGCAGAAGATTTTGGCATAAACCGATTTCATTTATCCGAAAAAGAAAGGGACGTCCTTAATCAGTTTCATGCAAGATTTTCAAAACGTTGTAAGTTTCTATCAACATCAACACATTCTATCGAAGATTTTAATTCGTTAGAAAATGAATTTGATTATGCGTTCTTAAGCCCAGTTTTTAAAAGTATTTCAAAGGAAAATTATCAACCCAAAACGGATCTTTTTGAAGCATTAAAATTGCGAAAAAATTATACAACGAAAGTTATCGCTTTAGGCGGAATCGATTCGCAGAACATTCAAAAATCACTTGAAAATGGTTTTAATGATGTTGCCCTTTTAGGAAGCATTTGGAATAATGAAAACCCTATTAAACAATTTAAATTATGTCAGAAAATCGCCCTTTCGCACTCACAATCGCCGGTTTAGACCCTACGGGAGGCGCTGGGATTTTGGCAGATATTAAAACATTTGAACTGCATAAAGTTTCTGGTTTTGCTATAGCAACAGCTAATACCATTCAGACTGAAAATGAATTTCATAAAATTGAATGGATCAATATCAATTTTGTCATCAGGTCTATTGAAACTTTATTTGAAAATTATAAAATCAATGCTGTCAAAATCGGAATTGTGCCTTCTTTGTCTTATTTAAATCGGATTCTCTCTAGCATAAAATTGGTTTCACCAAATACAAAAATTGTTTGGGATCCTGTTTTAAAATCGACAACAGAGTTTGATTTTCTAAGCATTGAAGATCGTTCGGACTTAAACCAAATACTTTCTAAAATCGATCTAATTACGCCCAACTATATAGAAATTGAACAATTGCTTCCTGGTTTTATAAAAGATCACCTTTGGATTGAGAATGAAATCTCAACTGCAATCCTGCTCAAAGGAGGCCATAATTCAAATGAAATTGGCAAAGACCAATTGTTTTTGAAAAATAAGATTATCGATTTATTTCCAACAGAAAAAAAATGCTCCGAAAAACATGGTTCAGGCTGTGTGCTTTCTTCGGCAATCGCTTCCAATTTAGCCCTAAATCAAACTCTGGAGTCGTCTTGCCAAAATGCTAAAACCTACATAGAAAAATACCTGAGTTCAACATCAACATTAATCGGATATCATTATGTTTAACAAACTGCAATACATCTCGCAAGGCGAAACAATCGACAAACAATTGTACAACATTCATCAAGCGCTAGATGCTGGGTGCAAATGGGTGCAAATGCGATTTAAAAACCAAACCCAAAAAGACACTTTTACATTGGCGGAAGCAGTAAAACCTTTGTGCGAAGAATATCTTGCAAACTTTATTGTAAACGACGATTTACATCTCGCGGAACAAATTGCGGCTGACGGCGTTCATTTAGGATTAACCGACACAAAAATTGAGGAAGCCAGAGCAATTTTGGGTGCAGCCAAAATTATTGGAGGAACCGCCAACACTTTCGAGGACATCGAAAATCATGTAAAAAACGGCTGCGATTATATTGGCTTGGGGCCATTTCGATTTACAGCTACAAAAGAAAAACTGAGTCCGATTTTGGGTTTATCGGGTTATTACGAGATTCTTCAAAAACTAAAAAAAAATAAAATCGGCATTCCTGTTTACGCCATTGGAGGCATCACATTACGCGATGTAAGTCCGTTAATTGAAACTGGAATTTTCGGCATTGCCGTATCTGGAATTATTACTGAAAGTGATGAAAAAGAAAAATTAATTCAACAATTAAACGAAAAACTATATGCAAAAATCATTGTTTAATATAGGAGATAAAACCTTCCTGTCGCGTTTGTTTCTCGGAACGGGAAAATTTGGTTCGAACGAAGAAATGGAGCAGGCAATTTTAGCTTCAGAAAGCGAATTGGTTACTGTTGCATTGAAAAGAATTGACCTTGAAACTGATACCGATGCTATTCTATCACATTTAAAACATCCGAATATCAATTTATTGCCCAATACTTCTGGAGCAAGAAATGCAAAGGAGGCTGTTTTTGCAGCAGAATTGGCTCGAGAAGCTTTAGAAACCAATTGGGTAAAACTAGAAATTCATCCTGATCCGAAATATTTAATGCCCGATCCGATCGAGACTTTAAAAGCGACTGAAGAGTTGGCAAAATTGGGTTTTATTGTGCTTCCGTACATACACGCTGACCCTGTTTTGTGTAAACATCTAGAAAATGCAGGAACTGCGGCCGTAATGCCTTTGGGTTCGCCAATTGGAAGCAATAAAGGCTTAAAGACAATTGATTTTTTGGAAATTATCATTGAACAAAGCAATGTTCCTGTTATTGTTGACGCTGGAATCGGAGCGCCTTCTGATGCCGCAAAAGCAATGGAAATTGGGGCTGATGCTGTTTTGGTGAATACTGCTATTGCCGTTGCAGGAAATCCAAAATTAATGGCGGAGGCTTTTAAAGAAGCGGTTATTGCCGGAAGAAAAGCTTTTGAAGCTAAAGTTGCTCATCAGCAGAATTTTGCTTCGGCTTCTAGCCCTTTGACCTCTTTTCTTTACGAGTAATTTTAACGCAAAGTTCGCAAGTTTTTTTCGCAAAGTTCGCCAAGCTTTGCGGACTTTTTATCAAAGACAAGAACTCTAAGCTTAGCGATCTTTGCGTATTCTTAGCGCGCTTTGCGTTAAAAAACTTTTACAGTAAAACTACATTCTTATGAATAACTTTAAATCTATTTTTGAGCAATACAATTGGGATGAAATTCAATCCAAAATTTACAAAACCACATCAAAAGATGTCGAACGAACTTTGGCTAAAGCCAAATACAATCTCGATGATTTTCTGGCTTTAATTTCACCTATTGCTCAGAATTACTTAGAGCAAATGGCACAAAAATGCCATGAAATCACCAAGAAACGTTTTGGAAAAACCATCCAGATGTATGCTCCGTTATATTTGAGCAACGAATGCCAAAACATTTGCACCTATTGCGGGTTTAGTTTAGACAATAAAATCAAAAGGAAAACCCTTTCCGATACTGAAATAAAACTTGAAGTTGAAGCCTTAAAAAATACTGGTTTTGACCACGTTCTATTGGTTACTGGCGAAGCAAATTACACTGTAAATATCAATTACTTTCTGAATGCAATCAATTTAATAAAAAAAGATTTTTCGATTATTTCTGTTGAAGTGCAGCCGCTTTCTACAGAAGATTATCACCGTTTGCATGAGGCTGGAGTTTATTCGGTTTTAGTTTATCAGGAAACCTATCATCAGGAAGTTTACAAAAAGTATCACACCAAAGGAAAAAAATCAAACTTCGATTATCGATTGGAAACGCCAGACCGAATTGGTACTGCAGGAATTCATAAAATTGGTTTAGGGGTTTTATTAGGTTTGGAAGACTGGCGAACAGACAGTTTTTTTAATGCTCTGCATTTAGATTATCTTCAAAAAAAATATTGGCAGACTAAATATTCGGTTTCTTTTCCGCGTCTGCGTCCAGCCGAAGGCATTATCGAACCTAATTTCATTATGGATGATAAAGATTTGACGCAATTAATCTGCGCTTATAGATTATGGAATGAGGATCTAGAAATTTCGATTTCAACTCGAGAAAACGAGAAATTCAGAAACCATATTATTCCTATTGGAGTTACGAGTATGAGCGCTGGCTCTAAAACAAATCCGGGCGGTTATGTTGTCGATCCTCAATCTTTGGAACAATTTGAAATCAGCGATGAACGTTCTGCTGAAGAAATTTCAAAAATCATTAAAAATGCTGGTTACGAGCCCGTTTGGAAAGATTGGGACAAAGCTTATAGCTTATAATTGAAATGTTTCAAGTTTCAAGTTTCAGGTTTCAGGTTTCAAGTTTAAAAAACTAACATTTTACAATTTACAATTCACATTTTACAATTCACAATTAAAATAATGAGCATTATACAAGAATTCCTTCGTTACAACAGACAAACTATCCTTCCTGAAATTGGCGATGAAGGTCAGGAAAAATTAAAAAAAGCTAGAGTTTTGGTGATTGGCGCAGGCGGTTTGGGCTGTCCGATTTTACAATATATTGCCACCGCAGGAGTTGGTTTTATTGGAATTATAGATTTTGATGTAATCGAGATCCACAATCTCCACAGACAGATTTTATATACTGAAAATGAAATTGGCCAAAATAAATCTATTGTTGCCAAGGAAATGGTTTCTAAACTAAATCCGCTAATTAAGCCTGTGGCAATCAATGAGAAATTAACTGCTGAGAATGCATCAGAAATCATTCAGCAATACGATATTATTGTCGATGGTTCTGACAATTTCTCCACTCGATATTTAGTGAATGATACCTGTGTTGAACTTAATAAACCTTTGGTTTACGGAAGCATTTTAAAATTTGAAGGCCAGATTGCGGTTTTCAATCATAACGGAAGTAAAAATCTCCGTGATTTATTTCCAGAAATGCCCGATCCAAAAGATGTTCCGAATTGCAATTTGAATGGCGTTTTAGGAACATTGCCTGGAATTATTGGGAACATGATGGCTCATGAAACTCTGAAATTAATTCTCGAATTGCCAACGTTACACAATGAATTGATAATTTTTAATACTTTGAACTGGAATTTTACCAAGTTGAATTTCTAAAAAACAACCTCATCGCCTACGCTGATAATTCCTGAATTCAGGCTCACAATATTGGTTCCGAACAAAACAGAGTTATCTACGTTTCTGTATTTGCTTAAAGTTTTTAAAGGTTCTTTTTTTAAACGCCCATTTTCCGGATCATTGTTTACCATGACACATCTTCCGCAGGGTTTTATATTTTTAAATTGGACTTCTCCTATCGTAAAAGTCTTAAAATCATCTTCTTCATGAGGATTTTCAGTACTTACCACAAGGTTTGGACGAAATCTTTTTACGGTAATTTTTTCATCCAATTTATCATTTAAAAAGTCTAGGCTCTCCGTTCCAATTAATAAATATGGATAGCCATCAGCCAAACTTACATTAAATGTTTCTTTTAATTTGGAGCTTTCGTGCTTACGATCTCCATTTTTTATTATTTTGACCAATCTGCATTCAAAACCTAAATGCTGGCTAAACCATCTTGATGTTTCAAGATTTACCTCAACAACTTCGCTTTTATCATCCCAAACATTTACTTCAATTGCATTTTCTAAATGTTCGCCAATAGAAAATTCATGCTTTTGATCCTGAAAAGCAATGCTGATTTTTCCATCTGAAATCTGCGGATAAAACTGACTCATGATGCGATGTTCTCTCTGCGTCAGCATTTGATTTTCTGCATCAATAAGCATCCAACGGCGATCGTTTTCAAATCCCATTTCTTCAGCTTTTGCAGACTCCAAACTAATTCCTGCCAAACTTTTTATCGGATAAATATAAATTTCTTTTACGCTGTAAATTGCACTCATTTTCTATTTGCTTTTTAAAATGGACATAAATTCTTCGCGATCAATTTCGCGGCAACCTAAACTTTCCAAATGCGGATTATAAACCTGACAATCCAATAATTTATAATTTTCTTTTTTCAAATATAAAGCTAAAGCAATAAAAGCTGTTTTTGAGGCATTTGAAACCTTAGAAAACATACTTTCTCCACAAAAAATGTTGCCCAAATCAATTCCGTACAAACCGCCCACTAAGGCATCATCCTGCCAAACCTCAACTGATTTTGCCACTCCTTCTTCATTTAACTTGCAGTACGCTTCAATCATTTCATCAGAAATCCAAGTTCCGTCCTGTCCTTCTCGCTTTATCTGCTGGCAATTAGAAATTACTTCTCTAAAGTTTTTATTGTAAGTTACCTTAAATACTTTCTTATTGAGAATTTTTTTCATGCTTTTGGAGATCACCAACTCATCAAAAAAAAGTACCATTCTCGGATCTGGAGCCCACCAAAGAATAGGCTCACCTTCATTAAACCACGGAAAAATACCGCTTTTGTAAGCCAACTGCAAACGTTCTGAACTTAGATCGCCTCCTATTGCCAAAACTCCTTCTTCATCAGCTTCTGTAACTGGCGGAAAAAATAAATCGTTGAATAAATAATACATTCTTTTAAAATTTCAATAATGAAAATTTCAAATTCCAAAGTTCCAGAGTAATGTCGTTTATTTAAATAAAATAACGCTCTAAACTAAAATTCCAAATCCCAAAATCACGTGAATGAATTGGAATTTGGAATTTATAATTTTGGAATTTAAACGTTTTTAGAACGGTAAATCGTCTGGTTCGTCGTCGTTTACGTTTGTTGCTGGAGCAAAAGTTTCTGCTGCTGGCATTGCAGGAGCCTGTCCTGGAGTTTCTGCCGCTAATCTTTCGATTCTCCAACCTTGAATACTATTGAAATATCTAGTTTCTCCTTGCGGATTAACCCATTCTCTTCCTCTTAAATTGATAGAAACTTTTACTGCATCTCCTTGTTTATAGCTACTCAACAAATCGCATTTATCTTGCGTAAATTCGATTAAAATATGCTGTGGATACTGCTCCTCAGTAGTAACAACTAACTCTCTTTTTTTGAATGAGGCACTAACTTGCTGCTCTGGGTTAACCACTTTTACTTTTCCTGTAACTTCCATCTTCGTCTATATTAATTATTGTTTCTATTTCTTTTTATTTTTTAGCTAAAAGCACTTTCCAAGCCGATTCTACATCGCCATTATCCAAGTATTTTTTGGCTTCTAAATGTACTTTTTTCTGGTCGTCAGAGCTTAAAACTCCTTTGACTGCGAAATTTTCCTTCACAAATATACTAACTTCTTCTTTTGTAGGCAAGGCTTCTATATTGCCAAGTTTGCCTAAATCATTCCCATCGAAAACGGGGCTTTCTTTTACAAAATCTGGTATCGCGTCTACGCCAACCCCCAGTGTTGTCAAGGGTTTTGCGACTTCAAAGAGCCCTTGGTTAGATCTTGAATACCAATTATTTCCAAGTCTTGAAACCAAATCAATTTTATGCTGATCGATTGCTCCATTTTCATCTAAAATAGATTCGTGAATATGGATTTTTACCACTTCGCACAAAATCAAATTTCCTGCCCCACCTTCTGTTCCTAACGGAATAATCTGCGTAACCCTGCATTCAAATTGAACAGGCGACTCTTTTACACGATATGGTTTTACTAAATCTGACGGAATCTGCGTTAACCCTGCTTTGATAAATTCGTTTACGCCGTCTGCATATTCTGTACTTGCCAATGAAGTCTGCTGCACCAAATCGTAATTGACAACATTTATGACCACTTCACGAGTTGCTTCGGCATTAATCAGTGTATGTTTAATCGTATTGTCTCGAACACGTCTTGAAGGCGAAAAAACCAAAATTGGCGGGTTGGCACTAAACACATTAAAAAAACTAAACGGAGATAAATTCGGAATCCCTGCTTCGCTTATTGTGCTTGCAAATGCAATAGGTCTAGGTCCAATTGAACTCTGCAGATAGCCTTGCAATTTGGCCGTTGGAATCTCTTTTGGGTTAATGCTGATCATACTTTAAAATTTAGACAGAATCTCATTTTAGCAGCTACAAAAGTATTGAAATGGTTTAATTAGATGAAATAGTTTTACAGATAAAATCGAAAAATCTTTCAGTATCGGCAAAATATAAAATGTGTATATTTCGTTATATTTATACCTCAAAAAAACTGATATGTCTTTTTCTGAAAGAACAAATACAACCCGCTGGATTATTATTTCTGTTTGTTTTATAATCATTTCTCTAATTCTTTGGAACACATACACTTTCTTCCAAATTTTTAAAAACGAGGAACGCTTAAAAATGAACCTTTTTGTGAAGGCTCAAATTACAATTGTAAATGCAGATGAAAATACCGATGTAGAGCTTCCGCTTCAGATTTTCAACAATAATACTTCAATTCCGGGTATAATCATGCTGTATGATAAAGTGGTAAGTGCCGTAAATGTTCCTGACGAAATTCTTAACGATAAGAAAAAAAGAACCGCTTTCTTGAATAAGCTGAAAAACGAAAATGAGCCTATCACTTTTGAGTATGCTCCAGGAAAATATCAGACGTTATATTATGGAAACTCTTCATTACTGAATAAACTCAAGTATTATCCAATTGCCCTGCTTTTGATTATATTTTTATGCATTGCATTGATTTACAATTTTTACAAAAGCACTAAAATGGCAACCCAAAACAAACTTTGGGCGGGAATGGCAAAAGAAACGGCACATCAGATTGGAACACCGCTTTCTTCATTAATTGGCTGGGTAGAAATATTAAAAACCGAAGATATTGATCCTTCTATTAGCATTGAAATAGAGAAAGATATTGAACGCCTGCAGACCATTACAGATCGTTTTTCTAAAATCGGTTCTGTGCCTGTTTTAGAACTTCATGATATTGTAGAAGAAACAAAAACGGCTTATGAATATTTACAATCTCGTTTTTCGAAGCAAGTTGCCTTTTCATTTAACGCTCCAAATTCTCCAATATTAGGCATGATAAACCCAACTTTGCATAGTTGGACTATCGAAAATTTGGTTAAAAATGCGATTGATGCCATGAAGGGAAAAGGAACTTTAGACCTTCAAATTGAACAAGACGCACATCATATAAAAATTAACATTAAAGATTCTGGAACTGGAATTCCTAAAAAACAATTTAAAACCATTTTTGAGACTGGTTATACAACCAAAAAACGCGGCTGGGGTCTTGGGCTTTCTTTAACCAAAAGAATTGTAGAAGAATATCACAACGGAAAAATCAAAGTTTTACATTCTGAAATTGGAAAAGGAACTACTTTTCAAATTGCTTTAAATAAAAAAGTGCAGTAAATTTATCATTACTGCACTTTTATTTTCTATATAATTTTCAAACTTTATATGTCTTCGACTCCACTCAGCCTGACAAGCTTATTCTATTTGAATCTTACAAATTTGATTGAATATCTTTCGCTAAAGCTTCAAACTCTTCTTTTGAAAGCGAAACTTTATCAATAAAACGCATCTCATCCATATGGTTTAACGGAATCAAATGTACGTGTGCGTGAGGCACTTCAAGTCCTACAACTGCAATTCCGACTCTTTTGCATGGAACTGTTTTTTCTAAAGCTGCCGCCACTTTTTTAGAAAACTTCATTAATCCTAAATACAGTTCTTCATCCATATCAAAAATCTTATCGATTTCTTGTTTCGGAATACAAAGCGTATGTCCTTTTGCGTTTGGATTTACATCTAAAAATGCTAAATAATTATCGTCTTCAGCAATTTTGTATGCAGGAATTTCTCCGTTTACTATTTTAGTGAATATTGATGCCATTGTTTATTTTTAAGTCTTAATAGGTGATTGCTTCGTTCCTCGCAATAATTTAGTCTCTTGTGATCTCAAGAATTTCAAATTTCAAAACTCCGTTTGGAACTGTAATTTCTGCTACTTCTCCAACAGATTTTCCCAATAAACCTTTTCCGATAGGAGATGTCACAGAGATTTTACCTGTTTTTAAATCTGCTTCGCTTTCAGCAACAAGAGTATATTTCATTTCCATTCCGTTGCTTTGATTTTTGATTTTCACATTTGATAAAACCAAAACTTTAGAAACGTCTAGTTGAGATTCGTCTATTAATCTTGCGTTTGCATATACTTCTTCAAGTTTAGCAATTCTCATTTCTAATAAACCCTGTGCTTCTTTTGCTGCATCATATTCTGCATTTTCAGACAAGTCACCTTTATCTCTTGCATCTGCAATATCTTGAGATGCCTTTGGACGCATTACACTTTTTAAATGCTCCAATTCATCTTTTAATTTTTTTAATCCTTCTGCTGTATAATAAGATACTTTACTCATAACTTCATCGTTTATATAAATACAAAAAATCCCATCGCGACGGGATTTTCTTACCACAAATATACTATAATTTTTAATAGTACATAATTATATGTTAATCATATAGATTTCAAATCTAAATAAATTATTTTTGTTTTAACTAATTCTTATTCAAATAATGAAAAAAATCTGGTTCTTTATCGCATTTACCGCAGTTTTATTTGCTTGCAGTGACAACAACAGAAGCAATAACAATCCGTACATTCCTAATTATTCGATAAACGCTTATCTGGACACTAATCTTCCCACCTATAACAAATTAATATATCCGAGCAATCCTGTATATGTTGCCAATTTTGGCGCAAAAGGAATTATCGTAATGAAAACTGGAGAAGGAACTTATACAGCTTTTGATGCTGCCTGCCCAAACCAAGCTTTAACTTCGTGCACAGCAATGACAATTGAAGGAATTTACGCTGTATGCCCTTGCGATAAAACTCAATATAACCTGTTTACGGGACTAGGCGGAAAGGAATATCCGATGAAACAATATCGCGTCGAATCTTCTGGAACAGTAATTCATGTATACAATTAAAACAAAAAGCCTGAAAATAGTTTCAGGCTTTTTTGTGTCTTGGCTTCATTAGAATTTTAAATTCAAACCAACTAAGAAATTTGTTCCCGCTTGCGGATAATAGTAAGGGTAAACATCCCACATATATCCATTTGAAACATATTTTTTATCGAAAATATTATTCACCAAAGCTGTGATTGTTATAGATTGAAAAATCGTTTTTGGTTTAATTTCGTAAGATGCATTAAAATCGTTTACAAAGTAATCTGCCAATTTTGCTGCCGGAAGTTCAATATTGTTCATGTATTGCTCTCCCACATATTTTTGCAGTAATGAAAGATATAATCTCTCTATCGGTTTATATACAATCACGTTTCCTGCAATAACTTCTGGAGAATAGGCGATTTTGGTTGTACCATAATATTCGCCATCAACTGCTAAATCAACATTTTTGTTGCTGCTTAAAGTAAAGTTTGGCCTTAAAGTAAATTTCTCAGAAAGTGCAATTGTCGCATCAAATTCGAAACCTAAACGGTAGCTTTTCTCTGTATTAGCACGAATTGGGTTTCCTACATCGTCCAATCTTCCTGTTAAGATTAATTGATCTTTGTATCCCATATAATATACATTTGAATTCAATTGAAACTTCTCTGTGTTGAATCTCCAGCCTAATTCAAAATCATTCAGTTTTTCAGGCTTCACATTTCCGCCTTCGTAATCGGTTCTATTTGGTTCACGATTAGCTCTTGCGTAAGAAAAATATAAAGTGCTATTTTGATTAAAAGCGTAATTTAAACCTGCTTTCGGATTGAAGAAATTGAAAGTATCATCTACCAGACCAGTTTCTGCGCTATTGGCTTTGTAACGAACTCTTCTATATTGCAGATCGCCATAGAAACTTAACTTTTCTGTAAATTGATAATTTGCTTTCGCGAAAACATTACCATCTGTTTTTGATGAATAATCATCGTAATAATGAGCCCCCAATGCTGATTGATCCGAGTATTGAGCCCAGATCACTTTTCCGAAATGATCTCCTTCATATTTATTCCAGCCTCCTCCTAAAATAACATTTAGTTTTTCGGTCACATATTTAGCAGAAAAAGTAGTTCCGTAGAAATCATTATCCAACCATTTTTGGCGAATCAAATCGGTTACTGGAACTAAATCTCCATTGTCGTCTTCAAGTGTTTTTGTTGGTTGAATTGGTCCATATCCTGCAACAGGCTCATCTTCTTTATAGTTTTCGTAATAGCCTTTTCCTTTTGTATAATGAAATGCCAAGTTTGTACTCCATTTATCAGAAATCGATTCACTCCAGTGCAATTGATAATGATCCTGATTGTAATTATCGGTTTCGTTATCATAGAAATGTACATTTCCTGCATCGTCTGTGTACATTCCTGCCGAGTTAAAAGTACGATTTGTGTTTAACGTCTCTCCATCGATTCCATTCCAAGATTGATACGTTTTTTGAGTTCCTCCAAAAACCAATGCTTTAATTAAAGTCGTTTTACCAACGTAAGTTCCCTGCAAGAAATATGATTTTAAATCTGCGCTTCCACGGTCAATATATCCGTGAGATTTTATTGCAGACAAACGTCCAGCAATTTCAAAATGGTCATTTAATAAACCCGTACTAAATTTTACCGTGTTTTTAAAAGTATTGAAAGATCCAGCAGAACTTGAAATTTCACCTGTCGCTTTTCTTGCATAACTATCCGTCAGCATATTTAAGCTTGCTCCAAATGCTCCTGCTCCATTTGTTGATGTTCCAACACCGCGCTGCAATTGTAGACTTTCTACAGAAGAAGCAAAATCGGGCATATTTACCCAAAAAGTTCCTTGACTTTCAGCATCATTGTACGGAATTCCGTTTATGGTTACGTTTACACGCGTAGCGTCACTTCCACGTACTCTAATTCCGGTATAACCAACACCGTTACCAGCATCTGAAGTTGTTACTACCGAAGGAAGATAGTTCATCAAGACTGGAATATCCTGACCTAAATTTCTAAACTTAATCTCCTTTTTATCCATATTGCTAAAACTCACAGGAGTCTTTGACGTAACACGAACCGCAGAAACTAAAACATCATCCAGCTGATTCACTTTTGTAGAATCTTGCTGCTGTGAAAAAGATAAAAGAGTAAAAAGAAAAGAAAATGTAGAAAAGATAAATTTGGTTTTGTTTGCAAAAACCTCTGTGCCTTTGTACCTCTGTGCCTTAGCACCTTGAAAAATAGTTTTCATTCGTAAAGAATTACGAATAAAAGGGGGAATTATTCTTTTGTTAAATTAATAAATGTGTTTCACGACAAAATAAAGTGTGCACGCTCGATAGTGTCGTTTTTCCCTTAGCAACATTACTCGCTCAGGTTCTTTGGGTATGATCTCAGCTCGTTATTTGGAGCACCCCTTTGAGACAGTGCAAATGTAATGTTAAAAATTCCAAAAATCAAATTCCAAATTCCAAAAGCCTTAGAGGTCTTCTTTTAGAATTTGGAATTTTAAAATTGATATTTAATCTAAATTCGGTCTTCTTCGAGATTGCTTTAAATCAGAAAGAGTCTTCTTGTCTTTAATTCTTTTCTTAATTACAGCTTTCGGGACTTTTGTTGCCTTTCTGACTTTTGGAACATACAATCCTTTTTTGATAATTTCCAGAAATCGTTTGGTTACAATTTCTTTGTTTTTAAGTTGGCTTCGGTCTTCGTCGCAATTTAAAATTAAGATATTTTCAGAAGTCAATCTTGATGCAATATTTTCTTGCAGAAGTAATTTTTCTTCATCAGACAAAGTTTGAGAAGCATTCAAATCAAAACTCAGAACTACTTTTGACGAAACTTTATTCACGTTTTGCCCGCCAGAACCGCTGCTGCGAACGGCCTTAAAATTTAATTCTGATATGATTTTTTCTGAATCCATATTATTGTGGCTGATGCGCTGCTTTCAACAAATCGTTTACCGTTTTTACTGGGTTAAAAGTAATCAGAGGGACGGCAACAAAAACGGTCAGCCAATTGGCCATTGATCCATTCCATAACCCTGGCAATTCGTAACTTTTCACTGTTTTTCCATCGACACTTTTCTCTACAATAAAACCTGCTTTTCGATCGACAAATTGCAATAGGTCAAATTTCTCTTTTTTATAGTTCTTAATACCGCAAACCAAATCTACTGGATTAAAATGTGTCGATTCTGCTAAAATTGTCTGCTGTTTCTTATTAGTCAAATCTACTTGAGAAGTTTCAACAATTTGAAGAGAGCTTACTCCTTTATCATTCATTACCCAAAATGGGCCACCTCCAGGTTCTCCTTCATTTTTCACCATTCCGCAAACACGAATTGGCCTATCTAAAAGTTCTTTTATTTTGCTTATTTTATTTTCAAAAGTAAATTTACCGAAATCAGCATTCATCTCAACATTGAGTTTTTCCTTTAAAAACAAGATAATTTCTGCCAAATGATTTTCTTCAATCTCTTTCTGGTCAATTAATTTTAAATACGAAAAAATTTTTTGCTGTACTTCAATTAAAACACCTGCTAGTGCTTTTTTGTACAAGGTAATTTTATCAATATGATTCTGAATTACGTTGTCTATATTTTTAATAAAAATTACATCTGCCTCTAGGTTATTCAAATTTTCGATTAAGGCACCATGTCCTCCTGGCCTAAAGACTAAATTATCATTCTTATCCTTAACTAATTTTTTTTCTTCATCAATAGTAATGGAATCTGTGCTTTTATTTTGGTATGAATACCCAATATTAATTTTAACACCAGAAGGCTCTTCAATCTTTTCTATAACTTCATTAACTCCTTTATAAAACAAGTTTTGGTGAATTTCTGAAACTGTAAAATGCAAATTGGAAACATTTTTTGAAGTAGCATAATGTACGCATTCATTTAAATGCTCTTCAATCGGATTCGCTATATGTGTTTCATACAAATGAAATGGCAATACTGCTTTTGGTTTATTGGCAAAATCAAAATAGTCAGGAGACAATAACAATTTTATAAAATAATAATTTTTGTAATCTCTCTCAAGGGTTTCAAAATCAGGATAAACTTCTCTTAATTTTTGATCTATTGCTTCAAAAAAAGGAAACTTTTCCATTCCGATAATAAAAATAGCAAGCTCTTTATCTTTTTTTCTGTTAATGTAAGCGTTTATAGTTTCTTTTTGAATATCAAAATCATTTAGAAAAGTGTTCAAAAATTTGAACATTCTCGATGCGGCACCAGAGGCAGGAACAAACTTTTTAATTTTTAAATTTTCTTTCTGTTTATCAAAAAAGATTGCTTTTTCTTCAAAATCTTTTTCAGATAAGCTCAAAATACCATTATCAATTCTCGCTGGGCTTAGTAAATTACTCTTAGCAATTCCATTGTCAAAAATTTCGAGCTGTTTTATAACGTTCGCAAAAGGAATTCCTCTTTCATAAATTTGAACAAAATCTGAAGAAGAAAAGCCTTTTTCTTTCGCAATAGTCAAATTATCAATAATAGCCGTTGCTTTTGCCAAGCGCGTTTCTTTGTCACCAGATAAGGTTATGAAAGGCTTTTTAGTGTCTATCAAAGTTTGTTTAAAAACAGAAAAGACAGTTTCGCGCCCTTCAGGAGTATCGCGAATATCGTCTTTCTCCCACGGCACATCAATGTCAGTCAGGAAAAACAAATCGTATTCGTGTTTAAGCGCCGCTTCATTTAAAAGCGGATCGCAAAAACCATAATACATTTCAGAAAAGACTTTGGTCACCATCAAATTCGTATCGCAGAACAAGTATTTATTTGCGCTTGCCAATTTTTCGTTTTCCAACGCTGTTTGTCCATACGCAATAGGCATCATATCATCGGCTACGCAAATGTGCTTATTCTCCTCCCATTTTTCTTGCAGATAGTCACGTGCAAACTCGGGAACCCATTCGGTTTCGTAGTAATCTGCAAGCTGTTTTGCTAAGGTTGTTTTTCCTGTACTTTCAGGTCCAAACAAAGCAATTTTTATGATACTTGTTTTTTGCTGTCTAAGATCTTTCTCCATTCTAAATAAGCTGAAATAGCCAAAATTGTAAAAATTATATATTGAAGTGACAGCATCCCTAAACCGCGATAAGCGTAGAGAGGCACAACAACAATATCACCAATAATCCAAAGTGTCCAGTTTTCTATTTTTTTTCTGGCCATATACCACATTCCTGCGAAAAATATTCCAGACGAAATCATATCGACATAATTGTCTGGATGTATTGTATAATCGAAATATTTATAAATCCCGAAAACTACAAAAACAGTCACTATAAACAGTAAGATTCCGATTATTTTTTCATTAAAATTGGTACGGGTAATTGGCAGATTTTCTTCAACAGTTCCTCCTTTTGCCCATACATACCAGCCGTAAATGCTCATTATTGAAAAATAAGCATTAATAATCATGTCTCCTATATAACCTGCAATATAAAGCAGATAAACTGATATAACCGTCGCTATCAAGCCTGTTGGATACACCCAAATATTTTCTTTTTTTGCAAACCAAACACTTAAAATTCCGCATACAAAAACTAAAAACTCTAGGGCAATATGCCATAGAGGTGCATTTTTGTAACTATCTAGAAAAAAATCTATCATCTAAATGTGGTGTTTGACATTTATAACTCAAAAAAATGACTGTTATTTTCAAAGGCAGTTCCAATGACAACCAAATCTGCACCAGCTTTATATGCTTTTTGAATTCCGTGCAAATCTACAATTCCTCCACCAACAATAACAGGAATTTGAATATTTTGAGAAATCAGTTCAATCATTTCTGTCGGAACAGGCTGTTTTGCACCGCTTCCCGCTTCTAAATAAATGAGTTGATTTCCTAACATTTCTCCTGCCTGAGCTGTCGCCAAAACCAAATTAAGATTTTCACGGCTTAGCGGCTTTGTTTTGCTTACACGCGCCACAGCAGTTTCGTTGCCGCTTTCTATCAAAATATATCCTGTAGAAATAACTTCAAGATTTGTTTTTTTAAGAATTGGAGCCGCTTGAACCTGATACTCAATCAAATAATCTGGATTTCTTCCAGACAGCAAAGACAAAAACAAAATACCGTCTGCCTTTGGTGAAATCTGCGAAGGGTCTCCTGGGAATAAAACAACTGGCAAGTTTGTTTTTTCTTTTAATGCCGCAATTAATTCTTCCAAAATAGCATTCTGCACAATACTTCCTCCCACAAAAATATGGGTTGCAGGCGACTGGTTAATTTTCTCAATCAAATGGCTTAAATTTTCCAGTACGATTTTATCAGGATCCAAAAGCACTGCCAATAATTTTTGACCATTGCTTTTTGCTTCTAAAATCTGTTGTCTAATTGTGAGAATCTGTTCTTGCATACGGGGTGTAAAAGTAAAAGATTTTTAATGCAGAAGAACTATTTTGAATGAATTATATTTGTTGAACGTCTTTTGATAACGTAAACAACACATTATGATTACAGTTGAATTGCTAGAAAAATACGGAGTTATAACAAAATCATTTGATAAAAATGATATCATTTTTGAAGAAGGGAATCTGCCATCACATTATTATCAAATTATTTCTGGCGAAGTAAAAATGAGCAATTATAATGATGATGGCCGCGAATTTATACAAGGCATTTTTTATAATAAACAATCTTTTGGTGAACCTCCGTTATTTCTAAATCAAAAATATCCAGCAAACGCAATAGCTGTTGAAGATACCGAGATTTATATTCTTCCAAAAGAAAACTTCATGAAGCTTTTAGAAGAAAATCCAAAAATAAGCCTTAAGATAATAGAAAATCTAGCCCAGAGATTGTATTATAAATCGGTCATGGCTGCCGAAATTTCGACGCATGAACCAGAGCATCGCGTTTTAAAATTGATCGACCACGGAATCGCGTATTTTAATTTTCAAAAGGACGAAAATGGCTATCTCATTAACTTTACCAGACAGCAAATTGGAGATTTAACTGGTTTGCGGGTAGAAACTGTCATCAGGACCATTAAAACATTGGAGAAAAAAGGTGAATTGAAGATCATTAACCGAAAAGTATACAGATAAAAAAATTCTCGTTTTATGATTTTAATCATAAAATGGAGTGCTATTGCGGTTGTAATTTTGTTGATATAAAAAACTGAATATCATGACACTATATCAAACAACATTCGACATTTTCAATAGAAATT
Organism: Flavobacterium sp. TR2; assembly: GCF_025252405.1. Classification (NCBI taxonomy): domain Bacteria; kingdom Pseudomonadati; phylum Bacteroidota; class Flavobacteriia; order Flavobacteriales; family Flavobacteriaceae; genus Flavobacterium; species Flavobacterium sp. TR2. The sequence continues at coordinate 1,686,223 of NZ_CP104307.1, read as the reverse complement.
ATATGGGTTCTGCTGCCATGGCAGTAATTGGACAAAGCTGCTTAGGAGGCGCTGCAGCCATGTACGTTTTAGCCAACGGAACTTCTATCCCGCAAATGATTCAGCTGGCAATTATAGTTTTGGCCTGTGTTTTTGCAAATACTTCTATATTGGCGCAAATGAAACATAAAGTAGTTTTCAATCTTATTATGCTAAGTGGAGCTTTAAGTTTGTTTTTTATACTTTTAAATAGTTTTATTCTATGAAAAAACAAATAGAAAATAGAACCGATGTTTCCTTTTTGGTTCATCAGTTTTATGCTAAAATAAGAGCCGACCAAGAAATCGGCTCTTATTTTAATGAAATGATTTCTGATTGGAATGCGCATCTCGAAAAACTGACTGATTTTTGGGAAACCAATCTATTTGGTGTTCGCAAATACAAAGGAAATCCCCATGCTGTGCACAATGAAGTCGATGCTCATTTTGATGAAAAAATCACTGTGAACGAATTCGGAATCTGGCTCAATCATTGGTTTCAGACCATTGACGAGCATTTTGAAGGAGAAAACGCCGAAACATTAAAAAGACGCGCTCGTAAAATGAGCACATTTTTATACATGAGTATGTTTCAGCACAGGCAAAAAGAAAGTGAAATTTAATTACCCTGCAAAGTCATTGCTAGGAAAGAACTTTGTGATTACTTCTCAAAAGTATAAACCAAAGTAAATGTTCCTTCAAAATTATCCGATTTGATTTCCTGATAATGCACATCAAAATCCTTAATCAAATTATCAAAATGAAGACTTGCCTTGGTTTGGGATTCTCCTAGAGAAAAGTTGCTCACATTAATATGATCTTTAAAACTTATCCCTTTTTCATTTCTAATTTTAAAAATTGCCTCTTTGGCTCCCCAGATAACGGTAAGTTTTTTTATGTATTCTTCTGTAACATTAGACTCTAAGTAATCACATTCAAAATCGGTAAATTTATCTGCAATCCTCTGTATTTTCTCTCGCTGCAGTTCCATGTCAATTCCCACAGTTTCATGACTTATAATTATAGCAGCAAAATGATAGGAATGTGTTATCGATATGTAATTATGACAATCAAAATACGGTTTTCCAAACTCATCATAATGCAGGTCTTTATCTGTAAAGCCCATCTCCTGAATAAGCATTCGCACACTTAAGAAAGCACGCTGATGCATCTGCGATTTCATTCCGTCAAGCCTGCGCTGTGTCTTTTCTTTCAAGGTTACTCTGCTATACAATTCCTCAAAAGATTCGGTTATTTCCCAAATTAATATTTTAGTATTTTCATTGAATTGTATGGTCTGAAATAAAGGCATTACGTTTTAATTATGATTATGAATTATTTTTCTTTTGAAAATGAAATTTCTAATCGAATGTCTGATCTTTTTAGCCCTGATGGAAGCGGCATCCTTTTTCTGGCTTCTTTAGCCAGGAAAAGATATAGCGGACAGCAGGATTAGCTCCTAAAGACCTTTATAACTAACATTCTAGAGATTAAGAAATTAAAGATTTCACAAATCTTACAGAAAATAGTAAAATTCAAAAGGTATTATGTAAATTTGCAAAAATTTTACAATATACAAATATACTATAAATGAGTACTACAACTACGCCTTATGTGGCTTATAAAGTAAAAGACATTTCTCTAGCGGCTTGGGGAAGAAAAGAAATTGAACTAGCTGAAGCTGAAATGCCAGGTTTAATGGCACTTCGTGCTGAATACAAAGACGAACAACCATTAAAAGGTGCTCGTATTGCTGGATGTTTGCACATGACGATTCAAACTGCTGTTTTGATCGAAACTTTAATTGCTCTTGGTGCAGAAGTTACTTGGTCTTCTTGTAACATTTTCTCTACTCAGGATCAGGCTGCTGCTGCTATTGCTGCTGCTGGAATTTCTGTGTATGCTTGGAAAGGTTTAAATGAAGAAGAATTTGACTGGTGTATTGAGCAGACTTTATTCTTTGGTGAAGACAGAAAACCATTAAACATGATTCTTGATGACGGTGGAGATTTAACTAACATGGTTATTGACCGTTACCCAGAATTGGTTCCTGGAATTAAAGGTCTTTCTGAGGAAACTACAACTGGTGTTCACAGACTTTACGAAAGAGTAAAAGCGGGAACTTTACCAATGCCTGCTATCAACATTAACGACTCTGTTACTAAATCTAAATTTGATAACAAATACGGTTGTAAAGAATCTGCAGTAGACGCTATTCGTCGTGCAACTGACTTAATGTTGGCTGGAAAAAGAGTAATTGTTTGCGGATATGGTGACGTAGGAAAAGGAACTGCTGCTTCTTTTAGAGGTGCTGGTTCTATTGTAACAGTTACTGAAATCGATCCGATTTGTGCTCTGCAAGCTGCAATGGACGGTTACGAAGTTAAAAAATTAGATACTGTAATTGCTAATGCTGATATTATCATTACAACTACAGGAAATAAAGATATCGTGGTGGGAAGTCATTTCGAAAAAATGAAAGACAAAACAGTTGTTTGTAACATCGGACACTTTGATAATGAAATCGATATGGCTTGGTTAAACAAAAACCACGGTGCTTCTAAAATCGAAATCAAACCTCAGGTTGACAAATATACTATCGCTGGAAAAGATATCATTATCTTAGCAGAAGGTCGTTTAGTAAACCTTGGTTGTGCTACAGGTCACCCAAGTTTTGTAATGAGTAACTCATTTACAAACCAGACTTTAGCTCAAATCGAATTATGGAACAATAGCGCAGCTTACAAAAATGAAGTTTATATGTTACCAAAACATTTAGATGAAAAAGTTGCTGCTTTACACTTAGCTAAATTAGGCGTTGAATTAGAAACTTTACGTGAAGATCAAGCTGCTTACATTGGTGTAGAAGTTCAAGGTCCATTCAAACCAGAGTACTACAGATACTAATTGATTTTAGATTGTAAATCTTAGATTTAATCACATATTCAAACCCGACAGGTTTTATAAACTTGTCGGGTTTTATTTTTAACAGACAAAAAAGATTTCTATAAAAAAGATACTTTTTAAAGAATATCTCTTAATTTTAGTAATTAAAATAAGTTACTATTTCTCAACTACATAAATACTGTAATCTTGAAAAAAACATCTTATTTATTCGTCTTCTTATTTTTACTAGCCCTCCCGCACTTTCTTTTTTCTCAAGAAAAAAAGCCTAAAGTCGTATTAGTTTTAAGCGGTGGCGGTGCAAAAGGAATTGCACATATTCCTCTTTTGCAAAAACTGGATTCGCTGCATATTGTTCCAGATCTTATTGTCGGAAACAGTATGGGAAGTATTATAGGCGGTTTGTATGCAATGGGATATTCTGGTGATAGCATAGAAAAAATCACTAAAGACATTTATTGGGATAAGCTCTTGGGCGGCGGACAATCTCTACGATCTGTAAGTGCTGAAGAGAAACGAGAATTTCAACGATATTTAGTAGGCATCGGCGTTAAAGACGGAAAACTCAACAGTATTGGCTCTCTATTAAATGACCAAAATCTAAGAGAATACCTTTCCGAATTAACTTTTCCGGTATATAATGTCAAAGATTTTGACAGTCTCCCGATTCCCTTTAGGGCTATGGCTACAGACTTGGTAGAAGGAAAAGAAGTTATTTTAAGCAAAGGAAGTTTATCCTACGCCATGCGTGCCAGTATGTCGCTGCCTGCTATCTTCAAACCGATGCCTTACGGAAAAACAGTTTTGGTAGATGGTGGAGTTTTGAATAATTTCCCGACAGATGTTGCCAAACAAATGGGTGCCGATATTATCATTGGAAGCGACGTTGGAGGTGGAATGGAACCTGTCGATAAGCTGAATAATCTTATGACTATATTAATGCAGACCAGTATGTTTCCGAGTAACATTAAAAATCCTGCAAATCGCGATTTATGTACAATACTGGTTGATCATTTACCTAATCTGCGTTTCTCTACTGCCGATTTTGCCAATAGCAACGAAATCTACAAGGATGGTAAAATTGCTACCAATCAAAATCTTCCCGCTCTAATTGCTCTATCAGAAAAGTTAAAGAGATTTCAGCAACGAACTCATAAACTGCCAGATATGCCAAATGAGTTTATTCTAGATACGATTGTGTACAAGAAAATAAGTCCTGAAAACCTTCCTTTAGTGATTGGTAGGGCAAACCTGAAAACTCATGTAAAATATACCACCAAAGATTTGATAGCTGGGATTAACAGAGCAATGGGGACAAATCTTTTTGATGAGATTACGTATAGTTATTTCATTAAAGACGAAGATAAATTAGGCATCACACTATTCGGATTTGAACGTGCTAAAAATCAGTTAAATACTTCAATTCACTATGATACTTACAGAGGTGTCGGAATAATTTTTAACTACACAGGAAGAAATGTGCTTGCAGATGCATCAAGGCTTCTTTTAACGGTGGACATTGCCGAACAGCCAAAAGCGAGAATCAATTACCAGAAAAATTTTGGAGGCCACAGAGAATGGTGGTGGGCATCAGAAGCATATGGCGCTTTGCTGAGACAGGAAATTTATATTAACGGTAAAGCTTCAGACAATATACTTTATAACGCTTTCGAATTCAACAATGAAATAAACAGAAATCTGAATTCTCTGAAAAGTTATTTTGGTTTTGGACTAAACTATCATTACACTAATTTAAAACCAAAATACGACAGAGAATACAATCCAAACTCAATTTCATTGACTAATTACGACTTTAATAACATCGAATTCAATATGCATTATTCTTATAATGGCATGGATAAAGTTTTTTTTGCGACAAATGGAACAATCATAAAATCAAATGTAGCCCGATCATTTCTTACCAATATTAACTCTTCGTTTTCTGATCCAGATATTACAAACATCTCTGGCTCAACAAATGGCTACACAAAATTTGGCTTTAGTTTTGAAAAAAGAGCACTTCTCAAAAAGAAAATTACTGGAATAGTAGGATTCGATTCTTATTTTATTTTTCAAGACAAGCTCAAACATAATGATATTCCGTTTTCAAATTTTGGTTATGCATCAAAATACTTCATAGGCGGCATCATACCAAGTTCAGGAAGTAATCGTTTTTCATTCGCAGGTTTGAACGAAGACGAACTTAATGTAACCCAATATATGGGGCTTAGACTTGGCTCTCAGATAAATCTAACCGGGAAAATTTATCTGACGCCTCATTTTAATATCGCAACCGTTGGTTTTGGCACTTTTAACGAGTATATAGATCATGCCTTTAGCCCAAAAGGAAACTGGGATGATAATTTTGACCCTAGTCTAGTAATCTCTGGAGGAGCCGCAATTTCCTATCAGTCCATTTTAGGCCCAATCCATTTTGATACCTCTTGGATCAATAATATAGACAAAGTAAGAGTATTTTTTAGCGTAGGATTATCGCTAAACCCATAAAAGAAATAGTCAAATCTAAAATCGCATATCAGAAATCTAAAATTAATCTGGACGTGCCATAATTTAAGAAAAGGCCTAATATGCTTTGCCTGCATTAGGCCTTTTCTTAAATCATGTCGGGCTATCCGCGCTACTTCGGTAGCTAGCTCCTATCCCTCACGCAAACCAGAAATCATAAAAAGCATTATTATTTATGACTCCAAAAATTATAAATTTAAATTTGAAAACTCTTAACTTATAAAAAGGCAAAAGAAAATTATGATCGAAAAAGTTTTATGCGAAATACATGGTACAAAAGAAATGACTTTTGGCTGCATTCACATTGCAATGGCAATAGATTCAAAAGAAAAAGTAGGCTTTTACTATTCAGAAGCCGAAGAAGATCTTCCTCAAATTGCTTGGTGTGGAGAATGCGAACAATGGCTTCTCGACAATGGTGAAGAGTGGACAGATGTTTTTCAAGCCAGAGCCGATTTTAAAATGTTATGCATGGATTGTTATAATGAGGTAAAAAACAATGAAACAGAAATTCATATTCGATAAATAAATTACTTCCCGTCTGGCACAAAACTTAACTTTGTAAAAAACAGAAATCATGAAAAATTTTTTATTCCTATTTATTGCTATTGTTTTCGAAATCATTGCCACCTCAGCATTAAAAAAGTCTGAAGAATTCACCAAACTCATCCCAAGCATCATTACTATTATTGGCTATTGCGGTGCATTTTATTGTTTAAGTTTTGCCATTAGAACCATTCCCGTTGGTTTTGCCTATGCAATCTGGTCTGGGGTCGGCATCGTTTTAATCACGATAATTGGCGCTATTTTCTTCAAAGAAATTCCCGATTTACCAGCTATCATTGGCTTAGCTTTAATCATAATTGGGGTTGTTGTAATTAATGTTTTTTCTAAAACCGTAGCGCATTAAATCAAAAAATATTATTTTTGATAGTATCAAATGATACTATCATGAAACCTCCTTATGACATCACACCTAACATATTAAAACTAATAAGTTCCATTTCTGAAAAAATTGGAGCCTTAAATGCCGTATACCTTGACAAACAGTCTCCAAAACTAAGAAAACAGAATAGAATTAAAACGATACATTCTTCATTACAAATTGAAGGGAACACTTTATCAGAAGAACAAATAACTGCATTAATTGAAAATAAAAGAGTAATTGGTCCTCAAAAAGATGTACTAGAAGTCTTAAATGCAATTAGAGTTTATGATGATTTAGAGAAATATAAATCGACTTCTTCTAAAAGCTTTCTAAGTGCCCATCAATTATTGATGAAAGACCTAATTCTAGATGCTGGAAAATATCGAAAACAAGGAGTGGGAATTGTGAAGGGAACAAAGGTTGCGCACATAGCTCCTCCTTACGAGAATGTTCCTTTTTTAATGAATGATTTATTTGAGTATTTAAAAAATAAAGATGAACTAACTTTAATAAAAAGCTGTGTCTTCCATTATGAGATGGAATTCATTCATCCTTTTCTAGATGGAAACGGAAGAATGGGAAGATTGTGGCAAACCATTATTCTGATGGAAGAATATCCTGTTTTCGAATTTTTACCTTTTGAGACATTGATAAGTAAAACACAGGATAGTTATTACAAATCTTTAGCTATGAGTGACAGCAGCGGTAAATCAACTTATTTTATTGAGTATATGCTAGATGTGATAAATAAATCATTAGAAAATCTACTTAATTACGATAATAGAATAATAAAAGACATTGACAGACTAGAATACTTCCATTCTCTTGGAATTAAAGAATTTACCAGAAAAGATTATATGCACGTTTTTAAAGATATTTCGCCAGCTACTGCAAGCCGTGATTTAAAAAAAGGATTGAAACTCAAACTTTTTGAGATTACAGGAAATCAAAACACTGCCAAATATACTTTAATTAAATCTTAATATTTCATCAGCCAATATCATAAAAGATGAACATCCGTAGAGCCACACTTTCAAATCTTACTGAAATGCAAAAAATGTATGCCGAAACCATTCAATCTATTTGTAAAAGCGATTATACTCCAGAACAAATCGAAGCTTGGATTTCTGGCGTTAAAAACAAAGAACGATGGATTGAAGTTATCGAAAAACAATTTGTTTTATTAGCCATTATTGAAAATCAAATTACTGGATTCGGAACCTTAAAAGACGGAAACTATATTGATTTCTTTTACATTCACAAAGATTTCCAAAGACAAGGAATTGCAGATAAAATTTTAAATGAATTGGAAATCGAGGCTAAAAAGCATCATTCAAAAATTATAACTTCAGACATCAGCATCACTGCAAAACCATTTTTTGAAAAAAAAGGTTTTACTGCAAAAGCCGAGCAAAAAAATATTCGTTTGGGTGTTGAATTAATTAATTTTAAGATGGAAAAAGAATTGTAAAAAATTTTGTTTCAAGTTTCAAGTTTCAAGTTTCAAGTTTCAAGTTAAGTTGGAACGTGAAACGTTAAACCTGAAACTTGAAACAAAAAAACAAAGCAAGTTTCGGATTTTATACCTGCCAAAACCAATCGATCTTTGTATTATAAAATGGAAAGAAAATGAACACACAGGAAACCATTAATTATAATCGTATTGCCGAAGCCATAGATTATATCAAAGCAAATTTTAAAGATCAGCCTAATCTGGATGAGGTTGCAGAGAAAGTACATTTAAGCCCGTTTCACTTTCAGAGGCTTTTTAGCGAATGGGCAGGAACAAGTCCGAAGAAGTTTTTACAATACACAAGCATCGAGCACGCCAAAAAATTACTGAAAGAAAATCAGGCAACCGTTTCTGAAACCGCTTTTGAAACAGGACTATCCGGAACAAGCCGCCTTCACGATTTATTCGTAAATATTGAAGGAATGACTCCAGCAGAATATAAAAACGGCGGAAAAAATCTAGCGATCAACTACAGCTTTGCCGAAAGCCCATTTGGAAATATTATCGTTGCATCTACCTCAAAAGGTGTTTGTTTTATGGCTTTTGCCGAAGACGAAGCAGCAGGGTTTATTGCCCTAAAAGATAAATTCCCAAATGCTCAATTCTCGAAAAAGCTAGATTTATCGCAGCAAAATGCACTATTTATTTTCCAAAACGATTGGAGTAAATTATCTGAAATCAAACTGCATTTAAAAGGAACCGATTTTCAGCTGAAAGTTTGGGAAGCTTTATTAAAAATCCCGATGGGACAGCTTTCCACTTATGGTTCTATTGCACAACAAATTCAAAAACCAAACGCTTCCCGAGCTGTAGGAACTGCAATTGGCAGCAATCCTGTTGCCTTTTTAATTCCGTGCCATCGCGTGATTCAATCTTCTGGAACATTTGGAGGCTATATGTGGGGAAATACCCGAAAAACAGCAATAATTGGCTGGGAAGGCGCGCACATCAATCTTTAATTTTTTTTAACCACTAATTCACGAATTATTTTTTAAATCTATGCGAATAGAATTAGTTTAATTCGTGAATTTGTGTCTAAAAACTAATCCCAAAACCGCAAGTTTCGGATTTTTTACCCTTTCCGATTTTAGAAACTTTGCATTCTAAAATCATAAGAAATGGAAAAATTACAAAACAAAACTGCTTTTATTACAGGGGGCACCAACGGAATGGGATTTGCAACTGCTCAAGAATTTATCAATAATGGCGCAAAAGTAATTATTACGGGACGCAGTGAAAAAACGGTAAATAAAGCTGTTGGGGAATTAGGAAAAAATGCATTCGGAATCGTATCAAATGCCGGGCAATTATCAGATATTTTCGAACTTCAAAATCAAATAAAAAAGCATACCAGCAAGATAGATGTTTTGTTTGTAAATGCTGGATACGGAAAGTTCAATTCTATTGAAAACGTAACAATCGAAGAATTTAATGAGGTTTTTGATATGCTGGTCAAAGGAACTTTTTTTACCGTACAGCAGATTTTGCCATTAATGCCAGAAGGGAGCTCGATTATTTTAAATACTACTTTTTTAACAGATATCGGCCAGCCCAATATGTCAATTTATACAGCGGCAAAAGCTGCGGTTCAGTCTTTTATCAAAACTTTTGCTGCCGAATGCACTTCAAAAAAAATACGTGTAAACGGAATCAGCCCGGGTTATATTGCCACAAATATTTTTAATAATACAGGCATGAGCCAGGAAAATATTCAAAATACAATTGATGCTGTTACTCCTACCCTGCCATTTCAACGTTTTGGAGAAGCATCTGAAATTGCTAAAACAGCACTTTTTCTAGCCTCAGATGATGCTTCTTACATTCACGGAATTGAGATAAGAGTTGACGGCGGCCTATCAAAAACAAAATCATGAAAACAAATATAGAATCTTTAAACTGGGAAAACATAACGGAATTAATGCACGAAAACGGATTTGCTGTTCTTGAGAATATGCTAAGCAACGAAGAATGTGAATCTTTAAAAGCCAATTATCCAAATCCCGATTTATACAGAAAAACGGTTGTAATGGAACGCTACCGATTTGGTTTAGGCGAATACAAATATTTTGATTATCCGCTTCCAGATTTAATTCAGAACATTAGATCTGCAATCTATCCCAAATTGGCACCGATTGCCAATTCCTGGATGAAAGCTCTAAATATTAATACCGTTTTTCCGAACCAGCATCAAGAACTATTAAAACAATGCCACGACAATAATCAACTGAAAGCTACAGTTTTAATTCTAAAATATGGCAAAAGCGGTTTTAATACTTTGCATCAGGATTTGTATGGCGATGTTTACTTTCCTCTTCAAATTGTGCTTTTTCTTTCAGAACCTGACGAAGATTTTACAGGCGGCGAATTTGTTCTTACCCAACAAACGCCAAGAGCGCAATCTAAAGCGATTGTTTTGAAACCCAAAAAGGGAGATATTCTTGTTTTTACGACCAATTTCAGACCTGTAAAAGGCACTAAAGGTTATTATCGTGTGAATATGAAACATGGCGTGAGCGAAGTGCATTCGGGCGAAAGATATACGCTGGGAATCATTTTTCATGATGCATTAAATTAAGGTACAAAGGTGCAAAGGTTCAGAGGTTCAGAGGATCAAAGGTTTTGAACCATCGCATATCTGTAGAGACGCACTGCAGTGCGTCTACGTAACGCAAATCTGTAAAGGCATTTTCCTCACAGATACCGTAGATTTAAACAGACTTTTAATAATAATTCTTTTAATCTGTGGCAAATTAAAAACCAATCTTTGCATAGACGCTGCAGTGCGTCTCTACCATAAAATTAAGAAAAAAAGGTGCAAAGGTTTAGAGGATCAAAGGTTTCGGAACCATCGCATATCTGTAGAGACGCACTGCAGTGCGTCTGACGCAAATCTGTAAAGGCATTTTCCTCACAGATACCGTAGATTTAAACAGATTTTTAATAATAATTCTTTTAATCTGTGGCAAATTAAAAACCAATCTTTGCGTAAACGCCGCAGTGCGTCTCTACCATAAAAAAATCTAAAAAAAACAAATGCTTCAACACAATAAAATAACCGATTCGGATCTTCGAAATAAAATTAAAAAAGGCGAAATTTGTTTCGGTGGCAACCAAAAATTAAAAATCTACGGAACGCTTCAATGTTCTTCGGGAAAAAGAATGAAACGAGAGAATCGCGTCTTTTTTTCTTCTGAAAAAGAAGCAAAACAAAACGGCTTCAGACCTTGCGGACATTGTATGAAATTGGAATATCAAAAATGGAAAAATGGACTTATTTAACCCTCAAATAGACGAAACAACTAATCTGCTTCCAAAAGATGGAACGGTGCATTATTACGGAAAATTATTTTCTAGACAGCAAGCTGATTTCTATCGTGATATTTTATTAAACACAATCGAATGGAAAAATGATGAAGCCGTCATCTTTGGGAAATTAATCCTAACCAAAAGAAAAGTCGCGTGGTACGGCGATCAGGAATTTGAATACACGTATTCGAATACTACCAAAAAAGCTTTGCCTTGGACTCCCGAACTTTTAGAGTTAAAAAAAATCATTGAAGAAAAAACGGGAGAAACTTTCAATTCCTGTCTGCTGAACTTATATCATACCGGAGAAGAAGGAATGGCTTGGCATAGCGATGCCGAAAAAGATTTAAAGAAAAATGGCGCAATCGGATCTGTGAGTTTTGGTGCCGAACGAAAATTTGCCTTCAAGCATAAAGAATCAAAAGAAACGGTTTCTCTGATTTTGGAACATGGAAGCTTGCTCGTGATGAAAGATGAAACGCAAACCCACTGGCTTCATCGTCTTCCTCCAACAAAGACTACTCAAAAGCCAAGGGTTAACTTGACTTTTAGAACTATTGTGAGATAGAACGATTACTTTTTAGAAGCCACATTTTCGTACGAGCGAATTAAAGCATCTTCAAACATTTCAGGTCTTACTCTTGACAGCTCGACAATTGTCCAGCCTTGTTTTCCCCATTTGTTTGGAATTGGATAAAAAATCTTTTCGCTAGACGCACAAAAGACCGACTGATCGATTTCAGTTAATTTTAAAACGGCATGATCATTTTTTTTGTCAAAAGTGGCAAAAATCTTCTTTTTAATGCGAAAAGAGTTTTTCTCAAAATGAGGTTCTTCTGTTGCATCTGGAAATGACATTGCTAATTTTCTAAATTCTTCAATTGAAACCATAATATCATTTTTAAAGATTAAAACTTACATTTACCACCCCTGATTCAGCCCATTTTTAAGAATTTCATCGTATTTTTCTTTATCAAAAGAATATAGGTTTGGGGCTTTGTGTGCGACATTGCTTTTCTTTTCGTCTAGTTTGGTCAGGATTCCGATATTGGTGATTTTGCGTAAAAAATTACGGCGGTCAAGCTTTTTATCCAAAATCGTTTCGTACAATTTCTGCAATTCCGGAATTGTAAATTTCTCTGGCAGCAAATTGTACCCAATTGGCATTAAATTCAGTTCTGTCCTTAAAGTATCCAGAGCTTTATCCAAAATCTCCCTATGGTCCAAAATAAGTTCAGGGACTTCTTTATGGTCAATCCATTCTACAACTTCATGCCTGCCTGCAGGGTTTGGAAGAATTTTCGAAAAATCTACCAAAGCATAATATCCAATTGTCACAAAACGGCGTGTGAGCCACTTCCCTTTTTCTTCTTCAATCTGAAGATATTCCAATGTTTTTTTATCAAAATGCTGCTTGTTGCGATTCACTTTTCCAAAAGTTGCAAATTGCCTTAAAAAAACGCCATCAACACCAGTTCTGCCATTCAATATCGTTATGGCGGCAGTATCAATATCCTGATCTACAGGGATAAAACCGCCAGGCAAAGACCATTTATTGGCTCGTTCCACTTTAATCAATAACACTTTTAGCTGATTATCGTGAAAACCAAAAATGACACAATCTATAGAAAGTCCTGGCTGATAGTTTTCGTTATTATCTATAATGTCTTTTAACATCAAAATCTGTATAAATTCTTCTTTTAATAACTCTGCAATTTACTTCATTTTTATAAAACTGACGTCTTTTTTCTAAAGAGATGATTTTCAACCCAAACAGAAGTGTCGAAATCACAATTTTAACGAAAATTTAAAATCAAATTTAAAAAAAATAAGTACATTGCGTCATAATAACACATTAGTGGTTTTAATTGTTAAAATTCCAATCAAAAACAAAAAAATAATACAAACAGCTACCATTTATCTTCAAAGTGAGTGTAGAAATTAAATGTAGAACGTTATGAATGCCAATACTTTAAAAAATTTTAATCAAAAGATTAGAAGCAAAATTCTAGATTCTTTTGGTTTTGTCTCTAAAACCTATCTTTTAGAAGCTTCATTAAAATATAGTGAAGAACAGGAAAGGATTTTCAACGAAATGATTGTTGAAACCGATGCAAAGAACAAAAAAGCAAAACAAGAAGCATTTGACAAAGCTTTGTATGCTTCTTATAAAGGAATTGGCGCAATGGATTTTGTGAATACTGTTATAAAATAACCTTGTCCCTGTTTATAATTTATAATGCTGCCTCGCTTTTTAGTGAGGCTTTTTTATTATAAATTTAAAATCTTTATGAAAGAAAATAGTTATTTATTAGCTATTTTAGCTGTTTTTAAAAGTAAGAATATATCCCTACAAGAAGAATCATGGAAAATATCATTGAAACAGAAAGTTACAAAATTCAAAAACCAGAAAACTGGGCTCCTACAATTACTGATGATCAGCTTATCGAATCTATAAAAGAGTCGGATTTCTCTACTAAACAAGTTGACGAAGGACGTGATTTCTGCTATTTCTTAGACAAAATCTATTATACAAACGATACCGAAAACAGCGAATATGCCTGCGTTGCTTATACGCTTAACGAACCGTCAAATCTTGAAAGCGCTTCGGTAAGAGATGTTGTTGTAGAAGAAAATGAGACTTATATCATACACCGAATCAGTGTTTTGAGAGATGGCGTTTTGATTGATAAAATTGCCGATACGAAAATTAAAGTTTTGGACAGCGAAAATCAAAGTGATGGAGGCGTTTTGAGCAGCAACAAAAAGGTAAACATTACCATTAAGGATTTGCGCCTTTATGATGTTTTAATTACCGAAGATTCTCGTACAAAGGTTTTTACCGATCGAGATTTTATGCGAAAAGAATTTCTTAAATATGTGTACGTAACGCCGAGCACGTATTGGGCTTACGGAAAATATAAGTTTTCATTTATCAATGATAGAAAAGAAACAATTGCATACAAAAAAACGTTTTTTAGAGACGAAGAAGGAAATGTTTTAGAACCAGAAATCAATTATCTTAAAAAAGGCGAACAATTTGCAATTGAAAAAGAAAACTACATTAACTCTTTTGATGCCAACAGAGAAATTGCTCCTTTTATTGATTTTGCGACAGACCGCAACTGGATTGATTTGTCTAATTACATTTCTCCTCTTTATGAAGAAATATACAGCAAAGCTTCTCTAAAAGATTTTGCTCCAAACCTTGTTGAAAAACTGGATGCCATTGCAGATCAAGACGAGAAACTGCAGTTTGCTATTGATTATGTACAGAGCCATGTCTATTATATTTTTAATGCTGATGAAATGAACGGCCACAAACCGCAAGAACCATCAGTAACTTATGAAAATAAACAGGGTGACTGTAAAGCAAAATCGGTTTTATTAAAAGTGGTTTTAGATTACATCAATGTTGATTCTTCTGTGGTATTGGTAAACTTTAATTCAGATCATTACATTAAATATTATCTTCCGTCTTTATTGACTTTTAATCATGTTATTGTAAAAATCAATTACAAAGGCGAAACTTATTTTGTCGATGCAACTTCGAGAGATGAATTTGGTTTGATCGAAAACCGAGGCTATATCTATTTTATGCATTATTTGGAGGTTAAGCCAAATCAGGAATTGGAAATAAAAGAGCCTCATAAATTTTCTTACTACGGTATCAATGAGAAAGTAGATTTTAGCGTTCAAAACAATACCGGACAGCTAAAATTGGTTACGACTTACAAAGGAAATCGCGCCAATTATATGCGTAAATATTTCAAAAACACAAACAAAAGAGAAATAATTGACAGCTGGAATAATTTCCTTTTCTATGCTTTAAATTATTCTGGCGATAGAAACGGAACTGATGTCAGAACCATTTTTAAAGATGCAGCGATTGAGATTTTAAGCGATGATAAAAAGCTGAATGAGTTTACCATTCAGTACAACACTTTAATCGAGAATCCTTATTTTACAGATCCTGAAAAGAATCGCTTTTTAATGTATTTTGACCGAAACGTAGTTAAAAACTCAGCACGCGATTTTATACACAGCGACCTTTCTTTCTGGCATAATTTTGATAACGAGAAATACGAAATCAATTTAACGACAGATCAGAAAATAGATACTCAGGAAAAATACACTATTCAGGAAAGTACTATTGCAAATCCGTATTTTGATTATACGAGCCGTAAAAAAGTGACTAAAAATGGTGCTTCTATACTTGTCGATTTTAAACCGTTGATCAATCTAGAAATTCCAAGTGAAGATTTTGAAGATTTTAGAAATGCGCATCATGAAGTTGCCGACAGCAATTTCGGAATTGGAATCGATATTATCGAGGAAGGCTTATTGAATATGCTGAAATACAGTTTCAAGAAACGTCTTAAATAATAAAATTTGATATACAAAAAACGGGGCCTTTAAGACCCCGTTTTTATTTAATAAATTGTGCTTAATTATTTTCAACACATAAAAACATATTTTTTGCTATGTGTGGAAACTTGTTTCCTTTGGTCTTTTTTTACAACATTTAAATCTATGTTTCTATGTGTTTAATTTCACCCAATTGATTAATTTACTAATTCAAAATCAGATTTTAATTTAATATCTGCTGATGAGGTTCCGATCATTACTTCAAAATCTCCTGGTTCAGCAACCCATTCTAACTTATTATTGTAGAAAGAAAGTCTCTCTTTATCAATTGTAAATTCGATTGTTTTAGATTCTCCCGCATTTAATTTCACTTTTTGGAAATCTTTCAACTCTAAAACCGGTCTCACAACAGATCCGAATTTATCTTTCAAATACAGCTGAACTACTTCTTCTCCAGTTACTTTTCCGCTATTTTTCAATTGGAAAGAAACTTTAATCGTTTCACTGCTTTTTATTTTCGCTGAAGATAATTTCAATCCTGAATAATCAAATGTTGTATAGCTCAAACCGTATCCAAAAGGATATTTTGGAGAATTTTTCAAATCGATGTAAGCCGAAACATAGTTTATTGAATTTTCGTCTTTAGCTGGTCTTCCCGTGCTGAAGTGATTGTAATAAATTGGCACTTGCCCTACTTCTCTCGGGAAAGTCATTGGCAATTTCCCAGATGGATTATAATCTCCAAATAAAACATTCGCAATTGCATTTCCAGCTTCGCTTCCTAGCCACCATGTGTACATAATTGCAGGAACATTGTCTGCGGTCCAATTGAAAACAAGAGGCCTTCCTGCATTTATTAAAACTACAACTGGTTTTCCTGTAGCCATAACTGCTTTTATCAAATCTTCCTGAACGCCTGGCAAATGAATATCACTTCGGCTTTTTGCCTCACCGCTCATATCATGTCTTTCGCCAACACTCAAAATAACAACATCTGCTTGTTTGGCAGTTGCAACAGCTTCTGCAAAACCATCTTTATTGTCACCTGTAACTTCACAGCCTTTTGCATACAATAATTTGGTGTTTTTGCCTACTTTACTTTGCAGACCATCCCATTGCGAAACGACCCATTTATCATAATTCACTTCTGGCAATTCTACAGCCCAAAATCCCATATTGGCCTTATACTCTTTTACCATTGGTCCGATGAAAGCAATTGTTTTGGTGCTTTTTGAAATTGGCAAGGTCTGGTTTTCATTCTTTAATAAAACGATACTTTTCTCAGCCATTTCAAGAGCCGCTTTTCTATGCTCAGGATTTGCCAAAGCTTTTTCTTCTCTCTTTGGATCTGAATATTTGTAAGGATCATCAAACAATCCTAGTTCAAATTTCTTGCGAAGAATGCGTCTTACAGCGTCATCAACCAGATCAATAGAAACTCTGCCTTCTTTTACTAACTCTGCCAAATTTTTACGGTATGCATTACTTTCCATATCCATATCGCTTCCTGCGGTAATGGCTGAGTATGCCGCTTCTTTAAGATCTTTAGAATATCCATGAGCTACCATCTCTCCAATTGACCCCCAGTCTGATACTACGAATCCTTGAAAATTCCATTTTCCTTTTAAAATATCTCTTTGCAGATGTGCATTTCCTGTTGCTGGGATTCCGTTAATATCATTGAAAGAATTCATAAATGTCGCAGCACCTGCGTCTAAAGCAGCTTTGAAAGGCGGCAAATACGTTTCCAAAAGCATTCTTTCGCTCATATCAACAGAATTGTAATCTCTTCCTCCAACACCTGCTCCATAAGCAGCAAAGTGTTTTACGCAGGCCATAACTGAGTTTAAATCTCCCAATTTGTTTCCTTGAAAACCCTTTACTCTGGCATAAGCAATTTTAGATCCTAAATAAGTGTCTTCTCCAGCGCCTTCCATTACACGCCCCCAACGCGGATCACGGCCAATATCTACCATTGGAGCAAATGTCCAATGAATTCCGCTGGCCGATGCTTCAGTTGCGGCAACTCTTGCTGCCAATTCGATTGCTTGCAAATCCCAGCTCGCTGCTTCGGCTAAAGGAAGGGGAAAAGTGGTTTTATAGCCGTGAATAACGTCCTGACCAAACAGCAACGGAATTTTAAGTCTTGACTGCATTGCCAATTCCTGATACCCTCTGGTATATTTTGTTCCAATAACATTTAGCATCGAACCAATTAAACCTTGTTTGATTTCGGCTTGTTTGTTCGGATTTATGGTAATGGGCCCTGTTGCCTGATTATCGCCAGTATATTGATTCAGCTGGCCGACCTTTTCTTCAATTGTCATTTTTTTCAACAGATCGTTGACTTTCTGATCTATTGTCTGCTGCTGTGCCGACGCAAAAAGCGAAAGCATAAACAGCGTAATTGTGGTTACTTTTTTCATAGTTTAAGTTTTTACCAAACGAAAGTAGCTACTGCCCCAGCGTTTAGTGTGGTTGCGGTTTGTTTTTGGTTGTATTTAATATTGAATGTTTCTGCCGAAGCTCCATCATTTTCTACAATTAAAACGGTTTGTCCCGATGGAGTTTTGAAAGCCACGTTATATAAGTTTCCTGCAATATTACTTCCAATTCTTACTGAACCTTCTGGAACAAATTTAGAAGCGTGCCCGATGATATAATATCCTACTTCTCTCTTAATGTTCTGATTCTGATCGATCATTAAAGCTCCTTTGCAAGTGGAGCATCCTCCTGGCGTGAAAGGTTTGTAGAATTCATCATTTGCCAATCCCCATGAAAGGGCATTTTTACTCCAATTTCTCATTGAACCGATTACTACATTTTTTACGCTCCATTTCAAATCGGTTTCAAAATTAGTTCCTGAACCTGTATATTGTTCTGTAAAATACAAATCTTTGTTTGGAAAAGCATTATGAACAGTAGTTAAAGCACTAATATCTCCTTCGTACAAATGAAAAGCTGATCCTGCTACAAACGGATTTGCTTTTGGATCTTTTAAAATTGTTAAAGGATATTCTGGCTTGTTGCAGTTGTGGTCGTAAACAATAATTTTGGTTTTGATTCCTGCTTTCGCGAAAGCGGGGCCTAAATGATTCCCAATAAAATCTGCCTGCTGTTCTGCCAGCATTAACAAACTCGGATTGTTTCCTGGATGCAATGGCTCATTTTGAGGCGTTATGGCATCGATAACAATTCCGTGCGATTTCATGGCTTGAATATATTTTACAAAATACTGCGCATAAACTCCATAATATTTTGGCTGTAAGCTTCCTCCTTTTGAGCTTCCGTTGTCTTTCATCCAAACTGGCGGAGACCACGGAGATCCCATTATTTTTATTTTAGGTTTTATAGCTAATATTTCTTTTAAAACCGGAATTACATCGTCTAAATCTGGACCAAGATTAAAGTGCTCCAAATTCAGATCTGTTTGTCCTTCTGGCATATCATCATACGAAAAAACTTTTTCATTCAAATCTGATGCCCCAATACTTATTCTTAAATAACTTAGACCGATTGCGTCATTTTTTCTTGAAAATAATTCCTGAAGCAAGGCATCTCTTTTTGGTTTATCCAATTTTTTAATAGCCTGAGCGCTTCCTCCTGTTAATGAAAATCCAAATCCTTCGATGGTTTGAAATTTTTCAGCTGGATTTACTTCAATCGTCTGATTTGAATTGCTTTCTGAGCCAAAAACTAAATCTGTCTGCTTTTTAAGTTTTGAAGTTTCATCTGTAGTAGTAATCCAAGATTCTACTTTTCCAGAATTGGCAGTAACACTTTTTGAAGATCCGCAGTTTAACTGCATTGCAATTAGCGGCAGCAAAACTAGGATTTGAAGTTTTTTGTTGATGTTTTTCATTTTTAATCTATTTCTATTAGGACAGGCAAATGATCTGACGGATATTTTAAATCTTTAGAATCACTTAGCACTGCGTGTTTTTGAATTTTTAAACCACTATTTTTTGAAATAAAAATATAGTCTAATAATAATGTTACGGGCTCGTTGTGTTTGAAATCGTTGAAAGTTCCTGAAGGCCCGAAAGGTTTTTCTATTGAAACATCTCTAGTGTCATCCATTACTTTTTTGATTTCGCCAATTTGCGTTGTATTTGGTTCAGAATTAAAATCACCCATTAAAAAAGCTGGATAATTTTTGGTGTTTAATTCCTTAATTTTAGCAAGAACAAGCTGTACGCCTTTTATTCTTGCTTCTTCACCCATATGGTCCAAATGCAAATTGAAAACCCAAAATATTTTTTTAGTTTTTAAATCTTTAAAAAGTCCGTAAGTGCAAACTCTGTTGCAAGCTGCATCCCAACCTCTTGAAACCACATTTGGAGTTTCGGACAGCCAGAAAGTGCTAGATTGTTCGACTTTAAAACGATCTTTTTTATAGTAAATCGTACAGGCTTCTCCCAGTCCGTCTTCTTCTCTTCCTACTCCAAATCTGTTATAATTTGGCAGAGCCGATGCAATATCTAAAACTTGATTTGGCGTTGCTTCCTGAACTCCAAAAATTTCCGGGCTATAAAACCCAATTTGGGCTGTGAAATAATCCTTTCGTTTTAGCCATGCATTTTCTCCATCTGAGGCAACATCCAAACGGATATTATAAGTCATAATTTTTAAATTCTGACCATAAAATGAGTTCACGGCTAAAAGCAGCATTACTGCAAAAACAAGTTTGTTTATCTTTTTCATGTTAAAAAATTTTAATCTTGTAAAGCTAGTGTTTACAAGGCTTACAAGAAAAAAATCTATTTAAAAGTTATGTTAATTATAGACTCTTACGTAATCAATTTCGTAAGTTGCTGTTTTGAAATTTGGATCTACAGTTCCACCAAAATTTCCTCCCATTGCTAAATTTAGAATCACAAAGAATTTGGCATTAAATGGAGTTGTGCTCGAGTTTTTATATGTGTAAAATAAATTATCGTCTACATAAAATTTGATGTTTTCGGCATCCCATTCGGCCGCATATATATGAAACTCGGTTGTTGAATTTGGCGCTGTAGTTGTTTTTGTATCTGGCGTGTTGCCTGAACGCCCTGGAGAATGCAGTGACGAATGAATCACATTTGGATTGTTTCCAACTGATTCTAAAATATCTATTTCTCCGCACAAAGGCCATCCTGCTGTGTCAATATTGTCGCCTAACAGCCAGAAAGCTGGCCAAGTACCGCCGCCAACTGGCAATTTTGCGCGAACTTCTGCTCTTCCGTATTTAAATGAAAATTTGCCTTTTGTCAGCATTCTTGTAGAAGTGTATTGGCTTCCTTGATAATTTTCTTTGATTGCTGTAATTTTCAAAAGGCCTCCTTCTATTTTTACATTTTCAGAACGGTTTGTATAATATTGCAATTCGTTGTTCCCAAAACCGTTTCCATTTCCTAAATCATAGCCCCATTTTGAAGTATCTGGTGCTCCATCTGTATTAAATTCGTCTGACCAGATTAATTTTCTGGTTACGAAAATATTTATTGTTGTAGAAGCATTAGTATACTTTATTCCGTTAAATGCCGTAACATCAATCGTATAGCTTTTTGTTCCTGGTTGGGTAAACTCATATGAAAAATTGCTGGTTGTAAACTCTTTTGTTTCATTGTTTACCACTATTTTATATGATTTTGCATTAGGGGCATCGATCTTTAAATTAATTTTTCCGCTTCCGTCTCCATTTGGCATTTCGGCAGTTTTACCGACAATATCAACTTGTACAGAAATTTTATCAGGTGCTGTCTCTACAGGGTTATCTGTGGTATCGTTGTTACTGCTGCATGACTGAAATACAAATAATAGGATTAAAGTAAATATTCCTGCTCTATTTGCGAGATTGATTATTTTCATCTTTTTATTATTTAAATGGTTTAGTTAATAAATTGAATATCAAGATAAATATTATTTTTTCTATTTCTTGGTTTTACCGCTAACAAAAAAAATTTAAACTAAAAGCGAGTTTCAAAATTGAAATGCTTATTTAGGTCATTTCCAAGTATAAGTTCCAACTGATCCCGCATCTAGCGAAGTTGTTACCCATTTTCCATTAAATTTAATATTGAAAGTTTCGGTTGCATTGCCATCATTTTCTACAATCAGTACTTTAGATCCTGAAGGCGTTATAAAAGCGACATTCTGCAAACTGCCTCCTGAATTGCTTTCAATTCTAGTAGATCCCATAGGGACAAATTTTGAAGCATGGGCAATAATATAATAGGCAACATTACGCTCAAAACGGTCAGCAGAGGTTATGGTTATAGCACCTTTACACATTTCGCATCCCCCATCTGTGTGGGGTCCAAAATTTGCATTGTTGGCCAGATTCCATTCTAATGCATTTTTACTGTAATTTCTCATCGCCCCGATAATTACATTTCGAAGATGCCATTTTAAATCACCCCCAAATTGTCCGTCAGATGATGTCCATTGTTCTGTAAAATATACATTCTTTGTCGGATAGGAATTGAACACATCGCTTAGGGCGCTGATATCTCCTGCGTATAAATGGAAGGCTGATCCGTCTACAAAAGGAAATGCATCTGCATCTGCCAAAATCGCTTTAGGATAATTTGGATTGTCGCAATTGTGATCGTAAGCAATAATTTTTACATTTAGGTTTGCTGCTTTAAATGCTGGCCCTAAACTATTTTTTATAAACTTTGCCTGATCTGCTGCAGACATATACATACTTGGGTTGTTTCCGTCGTGCAAGGGCTCATTTTGAGGAGTTACAGCATCGATTGTGATGCCTTCTGCCTTCATCTGCTGAATGTATTTTACAAAATATTTTGCGTAGACATCATAATATTCTGTTTTCAGTTTTCCACCTTTAAAACTAGCAAGATCTTTCATCCAAAGAGGTGCCGACCAAGGAGTTGCCAAGATTAAAATTTTCGGATTAATTGCCAAAATTTCTTTTAGCATGGCAATTAGATTTTTGTCTTTTTCTAAACTAAATTTTTCTAGATTTAAATCTGTTTCTCCAGCTACAAGATCGTTATAAGTAAAAGGAGCTGCATTTAAATCTGAAGCTCCAATGCTGATTCTGATATAACTTACTCCTATTGAGTTTTCGCCAGAACCAAATAGCTCTTGCAAAAGAGCAGTTCTTTTTACAGCATTTAACTGGTTTATAACTTCTACGCTTCCTCCTGTCAGGGTATATCCAAAACCGTCAATTGTCTGATATTTTTGAGCCGCATTCACTTCAATATTGGCATAAGCATTTGCTGTAGTGCCGAAACCTAATACTGCTGTCTGTTTTTCAAATAAAACGCTTTGATTTCCTTTTGTCAGCCAAAAATTAACATCGTTTGTAACTGCTGGAGGATTTACAACTGGCGGGTCTACAGGCGGATTTTCTACAGGATCACTCGAAGAAGAGCATTTTACCTGAGCCAAAACGACGGCCATGCAGCAAAACGCTTTTATGGTATTTTTAAAATTAAATTTCATTTTTGTGGTTTTTTAGTTAGCTTGACAATTAATATACAATACTCTGTATGGCATGAGCCGGAATTGTAATTGTCGTTTTTTCTTTTTGATTTTCTAAAGAATAAACCATCTCTTTTTCAGATTGATTCATTACAATGGTAATCAATTGTCCATCAGGATTTTTAAAAGAAGTACTTAATAAGGATTTGTCGCTTATGGTTTCAAGCACTCTTTTTGCATTTGGTCTTATGAATTTTGAGAAATGCCCAATATAGTAATACATTGGTGTATAAATCAGCTCGTCTTTTGTTGTATCGGCATGAATAGGTGCAAAACAGAAGTTTCCGACATGATTTGGCCCTCCGTTTTGGTCTAAAAGAATATTCCAGTCTGTCCATCCCACAGTGCCATTATTAAAATCATGAATCATATTGATTCCGTAACGTTCTGCATTTCCCCAAAACTGATATTTTGAAGCGTCAAATTTTTCGATACAGCCTTCTGTAAAAAGCAGTTTTTTGTTTGGAAATGCTTCATGAACTTTTGCTACAGACTCAAATTGAGGCGGGCCTCCGTTCCAAGTTTCATACCAATGAAATCCGATTCCCCAAGCATATTTAGCAACTTCAGGATCTGAAAAAACAAGATTGGCTCTTTTGGTTAGCATATCTCCACGATTATGATCCCAAATAATAACATTTTTAGAGCCTAGCCCCTCTTTTTCTAAAGTTGGCCCAAGATGATTTTTAAGAAAGTCTCTTTCTGCTTCTGGCGTGTAGATGCAAGATTCCCATCTTTGTTTGGCCATTGGTTCGTTTTGAACTGTTAATCCCCAGATTGGAATTCCTTCTTTTTCGTATTCTTTTATGAATTTGGCATAGTACAATGCCCATGCTGGTGCAAATTCGGGCAATAAAACGCCGCCGTGCAAAATATCATTATTGTCTTTCATGAAAGCTGGGGGACTCCATGGGCTGACAAATAAAGTTAGTTTTCCGCCGGCTGTTTCAATTGCTTTTTTAATTAAAGGGATTCTGTATTTTCGATCATGATCTATATTAAAAGTCTTTAGATCTTTGTCTCCTTCAGAAATATAAGTATAGCTGTCGCTGCTAAAATCGCAGCTGTGAATGTTTGTTCTTGCCAAAGTGTACCCAATACCTTTCTTTTTATCGTAATAAGCAGTCAAGAATTCCTGCTGTTTTTTTGGCGATAATTTTGCAAAAACTTCTGCGCTTGCATCTGTAATTGCTCCTCCGATTCCGAGGAAGGTTTGGTCTGTTTTTTCAGCATTTACAGTAATAGATACTGTTGCTGTTTTTTGTTGTGTAGTGCTGTTTTTTGAAATCAGATCATTTGACAATGATAATTTCAAGTTTGTTTTTTCGGCGGTAGTATAAACCTTTATTTTATTATTTTTTTGAGCTGTTAGTTTTGAAGTAAAACAACTTAATTGCAGTAAGACAAAGGCCGATAAAAATATTTGAGAGGTAATTTTCATATTGCTTAAAAAATCGTTTTAAAAATTAAAAGCAAAGAGAAGACTAAATTGGTTGATTCAAATTAGTCCTCTTCATTACTTCATTGCAAAATATTAATAAACAAGTGTTTGTATAGCGTGTGCTGGAATTTTCACTTCTGCCTTCTGATCACCAATAATTAAATTGTAAGTAAGATCATTAGCTGATTGGTTCATGACAATAGTAGCCATAGTCCCGTCAGCATTTAAAAAAGAGGTGCTTAATACAGCGCTTTTGCTTGTTGCAGAGCTAACTCGCACTGCGTTTAGACGGATAAACTTTGAAAAGTGTCCAATGTAATAATAAGATGGAGTGTAAATTAACTCTCCTGTGGTAGTATCTGCATGAATTGGCGCAAAACAGAAATTTCCAACATGATTTGGACCACCGTTCTGGTCTAGAAGAATATTCCAATCTGTCCAAGCAACTGTTCCGTTGTTAAAATCATGAATCATGTTAATTCCGTAACGCTCTGCATTACCCCAAAATTGATATTTTGCTGCGTCAAATTTTTCAATGCATCCTTCTGTAAACATCAGCTTTTTATCTGGATACGCTTCATTTACTTTCCCTACATTATCAAACATCGGCGCACCGCCAGACCACGTTTCGTACCAGTGAAATCCCATTCCCCAAACATATTTTGATGCTTCTGGATCTGAGTAAATTACGTTAGCGCGATAATTCATCAAATCGCGGTTGTGATCCCAAACAATGATTTTTTTATCTCCAAGATTTTCTTTTTTCAAAGTTGGCCCAAGATAATTTTTGATAAAATCTCTTTCTGCTTCTGCTGTGTAAATGCAAGATTCCCAAGTTTGAACAGCCATTGGCTCATTTTGTGTTGAAGTTCCCCAAATCGGGATTCCTTCTTTTTCATAAGCTTTAATAAATTTCACGTAAAAATTTGCCCAAGTCTGATAGTATTCAGGAAGCAAGGTTCCTCCTTTTAGCACATTTTTGTTGCTTTTCATAAAAGCATTTGGCGACCAAGGTGCTGCGTACGTTGTAAGCTTTCCTCCTGCTTTTTGGATGGCTTGTTTTATTAGAGGAATACGATATTGCCTGTCATGGTCAATAGAAAAAGTCTTAAGTTCCTTGTCTCCTTCTTCGATATAAGAGTAGCTTCCGCTGCTAAAATCAGAACTTTGAATGGTTGTTCTTAGCAAAGAATAGCCAATTCCTTTTTGCTGATCGTAGTAAGCATTTAAAAATTCTGCTTGTTTTTCTTTTGAAAGTTTAGCAAATATTTCGGCACTGGCATCTGTAATAGCCCCTCCGATTCCCATAAAAGTCTGAAACTTTTTGGCTGGTTCTACAAAAACAGAGGTTTCTGTTTCTAGAGGCTGTTTTGCAGCAGAAAAAGTCAAATTATCTGTAGTAGTCAGTCGTAACTTTGAATTTTCTGCAGTGGTATAAACGGTTATTTTTTTGCCGTTGGTTGTAAACTCTTTTTTTGTTTTGGGCTGTTGTGCAAAAGCTGCTGCGGCAAACAAAAGGCATAAAATTTTTAGGCTATTTTTTTTCATTCGCTTCCAATTATTATATTTTAAATTGAAGTTTAGAAGAAATCAAAAAATCGAGTTCTACCCTTTGAGGATTTAAAAAATAGCCCATACTCATAATGATTATGGGCTATTTACAACCAAACTTAAACTTAAACTTAACTTAACTTTTTATTTTTTTCGGAATTCAATCTTATTGGTAGTTAGGATTTTGTTTCAATTTAGTACCGTTAAGTTCTGTGTACGGAATTGGGAAAATCTCATCTGTTCCAGCATCAAAGCCTCTGTCAGATAATGCAGCTGCCGCATCTCCCCATCTTACTAAATCAAAGAATCTATGTCCTTCACCTGCTAATTCCATTCTTCTTTCGTGCTTAATAGCAGCTAATGTTACAGGTACTGAACCTAATCCAGCTCTTTTTCTTACTGCATCAAGCAATGCTTGCGCTCTAGCTCCAGATCCTAAAGCTTCTGCTTCCATCAAGTAAGTATCTGCAAGTCTGATTACATAAGAGTTTTGCTTGTAGTTCAACTCTGAGTTACCTCCACCTGTACTAACATCTGACTGTCTTGGAAGGTATTTGTTCAAGAAATATCCTGTATCTTGGTAAGCTGGAATATAATTTGCTTTGCCTGCTGCTTTTAGGGCTTTTAAATCAAGAATTGTAGCATCTTTACGTGGATCGCCTTGCATTGCATCATATAATTTTTGAGTTGCAACGTTGAAAGCCCATCCTGAAGGAAGATTTGGTGCTGTAGAACCTGCTGGTCTAGAATATCCTCTAGGTCCAACCATAATGTTTAAAGAGTTTCCTTCGTCTCTACCAGATCCCCAGAATGTCCAGTCAGAGTTACCTGCACTACTATGAGATACCTCTATTAAAGATTCTGCATTGAATTTATTAGATGTTACCCATAGGTCGCTAAAATTATCCAACAATTTATTTCCGTATTGGTTTGTCTCGCCTGGAGTACCATTTACTTCTGCTAATACTGCAGCTGCTTCGGTCTTTTTACCTTCGTACAAATATACTTTTCCTAAAAGTGCTTGAGCCGCTCCTTTATTAAATCTTCCTGCTTCAGTATCCTTAGCCACATTATTTGGCAAAACCGCAATAGCCTCAGTTAAATCTTTCTCGATTTGAGCATAAATAACTTCTGGCGCAACTTGCTCAGGAGTGTAGATTGTTTCTGTAGATAATGGCTCTAAAACTAATGCAAGGTTTTTGAACATTCGTACTAAATTAAAATAGTAAAGTGCACGTAGTGTTTTAGCTTCTGCTGCAAATCTATTTCGTACCGCATCATTCATTGAAGCTGCTGGCAACTTAATTAACAACTGATTTGCTCTAGAAATACCTTGATAGTGATCATTCCAGTAACTTCCCGGAATAGTAACTGAAGATAGTGAGTGTGTTGAGAAGTTTTGGATTCCTGTTCCATCTGTAGAGCTACCTCCACCAGCATAAAAATCATCCGAACCAGCATTCAGCATGGCTACCATGTTTTCAAAACCTCCAGTGTTTTTTCTCATCGGATCGTAAACTCCAATTAAAGCCGCATAACATTGCTGCTCATTAGAAAAATACGTATTTGTATCAAATTTACCTTCTGGGTTGATGGTCACAAAATCTTCAGAGCAAGATCCTAAAACCGCCATTGCCACGGCTACATATATATATTTAAATTTTATCGTTTTCATGATTCTTTAATTTTTTTAAAATTGAACGTTAGCTCCAAATAGAATAGATCTTGCTTGCGGATAAACTCCTTTATCTACACCATAAACTTGACCTCCAATTTCTGGATCATATCCAGTGTACTTTGTAAAAGTGACTAAGTTTTCTCCTGTTAGGTAAAAACGAACTTTATCTGCTCCAATTTTTGACGACAAATTAGTTGGCATTGTGTATCCAACAGTAACCACTTTTAAGCGTAGATAATTTCCTTTTTCAAGATAAAAATCAGACATATTTGTGTAATTTTTATTTGGATCGTCATTTGTCAATCTTGGATAATCATTTGAAGTTCCTTCTCCTGTCCAACGATCTAAAGCTTTTGTCTGATAGTTTGCGTTTAATACGTCTAGCCTTCTTAAACCTTGGAAAATTTTGCTTCCGGCTGCTCCTTGAGTAAATGCCATAAAGTCAAAGTTTTTATAATCTAAGTTTATTGTAAGACCAAAAGTATATTTAGGCACGTTTGTTCCTAAGAATTGTTTATCGTCTTCTGTAATCTTCCCATCATTATTAGAATCTACCCAACGGAAATCTCCAGGTCTAGCATTTGGCTGAATTAGACCTCCTGATGCATTTTTGTATGCTGCAACTTCTGCAGCATTTTGAAAAATTCCAGCTGTTTTATAACCGTAAAATTCGTTAAATGAGTGTCCAACTTGTGTTCTAGTTACAGGTCCCATAGATTGGAAAGTAGCATCTCCAACAATAAAGTTTGTAGATGAACCTACATACGTAATTTCGTTTTTCAAGTAAGCAACGTTACCATTAACACCTAAATTAAATTCTCCAAGCCTTTTCTTGTATCCTAATTCTACCTCAAAACCGCTGTTGTCCATATCAGCAATATTTGCAGAAGGCGCTTCAGCTACTCCAACATATCCAGGAATTACAACGTTTCTTAAGATTCCTGTTGTTGTTTTTTTGTAGTAATCAAGCGTAAGAGAAAAATCATTAAACAACTTCGCATCAAGACCAACAGTCGTTTGAGATGTTTCCTCCCATCCTAAGTTTGCATTTGGAAGCGTAGAGTTTCCGTATCCCGTTGTAATTCCTCCTGTAGTTCCTACAGCATAGTTATAACCTCCAACAACTGTAGCTCTATATTTAAATTCATCAATGTTATCATTACCTACAACTCCGTAACCTCCGCGTAGTTTTAAAGTATTAACTACATTGTTTTCTTTCCAGAAACCTTCTTTAGAAAGTACCCATCCTAGAGAGAATGAAGGGAAAACTCCCCATTTTTTGTTTTCACCAAAACGAGTTGAACCATCACGACGAACAATACCTGTAAAAAGATATTTTTCCATGTAATCGTAGTTAGCACGTAAAAACAATGAAGATAATTTGTGCTCTACAAAATCGCTTGCTCTGTTAACTCTATCAGATTGCGGAATATCGAAGTTAAAAGAAGCATCTTTGTAGCTTGTAATTGGCAATCCGAACATTGTTACTCCAATAGAACCTCCAATGTTTTCAACATAAGCTCCTTGTCCAGCTAAAACACTCACGTTGTGATCTCCAAATTTATTAGCATAACTTAAAGTATTCTCTAATGTCCATGCTAAAGATTTATTGTTGTTTTGGCTGTAGTTATTTCTATCCGCTTTCATGTTTGGGTTTAAGAAGAAAACTGGAGTAAACATTTCATCTCCCCAATAAGCTAATTTACCACCAAGTGTCGTTCTAAACTTTAAGTGGCTTGTAATGTTAGCCTCTAAATAAGCATTCCCAACAAAATCGTCTGACCAGTTGTATCCTCCTAATCTAGTTTGAATATATCCA
Organism: Flavobacterium sp. TR2; assembly: GCF_025252405.1. Lineage (NCBI taxonomy): Bacteria > Pseudomonadati > Bacteroidota > Flavobacteriia > Flavobacteriales > Flavobacteriaceae > Flavobacterium > Flavobacterium sp. TR2. Next base: position 1,656,678 of record NZ_CP104307.1, on the reverse strand, counting down.
AGAGGATTTGTCATCTCTTGCTGTACTAAAGAAGAAATTCCGTAAGGATTACCATTTGCATCTCTAACAACATTTGGATTAGTATAAAATCCTGTATTTGCTTCAGTAGGGTCCGTAACTACTAGTGGAGTAAGCGGATCTAAGTTGATTGCAGAACTTAAAGGTCCTCCGAACTCACTGTTTGTGTTTCCAATACCTTTTGTTTTTTGGTGTGTATATCCAAAAGTCTGTCCAAAAGTAAAGTAATCAGAAATTTTGTGAGTAGAGTTTAATCTAAAGTTTTTCTTTGTATAGTTAGAAATATCTGTCGTAACAATACCTTCTTGATCTTGAATTCCGAAAGAAGCGTAGAAAGTAGATTTTTCACCACCACCGCTAATGCTTAATTCGTGTGTGTATCTGAAAGCAGAATCATTAAAGATTGCATCTTGCCAATTTGTACCTTTTCCAAAAGATGCTGGATTTTGATATTTAATTGCACCACCATCATTTACAGATTTTTCATTCATTAAAGTTGCATACTGAGTCGCATTCAACATATCTAATTTTTTTGCTGGTGCTGATATACCTGCAAAACCATTATAGTTTACAGAAATTTTTCCTGCTTTACCTTTTTTAGTAGTAACTAAGATAACCCCTGTAGCCGCACGAGTACCATAGATTGCAGCAGACGCAGCATCTTTAAGCACCTCGATAGACTCAATATCGCTTTGATTGATAAAACCAATTGCATTTGCATCTACAGCAATACCGTCAACAACCCATAGAGGGTCATTTCCTCCTTCTCTAAATGTAGTGATACCTCTAACGCGAACTTTTGACTTTTCACCTGGCTGTCCAGAAACTGCAGCAACAGAAACCCCTGCTACTCTACCCTGTAAAGCCTGCTCAACTCTTCCGTTTGGCACTTTTTCAAGATCAGCCGATTTTACGCTAGAGATTGCCCCAGTTACAACAGATTTCTTTTGAGTCCCGTATCCAACCACTACAACCTCATTTAAAGATTGTGATTCTGGCTTTAATTGAATAGTAAGTTTTGTTCTTCCATTTACAGCTTCTGATACTGTAGAATAACCAATAAAGGTAATTGTTAATGTTCCGTTTGAAGGTGCTTGAATCTGAAATTTTCCGTCAAAGTCTGACGCAGTAGATTTTGTAGTACCTTTTAATAAAACTGTTGCACCTGGAACAGGTAAACCATTTTCATCATTAATTATTCCATTTACTGTGACATCCTGAGCCACAGCTATAACCGAGAATAACAAAGATGAAATACAAAAAACAAGTAATTTTGTTAATTTCATTTTTCTAAAAATTTTGGTTAATTAATTAGTAATTTGATGCAATACTAAAACTTAAATTTTACTTTTCACAGCTAACAATCATTACAAAAACACATCAAAAAGAAAAAAATAATATTATAAAAACACATCAAAAAAATTATAAATAATTGATTTTTAGATATTTGAAAAAACAAAAAATAGTACTAAAGAAAAGTTAATTTTAAAAAAGAACACTACATCAATATTTTACTGCATTATATTGTCAAAAATTATCTAAACTACAACGTGGTAGTAGCCTTAAAAACAATATAAACAACTACTATACAAACATTTACATAATAATAGGGTGTCATTTTAGCCAAAAAAGAGAAATAAAGAATATGATATTTTTACCCTACTTTTTTTACATTATCAACAATTATTTTTAGAGAAAGAAAATTCTTATTTTACATATTTTTATAAGAATTTATTTATTTTTCATTACTTAAAAATGAAAAGAAAAGCAGAGTTAGCATGGCTGAAAACTAAAAAAAAAGACATTTTTCAATTCAACTTTGATGCAGAAGGGAATTTTGCGATGATTCTCAAATTCAGAGTTGGGTTAGGCTTCGAGAATTCCAAAGAAATTTTAACAGTTTACACAATCAAAATACAAGAAATGGATTAAAGAAGATTAGAAAGGTCGTTAGGCAAGCTGGCTTATTATATTTTTGACACCTCATGAAAGAGCTAAATAAAGAAGAATTTTGCCAGAATATTCGATAGAGAATAAAAAAAGATGTTTTTTAGGCAATAAACTCCTCATTGCGACACACAATAAATTCTTTAACATTGAAGCAAAAAAATAGCCCATAATCGAAATTATGGGCTACCCAGGCAATAAACTTAACTTAAACTAACCATAGTTTAAACCTTAAAATACGCTTACATTTATTTAAGGAAGCATAAAATGTTTGAAAATTCGAAAAAGGAATTTTTTAGTCTTCCTTTTTCGAAATAACTAACACAAAACATTATCGTTATTCAGGTCTGTAAACAAATGTCCAGCCTGTTGTAGCATCTTTTAAGCTTCTCGGAACATACAGTACTAATTTGTCTTCTGTAAGTGTAATAATACTGTACTCGTTAGCGGCATTTCCAGCTTCGTACCCTAAAATTTTCGAATTAATAATGTATAGCTTTTTATTCGCAATATCCATCACAAAACTTCCTTTTTCGGCTGCTGCAGTAGCAGTTTGATAGTGATTGTAATTTGCCGCGCCATTTAAGTCGAAGTGCATTTTACCGCTTACGTCCAACGGAGGACAGCAGTCTCCTGCATTCCACCATGCACTCATAGCTGAATCTGGATTATCTGGGGGAGACATAAACCAATACTGATCGCCTGTACCAGCAACGCCATCAAAAACCCATGTTTTACCAGCGGCAGTGTTGTTGCTCACCAAGTCATACCAATCTTGATCTAATGGGGTATCTAGCCTATCAACTTGCACGTCAATTGTTTTAGTAAAGAATTCAGCTCCAAGTGTTCCCACAAATGTAAAAGTCGATTTCCCTGGAATAGGATAAACAATAGTCACTTCGTTTGTCAGCGCTTTTCCTAAATTATAGTCCCAATAGCCTGTAACTCCAGGCGTATTCATACTTAAGGTAATCTTGTTTCCCCCGGGAGGTGTTTGTTTGGTTGTTAATTCAACTCCGGCAACGTCTGTCGAATTCTCCAAATGCTGTTCGTCTACAATTGGGTCACATGCCGAAATGACCAGCATACACACAGCAATTAGTAAATATTTTATATTATGAATTTTCATCTTTCTAATTATTAATAGTTATTAAATATTACCAACCTGGATTCTGATTGTAAACTCCATTTAATAGTCTTACTTCTGCTTCTGGAATAGGCACTAAACCTTTTGTTTCAGATCTGTATTTGACACTGTAATTTGCATCAACTCCAGAGTTTCTCACTTGAATTACATCATTAAATGCGGTATCAACATCTCCCCAACGAACAAGGTCAAACCAGTGCAGCCCTTCAAAAGCTAATTCGTGCAGACGCTCAGTTTTAATATTATCAAGAGAATAAGCAACTGGGCCTAAGTGCGCTCTCAATCTTACCGCATTCATACCGTCTGCTGTTTTTGTAATTTCAGAATGCATTAATAGTACATCTGCAAAACGCATGAAAATAAAATCCTGAGCATGCATTAACTGCATATCTGCATTTGACCAAGCATACATCTGAACAAACATACCTACGTTTGATCCTTTGCCATTATCATGCTGCAACGAAGTATATTTTTTATTGAAATATCCTGTTTCATGATCTCCTTTGTCTTTTGCATAACCATCTGTTCCTTGATCGGCTCTGCCTACTTCTAGTATAGAACCACGTTTTCTTGGATCTGCATCATCCCAACCGCTATACAATTTAGGGTTTACAGTACACCATCCCCATCCTTCTCCAAAAGGAACTAGTGAATTACCGCGCAGCGAATTGAACAAGGCTAATCTGTTGGTATAAATATTACCATTTGCCCAGCCCCAGTCACCAAAAGAGAATCTTTGCACAAACATAGTCTCATAGTTTCCTGTTCCAAATGTCGGAGTGACTCCGTCTTGACCTACCCATGCTAAGCCTTCTGTTGTTGCCCAAGGCAATACATTCTTTCCTGCACTTTTATTTACATAAGAATAAGCCCAAAGATTTCTAAAATCAGATGCTAATTTATGTCCGCTATTATTGATGCAATCCTCTAGGTATGCAGCCACTTGCGCTCCTGTCAAAGAACCGCCTCCAACAAGTGGCAAGTCTGTAGTTGCCTTCTTTTCAATATTACTCATGTATCCAGTGTAAAATAAAAATACGCGACCTAAGTATGCTTCAGCAACCCATTTATTTGCATGACCGTATCTCGAAGTCGGAATACTTGGAAATGGCGTAGCAGGCATAGTTTCGATAGCCAATTTTAAATCGGATGCGATTTGCGCAAATGTTTCGGTATAAGTTGATCTCGCTACCAATCGATCTCCATCATATTTTATGATCATTGGCACTCCTCCAAAGAATTTAGCCAATCTGAAGTAAAAGAAAGCTCTCATAAATAAGGCTTCACCAACAGCCTGTTTTTTAAAATCTTCTGCTTCTTGAGGCGTATTAAAATACTTAGAAAAATCTGCCAACGATGCTTTTTCTATGATAGCATTCGCTCTCGAAATCCCATTATAAGATTGTTTCCACATATCACGATAGGTATCTTCTGCAGGGTCTTCAAAATTATCAACCCATTTAGCCGATTTATCATCAGGACCTCCCCCGCCAAACATCATATTATCCATCAAATTGGCCGCCACTTGTTCTTCGCTATGAACATTTGCTGTATAGATGGCATTATAAACCCCAGCCATTGCTTCATTTATATCTGTTGGAGTTCTATAAAAATTATCTAAGCTCTTTTCTGAAAGGTTCTCCGTATCTAGCTCATCATTACAGCTAGATGCCACAAAAATTGCCGAGATTGCTATTATATATCTTAGTTTTTTCATTGTCAATGTTTTAATATTAAAAATCTGCACTTAATCCAAACATTACTGTTCTAGATTGCGGATATAGGCCAAGATCTATTCCAGAAGCCCATGGAGCTTTATCATTATCTCCTGACCAGCGAACCTCTGGATCCATACCGTCATATTTTGTAAATGTGTACAAATTATTTACAGCAACGTAGAATTTAAGATTTGAAATAAATTTAAAATCTTTCAATAATTCATTAAAGTTGTAACCTAGAGTTAAATTATTAATTCTTAGATAATCAGCATTTTGCATATAGATATCTGAAATATAATTTGAGTTTCTATTTGACACTGAACTTAAACGAGGCATTTTGTTTGAAGTTCCTTCTCCGTGCCAGCGATCAAAGACATCTGAAGTATAATTCTGTTTTGGCATATCAGCAAATGATCTGTACGATTGCATCACTTGCATTCCGTACTTACCTGCCATTGTAGTATTCAGATAAACATTTTTGTACTCAAGGTTTAATTGGATACCCAATTGGAAGTTTGCATTTGGATCTCCTAAAATCACTTTATCTTTTTCATCAATTACTCCGTCATTATTTTGATCCACAAAACGAACATCCCCAGGGCGCTGATCATTAAAATAAGGCTGACCAGTAGGTCCTACGTAAGCATCAACTTCTTGCTGATTCTGTAAAATTCCAGCTGTTTTAAAGCCATAGAAAGCTCCTATCGGATAACCTACTTGCGCTCTTGAAATTTCGGATGTTCCTTGCGATAAGACATTAGTAGGCCCATTAATTATACCGTTTGCGTTAGCAATTCTTGTAACTTCATTTTTATTAAAGGCGCCACTCACAGTTAAACCGTATTTAAAATCGCCTACTTTATCTTTCCAGCTTACAGAAAATTCAACTCCTTTATTTTCAATATCTCCACCATTTTTATAAGGATAATCAGCACCTGCAGTTCCAGGCAATTCAGCTAAAACAAGCCAGTCTTTAGTTTTTTTCTTATACCAGTCAAATGTGATTCCTAATCTAGAATTGAATAAACTTGCATCTAATCCGAAATCTAACTGTTCAGAAGTTTCCCAAGTAACATCTGCGTTAGTCACTTTTGCCGGATAGGCAGTCTGGCCAGAAACCGGTTTGGTGTCTCCAAAAAAGTAACCTGGGAAGGCATATTTTATATTTGAAGAGTAGTAGAAAGCATAATCTGTGTACTGATTACCATTCTGACCCCAGCTAGCTCTTAACTTCAAGAAATCAAGATATTTTGATGTACTGGCCATAAAATCTTCTTTGGTAATAACCCAACCCGCAGATACTGATGGAAAATTACCGTACTTATGACCATCGCCAAAGTTAGAAGATCCGTCACGACGAATAATAGCTGAAAGCAGGTATTTTTCTTTATAATCATACTGTGCACGAGCAAAATACGACATAACAGCGCCTCCTCCTGCTGCTTTATCAAAACCTGATGTATTGATATCTGCAACCGAACCTGGGCTTTTTGTATTGTCTAAATAAGCATATTTTGGATCATTAGGAAATGTCAAACCGTTTCTTGAACCATAGACGTTATTCTCAACAATTCTTTTCCATAATTCAGTACCAATAACGGCGTTAATATTATGATTCCCAAATTGTTTTTGATAAGCAACTGTATTCGTCCAAGTTGAATTAGCTCCAAAATATTGAGACTGAGTCGCCCCATCAACTGCATCATCATAAAGCACACCTAAATGATAAGTTGGATTCATTGTTCTATTGTAGCCAAACCAGGAATCAATTCCGTAAACCGATTTAAATCTAAGATTAGAGATAGGCTCAACTTCTAAAAACACATTTCCAATAATTTTATGATCTTTTGGATAATTGTAATTGCTTCTGTAGTACATAACAGCCAAAGGATTGGTCTGATTTGTACTTAAGCCGTCTAACGTAGGAGTAAATCCAAATTCGTTAATATTTCTATCAATCGCAGTCTGCCAATAAGCGGGCTGCAATGGATTTTGCGTTATCGCATTATGCAAGTCATTGCCATAAATATTGCCGCTAGAAACGTCTCTTTTTTGAATGTTTGTATATGTCAAATTTTCTCCAACTGTAATGATGTTATGGCTCTCATTTTTTTTCAAAACCATTTGAGTATTCAATCTTGTAGTCAATCTTTTAAATCCAGCGTCTATAATATTTCCTCCCAAGATACCGTCTTGATCAAAATAAGAAACCCCTAAAGAGTAAGTGATATCTTCTGATCCGCCTGTAATATTAATAGCATGGTTTACTACAGGAGCATCTTTTTTAGACATTTCATTGATCCAATTGGTTCCTGTCCAGCCGTTTTGCAATTTATTCCAAATATCTTCTCCAAGCTGTTTTCCTGCACCAGGATAATTACGCTCCAACCAATCGTTGCTGGTTAACATCTTTTTCCAGTCGTTTGGCGCAAGCCCGTCATTAACCCTTCCTTCATCCATGATGTACATATATTCCTGCGCGTTTAAAGGATCCAGATTTTTGTAGATGTTTTGAATTCCAAAGTAACTATCATAAGAAATTCTAGCTGGTTTTCCTTTACGTCCTTTCACCGTAGTTACCAGAACAACCCCATTTGCTGCTCTAGAACCATAAATTGCTGCCGAAGCCGCATCTTTTAGAACATCAATAGATTCAATATCCGAAGGGTTCAGGTAATCGATATCCCCTACAGCGACACCATCTACAATGTATAAAGGATTTGAATTTCCGATTGTACCAATACCACGAATAACAACTTTAGTACCAGCTCCTGGCGCACCGCTATTTCTTGTAATACTAATACCCGGCGCAATACCTTGAAGGGCTTCCATTGCAGATCCAGTATTCAATTCCTGCAGCGTTTCCCCTTTTAAGTTTGTAGAGGCTCCAGTAATCAAAGCTTTCTTTTGTGTACCGTATCCGATAACTACAACTTCATTTAAACTTTGAGATACTGCTTTTAGAGCAATAGTGAGCTTGGTTTTTCCTCCTATTGCTTCGTTTACAGTTTCAAAACCAACGAAACTGATTGTCAAAGTTCCGTTAGAGGGAGCACTAATCTGAAATTTCCCATCAAAGTCAGAGGCAGTTGCTTTATTGGTTCCCTTTACTAAAACCGTCGCTCCTGGGACGGGCAATCCACTTTCATCATTAATGATTCCATTTATTGTCACATCCTGAGCAAATGCAACAACCGAAAACAGTAAAGACGAAACACAAAAAATCAATAATTTTGTCAATTTCATTTTTCTAAAAATTTTGGTTAATTAATTAGTAATTTGATGCAATTATAATGTTAAATTTTAATAAGTATTAGATTAAATTTCTTTACAAAAACACTTCAAATTAAATTTTAACACACTACAAAAACACAACATTTATTTTATAATAAATTAATTTACAGTATTTTAGTTTTGAAAAAAAAATGTTACAAAAATGTTAATTAAAAAAAACGTATATTACATTAGTTTAACAGTAACCAATGCGTTATAAATTAAAAATAATTTAAAAAACGAGATTTATTCTGATTGATAAATCAACAATTTAAACTTAAAATAAAGCATTTATAATAAAAATATATTTAAAATTTTATGAAATCAATAGTCAGATCTTTTACCCTAATTTCACTATTTTTCTTACAATTTAAAAGCCTTTCACAAGTAAAAAACATCGGAATTCCAGATATAAAAAATTATAAACGATCAGAGTATAAAGGTGGCACTCAAAACTGGAGCATTGATCAGGACAAAAACGGAAACATCTATTTTGCAAACAATAGCGGTCTGATCCAATTTGACGGATCAAACTGGCATAAATACTCCTTACCAAACAAATCGGAGATCAGAAGCTTGAAAATTGACGCTTTAGGAAGGATATTTGTAGGCGGCAATAACGAATTTGGGTATTTCAAATATGACGAAAAAGGAATTTTAAAATACCACTCTTTATACAATCTATTAAGCCCAATAGACAAAGAAAACATTAATCTGATCTGGAGAATTCACATTTTTAATGGCGAAGTCATTTTTCAGTCTTTTAGCAAAGTGTTTTTTCTAAAAAATGAAAAAGTAACTACTCTAACTGCTCCTCATAAATTTCAATTTTCGTTTTTGGTGAACAACCGACTGTATTTTCAAGATAAAACCTTAGGCGTGCTTGAATACAAAAACAGAAAACTTACGGCAATAAAAGGCACCACTGTTTTTAATGACAAAGAGATATGGTCTCTCTTTCCATTGCCAAATAACAAATTATTATACGCCACCTTAGAAAAAGGTCTTTTTGTATCAGAAAACGGCATTATAAAACCGTGGGCAACAGAAGCCAACGAATTTATTAAGAAAAACACTTCTCTTGGGGGATCTATCATCAAAAACAAGTTTATCATACTTAATTCGGTATTAGACGGAGCCATTATATGTGATTTAAATGGAAAAATAATTCAGCATTTAAACCGTCAAAAAGGAATCCAGAACAATACTATATTAGCATCATTTGTTGACAAGAAAAGCAATATCTGGCTTGGACTTGATAATGGTATCACTTTCATAAATGAAAACTCACCTTTCTCCTACTTTGATTACAGCTATAATATAGGTACAGTATATGCCTCAACAACATATAACGGAAATCTTTATGTAGCCACCAACCAAGGGCTATTCTACCACACATGGGGCAGTTCATTTAAAGACAGCCCTTTTACTAGAGTTGAAGGAACAATTTCGCAAGTTTGGAATATTCAGGTTTTAAACAATGTATTAATTTGCGCCAGCAATAGCGGGGCATTAATTATTGAAAACAACAGGGTATCAAAAATACTTGACAATAAAGGTTATTTCGGGTTTAAAAAGATTCCAGAGCATGAAAACTATATCATAGGTGAAAGCTATAACGGATTTTCGGTTTTCAAACGATCTGCTACTGGATATGATTATCTGCATCAAGTAAAAGGATTTGACGAAACAACCAACAATTTTTCTGTAGAAATAGACGCAAACTACTTATGGCTCAAGAAAAATCCTTTTCTGTATCAAGTAAAACTGTCTGAAGATTTGCAAAGATTTGATTTCATCAAAAAACACGTTAACATATCAGAAAAATTTAAGGGAATAAACAGTCTTCAAAGCATCAACAATAAAGTTTATTTTCAAGTAAAAAATCATTTCTACAGATATTCTGTTGAGCAAGAAGCCTTTTTTGAAGATAAAAAAATCACAAACTTATTTAATGGAATTCCGACTATTAACACCTTAATTGAAGACCCTGCCGGAAACCTTTGGTATGCGTTTAATGAATCGCTTGGCGTTTTGGTAAAAAACAAAAACGGAACTTTTACCAAAAAACAAGCCATATTCTCCAACTTGACAGGTAATCTGGTAAACAATTACATCTCAGTAAATGCTATAGATCCTCAAAACATTTTTATAGGATTAACAGATCGTCTGGCTCATTACAACTCGACGATTCCAAACACATTTATGACGAAACCAAAAGCTTTTATTGAGAGCTTTTCGAATCCTGGTGACACTATTTTAACGGGCAATTTGACCACTAAATTAGAGTCATACAGCATTCCGTACAAGTATAATCGTGTCAAATTTACTTTTGCGTCTCCAACATACGAAAATCAGGAAAACGTAATGTACTCCTATAAATTAGAGCCTTTCGAAGAAAACTGGCGTGGCTGGTCGTCTACAGCAATAAAGGAATATACCAATTTAAGAGAAGGCAATTATGTAATGAAATTAAAAGCTAGAAATAGTTATGGCATAGAGTCAAATATTACAGAATTCGAATTTACAGTATCACCACCTTGGTATAGACATTTTTTGGCTTATTTATTTTACCTGATGCTCATTTTACTTGGCGCCTATTTAATCTCTGTTAGAATCAAACTGAAAATTAGAAAAAATAGGTATTACGAAACTATAGAACAAAGAAGATTATACCTTGAAAAAGAATCTAAAATCAGGCATGAACAGCATGATTTGGAAAAGGAAATTGAAAAACTGAAAAACGACAAGCTCCAAATTAAAATCTTAGCAAAAGATAAAGAACTCGTAAACAACTCTTTGCAAGTTGTAAAAAAGAACAAAGTCTTAAATGGAATCATTCATAAACTGAAAGACATTGATACTGGAATTCTAGACGAAACCACTAAGGCAGAGTTTAGCAAACTGCACAAAAGCATTGTAAAAGAAGTAAACACAGATAAGAGCTGGAAAGACCTCGAAAAACACATTAAAAACGTTCATTTTGAGTTTTTAAAGCGTTTAAAAGGACAATACCCAACTATTTCTCCAAGAGAATTAGATTTATCCACTTATCTATTAATGAATATGTCGACGAAAGAAATAGCAGAAATTATGAATATTTCTACAGGCGGAGTCGAATTGGCCCGTTATCGTTTAAGGAAAAAACTAGGACTGAACAAAAAAGAAAATCTAATCGGATTTTTAATGAGCATTTAAAAGAAGAAGCCATTCAGTAGTGAATGGCTTCTTTTTTAAATATAATCTAGTGTTCGCTCTAAGGCCATGCCTCGCGAACCTTTTATTAATATCATATTTGAATCAAACTTGAAGGCTTTTAGAAATTCGGCAAAAGCATCAAATGTCTCAAAAAACTGAATATGTTCATTCGAAATTTTATTGGCAAAAAAAGATTTTCCAATGAGAAAACATAAAGCATCTTTTTGATTGGCTAATGAATCGACTATAGCTTTATGCTCCTGAAGACTTTCATCTCCCAATTCGAACATATCTCCAAGAATCATAATTTTGTTTTTCTTGTCCAATTGCAGGAAATTCGCAATAGCGACAGCCATACTGCTTGGGTTAGCATTATAAGCATCTAAAATAATCTCGTTTGAGCCTTTCTGCATCATTTGAGACCTATTATTTGCTGGGATATAATTTTCAATAGCGCTTTTTATATCGCTTTCTTTTACATCAAAGTATTTTCCAATTGCAGCAGCTGCATTGATATTATTAGCATTGTAAAGTCCAATCAGATGCGACTCTATGGCAAAATCATTATACTCAATAGCAACAAAAGGATTTGCCGTAATATTCTGAATATTTAAATCTGCTTTTTCCTTTTTTACTCCAAAAGTAAATGATTTAATCCCTTTCGATTTTTCAATCTGAATTGGGTCTTCCAGATTTACAAAAACCGTTTTTTGGTTTGCCGCAAGATATTGATACATTTCGCTTTTACCTGCAATCACACCTTCCACTCCTCCAAAACCTTCTAAATGCGCTTTCCCGAAATTGGTTATATATCCAAAATCTGGCTGTGCAATCTGGCACAGAAATTCAATTTCTTTTTGATGGTTGGCTCCCATTTCAACAATTCCGACTTCTGTTTCTTTTGTAAAAGAAAGTAGAGTCAAAGGCACCCCGATATGATTATTTAAATTGCCAATAGTAGCTTTTGTTTTAAACTTTTTTGACAGCACAACATTGATCAATTCTTTTGTCGTTGTTTTTCCATTACTGCCTGTTAAAGCAACAATTGGAAGAGCCAAATAAGCCCTATGAAATTTTGCCAATTCTTGAAGCGTTTCCAGACTGTTTTTTACTAAGATAGTTCTATCGTCAATAAAATAAGATTCATTGTCAATAACGACAAATAAAGCCCCTAAATCTAATGCTTCTTTAGCAAATGTATTAGCATCAAAATTCTCTCCTTTAATAGCAAAAAACATCGAATTCTTTTCAATCTTTCTGGTATCAATAGACAAAGAACTGCACTGTAAAAACAAGTTATGAATGTCTTGAATATTCATTTATATATTTTTTAATAGATCATAAAAGTAGAAAAAAAACAATAAAAAAATTCCAAATTCCAGACTGAATATTCAGCTTTTGGAATTTGGAATTTTTATTATTTTGAATTCCTAAATATTAGTTTCTAGGAGATTTTCTTTTTTCAGATTTAGAACCTACTCTAGACATTGCGCATCTGAAACCAATGTAATCAGTTGCCATATCTTGAGGGAAGTATCTTCTTTGAGCTGGATCTAACCAGTAAGCTCTATCTCTCCAAGATCCTCCTTTGTAAACTCTTACTTTATCATCGATTAAAGTTGTACGTTTACTAGAGTTATCATATTTTCTGATCATTTTTCCTAAACTGTCAGTTGTAACATTGTGTTTAGGAGAGTTGTACATTGCCTGATCTGCTTTAGGCCCAGACTCTGAATCACCAAAATCAAAAAATCTAGAAGATTGCTTATCACCATCTCTGTAGTTGATGTTGTCGCTTGTACTGAAATTTTGTCTTAAATAAGTCTCTTGTTCGTCAACTGGCACTTGAGCAATTTCTCCTGGAAGGTTTCTTGCAATAACTTTACCGTTGCTTAAAGTATCATACTTAATAGTAGATGTTGTAACAATTTCAATTTTACCGTCTTTACCAATTTTGTTTTTAGCGTATTGGTTACCTCTGTAATAGTTGAAGTCATTTGCTTCGTTATCAATAATAGGTCTGTAAACGTCAGCTACCCATTCTGCAACGTTTCCTGCCATATCATATAGACCGAAATCGTTTGGTGCATAGCTTTTCACAGCGTTTGTGATATCTGCTCCATCATCTGACCAACCTGCAATTCCACCGTAATCACCATTTCCTTGTTTAAAGTTAGCCAATTGGTCACCTTTGTTTTTACGTTTGTTAGAACGTGTATAATCTCCAGACCAAGGATATTTCTTTTGTCCTTTGTAGATATTGTATTCTCTTTGTCCAACATCTGCAGCCGCTGCATATTCCCATTCTGCTTCAGTAGGAAGTCTATATTCAGGTAAAATAATTCCTGATGAACGTTGTGCGTAAACATTTTTCTCTTCTGGAACAACACCATCTTTACCAGCTTTAGGTCTTCTTCCTGTTGGGTTTTTCTTTAAAACGATTTCTTCGCTTGCACCACGCGATGTGCTAGGAGACATTAAGTATCCTTCAGTATTAAATGCATTTTCAGCATTAACATCATTTGTTTTAGCTCCTTTTTTAAGATATCCGTTTTTCTCTAAAACAGCCTCGTTTACACGGTCTGTTCTCCATTTACTAAATTCAACTGCTTGAATCCAGTTTACACCAACTACAGGATAGTTAGCATAAGATGGGTGTCTTAAATAGTTGTTAGTCATCGTTTCGTTGTATCCTAAACGATTTCTCCATACTAATGTATCAGGAGATGCTCCTTCGTAAATATTCTTGTAATTTTCTTCTGTTGGTGGAAAAACTTTCTTTAACCACTCTAGGTATTCTAAGTACATACCGTTCGTAACTTCGGTTTCATCCATATAGAATGATTGAACGTGTTGTTGAGTTGGTGTGTTATTCCAATCGTGCATAACATCATCCTGTACTTTACCCATAGTAAACGTACCTCCTTCAACAAAAACCAAACCAGGACCAGCCTGCTGTTTTTTACCTGCATTTCTGGCAGCAGTTCCATTCTGACTATCTACATCCCAGCCAGTAGCTCTAGAAGCGTGAGTGGAACTCGATTTTTTGCTACAACTAGCCGTGCCCAACATCAATACCATTGACATCATTAACTGCAAGACTACAATTTTGTTTACTTTCATACTCATTCTTAGGTGATAAATTTAGGTGCTGCAATATAATAATTAACATTTAATTGGCAACATCTGTTCTAATAATTTTATTTAGCTGTTTTTTACCAGAAAATAACCTTTAGTTACGAACGCAAAAATATACTTTTTATTATTACTATAACATGAAATACTATATTTTTACTTACTAATTATTTTTTAATTAAATTTCGCCTTTTTAACCGATGAAGCAAGCATTTCTTATCTACATTTTTTTAATTCCAATCCTCTCGTTTTCACAGGTAAATGGGACTATAACGATCGATTGGCAAAATAAAAAAGAGGTAAATTACGGCGAGGACAAAATCATAATTCCATACTTCACAGGAAACAGTTTCCGCTTCGACATTACAAAAAAAAGCATAACATTGCTTCAAAACCTAAATCAATCTGGCGTTTCAAGCGGCAGTTCAGCACAAATCAGCAACGTGATTTATGAGTCGATTTCGAGAGCAGATTTAGGCGATTTAGCACCTGAAAATATCCCCGAAAAACCAAACGAATCGGTAATAGTTACAAACGCAAGAGACACAAAATATTCTTTTCTTTCTTTGTCTCCTATAATTAAGGAAGGCAATAGCTACAAACGCATAAAATCGTTTTCCTACTTTTTCAGCAACACAAGCGCGCGAACAGCATCTTCTACTTTTCAAAAATCGGCCGCGATTGTAAATTCTGTCCTAGCCTCTGGAGACTGGTATCGGTTTTATATCCAGAAATCGGGCGTTTACAGAATCAACAGATCATTTTTGCAAAGTCTTGGGTTTGATGTTTCTAAAGTCGATCCTCGAAGAATAAAAATCTATGGAAACGGCGGGAGAATGCTCCCTCTAGCCAATAACGCGTATTACCCTAATGATTTAACAGAAAACGCAATACAGATAACTGGCGAAGATGACGGCGTTTTTAACAATGAAGACTATATCCTTTTTTATGCCGAAGGAATTGACAATTGGAATTCGGAAAGCCAAACCAACTTAAACTTATACGACACCAAATCTTACTATTATATTACAGCTTCAGGAGGTGATGGAAAAAGAATTCAAAAGCTAACCCAGCCATCGGCAAACAGCAGCTTAGAACTAAACACGTTTGATGACTATCAATACCATGAAATTGACCAAACAAACATCGTACACCTAGGACGTCAATGGCTCGGAGAATCGTTTGAAATCAATCAGGAACAGGAATTTTCGTTTAATTTCCCAAACCTTGACACTTCTGCGCCTGTAAAAATAGAGGTAAGCGCAGCTTCTGCCTCCTTAACCACTACTTCTTTTGCAATAACGGCAAACGGACAAAGCGCAGGCACGATAAGCTTCCCTCCTTTAATAAGTAATACGGACACCAAATACACAACAGGAAAACTGCCTGCAAATACCCAATTTACAGGAGCAGACAATATTAAAATCAAACTTACCTATAATAACAATGGCGTTCCGGGATCAAAAGGTTATTTGGACTACATCAATTTAACTGCAAAACGAAAACTTTTAGGAACTGGAAAACAATTTCATTTTCAATACAACGCTGCAAGCGGTACAGCTGGAATTGCCAATTACACAATTGGGAACGCATCAGCGATAACACAAATTTGGGATGTTACAGACCTATATAATGTATCTAAAATAGAAAATGCCAATCAAGCCTCTTTTAGCTTTAAAGCAACTTTGGGTGAGATCAGAAAATATATAGCAATAGATCCATCCGATTACTATGTTCCTTTAAAAGAAAATCAATCAAAAATTGCCAACCAGAATTTAAAAGGAACCTTGTTTAAAAATAACCAAAACGCTTTTCAAGATATTGATTATATTATAGTGACTCCAAAATCTTTAGTCTCACAAGCCGAAAGATTAGCCAGCTTCCACAGAACAAACTCCAATTTAAATGTAAAAGTTATTGCATTAGAAAACATCTATCAAGAATTTTCTTCTGGCAAACAAGATATTGCCGCGATTAGAAATTGTGTCAAATATATTTACGACAATGCTTCTTCTCCAGAAAAAAAAGTGCGCTATTTAAATTTATTCGGAGACGCTTCATATGATTATAAAGACAGAATTTCGAATAATACCAATATTATACCTATATACCAATCCTTAATAAGCAATACTGTAGGCGAAGCTTCATTTGCTTCTGACGATTTTTACGGATTGATGGATCTTAATGAAGGCGTTATTATTCCTTCTCTTGCCGGCATCGATATCGCCATAGGAAGAATGCTGGTTTCGGACAATGCGCAAGCTCAAGAAATGGTCAATAAAGTTCTAGAATATCACGACAAAAAATCGTACGGAAATTGGAGAAACAATATGGTTCTCATTAGCGACGATTCTGACAGACCCGGCGACCAGACTCTGCAAGCCAACCAAAATGCACTTGCAGATCAAATTGCAGCAGAGAAACCTTTTTTCAATATCGATAAAATATTTTTAGACGCGTATACGCAAGAGGCCTCTGCAGGGGGTGCGCGATACCCAAAAGCTAGAACCGATTTTTTTAATGCTTTCGAAAAAGGCGCTTTAATATTTAATTATTTAGGTCATGGCGGCGAGGACGGATTAGCTAGCGAAAGAATCTGGGAGAAATCGGATGGGCAAAACCTTAGCAATCAGTACAAATATCCTTTATTTATTACTATTACCTGCGAATTTTCCCGTTTTGATGACCCTACAAGACCCACAGCTGGCGAATATGTCTACTGGAATCCAAAAGGAGGCGCTATTTCAATGCTGACAACAATTCGTGAAATTGGGCAGGCAAACGCAGAAGAATTCAACAGAACAATTAGCAAAAACCTTCTCTCATACGGCTCAAATCAATACAATACTATTGCGGAGTCTTTAAGAATATCCAAAAATGAGAATCCGAGCTCTTCCAGCAATGTTGTCTTCTATATAGGTGACCCCGCTTTGATGCTTGCCATTCCGAAACCGCGAATAAATCTAACAAAAGTGAATGATATTGTGATTTCGCAAGCAATTCCTGATTTAAAATCGCTATCAAAAATTAAAATCTCAGGAGAAATCACAGACGAAAACAATACTCTTTTAAGCAATTATAATGGAGAATTGGCCACTGCTATTTTTGACAAGCTAATCGCAAACACTACTTTAAATAATGATGGTTTTAGCCCTCCGATGCAATTTAAAACTCTTGGCGAAACGATTTTTAGAGGAAATGCATCTGTAACCAACGGCCAATTTGAATTTAGCTTTGTTGTCCCTCGAGATATCAGAATCCCTGTCGACAATGGAAGAATCAGCTTTTATTCGAAAAAAAACGAATCGTTAGAGAATCAAACTGGCTACAATAACACCATTAAAATTGGAGGAATAAACGAAAATGCACCTCAGGACAATATAAGTCCAAAAGTGAAGTTATATATGAACGATGAAACTTTTGTATCTGGCGGAATTACAAACGAATCGCCATTCCTTTTAGCATTTTTAGAAGATGAAAACGGAATTAATACAGCAAGCGGAATCGGGCACGATATTGTCGCTATTTTAGATGGAGACGTAAGCAATCCTTATATTTTGAATGATTATTATCAGACAAAATTAGATGATTACACTAACGGAAATTTACGGTTTCCATTCCGAAATCTAGCTCCTGGACTGCATACCATAAGTTTTACCGCTTGGGATGTTTACAACAATCCTGTTACGAGCGAAATTCAATTTACGGTTGTAGGAGACGATTCACTGACATTATCGCACGTTCTTAATTATCCAAATCCATTTTCAACTTATACACAATTTTGGTTTTCTCATAATAGACCTTATGAACCGCTAGACGTGCAGGTTCAAGTAATGACTATTACAGGAAAAGTAGTCTGGACAAAAAATCAAACCGTTACAACTGAAGGATTTTTATCACGAGAGATAACATGGGACGGACGAGATGATTTTGGTGACAGAATCGGAAAAGGAGTGTATATTTACAAACTGACAGTAAAATCTAATTTAACAAATAAAAAAGCAGAAAAATACGAAAAACTTGTCATACTATAATTCCTATAATATTATATATTTGCACTACCAAAAACACTAGTCCCATAAATGAAAAAACTATCACTCTTACTAATTTGTATTTTTAGCATTTACACTTCAAAGGCTCAGGAATCAAGGCCTATTGTTACTGGAGTGCCCTTTTTATTAGTCGCTGCTGATGCTAGAGCAGCAGGTTTGGCAGACCAAGGTGTCGCTACTTCTGCAGACGTTTTCTCTCAACAATGGAACCCTGCAAAGTATGCATTTTCTGAAGATGCACAAGGCCTTTCCATCAGTTACACTCCTTATTTGACAGATCTTGCCAATGATATTTCGTTAGGTCAGATTACATATTACAACAAAATTAACGAACGAAGCGCATTTGCAGGAAGTTTTCGCTATTTTGGTTTTGGAGGAATTGAATTAAGATACACCGGAGACCCAAATGAAGCCGTTAGAGAAGTAAATCCGAACGAGTTTGCCTTAGACGGATCATATTCGCTTAAATTAAGCGACAAATTCTCCATGGCTGTTGCCGCACGTTTTATCAATTCAAATTTAAAAGTTGCTTCAGAAGAAGTTGACGCTACGTCTGCAAGTTCATTTGCTGTTGATGTTGCTGCTTTTTACCAATCGGAAGAAATTGCTTATCAAGATTTCAACGGAAGATGGAGAGCTGGTGTCAATCTTCAAAATATGGGACCAAAAATCAGCTACGATAACGACGATGTAAGCTCAAACTTCTTACCTGCCAATTTACGATTAGGCGGAGGATTCGATTTTATCTTTGACGATTACAACAAGTTTACTTTAAGCGCTGAACTTACTAAACTTTTAGTTCCAACTCCTCCAGGAATTGGAACACCGGTAGATGTAAATGGCGACGGAGACTACGATGATCCTGAAGATATTTCGCAACAAGAAGCAACAGATATCGGCTATAGAAACTATAATGATATCGGATGGTTCCAAGGAATCTTTAAATCTTTTGGAGATGCTCCAGGCGGATTTAAAGAAGAAATGAAAGAGGTAACTTACAGCATTGCTGGAGAATATATGTATCAAGATGCTTTTGCTTTCCGTTTAGGATATTATCACGAAAGCCCAGAGAAAGGCGCCAAGCAATTTTTCTCTTTAGGAGCAGGTTTTAAATACAACATCATGAAAATTGATGTTTCATACTTATTCTCTGCATCTAAAATAAAAAATCCTTTGGAAAACACGCTTCGTTTCTCTTTAACGTTTAACTTTGGAGACAAATACGAAACTTATTAAAGAAAAAGTTTAAAATAAAAATAACTCAATCCAAATTCCGGCATTTTAGGAATTTGGATTTTTTTTCCCTTATAAAGAATGAAAGAAATCAACATAACCTCTTCATTTACAATATTTGATAATTTAAATGAACTTCCAGCCGAAATTCAGGACTTGATGAATCAAGCTGTAGAAATCAGAAAAAAAGCCTACGCTCCTTATTCAAAGTTTAAAGTTGGCGCTGCTCTCCTTCTAGACAACGGAAAAGTGATTTTAGGTTCTAATCAAGAAAATGCGGCTTATCCGTCTGGACTTTGCGCAGAACGAACTGCAATTTTTTATGCAGGAAGCACCTACCCAGAAGCAAAAATTCTAAAAATGGCAATTACAGCAGCTTCAGACACCAATCAGACCGCTGCCCCTATTCCGCCTTGCGGATCTTGCCGACAATCAATAGCTGAATACGAGATAAAACAAGACACTCCGATTGAAATCTATTTTATGGGAGAAATTGGTGAAGTTTACAAATCTTCGTCTTTAAAAAATCTGCTCCCATTGATGTTCGACAAAAAGTTCTTGTAAAAAAAAGCCAAAAAGTAGTCATTAAATTTTAGTTCTTAAATGTAATGTCTTATTTTTGCATCCCGACCTTTCGGGCGCAAATTTGTGGGAGGAAACTATTTTGCGTTACAGGCACAATAATCGATAACACAAACAACTTTAGCAAAAGAAAGAATTCAGATGAAAGAAGTTACAAAAGAGGTATATTTAAAGTGGTATGAAGACATGCTGCTTTGGAGAAAGTTTGAAGACAAACTTGCAGCGTTATACATCCAACAAAAAGTTAGAGGTTTTCTACACTTATATAATGGTCAGGAAGCTGTATTAGCGGGTGCACTGCACGCTATGGATTTGACCAAAGATAAAATGATTACTGCTTACAGAAACCACGTTCAGCCAATCGGTATGGGAGTTGATCCTAGAAACGTAATGGCAGAACTTTTAGGAAAAGCAACAGGAACTTCTAAAGGTATGGGAGGTTCTATGCACATTTTCTCTAAAGAACACGGTTTTTATGGCGGGCACGGAATTGTAGGTGCTCAAATTCCTGTTGGAGCTGGTATTGCTTTTGCAGACAAATATTTTAACACTGGCGGTGTTACTATGACTTATTTTGGTGACGGAGCTGCTAGACAAGGTTCTCTTCATGAAGCTTTTAATATGGCTATGTTATGGAAATTGCCAGTTGTATTTATCGTTGAAAACAACGGTTATGCAATGGGAACTTCTGTAGAAAGAACTGCAAACCACACTGACATCTGGAAATTAGGTTTAGGTTACGAAATGCCTTGCGGACCTGTTGACGGAATGAATCCTGTAAAAGTTGCTGAAGCTATGCACGAAGCTATCGAAAGAGCTCGCCGTGGTGACGGACCAACTTTCCTTGAAATGAAAACGTACCGTTACAGAGGACACTCTATGTCTGACGCACAATTATACCGTTCTAAAGAAGAGGTAGAAGAGTACAAAAAAATCGACCCGATTACTCAAGTTCTTGATGTAATTATGGATCAAAAATATGCTACTGAAGAAGAAATTGAAGTAATTGACCAAAGAGTTAAAGACTTAGTTGAAGAGTGTGCGAAATTTGCTGAAGAATCTCCATACCCAGACTTGCAACAATTGTACGATGTAGTATACGCACAAGAAGACTATCCATTTACACCTCATAAATTATAAGAATTATGGCAATTAAAGTAACAATGCCTCGTTTGAGCGATACTATGACGGAAGGAACGGTAGCAACTTGGCTTAAAAAAGTAGGCGACAAAGTAAGCGAAGGCGATATCTTAGCTGAAATCGAAACAGACAAAGCAACTATGGAGTTCGAATCTTTTAACGAAGGAACTCTTTTACATATTGGAATTCAAGCTGGAGAAACTGCTCCGGTTGATTCATTATTAGCGATCATCGGTAAAGAAGGAGAAGATATTTCTGCTCTTTTAGCTGGTGGTGACGCTCCTGCAGCCGAAGCTCCTAAAGCGGATACTCCTGCTACAGAAGCAAAAACTGAAGCTCCTGCTCCGGCTAAAGCTGCAACTGAATTACCAAAAGGTGTTATTGTTGTAACTATGCCACGTTTGAGCGATACTATGACTGAAGGTACAGTAGCAACCTGGTTGAAAAAAGTAGGTGATACTGTTGCTGAAGGTGATATTTTAGCAGAAATTGAAACAGACAAAGCTACTATGGAGTTTGAGTCTTTCAATGCTGGAACATTATTATACATCGGAATCCAAGAAGGAAACACAGCTCCTGTTGACAGTTTATTAGCTATCATCGGGCCTGCTGGGACTGATATTTCTGGAATTGCTGATAACTTTACTGCCGGAGGCGCTGCAACTGCTCCCGCTCCTGCTACTGAAGAAACAAAAGCTGCCGCTCCTGCTGCCGAAAAAGCACCAGAAGCTGTTGCTGAAACTTCAAACGGAGGAAGAATTTTAGCTTCACCATTAGCTAAAAAAATCGCTTCTGACAAAGGAATTCAATTAAGCCAAGTTAAAGGATCTGGAGAAAATGGACGTATCGTAAAAAGCGATATCGAGAACTTTACTCCATCTGCTCAGGCTCAAACTGCTGCTTCAGCACCTGCTGCTAAACAAGAAGCATCTGCTCCTGCTGCACCAAAAGTATTTGTTCCTGCTGGTGAAGTTTACACAGAAGAGATCAAAAACTCTCAAATGCGTAAAATCATTGCAAAACGTCTTTCCGAATCTCTATTCACTGCGCCTCACTACAACTTAGTGATCGAAGTAAGCATGGACGAAGCTATGCAGGCAAGAGCTGCTATCAACAGCGTTCCAGATACAAAAGTATCTTTCAACGATATGGTAATCAAAGCTTGTGCTTTAGCATTGAAAAAACACCCAAAAATCAACTCTACTTGGAAAGAAGATGCAATCATCATCAATCACCACGTAAACATTGGTGTTGCCGTAGCTGTTGAAGACGGATTAGTAGTTCCTGTATTGAAATTTACTGACGCTATGAGTTTATCTCAAATTGGCGGTTCAGTAAGAGATCTTGCTGGAAGAGCTAAAAACAAAAAATTAGGACCACAAGAAATGGAAGGAAGTACTTTTACAGTATCTAACCTTGGTATGTTTGGTATCACTGAATTCAATTCAATCATCAACCAGCCAAACTCTGCTATCCTTTCTGTAGGTGCAATTGTTGAGAAACCAGTAGTTAAAAACGGTCAGATCGTAGTTGGAAACACAATGATGTTATCATTAGCTTGCGACCACAGAACAATTGACGGTGCAACTGGAGCTCAGTTCTTACAAACATTAAAACAATACATCGAAAGCCCAGTTACAATGTTGGCGTAATTCTATATGTCAGCCTGAGCGTCCCGACGATTCGGGAGAAGGTTTATAATTAAATCCCGTCCCGAAGTTTTTCGGGACGGGATTTTTTGTTTAATTTTCATCCTCAAATTCAAAATCTCACAAAATGAAGAAACTAATTCTTGTCACTTTATTTCTGACCGCAATAGCCTGCCAGAAAAAAGAGCAAACAGAAAAAACAGCTGCAGTCACAGACGAACACAGCTACTCTAAACCCGAACTGGCTGTTGTAAAACATCTTGATCTTGACATCAAAGTTGATTTTGACACACAAACTATTTCAGGAAAAGCATCTTGGACAATTGACAACATCAGCAAAGGAAACGAAATCATCTTTGACGAAAACACTTTAAACATTACAAAAGTAACTTTAGGTGACGAAGAAAAAGAAACCAAATTTGAACTTGGTGCAGCCACAGAATTTCACGGAAAACCGCTTCATATTACAATTGAGCCAAACACCACCAAAGTAAATATTTACTACAACACAACTAAAGATGGTGTTGCATTACAATGGCTAAAACCAGAACAGACTGCAGACAAAAAGAAACCTTTTGTTTTCTCACAAGGTGAAAGCGTTTGGTCAAGAACTTGGATTCCGTGTCAGGATTCGCCAGGAATTCGTTTTACCTATAATGCTAAAGTTACCGTTCCTAAAGATTTATTAGCCGTTATGAGTGCCGTAAATCCGCAGAAGAAAAATGATACTGGTATTTATACTTTTAAGCAAGACAAAGCAATTCCGTCTTACCTAATGGCAATAGCAGTTGGAGATATCGAATTTCAAGCGATTGACAATAGAACTGGAGTCTATGCAGAACCATCGATGCTGAAAAAATCAGCTTATGAATTTGCTGAACTGGGCAAAATGGTTGATGCTGCCGAAAAATTATACGGACCATATCGTTGGGGACGTTACGATGTTTTGGTGTTGCCTCCAAGTTTCCCTTATGGCGGAATGGAAAATCCAAACTTGACTTTTTTAACTCCGGGAGTAATTGCCGGAGATCGTTCGCTTACAAGCTTATTGGCGCATGAATTAGGCCACAGCTGGAGCGGAAACTTAGTTACAAATGCTACATGGGATGATATTTGGCTAAACGAAGGTTTTACTACTTATGTAGAACACAGAATTGGTGAAGCCATTTTTGGGAAGAAAGAATTTGAAATGCAAAACGTTATCACCAACAAAGAATTAACTGACAATGTTGCTGAATATGGGAACACAAGTCCTGACACAAGATTAAAAGTTAGCTTAACAGGAAGAAATCCAGACGATGGAATCAGCATGATCCCTTATGTAAAAGGATATGCTTTTTTAAGAGTTATTGAAAATGCTGTTGGGCGCGATAAATTCGATCCGTTTATCAAAAACTATTTCGATTCTCATGCTTTCAAATCTATTACAACCGAGGATTTTGTAAAATATTTAAATGACAATCTTATCAAAGGAGACAAAGCTCTAGCTGACAAAATCAAATTAGACGATTGGATCTACAAGCCGGGAATTCCATCAAACATTGTTCCTGTTAGCTCTGCTGATTTTGACGCAATTGATAAAATCCAAAAAAGCTGGAGAGAAACTGGCGTTGCAGGATTAAGCAAAAAAATCACAACTACTGCCGAAAAGCAGCATTTTATAGACCATCTTCCTGCTGATATTACAGCAAAAGAAATGGAAGCGATTGATAATGAATTCAACTTCACAAAAGACGGCAATTTCATTATTAAGCGCCAATGGTTTGTGCAGGCATTAATTCATCAATACAAACCAGCATATCCTGCAATCGAACAGTTTTTAATTGGAATCAGCAGAACGGGTTCTGTTATGATGCTTTATAAAGAAATGGTTAAAACTCCCGAAGGAAAAGCATGGGCTAAACAGGTTTTTGACAAAGCAAAATCTGGCTATCATGCAACGACCATTCAGGCTGTTGAAGGTATTTTGAAGTAATTTTTTTCTAAAATATAATTTTAAAAAGAGGCTGTTCCTAAAAACAATTGGACAGCCTCTTTTTGTTTTATATGACTATTTATACCCCAGCGGGGTAAAATATTTATAGAAATTAAATGATGTAAACAAAAAAAGCTCCAGCGGAGCGAAATATATGAAATTGTACAAAATACATTTCGCTCCGCTGGAGCTTATCTTCGACAATAAATATGATTTCTACAAATATTTCGCTTCTCCGAAGCTAAACAAAAACACCTATGAAAACGCGTGCCCTAGCCCCGATAGAAGTGGAAATCCTTTTGTGGCGGGGTTCGCCACAAAAGATTGGAACGGATAGCGGGATTAGCTCCTGAAAAACTTTATTATAGAAATGGGGATGCCAAGATAATTCCTCATGAAAAAAAACTCAGGGAAAATTATCCATCACATAGCGTACATTCTCCATGTTTTAAAATCTGCCATCGTCGCAACTTTGTAATGTCAAAAGACAACAACAAATAACAACTTTAAAAATTAAATAAAATGGCACGATTAACAGCTTTAAACCCAGAAGAAGTAACAGGAAAAACTAAAGATTTATTCAACGCAGTTCAAGCAAAATTAGGCGTTGTACCAAACATGATGAGAACAATGGGAAATTCTCCAGCGGTTTTGGAAGGATATTTAAATTTAAGCGGCGCTTTGAGCCACGGAAAACTAAGCGCAAAAACTGGCGAATTAATCGCTTTGGCCGCTTCAGAAAGCAACTCTTGCGATTACTGTTTGGCAGCCCACACTTTTATTGGAGAAAAATTAGTAAAAGCAGATCCAGCAGTTTTAAAAGCGGCAAGATCAGGAAATTCTGCTGATGCGAAAACGGAAGCTATTTTACAATTGGCCAAAACATTAATCAGCAAAGGCGGTTTAGTAAATGATGAGGATGTAAACAAAGCGAAAAATGCAGGTGTTTCTGATGCTGAAATTGCAGAAATTATTGGCCATGTAGCCTTAAATGTTTTAACAAACTACTTCAATAATGTAGCCAATACAGAAATAGACTTTCCAACAGTTTAATCGATAAATTCCACATTAGGTATAACAAAAAACAATTTATAAAGATAGCTGCGGATTTATTTCATGGCTATCTTTATGCTTTCAAAAACAAAACAGGTCATGAGTTCTCAAAATGTTTTTACTTTAATCAATCCGCAAAACGGCAATTTGGCTTTCAAAATTCTTCCTTTTGATGATAACAGCCATTTTGATCATTTACAGCGAAACAATTATTACTCTCTCATTTGGGTTACAAAAGGAAAAGGCAAAGTAAAAGCCGATTTTGCAGAACATCAATTTGAAGAAAACTCGCTTCTGGCTTTTTCTCCGTATCAGCCTTTTATGCTTTGCGTAAACGAACCCATTGAAGGAATTGCCATTCATTTTCATCCTGACTTCTATTGCATTCATATGCATCAAAAAGAAGTTTCGTGCAATGGCGTTTTATTCAACAATATCTATCAGCCTCCTTATGTTCAGGTGACAGAGCAAGCATCGCAGACTTTCAATATGGTGATTAGCCAAATGAAAGCCGAAATTCAAAATGCTGAATTGGCGCAATACGAATTGCTGATCTCGTATTTGAAGATTTTTCTAATTACGGCTTCAAGATTAAAAACAGAACAATTGGAAGAAATGAAATCGGTTCCAGATTCTAAAGAACCTTTTATTCTTCAAAATTTGAAAGATGCGATCGAACTGAATTTTAAAACCAAACATTCAGCTGGAAATTATGCCGAATTGCTGAATATTTCTCCAAAAGCGCTGGCTAAATTGCCTAAGAATTATTTCAATAAAACCTTAACCGATTTAATTTCCGAAAGAATCATTATTGAAGCTAAGAGAGAGCTTTATCTGACCAACAAAACCGTAAAAGAAATAGCCTACGAATTGGGTTATGAGGACGAACATTATTTTAGCCGTTTCTTTAAAACCAATGCTGATGTTTCGCCTCAAATTTATCGCGAAACTGTCGGATTCGGAAAAATGGAAGCTTAATTTTTGTTCTTCGCTTCAATCCATTTTGACATATACATAGTGCTTTTATAGGCGTGGTGCTGCAGCAGATTCCCCATAAAATTATGAAGGCGATGGCTTTTATAATCGATCAGAAGTGAATTTACAGATAAAATCAATTGAGACAAATAATTATTTTTTTGATAACATTTATTAATGATTTCAATTCCGCTTTTTTGAGCTTCTTTCCAAAGATTTTCATTTTTATAAAGCTCAATTGCTTTCTTAGCAAATTCTTCAGGATTATTTTCTATAAAACCATTCCAAGGCAAACCGCCGTGCATAGCTTCAGACCCAACAGATGTTGTGATGCTTGGCGTTCCGCATTGCATAGCTTCTAATAATTTTCCTTTCAATCCTGCTCCAAAACGAATTGGCGCTAAAACTACTTTTGCATTTTTTACAATTTCATTGGCATCTTCTGCCCTTCCCATAATAAAAAAACCATTTTTAGGCTGATGCAATTGCAATACTTTTTGCGAAGGATACGCTCCGTAAACTCTTAAAACAGCTTCTGGAAAATCTTTTTTTATGGAAGGCCAAATCGCTTCTTTTAAATATTGCACAGTATTCCAATTGGGCTCGTGAAGAAAATTTCCGATGAAAACAAAATCATTTCGGTTTTCAAAAGAAGGCAATTTTAATAATTCTTCTTCTTTCATTTCATCAACCAAAAAAGGAAGATAAAAAAGCAAATCTTCATTAATTCTAAAAACATCTTTTAGAACATTCATTTCAAACTCAGAAATAATAAGAGACAAATCGCATCTTAAAACACTGGCAATTTCACGCTTTGCCACTTCCTCAGACAATAAATCAGGAAGCTCAAAAGCCCTCTTTTCCTTAAAAGCTTTTTGTCTCGCTGTTCGCAGACAATGCAGATCTTCTGTATCTAGAACTCTAATCGCTTCTGGACAATTTTCAATCACTCTCCATCCAAATTGCTCTTCAATCATGAATCGGTCAAATAGGACAACATCGGGATTTAAATCGCTTACAAAATCATCAAAACTAGAAGAATTGAGTTCTATGCTTTTTTTTATTACTCCAAATTCAGATAAATCAACCATAAAATCGCTGTCCTGAGCTGCGCTTGCAAATGTAATTTCAAATCCATTTTCCTTAAAAATAGAGATCAATTGCATCATTCGCCCTCCTGCCGCAGAAGACTTTGGCTCAGGCCAGACAAATCCAATAATTAAAAGTTTTTTAATCTGATCCATAATATTTGTTTCACATTACAAAATAATGCTTTTTTCCGCGGATTTGCACCCAATTTCCAGATATTCGGTCGTAAAAAATCACTAATTTTGCAAAATCTAAATGCTGGGAAATTATGTTGGGACTAAAATTAGCTACAGACCCTCGCTGGGTAAATATCGTAGAGTCTAATATCGAAGAAATTTTAACGGATCACGCCTGGTGCGAACAAAAAGCGGCTTCAAACGCGATTAGCATCGTTACTTACAACTCTGAAATTGAAGAATTGGTAACCGAAATGCTTGAAATTGCAAGAGAAGAACTGGAACATTTTCAGATGGTTCATAACATTATAAAACAACGCGGACTTACACTAGGACGTGAACGAAAAGACCATTATGTAAATGAGCTTTTTAAATTCATGAAAAAAGACGGAAGCCGACGAGATGCTCTTTGCGATAGATTGCTGTTTTCGGCAATGATCGAAGCTAGAAGCTGCGAACGTTTTAAGGTGCTTTCAGAAAATATTAAAGACGAAGAATTGGCTAAGTTTTATCGTGACCTAATGATTTCTGAAGCAGGACATTATACTACTTTTTTAGGATTTGCCAGAAAATATCAAGACAATATTGATATTGATAAACGCTGGAAGGAATGGATTGAATATGAAGGTTCTATTATTACCAATTATGGTAAAAGTGAAACCGTTCACGGATAAATAACGCTCTTTTTTCAACTCTATTTTCATACTTAAATACCACAATCCCTTATGGAGAAAAGTAAATCCAGATCAATCGTTTTTAAAATTGCGAAATATTTCGGAATAACTTTCGCGGTTATTATAGGATTATTATTTTTAACGCCTATCGTCTTTGAGGATCAGATTAAAGAACAAATTAAGAAAACAGCCAACGAAAGATTAAGCGCAGAATTAAATTATTCTGATGTTTCGGTGTCATTTTTCCACCATTTCCCGTCACTTACTTTAACCTTAGACAACTTAAGCCTGAATGGCTCGGCTCCATATACGAACGAAAAATTCATCACAGCAAAAGAGGTTTCTTTTGGAATAAATGTTGCAAGTCTGATTTTTAGCAAATCGGTAAAAATTGATCAGATTTATTTGTCGGATTCTTTTATAAATGTAAAAGTGAATCCGAACGGAGAAGCAAATTACAACATTTATAAATCGCAAGAACAGGCTTCTAAAGCCAAAGACAGTTCTGAAACTGCACTGAAATTAGAGCGAATTGAGATTCTGAACAGTAAAATTGTTTATGATGACAAGTCTACTAAAGTTCATTTTGACGCCTACGGATTTAACTATTTAGGAAAAGGAGATTTAAACAAAGCGGTCTTCGATTTATACTCTAAAGCAAACATCGAAAAGCTAAATATAGTTTATGAAGATGAACCGTATTTGATGAACAAAAAAATCGATGCCGATTTGATTACAAAAGTAAATATCAACTCGCTTTCTTTCTTTTTCCAGCAGAATAACCTTAAAATTAACCAGCTTTTGGTCGATTTCAAAGGCAAATTTGACTTTTTGAAGGATGGCTACAATATGGATTTTGTCATCAAATCGGATAATAGCAAACTTTATGACGTTTTTACGGCTTTACCGCCAAAATACATTACTTGGCTTTCTAAAACAGAACTAAAGGGAAATACAAATCTGCTGCTGACTTTAAAAGGAAAATATATTACTTCTGAAAATATTGCTCCCGATTTAGATTTAGACATAAAAGTAACTGACGGATTTGTCAATTATAACAAAAGCGCATTTCCCGTTTCAAACTTAAATTTAGACGTTAAAACAACTGTACCTTCTCTAAATCCAGATTTGGTAATTGTTGACGCAAAAAACTTATCGCTAAACATTAATCAAGATTATTTAAAATCGAAGTTTTTGGTTAAAGGCGTAAACACGCCAGATGTTAACGCTGATTTTAAAGCCAAAATAGATCTTGAAAAACTAATGAAAGCCCTTGGAATTCCAGATATTGAATTGAAAGGAATTTTGGCAGGAGACGTAAAAGCAAATGGAGTATTTGACCAGAAGAATAAACGTTTCCCTGTTACAAACGGAACGATTAATTTGGAAAACGGATACTTAAAAACACCTTATTATCCGAACCCAATTACAGACATTACCATTAAATCGAAAATCGAAAACCAAAAAGGAACATTTGGAGATTTGAAGATAAGCTTAAAGCCAACTCAATTTACTTTTGAAGGAAAACCTGTTTTTGTTCAGGCTGATTTAAGCAATTTTGACGATTTGAGTTATGATGTCAAAGCAAAAGGCGAGCTGGACATTAGCAGAATTTATAAAGTTTTCTCTCAAAAAGGCCTTGATCTAGACGGTTTTGTAAAAGCCGATCTGTCTTTAAAAGGAAAACAAAGCGATGCCGAAAAAGGAAATTACAGCAAATTAAACAATAAAGGAACGCTTGAATTAAGAAATATCGGAATTGCTTCTGAATATCTCCCAAAGAAATTTATCATCAAAGAAGGAATCTTCAAAATCAATCAGGATAAAATGTCGTTCAACAATTTCCTTGCGGCATACGGACAGTCTGATTTTAAAATGAATGGATATCTACAGAACGTTTTCAATTACGTAACAACCAATACAGGCGTTTTGAGAGGTTCTTTTAAAGTTACTTCGCGATACATCAATGTAGACGAATTCATGTCTAGCGTTGATTCTAATACAGCAGTAACGCAGAGCTCTGCTCCAAAAACAGAAACAAAACAATCTGAAAACACACAGACTGGCGTTATTATTATTCCGAGCAACTTAAATCTGCAATTATTTGCCAATGCTCAAAAAGTATATTTTGACAAATTGAATCTTCAAAATGCAACTGGAAATTTATCCATGAAAAATGGCAAATTAACCATGCAGAATACTGGTTTTAACTTAATTGGATGCAACGTTTCTATGAATGCCAATTACCAAGCCGTAACCCCTCAAAAAGCCAATTTTGACTATGCTATAAAAGCTATTGACTTTGATATTAAAAGAGCCTATAATGAAATCGAAGTTTTTAGAAAAATGGCGAGTGCGGCAGAAAAAGCTCAGGGAATTGTTTCTTTAGATTATCAATTAAAAGGCCGTTTAGACAAAAACATGGATCCTGTTTACCCTTCGCTTGTTGGAGGCGGAACACTTTCTGTAAAAGATGTAAAAGTGAGAGGCTTGAAAATGTTTAATGCCGTAAGCAAGCAAACGAATTCTGAATCGATGAAAAATCCTGATCTTTCTAAAGTTGACATCAAGACAACTGTAAAGAACAATATTATAACCGTAGAACGTTTTAAATTTAAATTTGCAGGCTTTAGACCAAGAATTGAAGGAACAACAAGTCTGGATGGAAAATTAAACTTAAAAATGCGTTTAGGATTACCTCCTTTTGGCATTTTCGGAATTCCGTTAACAGTTACTGGCACTCAAGACAATCCGAAAGTAAAAGTGGGCAAGAAAACCGAAGATCTCGAAGAAACCAAAGATACGGAGGAATAAATAGTTCAAATTACAATTTTTAAAAATACTCAGCAACCTTTGTCAAAGCTTAAAACTTCGGCAAAGGTTTTTTCTTTTACAGATAACTTAAACTGCAAATATTTGGGCAGAAAAAACCAAGATTCCTTTACCTAACAGCCATAACAGCAAAGCTAAACCTAGCAATTTCCAAGCCCAGCCTCGCCCTCTTTTCCAGTCTGAGAAAAAAGAAAAAACCTCCATATACTTTATAATTATAAACAAAGTTGCTCCAATAATAACAAACCAGATCGCTTCGTTTAAGCGAAAATAAAAGCCGTATGCGAAAACAGCACCGAAAAAAAGAAACGTAACAAATTGTATAAAATAATAGTTTCTAGAACTGTGCTTATGATTCATTTTTAATGACAGTATCAAAAATGACAAAATCAACAAACTTATTAAAGCCGAAATAATATTATAAAAGACAGCATTTCTTTGCAGCACAAACACTATTGTGGCAATAACCGCAACAACCGTACAGGCAGCGAGAGAATTTACACTTCTTTCTCTGTAATCTTCTTTATAAAAGGGAAATAAAACAGGATAGATATATTTTTCTAAAGAACGCCAAAACGGCAAAGCATAAACTGTTGCAATTGCCGATAAAACCACTTCATAATTATAAAAAATATCGGCAGGAACTTTATACAATACGTACAAAAGCGCGAGTGTAACAATAAAAGCCGGCAAACAGATTGTTTTTATGGTTTCCCAAGAATCATTGCCCCAAAAGTTATTTTCTATTTCGTACACATATTTCTTAATCCAGTATTCTCTTGTAAATAAAGCCGTAGACTGACTCCATAATAAAAACAATCCTAGATGTACAATTACGGTTCGCAGCACAAATTCCTCAACCATAGAGCCGTAAATAACACAAACTGCTCCAATTAAAAGCAATTCAAGAGTCAGCAGGATAGGCGAAAACAAAATCTTTACTAAGGGAGCCAAACGATCTATTAAAAACCGAATAAGCAGACTCCAATACTTTTTAAATAAAGCAACAACAGCACAAATAGCGATAAATGCAGAAAGATAAAACATCCAGTTGGTAAGCAATTGGGTTTGCATCCATAATTGTACCGCAGAATCTTTTTGCGGCACATAAACAATATCTGAATTTAGAAAAATCTCCTTAGCCAATTCATTGCGTAGATTATCGCTTAAACCAGAGAACTCTTTTTTATGCTTGTTCCAAAATCGGTCTGTATTGAAACCATTTTTTTTAATGGCTTCAAATTCATACAGAACATTCTTCTGCTTATTGTTTAACACATTCAAATGAACAGCAATACTATCTGATGCAACTTTACCGTAAGTGTTTATGCAGAATAAAAGGGCAAATAAGAATATTTTTTTCAACTTATAGTATTTAAAAGTTTGAAGATATCTATTTATCCCCACTCTTGCAAATGCAGTTTTTACTCAACCCTATGAATTAAAAATAAAAAACCCGATCTTTTCAGAACGGGTCTTTTATAAAAAGCAATCTATGATTATTATGCCTCGAATGGGATAATAGATACATAAGATTTGTTATCTCTTTTCTTTTGGAACTTAACAACTCCATCAACTTTAGCGTGTAAAGTGTGATCTTTACTGATGTAAACGTTTTCACCTGGATTATGTTTTGAACCTCTTTGTCTAACGATGATGTTACCAGCAATAGCAGCTTGACCACCATAAATCTTAACGCCTAGACGTTTTGATTCTGATTCTCTACCATTCTTCGAACTACCGACACCTTTCTTGTGAGCCATGACGTATGAGTTTAAATATTGTTATTATTCTTTAGTAGTCTCTTTTTTTGCTTTTGGAGCTGCTTTTTTTGCTTTTGGAGCTTCTACTTCTTCAGTAGCTGCTTCTTCTGCTACAACTGCTTTTTTAGCTGCTGCTTTTTTTGTTCCTCCTGCTGCAGTAATACCTTCAATTACAATTTGAGTAAGATATTGTCTGTGACCATTTCTTTTTTTGTATCCTTTTCTTCTTTTCTTTTTGAAAACGATAACTTTATCTCCTTTTAAGTGTTGTAACACTTTAGCTTCTACTGAAGCACCTTCTATAGCTGGGGCGCCTAAAGTTACATTTCCATTGTCATCTAATAAAAGAACTTTGTCAAAAGAAACTTTTGAACCTTCTTCATTGGCTAAACGGTGAACATAAACCTTTAAGTCTTTGCTTACTTTAAATTGTTGCCCTGCTATCTCTACGATTGCATACATATCAAATTGATTTATTGATTTTTAAGGTTGCAAATATACAACTAATAATTTACTGTGCAATCTATAAAAGCAAAAATATTTTCAACTGAAAAAACCTTGTTTTTCAAGCAGTTTCACAAAGAAAACCGAAATAATTTAAAGTAAAAGATTGTTAAAATAGCATTTATTTAAAAACAAATCTGCAATTCATAACTAAAAAAAACTATTTTTGATGTAACCAAAATCAACTTTTGTCTACCTACTCTTGTTGATATTTTAAAATTATTAATCTTTATGAAAAAATCAATAGTGATGTTAAGTGCTGCATTAATGCTTGGTGGAGTGGCTCATGCCCAAAAAGTAGCTTTTGAAGAATACGATTTAGACAACGGATTGCACGTCATTTTACACAATGACCCGTCAGCACCTGTTGTCATCACTTCCGTAATGTATCATGTGGGGTCAAAAGACGAGCGCCCTGACCGAACAGGATTTGCACACTTCTTTGAGCATTTATTATTTGAAGGAACCCAAAATATAAAACGTGGGGAATGGATGAAAATAGTTACCGCAAATGGCGGGGTAAATAATGCCAATACCTCAGATGACAGAACGTATTATTATGAAGTGTTCCCTTCTAACAGCCTAGAACTTGGTTTATGGATGGAATCTGAAAGATTGATGCATCCTATTATCAATAAAATTGGTGTTGACACCCAAAATGAAGTCGTAAAAGAAGAAAAAAGAATGCGCTACGACAATCAGCCCTACGGGAATATTCTTCCTGAGGTTAAAAAGAATATGTTTAAAAAGCATCCTTACAGATGGACAACCATTGGTTCTATGAAGGATCTGGATGCCGCAACTCTTGAAGAGTTTCAGGCATTCAATAAAAAATTCTATACGCCTAACAATGCTGTTTTGGTCGTAGCTGGCGATTTTGAAAAAACAAAAACAAAAGAATGGATCCAGAAATATTTTGGACCAATTCCGAGAGGCGAAGAAGTTAAAAAACAAACGTATGTTGAAGATCCAATCACGCAGCCAATTACAGCTACTTACGAGGATCCAAACATCCAAATTCCAATGATTGTAGCCTCATACAGAACGCCATCAATGAAAACTAGAGATGCTAGAGTTTTAGACTTGATTTCTTCTTATTTAAGCGATGGAAAAAGCTCTAAGCTTTACAAAAAAATAGTTGACGACAAAAAAATGGCGCTGCAAATTGGCGCTGTCGGATTCAGTCAGGAAGATTACGGAGTTTACATTTTATATGGATTGCCAATGGCTCCTAACACAACCGCAGATATCTTAAAAGAAATGGATGAGGAAATTGTAAAAATTCAAACAGACCTTATTTCTGAGAAAGATTATGAGAAACTACAAAACAAATTCGATAATAACTATGTAAATGCAAATGCCAGCGTAGAAGGAATTGCAGAGAATCTTGCTTCGTACTATTTACTTTACGGCGACGTTAATTTAATCAATACCGAAATTGACATCTATCATTCTATCACAAGAGAGGAGATCAGAGAAGTTGCCAAAAAGTATTTAAACCCTAATCAACGTTTGATTTTAGATTATATTCCGACAGCCAAATCTCAAAACTAAGCATATCGAATCATGAAAAAAATATATCCTTTTTTAATCCTTATTTTCCTAACTGGAATTATGCAAGCACAAGATCGTCCACAACCCAAACCAGGAAATGCCCCAGTAGTCAACATCAAAAAACCGCAGAGCTTCGTTTTATCAAACGGAATGAAGGTTTTGGTTGTTGAAAACCACAAATTGCCTAGAGTTAGCTACACGCTTACTTTAGACAATGCTCCTTTTACTGAAGGCAATAAAAAAGGCGTAGACGAATTGACCAGCAGCCTAATAGGAAACGGAACTAAAAAAACAGCTAAAGAGGCTTTTAACGAAGAAATTGATTTTTATGGAGCCAATATCAATTTCACTTCACAAGGTGCTTATGCAAGTACATTATCAAAATATTCTGGACGTGTTTTAGAGCTTTTGGCAGAAGGTGCCTTACAGCCTAATTTTACTCAGGCAGAATTTGACAAGGAAAAAGCAAAGCTTTTAGAAGGCTTAAAAGCAGATGAAAAAAGTGTTCCAGCCATTTCAAATAGAGTGGTTGATGTTTTAGCTTTCGGAAAAAATCATCCAACAGGCGAATATCTTTCTGAAGAGACTGTAAAAAATGTCACGCTTGCAGATGTTCAAAGCAACTACAATACTTATTTCGTTCCAGAAAATGCCTATTTAGTAGTTATTGGCGATGTTAAATTTAAAGAAGTAAAAACTGCCGTTGAAAAATTATTCAGTGGATGGAAAAAACAAGCGGCACCAAAAAATACTTATCCAAATCCGACGAATGTTTCGAATTTAGAAATAGATTTTGTTGACGTTCCAAACGCCGTTCAATCTGAAATTTCATTGGTAAATACGGTCAATTTAAGAATGAGCGATCCAGATTTTTTCCCAGCTGTTATTGCCAATCAAATCTTAGGAGGCGATTTCAACAGCTATTTAAACATGAATTTACGTGAGCAGCACGCTTGGACGTATGGAGCAAATTCTAGCATTGGAAGCGGAAAATATGTTACAAAATTTAAAGCTTCATCTGCCGTTAGAAATACAGTGACAGATAGTGCTGTTGTTCAATTTGTAAAAGAAATCAAAAGAATCAGAACAGAGAGAGTTGATCCAGAAGTTTTAAGAAACGTAAAAGCAGGATATATCGGAAGATTTGTAATGCAGGTAGAAAAACCTCAAGCTGTTGCACGTTACGCTTTAAACATCGAAACTGAAAAACTTCCTGCCGATTTCTACGAAAAATACATTCAGACCATCAACAATGTTACTGCCGACGATATTTATCGCGTTGCCAACAAATACTTTTTATTGGACAATATGCGAATTGTTATTGTTGGAAAAGGAGCTGATGTTATTCCCGGTTTAGAAAAACTGCAGATTCCGATTTCCTATTTCGACAAATACGGAAATCCTGTTGAAAAACCGTCCGCAAAAAAAGAAGCACCAAAAGATATTAGCGCAAAAACAGTTTTTGAAAACTACATTAATGCAATTGGCGGAGAAAAAGCAGTTACGGCCGTAAAAACATTATTCATGAATGGTTCTACAACAATTCCGCAAGCTCCTACTCCATTAACTTTTACATCTAAATTAGATTCAAAAGGAAAAATGATGGTTTCGCTCTCTATGGGAACTATGAATTTAATGAAACAGGTGGTTAACGAAAAAGGCGCATACGTAGAACAGCAAGGCCAAAGAAAAAACCTTGAAGGAGAAGATTTAGCCGAAATGAAAGCCAATGCCGCTCCTTTTGAA
Source organism: Flavobacterium sp. TR2 (assembly GCF_025252405.1). Taxonomy (NCBI): domain Bacteria; kingdom Pseudomonadati; phylum Bacteroidota; class Flavobacteriia; order Flavobacteriales; family Flavobacteriaceae; genus Flavobacterium; species Flavobacterium sp. TR2. The sequence goes on along the minus strand of NZ_CP104307.1, from coordinate 1,619,245 downwards.
GAACTGCAGCTTGTAAAAAGAACTGACCTAAAAGTGGAAGGAATCGAACCGATTAATGGAAATGATGCTTACGTGATTAAAGACGGCAAAACAAAGTATTATTATGACGTTAAATCAGGTTTAAAAACTGCCGAATCTAAAGTTCGCGAACAAGGAGGAAAATCAGTTGAACAAATCACTAATTTCAATGATTACAAAGAAGTAAAAGGCGTTAAAGTTCCTTTTAACTTAGTTCAGAATGTTGGTTTTGAATTGGATATTAAAATGTCTGATATCAAGATTAACGAGGGAGTTTCTGAGAAAGATTTTTTATAAAAGGTTCAAAGTTGCAAAGGCTCAAAGAGACAAAGGTTCTCTCTCAGTCTTAAAAAATGAGACTCTATAAAGCTTTGTCAAAGTTTCAAACTTTGACAAAGCTTTTTTTATACTCTATTTTGTCAGGCTGAGCGGTCCCGAAACTTCGGGAGAAGTCCATTCCAATTAGCAAGCCCTTCTCCCGAAGTTTCGGGATCATTCAAAAAGGCATACGCTTCAAATTACATTTTACCTTTTACAAGCAGCATTTCACATTGAAATCTACTTCTTAGCCGATAAATAAACTCCAATCAAAATAATAAAAGCGCCAACAGACTGAATTGGCGTGAGGAATTCATTGTCTAGCAATCCCCAGAAGAATGCTACAATCGGAATTAAATATGTCACAGATGTTGCAAAAACGGGCGATGACATCTGAATCAGTTTAAAAAAAAGAATGTTGGCGATTCCAGTTCCCAGAATACCTAAAATAGCAACAAAAAATATAGAATGCTGCGTCTCTGCAAAATGTATTTTCTGGCTAATATCGGTTGTGCTTAAAATGATTAATGCAGGCAAAAGCAAAACCGCAAAATTTCCTGTTGTAATGCTAACTGAATTTAAATCGTGCAAATATTTCTTAATCAGATTAACGTTTATAGCATAACTAAGGGTTGCGATTACAACCAGCAGCACATATAAATAATTTTGAGTTCCACTCGAAGAATCTCCGCTTAAAACCAAAAGCAAACAGCCTACGAGTCCAACAAAAACACCTAAAACTTGTCGTTTTTGAAACTGAATCCCAAATGCTATAATTCCTAAAACCAATGTATTTAAAGGCGTTAGCGAATTTAAAATCGCTACAATCGAGCTATTTACCTGAGTTTCTGCAATGGCAAAAAGATACGCGGGCATGAAAGTTCCAAAAAGAGAGGTTATGGCAACAAATTTCCATTGGCGTCGCGAAATCTTTTTCAAACTATTAAAACCTACAATCAGCAAAAACAAAGCAGCAAAAATAATTCGAAACGATCCTACTTGAACAGCGGTTAAACCAACCAATCCTTTTTTTATCAAAATAAAAGAGCTTCCCCAAATAAGAGAAAGAATCGTTAAGTAAATCCACTTTAACTGTTTTGTTTCCATAAATCGCATTTTACTGCAAATTTGTAATTATTTTACAAACTGACCTCTCTCTTTTTATTAATTTTGCAACAATATAATTCGCAATTTTAAATTTATATATAATGAAAATTTCAAAAATCTTATTCGCTGCAGCAATCGCCGGTTTAGTGTTTGTTGGCTGCAAAAAAGCAGAAGACAAAAGTCTTGAAGTGGTAAACGCAGAAAAAAGCGCTCCAAAAGAACACAAACCGATCGCTGCTGAAAATTTACAAACAGCGAGTTTTACAATTGACGGAATGACTTGCGCTGTTGGATGCGCTAAAACAATCGAAGAAGAATTGGCAAACCTTGACGGAGTTGAAAAAGCAACTGTCGATTTTGATAAAAAAACTGCAACTGTAAGTTTTGACAAAACAATCCAAAACTCAGAATCTTTAACAAAAGTGGTTCAAGAAACTGGAGACGGAAAAACATATAAAGTTTCGAATTTTAAGTCTTAAATTCGAAATTCAACGAAATAAAAATGGCTGTTTCAAAAATAGAAACAGCCATTTTTATTTTACTCTACTTTGTTCCGTAGGAACATTTCGTTGGCGGAAAATTATATTATCATGGATTTTTACGTTCCGTAGGAATGTCTGGTTTTGAGATTTTTTTTCGATTCTGCATATCAAACGTTCCTACGGAACGCAAAATATCTGGCTGTTTTTTTTCTACCAACGAGACATTCCTACGGAATGAAGCCCGAATATAAAATGAAAAAAAAGGATTCAAAATTGAATCCTTTTTTTTACTTCCATTTCAACGTCTCCATCAAACGCTGCATATCGTTTTTAACATAACTTGCGGCAGGCATAATCGAATCAAAATTTGGTTTTGCGTAAAAGTACATCGAACCAATTAAAAAGTGTTTTGTGCTGTCGGTAACGTAAAACTGAGAATTTGTTGCTGCGTTTCCGTCAACCTGGTAAAACATTCCGTAAACCTTTTTCTGCGGATTTAAATACGGCTGTTCCAAAATATCATCAGCTTTTATAACGTGCTCATAAGTCAGTTTTTGAGCATCGCGCAGTAATTTGTCAATATTGCCATTTACTGGCTTATATGTCAAATAAATGGTCGCTTTCATCTTTGGATACGTGATGGCAAAACCGCATTCTTTTTCTCCTTTTATAATGGCATCTTCGTTCATTTGAAAAGTGAACGGACAAGTGTTTTCAAAATTCACATATTTTGCTTCTGGATAATCTAACCGCAGAAAACTAGCCGGTTTTGGCAGAACATCATTTTTACAGCTTATAACCGTTAGCGCAAGCAAAATTGCTGTTATTGAAAGTATTTTGTTAAGCATTTTAATTTATAGTTACTTTTATTTGTTTTACACGCTTTTTATCGACTGTTTCTACGGTGAAAATACAGTTTTCAAAAGGCACTTTTTGATCTTTTTTAGGAAAATTACCCAGAATCTCCAGAATGAATCCGGCCAATGTTTCTGCTTCTCCTTTATGGGCTTCAAAAACATCTTCGTCAACATCTACAATTCTGTAGAAATCTTTCAAGTTTATTTTTCCTTCAAAAAGAAAATTATTTTCATCAATTTGCGAGAAGTTCAGATTTTCATCATCAAATTCATCACTAATATCTCCGACAATTTCCTCAATAACATCTTCTAAAGAAACCAACCCTGAAGTTCCGCCATATTCATCAACCACGATTGCAAGATGGCTTTTTAAGCTCTGAAAATCCTTCAACAGATTATCCAGCTTTTTATTTTCAGGGACAAAAAACGCTTCTCTGATTAAAGCTGTCCAGTCAAATTCTTCTTTATCAATATGTGGCAATAAATCTTTTACGAATAATACGCCTTCAATCTGATCAATATTGTCGCGATAAACTGGGATTCTAGAAAAACCTGTTTCAATTATTTTAGGATAAATCTCTGCGAATGTCTCCGATATTTCCAATGCAAAAATATCAATTCTCGGACTCATCACTTGCTTTGTATCGGTATTTCCGAAAGAAACAATTCCTTCCAAAATCTTTTGTTCTTCTGTCGAAGTTCCTTCAGAATCTGTCAATTCTAAAGCCTGCGAAAGCTGATTGATAGAAAAATTATTCTTTTGTTTGCCTAATTTGTGTTGCAAATATAGGGTAACGGCTCGCATTGGCAAACTGATTGGAGAAAGTACTTTGTCTAAAAATGCCAGCGGATATGCCACCCGTTTAGCAAAACGAACGCTGTTTCTGCTCGCATAAACTTTAGGAAGCACTTCGCCAAATAATAAAATCAGGAAAGTAACCACAATTACTTCTAGGGTGAATTTAAAGGCTGGCGAAGCTACATTGGCAAAAATATTCTGTCCTATATAAGCAAATAGGATTACGACACCAATGTTAAAAAAATTATTTGCAACCAATAAAGTTGCCAAAAGCTTTTTAGGCTTATCTAATAAGTTTGAAATAATTTTACCTTTTGCAAGATTATCGTTTAAAGTCTCATCGATATCTTGCTGCGATAAAGAAAAAAGGGCAACTTCAGCACCAGAAACGATTGCTGAAAGAAATAACAAAATAAATATTCCGACGAAACCAATAATTAGATTGGCGTCAAGATTGGTAGAAAAAAGTAAACTGGGCTCTGGGTCCAAATTGCATAAAATTAGTTAAACATCTCTCAGAAGGGCAGATCATTAATTGGAAGCCCTTCATTAGTAGCATCAAAGTTAGTATTTTTTGACGACTCTACATCTTGGTTCTGCTTTGTATATGCAGTTTCTTTTTTGGTAGTCAGAAAAGTAAACTCTGTAACCTGAATTTCTGTAGTATATTTTGTCGTTCCTTCTTCAGTCTGCCACTGACGAGATTTTATTCTTCCTTCGACATAAATTTTGTCTCCTTTAGAAAGATATTTTTCGCAAATCTCTGCGGCTTTATTACGCACAACCAAATTATGCCATTCTGTAGAGGTTATCTTTTCATTGGTCGTTTTGTTGATATACACTTCATTTGTAGCCAGCTGAAAACGTCCGATGCAATTTCCTCCATCAAAATAATGCATTTTTACATCATCGCCTAAATGGCCAATAAGCATCACTTTATTTAATGTTCCGTTCATAGTTTTTGGTGGTATTTCTCCCAAAGATACATTTTTTTAGCAATTTATTTCTTGCTTTTCTATAAAATTATATATTGCAATTGGAAAAGGAAAAGTTTTTAATTTTTGGGAATCTATTCCGTTTTCAATTTTCTCCTGCACTTTGATTTTCCAGAACTGTATATGCAGGTGCTGATGCGAAAGCTTATGTATAATCGTCGATTCGCTGCAATCTTCTATACTTATAATAGTGTATTCTGGAAATATTTCTTCGCTAACCTTTTTAGAAACTAAATCAAAATCAACAATCGATTCTGTCTCCAGCAGCGGAAACTCGTATAAATTGTGCCAGATTCCTTTTTGGGTCCTTTTCTGGATTAATGTGTTTCCTAAAGCATCTTCCAAAATCAAATAATTAAAATATCGGTTGGTCACTTTAAGCTTTTTAGACTTCACGGGAAGCGCAGTAACTTTTCCTTTTTGCAATGCGGCGCAGCTTGCATTAAAAACACAAACCGAACAATCAGGGCTTTTAGGGACGCACTGCAGCGCACCAAATTCCATAATTGCCTGATTAAAGATAGCAGGATTGTCTTTTGGCATTAATTCTTGCGCCAGAGCCGCAAACTCTTTTTTAGTTGCCGGAAGTGCAATATCGGATTCAATATCAAAATAGCGAGCCAATACCCGAAATACATTTCCATCTACAACAGGAACCGATTCATTATAAGAGAAAGAAGCTATTGCCGCAGCAGTATACTCTCCTACTCCTTTAAGTTTTAAAAGCTCTTTATAAGAATCTGGAAAAACTCCGTTTAAATCATTACTTATATATTGGGCCGTTTTATGAAGATTTCGAGCACGAGAATAATATCCTAATCCTTGCCAAAGCTTCAAAACCTTCTCTTCTGAAGCGTCAGCCAGATGTTTTACGGTAGGAAATTCCTTTATAAATGAAAAAAAGTAAGGCATTCCTTGCGCAACTCTCGTCTGCTGAAGCATAATTTCTGAGAGCCAAATTTGGTACGGATCGGCCGTTTTTCGCCACGGCAAATCACGTCTGTGCTGTAAATACCATTTTATCAATATGTTATGAAAATCCATTGCAAAATACTTAGATTGCAAAAGTAAATGTTTATGTAATTAAAATTTAACGAATTAGCTTGATTAATTATTTTTTTAATTCCTATATTTGCAAACTCAAAAAAATAGTACACCATTTATAAAATAAAATAGGAAAGAAAATGACGAAAGCAGATATCGTAGCGAAGATTTCAGAGAAACTAGGTCTTGAAAAAGGAGACGTTCAAGCAACAGTAGAAACTTTTATGGAAGAAGTTAAGACTTCTTTAGAAACTGGAGACAATGTATACTTAAGAGGTTTCGGTAGTTTTATCGTTAAAACTAGAGCTGAAAAGACTGGAAGAAACATTTCTAAAAACACTACTATTAAAATTCCAGCACACAATATTCCTGCGTTTAAACCTGCAAAAGTTTTTGTAGAGGGAGTTAAAACTAACAACGAAGCAAAATAATATTAATTAACATAAATCTGACACAATATGCCAAGTGGTAAAAAAAGAAAGAGACATAAGGTAGCTACTCACAAACGTAAGAAAAGAGCGAGAGCTAACCGCCACAAAAAGAAAAAGTAGTTTTAAACTACTTTTTTCTTTTTAAACGTTCATTGAAATTTGGGAAATTTCAAAAATTCCAAAAAAGAAAATCCAAAATCCAAAAATTAAGGCTTCAATGCCAATTTTGATTGGAATTTGGAATTTAAAAATTGAAATATAACTTTTCCCAACCGGGTTAATACCTGTTAAAAATATTGTTTAATCCATCCTTACAATTCAGTTATGAGTTATAAGTTATGAGTTGTGAGTTGTAAAACTTGAAACTTAGAGCTTAAAACCTGAAACTAAAAGTCTGGATAAAAATTTACAGTGTGAATAAAGAATTAATCATTAGATCTAGTTCTGATGCAGTAGATTTTGCCTTATTAAAAGATGGAAAACTAATTGAATTACACAAAGAAGAAGAAAAAAGCAACTTTCAGGTTGGCGATATTTTTATTGCCAAAATCAGAAAACCAGTTGCTGGACTTAATGCTGCTTTTGTAAATGTAGGTTTCGAAAAAGATGCCTTTTTACATTATCACGATTTGGGTCCAAATCTAGCTTCTCAACTGAAATTCATAAAACTTGTAAGCGCAGGTAAATTAAAAGATTTCTCCCTAAAAACCTTTCAGTTTGAAAAAGAGATTGACAAAGATGGCATCATTACTGATATTTTAAGTGCCAATCAATCTGTCTTAGTTCAAGTAGTTAAAGAACCTATATCAACCAAAGGGCCAAGAATAAGCGCTGAGCTTTCTCTTGCCGGAAGATTTATCGTTCTAGTTCCTTTTTCTGATCGCGTTTCTATTTCTCAAAAAATAGAAGACAAAAAAGAAAAGGATCGTCTAAAAAAACTTGTTCTATCGATCAAACCTAAAGGATTTGGTGTTATTGTTCGTACAGTAGCAGAAGGCAAAAACGTAGCCGAATTAGAAAAAGATTTGCAGAACCTGCTTGGCAGATGGTCTGCAATGTGTAAAAAATTACCAACTGCTCATCATCCATCAAAAGTATTAGGAGAGCTTAACAGAGCTTCTTCGATATTAAGAGATGTATTCAATGATACCTTCAGCGGTATTCAAATAGATGATGAAGAGTTGTACCATCAAACGAAGGAATATCTGCAAGAAATTGCCCCTTCAAAACAATCGATTGTTAAGTTTTATCAATCAAATGACACCCCAATTTTTGAGAAATACAATATAGAGAGACAAATCAAAACTTCATTTGGCCGAACTGTTTCCATGAGTAAAGGTGCTTATCTTATCATAGAACACACCGAAGCGCTGCACGTTATTGACGTAAACAGCGGAAACCGTTCTAATAAAGCGACCAACCAAGAAGACACAGCCATGGAAGTTAATATGATTGCCGCCGCAGAAATTGCCAGACAGCTTCGTCTGCGTGATATGGGCGGAATAATCGTAGTTGATTTTATCGATATGTCTAATCCAGAAAACAGGAAAGTTTTGTTCGACTTCTTGCGAGAAGAAATGAGCGACGATAAAGCAAAACATAAAATATTACCGCCGAGTAAATTTGGTTTGGTCCAGATTACAAGACAGCGAGTAAGACCAGAAGTGAATATCAAAACCAGAGAGGAAGATCCTAACAAACATAATGGCGAAATTGAAGCTCCAATTTTGATCATTGATAAGATCACCGCTGATTTAGAAAGACTTTTAAAAACCCACAATAAAGTTGTGCTCAACACACACCCATTTGTGGCTGCATACCTCAGTAAAGGTTTTCCATCATTACGTTCAAAATGGTTTTTTGAACATAAGAAATGGGTGAAAATCATACCTCGTGACGCTTACACGTATTTAGAATACCATTTCTACGACAAAAAAGGAAATGTTATTACAGAATAAAAAATAAAAACCGCCTTTCGAAAGATTGGCGGTTTTTTTGTGGCTTTTTTTCCGCCACGAATTCACGAATTTTTTCCAATACTTCCGCAAACGGATGTCACCCTGAGCGGAGTCGAAGGGCGCTCCAATTGGCGCGTGGGCTTCGACTTCGCTCAGCCTGACAATCTGTTACTATTCTCTCACAATCTCAATTTTCCTCCTAATTTCATTTCCTGAAGCATCTACAACCGTAATGTAATGCGTTCCTGATGTTGGAGTAATAGGCAGTTCATGAAATGTTTTAGTTGTAGCTTTGTACACATCATCGACATACCAAAATAACTCTTTGTCTCTTTCAGAATACGCCACTTTTAAAATTACGGGCTGCACATTGCTGTTAAAATCTTTTGTCAAGTAGATTTTACTATTTGCTTTTGGATAAATAAAATCCATAGTTGTGGTTTGTGTTCCTTCGCAGCCTTCTTTAAATGGCGGCAAAGGCAAATATTCGATATGCTGGCTTTTGTAATACCAAGCCATAACGGGAGGCAGCACAAACCAATTTTTAGTCACAATATTATCGATACTTTCGCAACTGCTGTTTACCTGAAACTGTTCTGTTTTGTCTAAATGGACAGTTTTGTGATACGGACAAACCTTTGTCGATTTTCCTTTTTTAGGAACCCATTGTTTAATTTTCGGACAATTATCTTTTGCCAAATAACCGCTTAAACGGCAGACCTCAACTTCGGCTAAATCAGCGTACGGAGTATCAAACCATTTTTGCCTTGGCAGCAAATTAAACACATCAAACAAAATTGGCGCTGCACTGGTAACTCCAGTTAATGTTGGACGCCCCTCTCCTGTAGCATTTCCGACCCAAATTCCAACTACATATCTCGAATTGGTGCCAATTGCCCAAGCATCGCGATTCCCGAAACTTGTTCCTGTTTTCCAAGCAATTTTAAGCGAACTATCATAAAACTTCCAAGCTTCGTCTCCTTCTGGCCTATTAACCTCTTCCATTGCGTTGTACGTTAACCAAATTGATCCAGCACCCAAAATATTCTTCTGGTTGGTTTCTGAGCCAAAATCGGGCTTAAAATCGTTTTTATAATTGAGTTCTGTAAATTCGTTGGTTCGGTATTGCCCTTTATTTTTTGTGTAATAATTGACCGTAGAAGAAAGATTGGCATAAGTTCGGCACAAATCCCACAAATTACTTTCAGCTCCTCCTAGAATAAGCGATAAACCGTAATGATCGGGTGTTTTATTAATGTTCTTTAATTTAAATTTCTGCAGTTCTTCGTAAAATTTATTTACGCTAAATTCCTGAAGCATTAAAACGGCCGGAATATTTAATGATCGTGACAAAGCTCGATGTGCAGGCACTGCTCCGTCAAAAGTCAAATTGAAATTCTGAGGCGTATAACCCGAAATCTGCGTTGGAATATCTGCCACTAAAGTATTTGGCAATAATTCGCCATCATCGAGCATAGCACCGTACAAAAGCGGTTTTAAGATGCTTCCTGTACTTCTTGGCGCATCAATTATGTCTACATCTTTTTGATGATCTGCATCGGCTGGAGAATTTCCTACATAACTCATTACGTTTCTGCTCTGCACATCGACAACCAAAATAGCCAGATTATGCACTTCATTTTGTTTGTACTGGTTGTAATAATATCTAGCAATTTGATTGACACGATTTTGCAGGGCAAAATCAATGGTAGTTTTTACCCTTGTCCCTTCTTCATTTTTAGCCACTCTTTGCAGCAAATGCGGGGCAATTTGAGGAAGATCATACGGTTTCTGAGGCAATGGCTCATCTATCGAAAGTTCGTAGGTCTGCTTGTCGATTATGCCTTCCTGATGTAATTTTAGTAAAAGTCGGTTTCGTTTGTTTAATAATTTTATCTGATTTTTCCCCGGATAAATTAAACTCGGCGCGTTTGGCAAAACTGCCAAAATCGCGTTTTCTGCCCAAGAGAGTTGATTGGCCTGAACGCCAAAATAACGCCATGAAGCCATTTCCAATCCCACAACATTTCCTCCAAATGGCGCATGGGCAGCATACATTTCGAGTATTTCATTTTTAGAATAACCTAATTCTAATCTCGTTGCGAGAATGATTTCTATTATTTTTTCAAAATAGGTTCTCTTTTTTCCTTTCCGAGATAATCGAATGACTTGTTGCGTCAAAGTGCTTCCTCCTCTAACCACTTTTCCTGCTTTTCTATTTTGCTTAAAAGCATTGATCATCGCACCGGGATTGAATCCAGGATGTTTATAGAAGTATTCGTCTTCAAAATAAACAATGCATTTCTTAAACTTATCGGGAACGCTGTCTTGCGCAGGAAAACGCCATTGTCCGTCGCTGGCAATTTTAGCTCCTAGAAGTTCTCCTTCTCTACTTTCTATTACAGTTGAATAAGGCTCTTTGAATAGCGTTCGAGGTATCGAAAAACAGTAAATCAGCAAGAGCAGAAATGCAATTGCTGATTTTATTTTGTTGCTTTTAATCCAATTTATGATGCGTTGATAGAACGCCTTAAATTTATTTTTCAAAATTACATTGCTGTTTTGTATCCTAACAGGTTTCTAAAACCTGTTAGGTATTCCTTATCCATTTCTCCAAAAAAACTAAACTTGTCTTGTCGCTATAAACACCTAGTAGGTTAAAAAACCTATTAGGATAAACGAATACAATTTCTATTCATCCTGTACATTAATTTCATTTATTATACCCTCATAAATCAATCCTCTTTCATCATGACAAAATATAAAATTTTCTAAATCACCAAACAAGCCAACAACAAATCTTCTATCAATACTTCTTTCTCTATCTGATAAATAAGAACGATAAGAAGAATGCCTATAAGATTGAAAATCTTTTGAAAACTTGTGCTTTACAGGGTTTAAATGAACATACAAGATTAACTGTTTCAAATATTCTTCATTTTCAATTCTGTTTCTCTGTAAATGTTCCTGAAATAAACTTCCAGTTCGACTATAGGCTTTGTTTATACTTTTTGAATAAGAATTAAATAAGTTTGAGAATGGTAAATGAATTTTTTCTTTAAACTTTTCTGGCAAATCAGTTGTGTTTTTAATTCGCAGAACAATATGAAAATGATTTTTGAGCAAACAATAGGCATAAACATCTGCAATAGGCAAAACATATTTTTTGACTTTTTCTAAAAAGTAATTGTAGTTTTTCTCCTCAATAAAAAGATTCTCACTATTATTTCCTCGATTATAAACGTGATAATATTGCCCCGCCTCAAAAACATCTTTCTCCAAAATATTATTCTTTTTATTATTCTAACCGATTTCTAAAACCTGCTAAATACATTTTTTCTCTCTAAAAATAAATATAAATACCTAACAGGTTTTAGAAACCTGTTAGGATACTTCTAGATAAATTTACTTCACTACCTCAACCCAGAATCCTTTTGTTCTCGCTAGGAATGTGTTATCGTACATTGCTTCACATTGCAATCCAGGCAGGTAATAATTTCCTAAATAAGATGCATTTAACAGAATTCTGAAAACTTTAGTTTCTCTGGCTTTCATTCCGAAATAGAAATTGGTTCTATCATCGCGAATGTCAATATAGTCTGCAATATTATTTACAGCGTCTCCGTAATCTGTAAAACGAGTGTTTACGATTTCGAATCCAGAAGGCAAAATTTGAGATAGCGCTACGTTTTGAACGCTTTCTCCTCTTTGGTTTTTAACGGTAACTTCAGCAACAAATTCAGTTCCTTGATTGATTCTTGAAACATTAATGACACTTCCCTTTCTATTTTTGAAAACAATAGAAGCCGTGACATCACTTTGAACCGCATTTTCTTGTCCGATTGGCAGTATTCCTGTATTCAATACACGAACATACACAGTATTGGCTTTATTGTTTTTCAATGTAATGCTATTTGCTCCAGAAGCAACAGACAAACTGCGATCTGCAACTGATTTACCAGTGTTTATCGTTTCTCCTTTTCCATTTTTACTAAACTGAATATTGATTCCTTTTGGACCGTTGCTCACCGCAAATTTCGACATTGCATACAAGCAGTAAGCCGTTGTCTGCGTGCTCATCCACTGGTTTGCTGACATTTCTTTGGCTAGTTTCGCTGCCGTTACAAATGCTTTTTGTTTTTGGTCTAAAAGCAGCATGGTTTCTAAGGCCATAGCTCTGTTCCTTTCGCTTGATCCATAATAGTAATAGCTGTATCCATCAGAACTTCCGTCAATGCTTGTTCTTAAAAACAAACTTTGTCCGGCTGATTTCTGACCGGCTAAAACATAAGCCGCTGCCAAACGAAGCATACTTTCATTCGAAATCCCTTTTGTTTCACGAAGTCTATTCATCGAAGACAAATCGGCGTTTCCTGCTAAAGCTAAGGTATATAAACGATATGCTTGAGCTAAATCATTTCCGTATTTCGGCTCAAAACGCCATTGTTTTGCTTCTTTTTGTTGGTAAGACAGCCATTTTGATTTGAAATTGATTGGCAGCATATATCCTTTTTTCTCTGCTTCAATCAAGAAATGTCCTGCGTAAGAAGTTCCCCAATCATCGGCAATTGCATTTCCTTGCCAATACGGCATTCCGCCATTTGATAATTGGAAGTTACCCAATCTCGCAATTCCAGCCGCAATATTTTTTTGAATTAAATCTTTGCGTTTCGCATCAATATCGGCCACATCACCCAAATACAATTGAGGGAAAACTGATGAAGTTGTCTGTTCCACACATCCATGCGGATACTGAATTAAGAACTGCAATCTTCCATTCAAATTCATTGAAGGCATAGACGAAACTTCTAGCCTTGCTTTGTTGCTTCCTGCGATTCCAAATGTTTTCCATGAAATTGTTTTTGTACTATTTGGCGTTAAAACAACATCGGTAAATGTGCTCGTAACTGGGTTAGGATTGGTCATATCGATTTCAACATCATAAACTGATTTTTCGCTTCCTGATGTTGCAATTACCTGAACTTTTGCAATTCCTGTAGCCGAACCGACAACCAAATTAAAATACGCCATTTTTTCATCTGGCTGCGCAAAACTCAGCTTTTGAACTGCGCTTCCCATTACTTTCAATCCATTGCTTGTTTTTACCTGAATCGAAACATTTTTGATTTTGCTTTCGGTTGCGAAAACCGTCACTGGCAATGTCACTTTTTCTGATGGCGAAATCTTTCTCGGCAACGAAGCCAACACCATCAATGGACTCTTAACCTGAGTTGCTTTTTCAACGCTTCCGTATGCGCTTGTATTTGCGTCTCCGGCCACCACCATTGTTCGAACTGAACCAATATATTTAGGGAGTTTTAACTGATGCGATTTTGTTTCTCCTTTTCCTAATTTAAACGGTCCGTAGTATAATACGACTGGTTTAAAACGGTTTGCTTTTTTGGCTTTTCCTCCGCCTAAATCCTGGTCACCACCAATACTGAAAATCTGGTTTATTTTTCCGCCGTAAGCGCCAATTACATCATCGTAAACATCCCAAGTTTTTACGCCCAATGCTTCGCGAACATAGAAGCTATCCCATGCATTTGGCGTTTTAAAACGGGTTAAATCCAGAAGTCCTTCATCTACAACGGCAATGGTATACGTCATTTCTTTTCCTGACTTTTCGCCCACTTTTACCGTAAACGGTTGTTCTGGCCTTAATACGTCTGGCATATTGATCGTTGGCGTCAAAATGGTATTTTTATCTACAACTTCAATCGGCACAATTCCGTACATACGAATCGGCGAGTCGTTTTTAGTCGAAGCGTGAGGCTGCAATAATGTGATATTAAAATACACGTTTGGCGCCATTGCTCCTGTAATTGGAACCTCAACTTTTGTCTCTCCGTTTTTGGTTTCTGCCCAAATGGTCTGCACTACTCTCGATCCGTTTTCTATCGAAATTAAAGCACGTCCTCCTTCACTTGAAGGGAAAGAAATCTGTGCCTTTTCTCCAACTGCATAATTTTTCTTATCGGTAGAAAAAACGAGCATATTGGCTGTAGAGGCATCTCTGTTACGTGTTTTTCCGGACCAGATTGGCCAGTCGATATTTACGGTTAAAGATGTTGCGTGACCATCTGCCTGATCAGCAACGCGAATCAAATAACGTCCCCATTCTTCATCCTTTAAAGCAAATTGAAAACTTCCTTTTCCGCTAGAATCTGTATTGATTATAAAGGTTTTGTATGAAGTAGTTGCGTCAGATGAATTGTAATTTGATAAATTATCGCTTGAAGAATCCCACCACCATCTCCAATCAACTTTGTACACTCTTACTTCAAGATTACGAACTGCTTTTGGCCTTCCGTTCTCATCAACTGTAACCACCTCAAAACGATTGTTTGTTCTGGTTTCAAGCATACTGTACTTGTTCAATTCAGGCGTTTTAAGCCCAACGTAAGTTTTGTACGGAGAATAAGTCGTTGACATTACATCTGTGCTGAAATCACCTCCTTCTTCATACACTTTGGTGATGAATGAAGCGCGCAACATTCCTGGTGCCTGACCTTGCAATCTTGGCTGAATGCTTACCGAAGCTTTTCCGTTTTCGTTTAATTTTCCAGAGAAGATATTGATTTCTTCTGTGCTGAATTGACGTGCTAAATCATCAAAAGTATATTTCTCATAACCTTTAAAAGTGGTTGCTTGCTGCGAAAATTTAGCCTGCATTTCTACATTCAGATTTTTGGCAATTGCACCATGAAGCCAAGTCACTTCCAGATTATCGGTATTTGGATAAGAAGCGGAAAGTGTTTTTCTGCTAAATGTATTTTTGATTTTTAAACGATTCGGTTTAATCGTCTCAATCTTTATGCTTTTATAAAATTTGGCTCCGCCAACGCTTACCATTGCTTCCCAGTTTCCTGTTGGAGCATCTTGATTTGTTGGAACAATAAAGGCATAATGATTTAGGTCATTTGTTTTTTGAACGGTTTGATAAACTGTTTTACCATTCGGATCGTTTAAGCGGAACTTGATTGGGTGCGATTTCGGAATTTTATTCGCAGCATCATTCAAAATAAATGATAAATACAGATTATCTCCTGGACGCCAAACGCCTCTTTCTCCGTAAATAAATCCTTTTAGACCTTTTTGCAGCGTTTCTCCGGCAACATCAAAATTACTTACCGATAACGAAAGTCCGTCATCTAGTTTTACGTAAGTAGACTGATCTCCTAAAGTTACAATCGCAAAATAAGCAAATTTGTCCAGCTGGAAAGATGCAATACCCTCACTGCTTGTGGCTTCTGTTGCAATTTTCTGCTGTTGGAAATTATACAAATCTACTCTAGCGTTTGAAACCGGTTCGGTCGTAACGATATTGTTTACGGCAAATAAGTATGATTTATTTTCACCTCTTTTGGCAATTACCCCTAAATCTGAAGCCAAAATATTAGTCGCAATTCTAGCATTGTAATAGTAAGAACCTGTACAAGGATCTTGGCTTTCTCTCCAATCGTAATCATCATAATAGTAATAATCGTCGTAAGAGTTTCCGCTGTAGTTCACATCGTTTTCATCTACTTCTTCTTCCTCAGCTTCGTCGTCATTTCCTTCTGATGTTTCGCATTTATAAAGCGAATATTTCTTTTTATAAACAAATTCAACTCTGTAGATTGCTCCAGGTTCCGGTTTGATGATTTTAGATAAATCTAAAGCATAAGTATTCCACTTCGAAAGATTTACAAGCGTGCTTTCCCTTAAATTTAAAGTGGTTTTGGCAATTGGCTGCGCTACTTTTTTGAGATTCTGCCCTCCATTCAATTCATTGTATTGAAGAAATTGCAGAATATTATTTTTGTAGATTTTGTACACTTTTACATCAACGGCACTTAGATTAACTGCTTCAAAATTTAGTTTTAAATTGTTTGAACTTGGCAGAATCGTTCCGTTTTTAATAAAACGCACATTTGGCTTTATCTGATCAAAAGAGATTTTCTCTGTATAATTGTTTTCCAGTTTTTTGCCGTACTGGCTTTCTATTCCCTGAAAAACTTCCAGCAGCAATTCGCCCGTTACAACTTGTTCTGGTTCTTCGTCTGGCACGTATTCAACTACTTCTTCTGCAACTGTTGCGGCAGAGTCTACTGCAACTGCTGCCGAATCAACCACAACTGCGGCTGAGTCAACAGCGACTGCTGCAGGCTGTTCTGTAACAACTGCTACTGGCTCTTCCTTTTTAGGAGCATTTTGGTTTGAAAAATATACTTTTAGTAAATTTCCTTGAGTTGAAAACTTAAGGTTATTAGTGTTTTGAATAGAAACCAATCCCGCAAAATCCTGACCTTTTTCTAAAGGTTCGGAGAAATTGATTAAAACCTGCTGATTATTTCCGTCTGGAACTTCAACCTTTATAACTTTAAATTCGTTAATGCTGGTAATTGGAAAATCGATTTGGCCTTTCTGATCAATATCAAAATCATTTCCGTCATAGATAATCTCCAAATTGGAAGCTTCTGATTGACGCTGAATGCTGTCAATTATAAAACGAAATACTTTTGCAGGGCCAGCTACTTTCTCAAATTTAATTTTAAGATTATTTCCATTATGCTTGGCTTCAACGAGTTTTTGAGCTGTTTCAAGATCAATATTATCCGCTGTTTTCAAAACACAGTTTAAATATTGGTATTCTTTGCTGTACGACTGAATATCGCCTGTATTGATAGTAAAATCCTGCTTTACTGTTTTTACTGTAAAGTTGAATTTAGACAATTCTTTTTCTTTCTCTTTTGGAATTGCGGTCAGTTTATCTAAGTTTAAAGTAACCTGATATTCTGTTCCCATTTTGAGTTTTTTCTCTGGAATAAAAGCCAAAGTATTGGTTGAAAGCGCTATCACTTTCCCTCTTACATTTGGCGAAATATCAAACAAATCGTCGTCTAATTCCTGATTGGGCTTCCAGTCGTTTTTATTGAATGCCAAAACCACACGAATATCAGAATCGGCTGAAACAATACCGCCAGTAAAACTGGTAATATAATCTTTGAATAACGAAAAATCGGAATTGAAATCGGCTGCTGATTTGCGTCCGCAGGATTGAAAAATAAAAAACACAAAAAATGCGAGAAATAATCCTTTTGCCTTCACTTTTATTTAGAGTTAAATGGTTAACAAACTAGTAATTTAACACGCTTTGCTGTTAAGAGCCATAACTGCAAAGCGAGATTTAAATTATGTTAAAAGTAAAATATTTTTTATTTCTTTAAGAAGAAAATTCTCTAACAATAATTATTTAACTTTTGTTGAAGGATACAAACTATTGTAGAGATGTTCAAAAGATTATTTACGCCTTTCCAGAAAAAAACGTTTCATAAGATCTGCTGCTTCATTTGCCATTACTCCAGAAACAACCGTAGTTTTTGGATGAAGTTTGGTTCCCATATTCAGGAACCCGCGCTGTTCATCGCGTGCGCCAAAAACAATTTTAGAAATCTGGCTCCAATACAAAGCTCCCGCGCACATTTGGCAAGGTTCGAGCGTTACATAAAGCGTACAATCTTTCAAATATTTTCCGCCCAGAAAGTTTGCAGCAGCGGTTATAGACTGCATTTCGGCATGAGCCGTAACATCATTTAGCAATTCGGTCAAATTATGGCTTCTTGCAATAACTTTATCAGCCACAACAATTACAGCTCCAACAGGAATTTCGCCTTTTGCGTAGGCTTCTTCTGCTTCCTGTAAAGCTTTTTTCATGAAATATTCGTCGGTAAAAGGATTTTCCATAGATGCAAAAGTAAAACTTTACTCATTATTTTTACTACATTTAAATTTTGAAATTTGAATATGGAAAGAAATTACAAAATCAGCATTCCTGAACCATGCTCTGAAGACTGGAACAAAATGACGCCAAATGAAAATGGTCGTTTCTGCTTGAGCTGTTCTAAAACGGTTGTTGATTTTACTTCTATGCTTCCGGAAGAAATTCAGCACTATTTTACTCAAAATAAAAATGAAGGGGTTTGTGGGAGATTTAAAAACTCACAACTAGAGACCATCACGATTCAAATTCCAAGTCGGGTTTTACATACGCAAACGCAATACCATAAAATGTTTCTGCTAGCTTTATTTATTGCTATGGGAACAACTTTATTTAGCTGTTCGGACAAAGATGGAAACAAAAACAGAATCGATAAGGTCGAAATTGTGAACACAGAGAAAAATCAAGATGAAAATGAAACTGTTCCAGTATGTTATGGACATCAATTTGAACCTAAAAAAGCAAAATATGTCGGAGAACTTTCTAAAGGATTTACAACTGGAGTACTTGTAATGACTGAAAAACCTTTGAAATATGATGTCGTTTTTAATTCAAATGATTTAGATATAGTACCCTCTCCAAAAGATGGAATGAAAAAATTCTATTCTTATTTTTCAAAAAATTATACTGATTCAAAACAGTTAAAAATGTCAATCTTATTTGTTGTAGAGAAAGATGGCACTTTAAGCAATTTCAAGGTAATGAAAAATACATCATCAGCAAATGAAGCAGAAGTCATTAAAATTTTAGAATCTGGTCCAAAATGGATTCCTGGAAAAATAAACAATCGAATTGTACGGTCAGCTTTAATTTTGCCAATTACATTTAAATAATGAAAATAAAACATAATATAACTCTTCAGACAAACTGCAAATTGATTTTGCCAATGCTGTCTGCGGTTATAACTGTACTTTTTTTCGGCTGCCAAAAAAAAGAAACCAAAAAACAAGAAATTAAAAGTCTTGAAGTGGCAGCAGATTCTTCAACAATAAAATCAGATTCTTTAGATCATAACTTAACTAAAAAGACGTTAGAACAATCGCAGTCGTCTTCGCTCAAGGTTGAACAGATTAAATTAAAAAAGACCGCATCTTCATCATCTGATGAAATTTCCAAAAAAGAAGCTTCGCCATCTGATAAGTCAAAAAAAGACGATGCAGCACTAACTTCAAAACCTCCAGTAAATACTAACGCAGAATTCCCTGGCGGAATAGAACAATTTCATAACTTTTTTATGAAGGAATATAAAAAGCCAGAAGACGTAAATTATTGGAAACTCAATTTCACACTTGCCTTTGCAGTAGAAAAAAATGGTTCTGTATCATTTCTCGAATGTTCGCCAGCTGTTGAGGAGCCACTGCAAAAAGAAATCATCAGGGTTTTAAGCTTATGCCCTAAATGGCAGCCGGGAGAATCAAATGGGAAAAAAGTCAGAATGCAATATTCTGTCCCTATTTTATTGAAGTAAGACTCGACAAGAAAATTAAATTTAAAAACCGTAAATTTGCTTTTTACCTTACAATGAAAAGCGATCTACTTTCCAACATACACAATCCCGCTGATTTACGTCTTTTAAAAGAAGAACAGCTTGCACAAGTGGCCCAAGAACTTCGTCAGTTTATTATTGATATTGTTTCTGTAAAAGAAGGCCATTTAGGAGCTAGTTTAGGCGTTATAGAACTTACAATTGCTTTGCATTATGTTTTTAACACCCCAAATGATTTGTTGGTTTGGGATGTTGGACATCAGGCATACGGGCATAAAATACTCACAGAAAGAAGAGAAATTTTTCATACCAATAGACAGCTCGGAGGAGTTTCTGGTTTTCCGAAAAGAAGCGAAAGCGTTTACGATACTTTTGGCGTTGGGCACTCTTCCACTTCTATTTCTGCAGCCCTCGGAATGGCGATTGCCTCTAAACTAAAAGGTGATTTCGACAAAGAGCATATTGCGGTAATCGGCGATGCTTCTATCGCCAGCGGAATGGCTTTTGAAGGTTTAAACCATGCCGGAGTTACAGATGCCAATATTCTGGTAATTCTAAACGATAATGCCATCGGAATCGATCCTAGCGTTGGCGCTTTGAAGCAATATCTTACCTCGGTTAAAAACGGAAAAAATCCGCGACAGAATAACATCATTAAATCGTTGAATTTTGATTATTCAGGTCCGATTGATGGCCACGATCTTCCGAAATTAATTAAAGAATTAAACCGCCTTAAAAAGATAAAAGGTCCAAAATTCCTTCATATTGTAACTACAAAAGGAAAAGGATTGCAACAGGCCGAAGAAAATCAGGTCAAATACCATGCGCCTGGAAAATTTGACGCTTCGACTGGAGAAATCCATTTAAAGTCGGAAGAAAATCTTCCGCCTAAATTTCAGGATGTTTTTGGCTTGACTATTTTAGATTTGGCTAAAACAAATGAAAAAATAATCGGGATTACACCTGCCATGCCATCTGGAAGTTCATTAAAATTTATGATGGACGAATTCCCAGAACGTGCTTTTGATGTAGGCATTGCCGAGCAGCACGCAGTAACGCTAGCCGCGGGAATGGCGACACAAGGCATGATTGTGTATTGCAATATCTACTCGACATTTTTACAGCGCGCTTACGATCAGGTAATACATGATGTGGCTCTGCAAAACCTGCCAGTTATTTTCTGCCTTGACCGCGCAGGATTAGTCGGCGAAGATGGCGCTACGCATCATGGCGTTTTTGACATCGCTTATCTGCGTTCGATTCCGAATATGGTGATCTATGCTCCGCTGAACGAAATTGAACTGCAAAACATTTTATATACGGTTCAATTAGGAATAGATCATCCTATTGCAATACGATATCCGAGAGGCCGCGGAGTGCTGCCAAATTGGGAAGTAGAAAATTTCGGACATTATGAAAAAATAAAATGGGGTGAAGCAAAATGCTTGAAAGATGGTACGAAAGTTGCTGTGCTATCGGCCGGAACAATTGGAAATAATGTTATAGAGGCCTTAAAAGAATCTGCCAATTCTAACGAAATTGCCCATTACAACTTTAGTTTCATCAAACCACTAGACATCAATGCTTTAAAAATCATTTTCTCAACTTTTGAGCGTATTATTACAATCGAAGAAGGAGTTAAAAATGGTGGTTTTGGAAGCGCAGTTTTAGAGTTTGCAGCATCAAATAATTTCAAAAATTCTATCGAAATTCTGGGTGTCCCAGACGAGTTTATTGAGCATGGAACAGTAAATCAGCTGCAACAACTGTGTAAAATTGACGTTAAAAGTTTGATAAATCTTTTTTCTAACGGTTCAAAATAATTATTTTGCGAAACCAAAAAAAAATTACCTAAATGAAATTATTGCGTTCTACCCTTTTGCTATTATTGCTTTTGTGTACTTCTAATAACTTTGCCCAGATTATACAAACAACTCTAAGCCCAAATCAAGCTCCTAAACCGCCATCCAACTGGTCACAAAAAAATCAGGTTGGTTTTGACATTTCCGAAATTGCTTTTGTCAACTGGAGTGCCGGGGGAACAAGTTCGATCTCAGGATTATTTAAAGGAGAATTTTCCAGAACTTATTTAAAAGGAAATCATAAATGGTTTAATGAGCTTATTACGAAATACGGATTGAACAAACAAGATGAAATCGAATTAAGAAAAACCGATGACGCTATCCAGTTCAACTCCACTTATGGTTTTAGAAAGGACACCGCTTCAAATTGGTATTATTCTGCCAAATTTAATTTCAACACTCAATTTACCAACGGTTACAATTACCCTAATCGAGACGTTCCAATTTCTAGACCATTTGCACCTGCATATGTCTTTCTAGGAGCGGGAGCCGAGAATTCAAATAAAGAAAAAAACAGAACATTTTACTTCTCTCCAATTACTTTAAAGACCACTTTAGTATTAGATCAAAATTTGGCAAACCAAGGTTCTTTTGGTGTTAAAAAAGCAGTTTATGCCCCAGACCCTTCAGATCCTACACAGCAAATATTGATTGAAGAAGGCCAAAAAGTAAAAGCCGAATTTGGTATACTTTTTACGGCTTATATGAAAAATGAAATTTATAAAAATGTTTTTTACGAAAATAGATTAAGCTTATACACCGACTATTTAAACCGATTCGGAAATGTAGATATAGATTATGATACGCGATTGGACTTGGTTGTAAATGCTTATGTTAAAGCAAATATTGGTGTGCACCTTATTTATGACGATGACATTAAAAACAAAGTAGATGTAATTGATCCAGCTACAGGAGCAAAAAGCCAAGTTACCGAAGGCCCAAGAATGCAGTTAAAACAAGTGCTTGGAGTTGGTCTGGTTTATGCTTTCAAATAAATAAAATAGATCCATAAAAAATGCCTCTTTCACATTCACGAAAGAGGCATTTTTTTATTTCAAAAGATTCGTTTAGCGTTTTTTCTGTCCCTGAATGGTTTCATATAGCTCTAACGCATTTCCGTCTGTTAGAAGCGAAACATAATGGCAGATATGCAATAAACGCTCATACAGATTGGTTTTGTCCAAATGATGTTTCTCCGGCAGCATTTTCAAAATCAGCTTATCGTAATTTGAAGCCGTTCCTTCATATTTATTGTTGAATGCTGTAATGAATTTATCCAATAAGGTCTGAATGATTTGATAACCCACAATTTCTTTCTCAATCACCTCGCGGCTTTGGTAGATTTTATCAACGCTCAGTTTGATAATATCGTTCATCTGTGCTTTATACTTGCTTTTGTCTGTTAGCGCATACGGAAAATTTCCAGCAAGAATTGCTTCTTCATTTTCAACAAAAACATTTACAGCATCATTAATTAAAGTTCCGATTGCCAAAGCTCTCAAATAACTGATACGGTCTTCTTTTGTTGTTAAAGATTTGTATTTAGAAACTCCGATATTGTCTTTTACCAGATTAATCAAATATTCTAAAGCAAAATCTTCAGAAACCAAACCTAAATTGATTCCGTCTTCAAAATCGATAATGGTGTAACAGATATCATCTGCAGCTTCGACCAAATAAGCCAAAGGATGTCTTTCAAAACCAATATCTTCACCAGATTTGTTGGCAATCATTCCCATATCTTTGGCCACTTCCTCAAAGAATAATTTATCAGACTGGAAAAAACCATATTTTTTATCGGCAATATTGTTTGTCGGCTTTTTCGGAAGGCTCTCTTTTGGATATTTCATAAAAGCCCCTAAAGTGGCATACGAAATACGAAGCCCGCCTTCAATTCCTGGACGGCTTGCCGTAAGAACCGAAAAACCGTTAGCATTCCCTTCAAAATCAATCAAATCCTGCCATTGTTTATCGGTAAGCTGATTTCTATATTTTTGACCGTTTCCGATAGCAAAATATTCGCCTATTGCTTTTTCTCCAGAATGTCCAAAAGGAGGGTTTCCAATATCATGTGCCAATGACGCTGCAGCAACAATAGCTCCAAAATCATTCATATGATAACCGTGAACTTCTTTCAGATAAGGATACTTTTCGATGATTTTTTTTCCTACCAAACGCCCAAGTGAACGGCCGACAACCGAAACTTCCAAACTATGCGTCAAACGCGTGTGTACGAAATCTGTTTTAGAAAGCGGAATAACCTGTGTTTTATCTTGTAAACTTCTAAAAGCAGCAGAAAATATAATTCGGTCATAATCTACCTCAAATCCTAAACGAGTATCATCTTGCTCTACACGTAATCTTTTGCTTGTATCTCCCTGACGTTTTAATGATAAAAGTTGTTCCCAGTTCATTGTTGAATTTTAGATTTCTGATTTTAGATTTTAGATTATTCATCTGAACGTCAAAAATACGTTTATTTTAGGATAAAAATATGCCACAGATTAATTTGATTTAAAAGATTATATTTTTTTGTTTGCCACTAATTTCACGAATTAACACAAATTATAACGCTTAAATTAATTAGTGGAAATTAGTGAAATTAGTGGCGAAAAAATTATAACAATCTGTGGCGAAAAAAATCAAAACTCCAATGCAGTGCTATGTTTAATTTCTCCCATTACAAAAATACTGTTCGTATTTCCAATGTTTTCAATGGTTGACAGCTTATTCATTACAAAATCCTGATAGCTAGCCATATCTTGCACCAAAATCTTCAGCATAAAATCGTAGTCGCCAGCAATATTATAGCATTCTATAATTTCTGGAAGCGCCACAATATCTTTCACAAAATTGCTCCCAACATTTTTAGCGTGTTCTTTTAAACGGACATTGCAAAAAACAGTCATTCCCCGATTCATTTTATGTTTGTCCAAAAGCGCCACATATTTGGTAATGTAACCGTCTCTTTCCAGTCTTTTAATTCGTTCGTAAACGGGGGTAACCGTCAAGAATAATTTACCAGCAAGGTCTTTTGTATTGATATTGCAGTCTTCCTGAAGGTATTTGAGGATCAACAAATCGGTTTTGTCTAAGTTTTCCATAGTTTTTTTTACGGCTAGAAGTTGATTTTAAACATTTTTAAAGCAATTAAATCTTTAAAAATTGATTTTTAAAAC
The DNA here is from genome assembly GCF_025252405.1 of Flavobacterium sp. TR2. NCBI lineage: Bacteria > Pseudomonadati > Bacteroidota > Flavobacteriia > Flavobacteriales > Flavobacteriaceae > Flavobacterium > Flavobacterium sp. TR2. Next base: position 1,594,946 of record NZ_CP104307.1, on the reverse strand, counting down.
ACATTTTACTGAAATAAACCTCAAATATAAGTTATAAAAACCAAGAACGTAAATTTGTTCAGTAAAAAATACTGAATCAAAAATGAAAACAAACAACTTAGGTTACCCAAGAATTGGCAGCAACAGAGAACTGAAAAAAGCCAGCGAATTGTATTGGGCGGGAAAAATTTCGGCAGAAGAACTAATAGATGCTGGAAAAGAAATCCGTCTTAAAAACTGGAAATTACAAGCCGAAGCAGGAGTTGATTTAATTCCTTCAAATGATTTTTCTTTTTATGATCAAGTTTTAGATTTGACTCTAACCCTTGGAGCTATTCCGGCGCGATACCACCAATTGGCAAAAAGCAATTCTTCTCTAGATTTGTATTTTGCAATGGCAAGAGGTTCTCAAAAAGACGGACAAGATGTTGTAGCCATGGAAATGACAAAATGGTTTGACACCAACTATCATTACATTGTTCCTGAATTCACAAAGAATCAAAAGTTTGAATTGTTTTCTGAAAAAATAATCAATGAATTTAAAGAAGCAAATTCGTTAGGAATCAAAACAAAACCGGTTCTAATCGGACCAGTTTCTTATCTTTTATTAGGAAAAGAAAAAGAAGAAGGTTTTAACAGAATTGATCTTATCGATGCTTTATTGCCAGTCTATTTTGAGATTTTAGAGAAACTGCAAGCAGAAAATGCCGAATACATTCAATTAGACGAACCTTTCTTAGCTTTAAATTTATCTGATAAAGAAAGAGGCGTTTTCACGAAAGTGTATAACGAAATCAACAAACGTTTTCCACAACTTAAAATTGTTTTGGCCAACTATTTTGACTGTTTTGGAGAAAATCTGGAAACAGCTTTAGCGCTTCCTGTTGATACTTTCCATTTAGATTTAGTTCGCTGTCCTCTACAGCTTGACGATATTTTAGAATCAGGCAAATTAGCTTCAAACGTAAATCTTTCTCTTGGAGTTGTTGACGGAAGAAATATCTGGAAAAATGACTTCAAAAAATCTTTAGAGGTAATCAAAAAAGCTACAGACGCATTAGGAGCTGACCGAATTTTTATTGCGCCTTCTTGCTCATTAATCCACAGTCCTTGCGATTTAGATTTGGAGACAAACGATCAGACACTTACTCCAGAAATCAAACAATGGCTTGCTTTTGCCAAACAAAAAATTAATGAAATTGTTCTTTTAAAACAATTTGCTTCCAATGAATCAAGCACTGAAAACTCTGATGATTACAAAGAAAATGTTTTGGCAAACGAGAATCGCAAAACGTCAAAGCTAATTCATAATAACGAAGTTAAAGCACGTGTTGCCGGAATTACAGCTGCTGATGATCAACGAAAAAGCACTTTTGCGTCAAGAAGAAAAAGTCAGATTGAAGCTCTAAAACTGCCATTATTCCCAACCACAACAATTGGTTCTTTCCCTCAAACAGCCGAAGTGAGAAGCTGGAGAGCAAGATTCAAAAAAGGAGAATTAACGGCTCAGGAATACAACAATTTGATCGAAAAAGAAACCGAGGCAACCATCCGTTTTCAAGAAGAAACCGGAATTGATGTTCTAGTTCATGGTGAGTTTGAACGCAACGATATGGTAGAATATTTTGGAGAGCAATTATCTGGATTTACTTTTACCAAAAACGGCTGGGTTCAGAGTTACGGAAGCCGTTGCGTAAAACCGCCTGTTATTTACGGAGACGTTTCAAGACCAAACCCGATGACGGTAAAATGGTCGCAATACGCACAGTCTTTAACTCCAAAATGGGTAAAAGGAATGCTTACAGGACCTGTAACTATCCTGCAATGGTCGTTTGTACGAAACGATCAGCCTCGTTCTGAAACTTGCACGCAAATTGCTTTGGCTATTCGCGACGAAGTTGTGGATTTGGAAAAAGCCGGAATCAAAATCATTCAGATTGATGAACCTGCCATTCGTGAAGGCCTTCCGTTAAGAAAAGAAGAATGGGCAAAATATTTAGATTGGGCAGTTCGCGCTTTCAGAATTTCTGCAAGCGGCGTAAACGATGATACGCAAATACACACGCATATGTGCTATAGCGAGTTCAACGACATCATTCAAAACATTGCCGACATGGATGCAGACGTTATCACGATCGAATGTTCGCGCTCGCAAATGGAACTTCTAGACGCTTTCGCAGACTTTAAATATCCAAACGAAATTGGGCCTGGAGTTTATGACATTCACTCTCCACGCGTCCCATCAAGCGCAGAGATGGTTCGACTGCTCGAAAAAGCTTCAGCAGTAATTCCAGTAGATCAATTGTGGGTAAATCCAGATTGCGGTTTAAAAACCCGCCATTGGGACGAGACCAAAAAAGCACTGATCGAAATGGTTGCCGCAGCCCAAGAAATGCGAACAGCTGTAGAAAATCCTGTGACTTAATTTCTTTTAAATATTTTTTGTTTTTATGCCAGCAAATGAGGCCGAATATTAGTTATGATTCGGTTCGGCTTCATTGTGTTGGCATTATTTTTTTTAGAAGCAAGAGAACTAGATTTTCAAAACAACTGCTGTCCCGCTATCCACTATATCTTTTATGGTGAACCCCACCATAAAAGGATAACGTTCCTATCGGGGCTAAGCCACAAGTCTTAATTTTCATAAGCTGCGAGTACAAAAAAATGTAGTTGTCTCAAAAATGATAAATCTTTTGTTTGGTAAGCCTCGGAGGAGCGACATATTTTAAAAATGGAGAAAAAATATGTCGCTCCTCTGGAGCTTCTTTCATTTGTCTCATTACAATTCTATAAATATCTCATCCCGCTGGGATTTTATAAGTAAAATAAATTTTATAAATATTCTATCCCATAAAAAAAGCTGTCCTTTTAAGACAGCCTCTTCTTATTGATATAAAATTTGAAAACTAAAAGTTTTTAGAAATTCCGATACTTACTGTTTTTCCAAAATTGACAAAAAACTTACTGTAATCAACATCGTTGCCGCTTATGTCATAATTTAAGGTCTCGTAACCTAATCCGCCAATACTGAAGTTTAGACCAAAACCTTTTTTCATATTAATAAAAAGAGCTGGAGTTACGCCCGTGTAAATGCCATTGCCATCATTTTTAGAAACAAGTGATCCGTTCTCATAATTTTTATCTTTTTGATTTTGATAGCCAATGCCTAGATCAGCAAAAACTGAGAAAGTTTCGTTTAATGGCATTGTATAACGTACAAATGCACCTGCTTTATATGCAGTATATTTTCCTTCTCCTTCTCCAATAGTAGATTTTGAAGACGCTAAAGAAAATTCGCCTCCCACTGTCCAATTCTCGTGAAATTGATACCCTACTTTTGGAGAAAAAGCAAAAGCATCTGTTTTCGTAGGCGCAACTGCGCGTTCAATTTTTTCAGAGTTATAACTAATATCTCCTCCAACTAAAACTGTTCCCTTTTGGGCATTTGCAAAGCTAACCATAGCTAGTGCAAGAATAAGTAGCATTTTTTTCATAAGTGATATTTATTAAGATTTCACATACAGCAAACAATTAAAATACCAATATAGAATCGTAATTATTTTCTTAACCTTTTATTAAAAACAATTCAGTCTAAACCGATTAAATTTTAAGTTATCGATAAGAAATGATTACAAAAAAAGCGCTCCGATTGGAGCGCTTTCTGAAATTGAATATAAAAACTAAAGATTAGAAGTTTTTAGAAATTCCAATGCTTGCTGTTTTACCAAAGTTGAAATTAAATCTGCTAACATCTGGACCGTTGTTATCGTAATTTAATGTTTCGTATCCTAAACCACCAATGCTGAAGTTAAGACCAAAACCATTTTTCATGTTAATGAAAAGAGCTGGAGTTACACCAATATACATTCCATCTGCTTTATATTTTGTGTAGTTTGATCCAACGTAATCTTTTTCAGTTTGATTTTGGAAACCAGCTCCTAAATCTGCGAATACTGAGAAAGTTTGACTTAATGGCATTGTGTAACGTACAAATGCACCAAATTTAGAGCTATTTGTTTTGTACTCATTTACACCTTGATCATCTTTTGAAGAAGCAACTGTAAACTCACCTCCAACTGTCCAGTTTTCGTGAAATTGGTAACCTACTTTTGGAGAAAAAGCAAATTCGTTTGATTTTCTTTCAGCATTACCGAAATCTCTTGTTTCAGAAGAATAAGAGATGTTACCACCTACTAATACTGTTCCTTTTTGTGCGTTTGCGAAACTGCAGATAGCTAAAGCAGCCATCACTAACATTTTTTTCATAATTTGGGTTTTATTTTAATTTTAGCATTCCCTTAACAATAACGATGCCGTGAATACTGGCCTGCCTGATTTTTTTTCTGATTACTTTCGAAGATAAATTTTAGCAATCGAGACTATTTCTGTTTACTTTTGTAGCAAACAAAAAGTCATGTCGATAGAAGTAAACAGCATATCAAAAAGTTACGGAGAGCAAAAAGCCTTAAATGAAATTTCTTTTAAAATTGAGAAAGGAGAAATCGTAGGATTTCTTGGTCCAAACGGAGCTGGAAAATCTACGTTGATGAAAATTTTGACAACTTATTTGCTTGCCGATAGTGGCTCAGCCCTTGTAAATGGTCACGATGTCATGACAAACGCAAAAGAAGTGCAACGCTCCATTGGGTACTTGCCAGAACATAATCCGTTGTATTTGGATTTGTATGTTCGTGAGTATTTGACATTTAATGCCGACGTTTATAACGTGCCAAAATCAAGAATTGAAGAAGTAATTCAACTGACAGGACTGACACCAGAAAGCCATAAAAAAATTGGACAGCTATCTAAAGGATACCGTCAGCGTGTTGGTTTGGCAAATGCTTTGCTTCACGATCCAGAAGTTTTAATTTTGGATGAACCGACTACTGGACTGGATCCTAATCAGTTAATGGAAATACGTAATGTGATTAAAAATGCAGGGAAAAATAAAACTGTTTTTTTATCCACGCACATCATGCAGGAAGTCGAAGCAATCTGCGATCGTGTCATAATTATTGACAAAGGACAAATTGTTGCAGACAATAAATTAGACCATTTGGTTACTGCCGACAAAGAGCAAGTGATTGAGGTAGAGTTTGATTACAAAGTTGAAGAGCAGCTTTTGGCTAAGCTGGAAAATATTTCTTCGTACGTAAATACTCATGACATGACATGGGAGCTGACTTTTGTTACAGACAAAGATATGCGCCCTGCTATTTTTGACTTCGCCAACGAAAATGGATTAAAAACATTACAATTGAATCAAAAAAATAAAAATCTGGAAGCTGTTTTTAGAGAAATCACAAAGTAGATTTTCAGGTTTTTGATAAAAAAAGCGGTTTGTTTTAAAATAAAGCAAACCGCTTTTTCATTTTTATTCCCCCTATTCTCTCTACAAATCAAGAAATTAAAGTTTTTGTTGCAAAAATATTTATTATTTTTATTTAGACTTATTATAAATAGTATTATATTTGGCAAATCAAATTTTAAATGCCACGGTATGTTACGTATAATCCTTACCCTAAAAAAACTTATTGCTGCTGTTTCAAACCAAGCCATAAATCTTCGAAGAAAGTTTTCAGAAAAATTAGAACAAATTGTACTGCAATAAATTCTGATTTAGAAAAATTACAAAGATTACGTTTCTAAATCTCGGTTTAGAATCGGCCAAATTCAAACAGCATGAAAAAAATTATAACCTCCATTATGCTTGCTTTTTCGGTATATGATGGATATTCTCAAACAGAAAAAGAAACCGATAGTATTGTTGAAACCACTATAAATGCTTTAGATGAAATCGTGATTACTAAAAAGAAAGTACTTTATACTCAAAAATCTGATCGTCTTGTTTTTAATGTAGAAAACAGCATCGTATCTGAAGGCGGGACCGCGCTTGACGTCTTATCACGTGCGCCAGGCGTTGTTGTGTCGCAAGATGGTGACCTTTCAATTCGCGGACAACAGGGCGTTGCAGTCATGATAAACGGAAAATTGACGCAACTTTCGCAAAAAGAATTGGCGAATTATTTAAAAGCGACAACCTCATCAAACATCAAACAAATTGAAGTGATTACAAATCCTTCATCTAAATATGACGCAGCCGGAAAAGCCGGAATCATCAATATTATTTTAAAAAAGCCAAACTCTTCTGGTTTAAAGGGAACTGCTTTTGCGAGTTACGGAAGGGGAAGAAAAAACAGAACCAATTCTGGCTTCAATTTAAATTATAATAAAGATAAATGGGGCGTCTTTGGGAATTACAGCTATACGTTCCGTGGTGAAGAAGAGCATAAAAAATTCAATCAGACGCAATACACTGATCTTTCACATCAAGAAATTGCTTCTACAAATTATCAGACCTCTATTACAGATGAACCTTTGACTTCTAATAATTTTAAAATCGGAACTCAATATGAGGCTTCACCTAAAACGAATTTAGAATTTTATGTAGATGCCAAAATCGGGCGATATGAAAATAGAGCTGACGGAACAAACACGGTGTTTAACGCATCAAATCAAGCTATTTTTGACGCTTTGACCTACAATGACAGCAAAGAAAAATGGTTTGATTATACGTATGCTCTTTCTGGTACGCACAAATTTAATGATGAAGGAAAAAATATGTCTTTTGATTTTGAATACGAAACCTCAAAGTTTAGATCCAATCAATTTCAAAGTGCAGATAATACCGCAAATGCCACTGTTGTAAACGACCGTCGCGGTTATATTCCTTCTCAATTAAAGGTTTTTACAGGGAAAATTGATTTTATAAATCCGTTAAAGGAAAAACAATCTATTGAATGGGGCTTCAAAACGAGTCTTAAAAACAATGATAATCCTTCAGTTTATGAATATTACGAAAACAACGAGTGGCTTATCGATTTTAATTCTACCAATCATTTTGAATACAGCGAACAGATTTATGCCGCTTACGCGAATTACAAATATCAGTTAGAAAAATTAAATATTCAGGCGGGTCTAAGAACAGAATATACTGCGATAAATATTGACCAAAAAACGTTGAACGAGCAGCATAAAGATGATTATTTGAAATGGTTTCCGAGCCTTTCTCTAAAATACGAATTTACAAGCAACCATTCGGCACACGCCTCTTACAGTAAAAGAATCAACAGGCCAAGCCAGTTTGACTTGAATCCGTTTCGTTTTTACGATGACTCATTCAATTATTCGCAAGGAAACCCCAACTTGATTCCAGAGATCACGCACGCTATGGAAGTTGGCTATGCGTGGAAAAGCAATTTTATGGCTTCGGTTTATTTTAACAGCACCAAAGACGTTTTCACAGAAGTTTACAACTATAATCCAGACAACAATACGACCGTTACAACTCAGATTAACGTTGACAAATCATATAATTATGGCGTTAATGTTACCAATACTGCTGAGCTAAACAAATGGTGGTCTGTAAATACGCTGTTCAATGTTTTTGAAAATAAATTTATGGCTGACATTTTGAACAGCTCTACAATTGATCCTATTGTAACATTGAATCTAAGTGTCCAGAATTCTTTTGCCATAACCGAAACCTTAAAGGTAGAGGGAAATGCCCAATATCAGTCAAAATCTAATCTTGGCATTTATGAGCGAGATGGCTTCTTTGATTTCAGCATCGGAATTTCAAAACAAGTTTTGGCCAAAAGAGGAAACATTAAACTCAATTTTACTGATGTTTTCAATACCAATAATTTTACTATCAAATCTGCAGTCGCGCAAACTGGCATTGACAAAAGATATGAGCTTGACAATCGTATCGCGACAATTGCATTTACATACCGCATATAAAAGTTTCGTTCTTTAAATACCTTGTTTTTTGTTTTTTTTGTGTTAGTCAAGAGCCTGTTCCTTCAAACAGGCTCTTCTACTTTTGTACAGTTTATATTTCTGAAAGCACTTCTTTCATTTCATCAATTACAAGTCTCAGATCATTTTCGGTTGTTCGCCAATTCACAAAAGAAGCTCTGATTCCTTTTTTATTTTGATATACCGTTGGTGTCATAAACACTTTTCCTCTATCATTCAAAGCAGATAAAAACTGGCTTACTTTTTCCTGATTGTGATCTCCTTTGAGCGTAAAGCAGACATTATTTAAACGGATTGGCGCTAACAGCTCAAAATCATTTTCTATCAAAGCATTTCCAAAATGCAATGCCAAGGCAGCACTGTCTTCAATAATATCTCTGTAACCTTCTTTTCCGTACGCTTTAAGCGAAAACCAAGCAGGCAGCGCACGCAAACGGCGTGAATTTTCCGGAAGCACATTTAGATAATTAAAATTTTCCAGCGGATTTCCTAAATAAGGCGCATTCGAATTCTGAAATGTTTCAATCTGCAGATTTATATGGTCTTTTTTAGTCAGAAAGAAAGCACTTTCGTAAGGCACGTTTAGCCATTTATGGCAATCGATCGCAATACTGTCTGCTCCTTCCCAACCCTTTACTAAATGTTTGTATTTATCTGAAACCGCTGCAAATCCACCAAATGCACCGTCAATATGCCACCAGAAATTGTATTTCCCTTTTAGTTCTGCAATAGCTTCAAAATCGTCAAAATCGGCCGTATTTACAGTTCCTGCACTCGAAATCAGAATAAAAGGCTTTCCGTTTAAAGTTTTAATTTTTTCCTCTAAATCAGTAATATCCAAAGCCTCACGATTGCCTTCAATTGTTTTTACAACCGTATAATTCTGGCTTCCAATTCCTAAAAGCGACAAACATTTTACAGAAGAAGAATGCGGAGTTGCGGTTAGAATATTAACCGTTTCTGAAATTCCGTTTTTAGCAAAATCTTTTCCGAACTGATGGCCAAACCATTGTCTGGCAACGCCAAGCGAAGTAAAGTTTGACATTGTAGCACCTGTAACAAATCCGCCTAAAAATGAGTCCGGAAGATCTAACAGCTGCAATAATAAATTGATGGTTTCAAATTCTATTAATGCCGATGCTCCTCCTTGCGCTTTTACTGCTTGGGTATTTTGATCATAAACAGAAGCCAGCCAATCGCCCACGATAGATGCGGGTGTAGAACCGCCTGTTACAAACCCCCAATATCTAGGACCAGGCGAAGAAACCATCAAGGGAGCCAGTCTTTCATTAAATTCTTTTAAGGCTTCAATTGATCCTAAACCTAACTCGTTTAATACCGTTTTAGGATCAATAGAATAGGTATTAGACGTTGGAACGCTTTCAATCGCATTCAAAAAATCAACTCCCTGCTGTTTTGTTTCTTCTAAGATGTTCTCAAAATTGTTTAAATCGTGCTGTAGTATTGAATTCATAAGTTTATTGTATTGGTTATGTTGCGCAGATTGCGCATATAAGATTATATTTATAAAAAAATTGCTTGTTTTAAAGAAAAGCTACCATTTGGTTTTCTCCGAAAATCGGGAAACCATCATAGAACTGATTACGTCTCCGTTTGCATTTAATAAAGTCGCTATCGGATCTACTAAAGTTCCTAAAATCATCGCGACAGGAAGTGCCTGCTCCATCGGGAAGCCATAAACCGTAATGGCTAAGATTTCGCCAATGTATCCCCCATTCGGAATTCCTCCTTCAACAATTGAAACTACAACTGTAATTCCGAGTGCCAAAAGAATCGTCATCGGATCTGAAAAATTTTTACCGAACATGGCAAACAAAAAGGTTATTTTTAAAATAGATGACATACTGGAACCGTCCTTGTGCAGAGGTGCGCCTAACGGAATAACTAAATTTCGCACATGGGCTGGAATTCCCATTTTTTCTGCTGCCGCTAAGTTGGCCGGAATGGTTGCAATACTGCTGCAGGTCCCGACTGCCGTTAATGACGGCTCTATATTGTTGCTCCAAAAAACTTTAAAAGCTCTTTTTCCGCCAGCGACTAATGCATACAAACTAAAGAACACAAAAAAGTAGAAAACACAAGCTGCATAATAAACTGCCATAGGTTTTGCATAAACTCCTAGCAGTTGCGGTCCAAAAACACCAACCTGATATGCAAAATACGCTCCCAAACCAATTGGTGCAAACTTCATGATGATGTTCAAAAGCTGTTTCATTACCTCGTTTCCTGAATCTAAAAAACTTTTGAAAGCTTTTCCCTTTTCACCAGATTGCAAAGTTGCAAAGCCTACTAAGAAAGAAAAAATTATTAGCGCTAGCATACTTTTTCGAGAAAGCAATTCGAAGAAATCATTTGCTGTAAGCAGTTTTGCAATCTGGTCTCCTGCCGATCCAGACGCTACTTCTTCAAAAGGGACTTTGGCGATAGCAATATCTTCATGAATTGGAAAAAGATAAACCGCACAAATCATAACAATTGCAGAAATTAAAATTGTAGCGAGAAAAACGAGCAACATAATCACAAACAATTTTCCCAGTTTTTCTGTCCGCTCCAAATTGGCAATCGAAGAACCGATCGTAAAAAAGATAAGCGGAATAATGGCTGTAAAAAGTAGGTTGAGAAATATATCTCCAAGCGGTTTTATGATTAAAACCTCTTCTCCAAACACCAATCCGAAAATACTTCCTGCTACAATACCGCCAAGAAGCCATAAAATACTGCTGTAACTCTGCAAAAAATTGATTTTCTTAACTTCCATAATTGTAGAAGATTATAATTCAGTCTGGTTAATAATAAAGAATGAAAGCACTCAAAAAATGCAAGGATTAATTGTTTTTTGCTACAGATTAAAAAATTTAAAAGGATTATTTAATCCGTACAATCTTTGGCAAAAAAACTATTTCTCCAGAACTATGGTGGTAAAAGCTCTGTCAACCAATTCGCCAGTTTTACTTTTTACTTTCTCGGTCTGCGTTTCGGTATATACGATTTTAAAATCTGATTTTCTGATTAATTTCTGCGCTTTTTCGGTGCTGTACAATTCAAATTCGAATTGGGTAAAAGGCAATTTTTTCATAAAATCTTCTTCGGCAAACGTCAGACAGAAATTCCCGCCTGGTTTTAAAACCCTATAGATTTCTGCTAGCAATTCTTCGGGCTTCTGCCAAAAATAAAGGGTATTTACTGTGAATATTTTATCGAATAATCCATCTTCAAACGGAACTGCGTTTCCGTCATAAAGCGAAAAGAAAGCCTGTTTTTGAGAAACAAAATTTCGATTGATCTGGCGCGCTTCCTGAAACATCAGTTCTGACATTTCTAATCCGTAGTATTTTAATTTTTCAGCTTGTTCAAAAAGAAATTCAACATGGCCCGCGTTTCCGTGGCCTAGTTCCAGAATTCTGTTTTCGCTTGAAATATTCAGATTCTGAATCGAATGTTTGGTCATATTGATGTTCGTTTCGTTCATCATATTGGCCATTTCGATTCCTTTTTCTCCCGATGGATGTTTTAATTGAGAGGCTATGGCTTGTAATTCTTCTGGTTTCATGCTGTGAAAATTTAAATATCTAAATTAAACAAAATCCAAATTCGAAGATTATATTTTTTGTCATTCTAAGAAATTACAAACTAGACTTCAACAACTTTGTCAAAGTTTAAAACTTTGACAAAGTTCATGTCGCCAACGATTAAAAAACCTGGCTTGCAATCTGTCGGATGTTCTCAGATTTACCCATTGAATAATAGTGTAAAAACGGAACTCCGGCAGCTTTCAATTCTAATGACTGCTGAATCGCCCATTCGATTCCGACTTGTTTGATTTCAGCGTTGTTTTTGCATTTGTCTACGGCATCGATCAAATCTTCTGGCAAATCGATTCTGAAAATTTGCGGCAGAACTTGTAAATGCCTTTGAACAGCAATTGGCTTGATTCCGGGAATAATCGGAATTGTGATGCCCATTTCTCTTGCTTTTTCTACGAAAGCAAAATATTTCGCATTGTCAAAAAACATTTGTGTCACGACGTAATCTGCTCCCGCATCGACCTTTTCTTTTAATCTTTTTAAATCAGATTGTAAAGATGGTGATTCTAAATGTTTCTCTGGATAACCAGCAACTCCAATGCAGAAATCGGCTTTGTTGTCGGCATCCATTACCTCATGCAGATATTTTCCGCAATTCAAATCATTAATTTGTTTCACCAAATCAATTGCGTAATGATTTCCTCCAACTTTTGGCGTAAAAGACTGTTCATCTTTCATAGCGTCTCCGCGAAGCGCCATTACGTTGTTGATTCCTAAATAATGACAGTCAACAAGCATATACTCAGTCTCTTCTTTGGTAAAACCGCCGCAAAGCAAATGCGGAACCGTATCAACATTGTATTTATGTTTTATAGAAGCGCAAATTCCAAGCGTTCCCGGACGCATACGAGTCAATTTTTTATCCAAAAGTCCGTTACCGCGGTCAATGTAAATGTACTCCTCGCGAGAGGTCGTCACATCAATAAACGGCGGATTAAACTCCATCAACGGATCGATATTATCGTATAATTCCTGAATGCTTTTCCCCTTCTGAGGCGGAATAATTTCAAATGAGAATAATGTTTTTCCTTTGGCGTTTTCTATATGTTCTGTTACTTTCATTTCTGAGTTATGAGTTATGAATTATGAATTTTGAGTTTTAGTCTGTGTAAAAAATCTGAAATCAAAAAACGTAAATCAACAATTTAGTTTAAAGTCTGAAAGTCGAAAGTCGAAAGTCGAAAGTCGAAAGCCACATTCTTTGAGACTTTATGACTTTTGCCTTTAGACTATATTTAATCTGCTATATTAGGGTTTAACCATTTCATTGCGTAATCAAGCGGTACATTTCGGCGTTTAGCGTAATCTGTAACCTGATCTTCTTTTATTTTTCCGAGTCCGAAATAGCGGCTTTTTGGGTTTCCGAAATAATATCCTGAAACCGATGAAGCTGGCCACATTGCCATACTTTCTGTCAATTTCACTCCTATTTGCTTTTCAACATCTAAAAGTTTCCAAATCGTTGGTTTCTCTAAGTGATCTGGACAAGCCGGATAACCTGGCGCAGGACGGATTCCTTTATAATTTTCTTTGATCAATTCTTCGTTGGTTAAAGATTCTTCGCTGTCGTAACCCCAGAAATCTTTACGCACTCGCTCGTGAAGATATTCGGCGAAAGCCTCAGCAAAACGATCCGCAAGTGCTTTTACCATAATCGAATTGTAATCGTCTAAATTCTTTTCGTATTCAGCAGCCCATTCATCAACACCAAAACCTGTGGTTACGCAAAAAGCTCCCATATAATCTTCTACTCCGCTTTCTTTTGGCAAAATAAAATCGGCTAACGCAATATTTGGAGCGCCTTTTGTTTTTTGCGACTGCTGACGAAGCGTTAAGAATTTCTCCAAAACTTTTCCGTTTTCATCACGCAATTCGATATCGTCATCATTTACCTGATTTGCAGGGAAAATTCCGTAAATACCTTTTGCTTTTAATTTTTTCTCTTCTAAAATCACTTTCAGCATCGCCTGAGCATCGTTAAAAACAGATGTCGCTTGCTCGCCCACAACCTCATCCGTTAAAATTGCCGGATATTTTCCGTACAATTCCCAAGTCTGGAAAAATGGTGTCCAGTCGATATACGGAACCAAAACATCCAATTCGACTTCGATGGTTTGCGCGCCAATTACTTTTGGTTTAACTGGCGTATATTCAGACCAATCCAACGGCAATTTGTTTTTACGGGCATCTTCAATCGTCAAGAAGTTTTTGTCTCTTGAACGGTTTAAAAACGTTTCTCTGAACGAATCGTATTCTGCGCGAATATCTGCTGCGTATATTTTTCTATTATGATCCAACAGGTTTCCTGCAACGGTAACGGCTCTTGAAGCATCGTTTACGTGAATTACGGTTTCTCTGTATTGAGGTGCAATTTTCACGGCCGTATGCGCACGCGAAGTGGTTGCTCCACCAATCATAATTGGAATTTTAATATCTTGTTTGTCTAATTCTTTGGCCAAATACACCATTTCGTCAAGCGAAGGTGTGATCAGTCCGCTTAATCCAATAATGTCAACTTCATGTTCAATCGCAGCCGAAATAATTTTTTCAGGAGGAACCATTACTCCTAAGTCAACAATCTCATAATTATTACAAGCCAAAACTACCGAAACGATGTTTTTTCCAATATCATGAACATCACCTTTTACGGTTGCCATCAGGATTTTTCCGTTTCCTTGTTTGTCTCCCGCCTGTTTGCTTTCTTCAATAAACGGCAATAAATAAGCCACCGCTTTTTTCATTACACGAGCCGATTTTACTACCTGTGGCAGGAACATTTTCCCGCTTCCGAATAAATCTCCAACCACATTCATTCCGGCCATCAAATTGATTTCGATAACCTCGATTGGTTTTGTTGCGGCCAGACGCGCTTCTTCAACATCTTCTTCAATAAAAGCATCAATTCCTTTTACCAATGAATGCGTAATACGATCCTGAACCGATCCTAAACGCCATTCCTGAACAGCTTTTTCATCGCTTTTTGCTTCGCCTTTTACATTTTCTGCAAAATCTAAAAGTCGTTCTGTAGCATCGTCGCGTCTGTCTAAAATTACGTCTTCAACGTGTTCTAATAAATCTTTCGGAATATCATCGTAAATCGTCAACATTTCTGGGTTTACGATTCCCATTGTCATTCCGTTTTTAATCGCGTGGTATAGGAATACCGAGTGCATCGCTTCACGAACCACATCGTTTCCTCTAAATGAGAACGAAACGTTACTCACACCACCGCTGATGTGCGCGTGCGGAAGATTCTCGCGAACCCATTTTGTTCCTCTAAAGAAGTCCAAAGCGTTCAATCTATGCTCTTCCATTCCGGTTGCAACCGGAAAAATATTCAAATCGAAAATAATATCCTGAGGAGGAAAATCTACTTTATTGACCAAAATATCATACGAACGCTGACAAATCTCAACTCTACGATCGTAATTATCGGCCTGCCCCACTTCGTCAAAAGCCATAACAATTGCTGCCGCTCCGTAACGTTTGATTAATTTGGCGTGATGAATAAAGGCTTCTTCTCCTTCTTTCAGCGAAATCGAGTTTACGACACTTTTTCCCTGTACTACCTTTAGACCTGCTTCGATGATTTCCCATTTCGAACTGTCAATCATAATTGGCACTCTCGAAATGTCTGGTTCTGCAGCAATTAAATTCAAAAATTTAGTCATTGCCGTAACTCCGTCAAGCATTCCTTCATCCATATTAATATCGATGATTTGTGCTCCACCTTCTACCTGCTGTCTTGCAATATCAAGTGCCTCGTCGTATTTCTCTTCCTTGATTAGTCTCAGGAATTTTCTTGAACCTGTTACGTTTGTACGCTCACCAACATTCACAAAAACACTTTCCGGCGTAATAATCAACGGTTCTAATCCTGATAATACAAGGTCTCTTCTTTTTTCTGTCATTTTCTACCAATCATTGTTCCTATGGAACATTTTATTCTCAATTCAACCTGCAAGGTTTTCAAAACCTTGTAGGTTTCTATTTTTTTAACTCTCAATAAATCACACCTACAAGGTTTTGAAAACCTTGCAGGAATGCGAATATTATTCAAAAACCGGCGCCACGCGTGGTTTATAATCCTTCGCAACCTCAGCAATCAATCGAATATGATCTGGAGTTGTTCCGCAACAACCGCCAATTATGTTGATTAAATTATCTTCTAAATATTCTTTGATTAACGCCTGAGTTTGTTCTGGTGTTTCATCGTATTGTCCGAATGCATTTGGTAATCCTGCATTTGGATGTGCTGAAACATTAAAGCTTGTATTGTGTGCTAATGTTTTTAAATATGGTTTTAGCAAATCGGCACCAAGAGCGCAATTGAATCCTACACTTAACAACGGAATATGCGAGACTGAAATCAGAAACGCTTCAACGGTCTGTCCAGAAAGTGTTCTTCCTGAAGCATCGGTAATCGTTCCCGAAACCATGATTGGAATATCCAGATTGCGTTCTTCCTTAACTTCTTCGATCGCAAAAAGCGCTGCTTTTGCATTTAAAGTATCGAAAATTGTTTCTACTAAAAGCAAATCGCAACCACCGTCCATAAGAGCTTCTACCTGTTCTTTGTAAGCAATTCGTAAATCGTCAAACGTTACGGCTCTGTAACCCGGATCGTTTACATCTGGCGACATACTTGCCGTACGGTTCGTTGGTCCAATTGAACCAGCTACAAAACGTGGTTTGTCTGGATTTTTTGCTGTGAATTCATCCGCAACTTCTCTGGCGATTTTTGCCGATTCGTAGTTTAACTCGTAAACCAAATCTTCCATATGATAATCGGCCATACCAATTGTTGTTCCTGAAAAGGTATTGGTTTCTACGATGTCTGCACCTGCTTCGTAATATGCGGCGTGCACAGCACGAATCGCTTGCGGTTGTGTTAGGGATAGTAAATCGTTGTTTCCTTTTAACGGATGCGGGAAATCCTTGAAACGCTCTCCTCTGAAATCTTCTTCTGAGAAATTATAGCGTTGCAGCATTGTTCCCATTGCTCCGTCGAGGATTAGGATATTTTTTTTTATTGCTTCTTGAATTGTTATTGCCATATTCTTTTGCCGCAAAGACGCTAAGGCGCCAAGCTTTTTTTATTCTATTATTAAAATACCTAACAGTCCCGAAGCCTCGGGATTAAAACCTGTTAGAATACGTGTTTTGATTCAAATTAATTCCAAAAGTGCACTATTGCTGGCTCTTAGCCCCGATTGAAGTGGAAATCCTTTTGCTTTTTTCTTTAAAAAGCAAAAGATTGCAACGAAAAGCGGGAACTATTGACTGCAAAAATGCGCCAATGATTCGCTCCTGATACAGAATCTGTTTCAGTAAATATTGTATGTTGTCTGGAAAAGTTTTGAGAAATACTTGTAATGTATTTGTGTTATCTATCTTTAATACTTGAAAATTAGTAAAAAGTAGAATTTAGCACCTTCTTTATGGTAAAGGGTTGCTAAGGTTTCATTGGGTCTGTCCCTCCGCCTTTCGTGATAACTGACAATAATTTTAAGAACAGTGCAAAGGTATGAAATGGCAATTCTATTTGCAAATGTTTTTTTTCTAAGGTTCTGAGGTTCTAAGGGACTGAGGCTCTAAGGTTTTATCTTTTGCGTGATTTAGCTCCGAAGGAGCATAATATTTATAGAAAAACGACAAGCGCAACACAAAAGCTCCAGCGGAGCGACATATATTTCGCTCTGCTGGAGCTTTTACAAACGGAATTATTTCTTTTTCTATAAATATATCATTCCTCTGGGATTAATAAAAAAGCCCAAACTAAAAGTTTGAGCTTTGTATATAAAAATCTTAGCGCCTCAGTTCCTTAGAACCTTAACAACTTAAACTATCGCCTTCACAACCGCTTTTGGTGCTTCTTTACGTGTTCCGTCGAAACCGTCTACTCCTGATACTGTTGTATATTTTAATACGTATTTTTTACCTGGGTTGATGATTGAATAAGCAGCCTGACACATTAAAGTCGCTTCGTGGAATCCGCAAAGAATCAACTTTAATTTCCCTGGATAGGTGTTTACGTCTCCAATGGCAAAGATTCCAGGAATGTTTGTCTGGTAATCTAAGGCATTATTTACTTTAATGGCGTTTTTCTCGATTTCTAGTCCCCAATCGCCGATTGGACCTAATTTTGGCGTTAATCCAAAAAGTGGAATAAAATAATCGGTTTCGATTTTGCGGTGTGCTCCGTTTTCTTCGATGTCTAATGACTCAACGTGCTCTGCTCCATTGATTCCAACTACTTCTGCTGGAGTGATTAATTTGATTTTTCCCGCTGATTTTAGTTCCTGTACTTTTTCTACTGAGTCTAAAGCTCCTCTAAATTCGTTTCTACGGTGAATTAAAGTTACTTCTGAAGCTACATTTGCTAAGAAAATTGACCAGTCTAATGCTGAATCTCCTCCTCCTGCAATTACAACTCTTTTATCTCTGAATTTCTCCGGATTTTTGATGAAGTATTTTACTCCTTTATCTTCATAAAACTCGATATCTTCGATAAGTGGTTTACGAGGCTCGAAACTTCCTAAACCTCCAGCGATTGCGATAACCGGCGCGTGAAATTTAGTTCCTTTGTTTGATGTTACAATAAAAGTTCCGTCTTCTTGCTTTTCAACTGTTTCAGCACGTTCTCCTAAAGTAAATCCTGGTTCAAATTGCTTGATTTGCTCCATTAACCCGTCAACTAAATCTCCGGCTAATACTTCTGGGAATCCAGGAATATCGTAAATTGGTTTTTTTGGATATAACTCTGATAGTTGTCCTCCTGGTTGTGGAAGCGCATCTAAAATGTGGCATTTTAATTTTAACAATCCTGCCTCGAATACGGCAAATAAACCTGTTGGTCCTGCTCCAATTATAAGTATATCTGTTTTAATCATTATGTTGTTGTTTATAATCATTCTTAATAACGCAAAGAAACGAATAAATCCTTGTACTTTCAATGATTTTTATCATTAATTTCTTTCCGAAACTTTTTTACTCTCTATTTTTTAATGAAGAGGTAATCTCATTCATTTTTTTACATCGGGTTAAAACCAATATTATCGTTCCTCTGGAACTTTTTGTTATTCTTTACTTTTCAAAGAAGCAGTTATTTCATTCATCTTCTTTACTTTATCTTCAAAATTACCTTTTAAGGTTTTTCGATATTCATTCAGATTCTCAACCATTTGATTGATGTCTTCTGGAATTACGTCTTCAAAAAACTCTCGAAGCCTTTTGGCTGTCGTTGGCGATTTTCCGTTTGTAGAAATAGCGATTTTGACATTTCCTTTCGTTACGATTCCGCCCAAATAATAATCGCATAAATCTGGCGTATCGGCGATGTTGCAAATCAGATAGCGTTTTCTTGCTAAATCGTAAACCTTTTTATTTACTTTCAAATCGTCTGTACAGGCAATTACCATGTGACGTTTTTTGAGCATTTTCTTTTTGAACTTCGATCTTGTTAATGTTATCGAAGGGTGTTTTTCGGCCAAAACTTTTATTTCTAAATGAAATTCTTTTGCCACTACCTCAACATTTGCATTCGGACTTGACTTTAGCAAGAATGAAAGCTTTTCCAGACCTACATTTCCTCCGCCTACAATCAAGACATTTAAATTGTGAAGCTTTAGAAATATTGGATATAATTCGTTTTGTTCCATATTACCAATATGTTGTTCCTAACGGAACAATTAATAATGCAAACTTCGGGTTAAAACCTGACGCTACAAAATCGGTGTCAATCAGATGTTCCTAACGGAACATTTTTTGAAACCGTTTATTTTCTACCGATGAGATGTTCCTAACGGAACATTATTCTACCGAATTTCTTCTTTTGATAGAAATTCTTCGTAAAATCCTTTCAGTTTATTGCTTTCGCGGACAACTTCTCCTAAAACAATAATGGCTGGCGAACTCAATTCTTTTTCTTTTACAACTTCTAAAATCGAATCTACAGTTCCAACACCCACTTTTTCGTCTGCAGTTGTTCCGTTTTGGATAATGGCTACGGGCAAATTTCCTTTATCTTCTTTTTGAAACAAATTGATTATTTGAGGCAACTTGTGCATTCCCATCAGTATTACCACTGTTGCAGAAGATTGTGCTGCCAAAGCCACATCTGAAGATAATTTTCTATCAGAAGTTGTTCCTGTAATTGCCCAAAAACTTTCTGAAATTCCTCTTTTTGTAATCGAAATTCCTTGACTTGCGGGAACAGCAACTACTGATGAAATACCTGGAACTACTATCGTTTCGATTCCGAAACTTTCGGCAAAATCTACTTCTTCTCCACCTCTTCCAAAAATAAACGGATCCCCGCCCTTTAATCGAACTACGTTTCCGTACGTCAAAGCATTATCTACAATCAGCTGATTGATTTGATCCTGCGTATAAGCGTGATTGCCAATTCTTTTTCCAACAAAAATTTTGATGGCGTTTTTTGGTGCGTAATCTAGAATTTCTTCGTTAGCCAAGGCGTCGTATAAAACCACATTTGCTTCAGCCAATGCTTTTACAGCTTTCAGCGTCAGTAAATCGGGATCGCCCGGACCTGCACCGACTAAAGTTATTTTGGGTTTTATGTTATGCATTTGCCAATTCTTGTGCTCTGAAAGTTTCAATTTTATCAAAGAAAACAGTCGCTTGTGCAATGTAATCTTTAGCGAAAGCTTCAGACGGTTCATTTTTATTGATTTGGTAAACCAAGTCTTTAAAAGTTGCGTTTAATTCAATTTTATTGGTTTCGATAAAAACAGTATCAAACAAGTCAACGATTCCTGCGTGGTGGTTTGTTTTTTGGTTTTCTGCCAATAGCAATGCTTTTGCACCGTTTACAAATCCTGCATAAACATGGTAAATTGCATCTGACCATTTTTTCTCGTCGAAAGATTCTTGAGCCAAAATCAATTTCTCTTTAGCTTCAAACAATAAGGTTGCTACTAAATCGATCACTACTCCGGCGCATTCTCCAACTCCAACTGCTTTTACGTAATTGTCTGCATTGCCCCAATCCACAAAATCGGCTTCTGTTAAATTGGTAACATCAGATAGCGGCTTTAAGATTTCGTAGAAGTATTTCTCTCCTTTTGCATCATAATAATTCAGGAATTTTTCTCCATTCGCATTAGCGTCAAAATCATTTAAGATCGTACGCAATGCATCTGGTCCTCTACGGCTTGGAATTTTGATTACTTTATCGGCAAAACGTCCTTCTCCATTTCCTAATCTTCCTCCACCCAATAAAACTTGTAAAGCAGGAGCTACCAGTTTTCCCGAGTTGATAGACATTCCTTGAAATCCGATTGCAGACATATTATGCTGTCCGCACGCATTCATACAGCCCGAAATCTTAATTTCAATTTCACGGTTGTTTAAATACTGTGGATATTCTGCACTTAAAACTCTTTCTAATTCTTCTGCAATACCGGTACTACTTGCAATCCCCAAGTTGCAAGTATCAGTACCCGGACATGCCGTAATATCTCCAACCGAATTATATCCTAAATGAACAAAGTCAAGTTTGGCTAATTCTTGATAAAAGAAAGGAAGATTCTCTTCTTTTACGTGACGTATTACAATATTTTGACGCAATGAAAAACGTAATTCGTTTGCAGCGTAATTTTTAATTAAATCAGCTAATAATCTCGCTTTATCTGTGTAAAAATCTCCTAATAAAACTTTGATTCCAATGGCATAATAACCGTCTTGCTTCTGCTTGATTACATTCGATTTTTTCCAAGCTTCGTATGCTTCCGCATCTTCGATTGCAACTTGCGGAACTTCTAAAACTGGCTCTGGAATTGGACCGTCAAAAGCAGTGGTGTCAATTTCATAGGTTTCAAAAGCGATTGCTTTTTTCTCTTTTTCAACCAAATCAAGGAAAACATCTTTCCCCATTTCCTTGATTAAGAATTTCATACGTGCTTTCATTCTTTTTGCACGTTCTCCGTGTCTGTCGAAAATACGAATGATTCCTTCTGCAGTTGGGATAATTTCGTTTACAGGAACAAACTCCGAAAGCAATTCAGCGTGTGCTGGTTGAGATCCTAAACCTCCTCCAAACATGATTTTAAATCCTTTTTGTCCGTCTTTAATTTTCGGAATAAATCCTAAATCGTGCAAATAGCTCAAGGCAGTATCTTCGTCTGAAGAGGAGAACGAAATTTTAAATTTACGTCCCATTTCCTGACAAATCGGGTTTCTTAACAAATATTGAAAAAGTCCGTGCGCATAAGGCGAAACATCAAATGGCTCGTTTACATCTACACCTGCCAATTCACTTCCTGTAATGTTTCTTACTGTATTTCCGCAAGCTTCACGAAGCGTAATATCGTCTTTGGCCAAATCTGCCCAAAGCTCAGGAGTTCTGTCTAAACTTACGTAGTGAATCTGAATATCTTGACGTGTCGTAATATGCAGACGGCCTGTAGAATATTTATCAGACACTTCTGTAATTCTTCTTAACTGCTCGCTGGTCACTTTTCCATAAGGCAATTTGATACGAATCATCTGAACGCCTTCCTGACGCTGACCGTAGATTCCGCGAGCCAAACGAAGACTGCGAAAACGCTCATCATCAATTTTTCCTCCACGGAATAAGTGAATCTTTTTTTCTAATTCGATAATCTCCTTCTGAACTACCGGATTTTCTATTTCTGTTCTAAAACTTTCCATTTCTTTTTACGCTTTAGGCTTTAAGCTTTAGGCTATAAGCTTTATTAACTTTGTGTTTTTTTTGATGCTGTAGGCTTTAGGCAATAAGCTGTAGGCTTTCTTGCGTAACTTGTTATACATTCTTGCAAAAAGCTTAAAGCCTAAAGCTTAAAGCTTAAAGCAGCGAAGCTACCTAATGAATCCTACTCCTGCTGTTGTGTTTGTTGCTGTATCGATTAAGATGAAAGCACCGTTTGATTTGTTTTCGTTGTATGAATCAAAATATAACGGTTTGCTTAATTTGATCGTTACTTCTCCAATTTCGTTGATGGCTAATTGTGAAGCCTCTGTCGTACCTGAGTAATCTGTAGCAATTGTATTTTTAATGCTTTCTACTTTTGCTAAAACTCTGTTTGTATTGTGCTGTACCAAATATTTTGTTCCCGGAACGAGTTTTTTACTGTCCATCCAGCAAACTGTTGTCGAGATATCTTTTTCAATTTTTGGAAGCTCGTCAGATTTTACAATCATATCGCCTCTCGTTACATTGATATCATTTTCTAATTCGATTGTGATTGAAGAACCTGCTGAAGCTTCATCAAACGATTTGTCGAAAAAGTGAATCTTAGAAACTTTTGATTCTGTTAAAGAAGGAAGAACTGTTACCGCATCTCCAACTTTAATTGAGTTTCCGTATAATTTTCCTGCATAACCTCTAAAATCATGGTATTCTTCTGTTTTTGGACGAATAACGGTCTGAACCGGGAAACGTGCTTTTCCTGATTCAAAAACATCTGAAGAATGCAATCCTTCTAAATGTTCCAAAACTGTTTGCCCCTCGTACCAAGGCATATTTTCAGATTTATCTACCACGTTTCCGCCGTTGATGGCGCTTAACGGAATGTAGCTTACATTTTGCTCTTTGTAAGTGCTTTTTGCATTTAAAGCCTCAAAATCAGCTTTGATTTTATTGAAAACTTCTTCTGAGTAATCTACCAGATCCATTTTGTTGATGGCAACAATTACCTCTTTTACTCTCAATAAATTATTGATGAAAAAGTGACGGTAAGTCTGCTCGATAACACCTTTTCTCGCATCAATCAAAATAATAGAAACCTGAGAAGTCGAAGCTCCTGTAACCATGTTTCTTGTATATTCTACGTGCCCCGGAGTATCGGCAATAATGTAACTTTTCTTTGCAGTCGAAAAATAAATATGCGCAACGTCAATCGTGATTCCTTGCTCTCTTTCTGCCACCAATCCGTCAGTAGCCAATGAAAAATCAAGGTAATCATATCCTTTTTGCTTACTGCTTTTTTCAATTGCTTCTATTTTATCTGTAGTCAATGATTTTGTATCGTACAATAATCTTCCGATCAAAGTACTTTTCCCGTCATCTACACTTCCTGCTGTTGCTATTTTTAAAACGTCCATTCTAATTTATGTTGTTTCAGGTTTAAAGTTTCAGGTTTCATATTCTCTCGAAACTTATAATCTGTATGTTTTTGTTTTCTTGATTCTAACTTTTAAATTTCGTTTGGAATTACACTCATAATTCAAAACTCATAACTCATAATTATTAAAAGTATCCTTGTTGTTTTCTTTTTTCCATTGCAGCTTCAGAACGTTTATCATCGATTCTGGCTCCTCTTTCAGAAATGGTTGATGATCTGATTTCACCTACAACTTCTTCGATTGTTGCTGCGTAAGATTCAACTGCTGCTGTACAGCTCATGTCTCCAACGGTTCTGAAGCGAACAATTCTTTCTTCGATTTGTTCGTCTTCTTCCTGATACACAAAAGGAGAATGTGACCAGATTAAACCGTCTCTCAAAAAAACTTTTCTTTTATGTGAGAAGTAGATTGAAGGAATTTCGATTTTTTCTTTTTCGATATAACTCCAAACATCTAATTCTGTCCAGTTTGAAATTGGGAAAACACGAACGTTTTGACCGTTTTCAATTTTTCCATTCAAAATATCAAACAACTCCGGTCTCTGATTTTTTTCGTCCCATTGTCCGAAATCGTCACGAACCGAGAAAATACGTTCTTTTGCTCTCGCTTTTTCCTCATCACGACGTGCACCACCAATACAAGCATCAAATTTGAATTCTTCAATTGCATCCAAAAGTGTTGTAGTCTGCAAGCTGTTACGGCTTGAATATTTTCCAGTTTCTTCAACTACTTTTCCTTCATCAATAGCATCCTGAACATTACGAACGATTAGCTCTAAACCTAATTCTTCTACCAATTTATCTCTGAAAGCAATTGTCTCAGGGAAATTGTGCCCCGTATCAACGTGTAATAGAGGAAACGGAATCTTAGCAGGGAAAAATGCTTTTTGCGCCAAACGCACCAATGTAATAGAATCTTTTCCTCCTGAGAAAAGTAAAACCGGTTTGTCAAACTGTGAAATTACTTCTCTGAAAATGTATATCGCTTCACTCTCTAAAGCGTTTGTTTTTAATACTGAACTCATTGTTTTTTTGTTTGATATTTTTGTTGTGAAAATTTTGTTTGCTTCGCCTGTTCGAGCTAAAGCTCTCGAGTCAGGTTTAAAGTTTCAAGTTTTTCTCCTGATTTAAAATCTCCACTCTTTATTCTATAATCTATATTCTCTCTAGAAAGTCTTGCCTCTAGCTTCTTGCTTCTATAAAATCTTTACTCTTTCTTAGCACTATGCAATCCGCACTCTTTATGGCTTGATTCCCACCACCATCTTCCGGCTCTGATGTCTTCTCCAGGGAAAATGGCTCTCGTACAAGGCGCACATCCAATACTTACGAAACCTTGTTTGTGTAAAGCATTTTGAGGAACATTGTTTTCTGAAAGATATGCTTCAACTTCTTCTAATGTCCATTTTAATAGCGGATTGAATTTGATGATTTCAAAGTTTCCGTCGTATTCAAACAAACTTAAATCGTTTCTGTTTTCTGACTGCTCTGCTCTTAAACCTGTTATCCAAACTGCATTTCCTGCCAAAGCTTTTCTCAATGGAACCACTTTTCGAATAAAACAACATTCTTTTCTGTTTTCTACCGAATCGTAAAAGCTGTTTGGTCCTTTTTCCTGCAATAGTTTTTCTACTGAAGCAGCTTCTGGGAAATAAACTTCGATTGGTCTTTTGTATTTTTTTAATGTTTTATGAAAAACATCATACGTTTCCTGAAATAATCTTCCGGTATCTAAAGTAAACACCTTTATATCAGTGTTACTTTTTGCAATAAAATCAGTAATTACCTGATCTTCCTGACCGAAAGAAGTTGAAAAAATTACTTTTCCCGGAAATTCTTTCGCTAAAAAAACTAAGGTTTCGTCAAGCGAAAAATTTTTAGTTTTTTCTAATAATTCTTGTACAATACTCGCACTCATAATCTCTCCTTTCTAAAATTATCTTTTACAATAATTTAGATAATGTTTTTAAACTCAATACTATAATTAGAACTCCAACCGCAACCATCATTGGTTTTCTTTTGATTTTGTTTACCAAATAAGCTGCTAATGGCGCTGAAACGACTCCTCCTAAAATCAGTCCGATAATAACCTGCCAACCGTGGATTCCTCCAAAAAGCATGAACGTGATACCGCTTGCAAATGAAATCGCAAACTCCGCTGCATTTACTGAACCAATCGTATATCTCGGATTTCTTCCTCTTCCTAATAATGTTGACGTTACTATCGGTCCCCAGCCTCCGCCTCCAACAGAATCCATGAATCCGCCGAAAACAGCTAGAGCGCCTAATTTTTTTGTTTTCTTTTTTATAATATTCTTTTTTAGCGCTTTTCTGATAATGATAACCGCTAAAATGATCATATAAACTGCAATAAATGGCTTTATAACGTCTCCATCAATAACATCTGCCAACAAGTAAGCTCCTGTAATAGAACCTAAAACTCCTGGAATCAACAAATGCTTTACCAATTTTTTATTGATGTTTCCAAAACGATGGTGAGAAAGCGCTGAAGCCCCCGTAGTAAACATTTCTGAAACGTGAACTGCTGTACTGCTTACAACTGGCGGAACTCCATAAGCCAATAAAAATGACGTTGAAGTCGCTCCGTAACCCATTCCTAAAGTCCCATCAACCAATTGAGCAAAAACTCCAATGGCTAAAAACACTAAGAACTCCACATTAAAACCATTTACAAATCCATCCCACGTAAATTCAGCGTGATGATTATATATTAAAACAGATAATAAACCTACTAGTAAAACAACAGGAATTCCAATCCAAAGCTTTTCTTTTAAAGAATCAGCACTATTTATTTTCAGTTCTTTCTCCATATTTAACAACTATAAATTTGTTCAAAAATCTATTACCCTATCGGGTTAGTAGATTACTTTGCAAAAATACTACTTATTTCTAAATTACAAAGCAATATTATTATTTTTTTAAACCCTCAATTAACCTTTTATGACATTATAAAAGAGCGCTTTAAGGATTTTTCGCTATAATTTCACAAATAACCCTGCATTGCAAGATATTCCAACATTTTATGCGCTTAAAATATTTGCTTATTAAATACCTTTTTTAATCTCTATAAAATCGATAGGATTATTATAAAATTGTTGTATTTTAGCGGCAAATATTTTTTCATGGATTTTCAGATTGGTCTTGTAATTGCAGGTTTGGTAGTTGGTTTTATTGTCGGATTAACAGGTGTAGGCGGCGGTTCTTTAATGACTCCTATTTTATTATACTTTAATATCCCGCCAACAACGGCAGTAGGAACCGATTTGCTTTACGCCGCTTTTACTAAAGCTGGAGGCGTATTTGTTCACAACAAAAAAGGCAACATCAACTGGAAGATTACGGGCTGGCTGACTCTAGGCAGTGTTCCCGCAGCCCTCGTAACACTTTGGATTTTAAACAGCATCAAAACTGATATTGAAACCATAAATGGCGTTATTAAATACAGTTTAGGATGGGCTTTGCTATTTACTTCCGTTGCAATTATTTTCAAAAAAAGACTTTTGAAATTCTCACAGAAACACGCTGGAGACAAATTTCATAGTGAAAGCACGACCCAAAATATGCTCACCATTGGAATAGGAATATTACTAGGAGCAACGGTTACTTTAACTTCTATTGGAGCAGGCGCTTTGGGAACTGTAACTTTATTTTTTCTTTATCCTTTATTGCCGACACCAAGATTAGTGGGAACTGAAATTGCACACGCTGTTCCCTTGACATTGGTTGCCGGAATAGGACACGCTTCAATGGGGAATTTAGATATTGGCTTACTTGGACAACTGTTAATGGGATCTCTCCCAGGCATATACATGGGAAGTATGCTAAGCGGAAAAGTCCCAGATCAGTTTCTTAGAAATGCTATTGCAGTAATGCTTTTTCTCGCTGGATACAAATTGATTTTTTAAAGAATAAACCATATAAGTTATATAAGTTCATTTAATAAAACTTTATCGCAAAGTCTAAAATGAACTTATATAACTTATATGGTTCAAAACTAAAATGCAATATCTGCCAAAGAATTGCTTTCTAATATTTTGAGTGTATTATCACGAACCTCAGTCATCAATCTTCGCGCTGCGCAGGTTGACTCATCGTCGCAGTCGTCGCATCTTTCGTAGAAATTATGGCTTGCGCAAGGCAGTAAAGCAATTGGCCCTTCAAGAATTCGGTACACTTTTGCCATGCTGATGTCTTTCGGGTCTTTTATCAAGTAATAACCTCCTCCTTTTCCTTTTTTAGCGCCAAGAAATCCAGAGTTTCTCAATAGAAGTAAAATACTCTCTAAAAATTTAATCGAAATATGTTCGCTTTTGGCAATTTCGGCAATTTGAACTGGT
The DNA here is from genome assembly GCF_025252405.1 of Flavobacterium sp. TR2. Classification (NCBI taxonomy): domain Bacteria; kingdom Pseudomonadati; phylum Bacteroidota; class Flavobacteriia; order Flavobacteriales; family Flavobacteriaceae; genus Flavobacterium; species Flavobacterium sp. TR2. The sequence goes on along the minus strand of NZ_CP104307.1, from coordinate 1,567,076 downwards.
TCGTTATTTTCCCGTCTTGCTAAATAAGTCAAAGCTTTTATTCCGTATTTTGTCTTTTTTGAAAGCATCTTTATGTTTTAGATTGCAGCTTCAATCGTTATCTGATTGCCGCAAATTATTAAACAACAAAAATATGCTTTTTGTTTGAACTATCACAAAAGAATAAAGTTAAATTCTACTAATTCTATCAAATTACTTCGTTTATTCACTTTAAAGCATCCAAAAATAAACTTTTTGTGAAAACTCTGAATTAAAAAAGACGATTTTCAGCTGCATTAAATTTACAGCTAAAAATCGTCTTATAAATCGAAAATTGAAATATATAATTAAGAAAGTGCTTGTTTCAAATCTGCAATTACATCTTCTACAGTTTCTAAACCTACAGAAACACGAACAAGTCCTTGTGTGATTCCAACCGCCAATTGATCTTCTTCGGATAATTTGCTATGTGTTGTTGAAGCCGGATGCGTGACAATTGTTCTTGTATCTCCAATATTTGCAGATAACGAGCAAAGTTTAATGCTGTTCAAGAATTTTCTTCCCGCTTCGATTCCGCCTTTAATTTCAAATGCAATGATGTTTCCGCCAGCTTTCATCTGTTTTTTGGCAATTTCATATTGCGGATGCGATTTCAAAAACGGATATTTTACGCTGTTTACATTTGGATGGCTTTCTAAAAACTCAGCGACTTTTAAAGCATTTTCGCAATGTCTGTCTACACGAACAGCCAAAGTTTCTAAACTTTTAGATAAAACCCATGCATTAAATGGCGATAAAGCTGGCCCTGTATTTCTTGAAAACAAATAAATCTGTCTGATTAACTCAGCATCTCCAACCGTTACTCCACCTAGAACACGTCCTTGTCCGTCTATTAATTTTGTTGCTGAATGGATCACCAGATGCGCTCCAAATTTAATTGGCTGCTGTAAATAAGGCGTTGCAAAACAGTTGTCGATTATTAAAATCAAGTTGTGTTTTTTGGCAATATTTCCCAACAATTCTAAATCGATAACATCTACTCCAGGATTTGTAGGAGATTCGGCGTATAATATTTTGGTGTTTGGTTTAATGAAGCTCTCGATCGTTTCTGGCTTACTGATTTCGAAATAAGAAGTTTCGATATTCCATTTTGGAAAATAAGTCATAAACAAAGCGTGAGTCGAACCGAAAACACTACTTGCAGAAACAATATGATCTCCAGAATTCAACAAAGCTGCAAAAGTAGAATAAACTGCCGCCATTCCTGTTGCGAAAGCGTAACCAGAATCGGCACCTTCCATTTTGCAGATCTTGTCTACAAACTCTGACGTGTTTGGATTGCTGAAACGGCTGTAAATATTTCTTTCTTTTTCTTCTGTAAATGAAGCTCGCATATCTTCTGCATCTTCAAAAACAAAGCTTGACGAAAGGTACAAAGGCACCGAGTGTTCTAAATATTGAGATCTTTCTAATTGTGTTCTGATGGCTTGTGTTTCAAAACCAAATTCTTCTGTATTCATTGTGTTGTTTTTTTGTTTTTTTTGTTTCAAGTTTCAGGTTTCAGGTTGTTAAACCGAAATCTAAACTTAAACAAGTCAATTATTTATGTACAATCTGAGCATTTTCAAATTCTCAAATTGACTAATTTTCTAATTTATAACGCTTCGTTGTTTAAAACCACTTTGTATTTAATTGTCGCTGTTGGCTCAACTGTTTTAGCAACTGAACAGTATTTCTCAAAAGAAAGCTGTGCCGCTTTTTTTGCTTTTTCAGGATTGATTTCTCCTTCTAAATAAAAAACCACATCGATTTCCTTGAAAGGTTTTGCCTCTTCGATCTGAACTCGTGTTCCTTCAACCTCAGCATTAAAAGAAGTGATTTCTTGACGCTGTTTTTTCAAAATTGAAATCATATCGATAGCGCTGCATCCTGCAACTCCCATTAATACCAATTCCATTGGACTTGCACCTAAATCGCTTCCGCCAAATTCGGCTCTGCTATCAACGTCAACTACGTGTCCGCGTTCATTTTTTACTTTAAAATGAAATGCGTCATTTACTCTGTTTAAAGTTACTTTCATTGTGTTGTTATTTTTTTTGTTTTTATTATTGTCATTGCGAGGAACGAAGCAATCGCACTAAACAATTCCACAAAGCTTGATTTTGCAAATGTGATTGCTTCGTTCCTCGCAATGACAAACTAGACTTTTTACCCTTTATCAGACAATCTCAAAATATCTCCGAAAACTCCTCTTGCTGTTACCGCAGAACCTGCACCAGCTCCTTGAATAACAATTGGACGGTCTCCGTAAGATTCTGTGTAAATTTCGAAGAAAGAATCAGAACCTTTTAATCCGCCCAGAGCAGTATCTTTTGGCACTGAAACTAATTTTACTTCCAAATTTCCTTTATCATTCTGCAAATCACCAGACAATTCGCCAATGTATCTTAATACGTGATTTGGCTGTTGATCTGCTTTTATTTTAGCATAAATTGGGTCAAATTCTTTTAATTTCATCAAGAAATCAGCAGCGCTTCCTTCACGCAAGTGCTCTGGAATTAAATTCTGAATTGAGATTTCTTCAAACTCATTCTGCAAATCCAATTCTCTAGCTAAAATTAATAATTTTCTACCAACGTCATTTCCGCATAAATCTTCACGCGGATCTGGTTCTGTATATCCGTTATCAATTGCTTCCTGTAGAATTTCGCTGAAAGGCGCATCTTTCGCAGAGAAATTATTGAATAAATAACTCAATGTTCCAGAGAAAACACCTTTAATTTTTGTGATATTTTCTCCCGAAAGGTGCAATAATTTAATTGTGTCAATTAACGGTAAACCTGCACCAACATTGGTTTCGTACAAATAATTCTTTTGATTTTCTGCCAAAGCTTTTCTCAATTCTTTGTAAAAGCCATAGCTTAATGTATTGGCTACTTTATTAGAAGAAATCAAATCGAAACTGCTCTCTACAAGCGGAATATAATTTTCAACGAAAGGCGCACTTGCAGTATTGTCAATCGCAATTAAGTTTTCTAAATGATGTTCATTAGCGAAAGCAATAATATCTTTAATTGTATATGCTTCACCTTTAGTTTCAATATCACTTTTCCAGTTGCTGGTAACACCGTATTGGTTTAAAAGCAATTTTTTAGAATTTGCTATAGCAAAAACATTCAGCTTAATATCTTTACGTTTTTCAATTGCCGCAGCCGATTCTAAAATCTGGTTGATTAAAGTTCCTCCAACTAATCCGTGACCGAAAATAGCAATGTTGATTTTTTTAGAAACTCCAAAAATCTCTCCGTGAATTACGTTCAGCGCTTTGTTTAATTCTTCTTTCTTAACAACCAAACTCACGTTTTTACCTGTTACGGTGTTGTTAAACAAAATCGGAACAATTTTATTTTTGATTAAAGCGGTGTAAGGTTTATGGAAAGTGCTCAAATCCTGCCCTATAATCGAAATTACCGATACATTGTCTGTTACTGTAATTTGGTTTACGTCTTTAGAATAAAAGTCATTTTCGAACTCTTTTTCTAATTCGACCATTGCAAGCGTAGCTTTTTCAGTAGCAACCACAAGTCCGATTCCTCTTTCTGAAGAACCTTGAGAGATAATGCTCACACTGATATTGTGATCTCCCATTACTTTAAAAATTCGGGCATCGACTCCAGCTTTTCCAAGCAATCCTCGTCCTTCAAGATTTACAAGAGAAACATTTTCCAAAACAGAAAGCGTTTTAATTCCTTCTTTAGAAGAATCTGAGGTGATTAAAGTTCCGCGGTTTTCGTGGTTGAACGTATTTAAGATTCGTAACGGAATATTTTTTTCTAACAACGGAATAATCGTTTTGGCGTGCAAAATGGTTGCTCCAAAATTTGCCAGCTCATTTGCTTCGTTGAATGATAAATATTCAATTTTCTTCGCATCGGCAACCAAGTCTGGGTTTGCTGTGTAGATTCCGTCTACGTGCGTGAAGTTTTGCAGTTCTTCGGCATTCAAATAATTTGCGATTAACGAAGCGGTATAGTTACTGCCATTTCTACCTAAAGTAGTTGTGTCGTTGTTGTTGTTTGAGCCAATGAAGCCTGTAACTATATTAACCGTTTCGCCGTTATGTTCTTTAAAGTAGTTTACTACGTTTTTCTTTGAAAGCTGCTCTAATGGCTGTGCATCACCAAATTTAGAATCGGTTTTCAATAAATCTCTTGTATCTACAAAATTGGCAGGAATTCCTTTTTCCAATAAAATAGCCGTCAATAATTTAGCCGAAAGCAATTCTCCTTTTGACAAAATCTGATCTTTGATTTTTTTGCTGTAATCGCCAATTAGACTTACTCCCTCAAAAAGTTTATCTAAAACACTAAATTCTTCAGACAAATCTACTTGTGGGTAATCTGATATTTGATATTTTTTAAAATTCTCTAATAATTCTTTGTAACTGCCATTTTTAGCAGCAATTGTTAAGATAAATTCCAATTCATCAGTAGCATTTCCGCGTGCAGATACTACAACGGCGATTTTTTCACCTTGATTTACTTTATCTGAAATGATTGAAACAACTTTGTTAAGTCCTTCTCCGTTTGCTAATGATTTACCTCCAAATTTTAATACTTTCATTTTATTTCTTTATTGTTTCTGCCTTAAAAATGTCGGCAAGTAAATGATCTAATTGTTTGTACTCGATTAAAAAAGCGTCATGTCCGTGAACCGAATCAATTTCGCTGTAGAAAACATTGTCTTTAAATTTCTTCAATTCTTCGTAGGTTTCTACGTTTTCTTTTGCTGTAAAAAACAAATCTGAATTGATCCCGATGATATGAATTGAAGCTTCTGTTTTAGACAATAGACTTTCAAAGCTTTCACTATTTCTAGTGATATCAATTGTTTTAAGCAATTGATTCATTAATTTATAAGAAGACAGCTGATATCTTTTCTGCAATTTTTTTCCGTGATGTGCCAGCCAGCTTTCGATGTTAAAAATCAAAAGATCCTGATTGATTGTTCTCTGAAATTTTTCTTTGAATGATTCTGGCGAACGGTAGCAAAGCATTGCGTGTATTCTGGCATCTTCAATTGGTTTTGAAGAATTGTTTAAAATCTGCTCTTGCAGAAAACAATTGGCGATAAGCCAGTCGGTAGATTTCCAGTCGCTCGCAATCGGGATAAGGTTTTCTGTAATGTTTGGCGCCAAAGCAATGATTTCCCATGCAATTCCGCCGCCTACAGAACCTCCAATAACTGCAAAAAGCTTTTTAATATTTAAAGCTTTTACGCCTTCAACAAAGATTCTTGCAATATCTCTTGCTGTAAAGTCAAGATAATTTTCGATTAGGAAAGAATTGCTTCCATTTCCAGGAATATCAAAGGCTAAAATGGTGTAAACAGCAGTATCGATGGTTTTACCTTCGCCAATCAAGTCATTCCACCAGCCATTTTCGCCAGTCACCTGCGCATTTCCTGTTAGGGCATGGTTAACCAAAACAATAGGCGCACTGTGCAATGGCTGTCCTGACAGTGTAAAACTTAATGGTATAGAATGATAAGCTGCACCACTTTCTGTGATGAAATCTTGAATTATGATGGGACTTGGTATATTTTCCAATTTCAAATCTGTTGTATTATTGATTTGTATATGGAAATATTAGAAAGAAAAACTAGGTTTAACTAGAAAAAATCTTGTTGTTATCTTTCCACGTTTGGCGTGGTAGAATGTAGCACCTTCTTCGTTTTACCGAAGGGTTGCTAAGGCTTCATCGGGTCTAATCCCTCGTCCTTTCTTTATAACATTTCAATACGTGTTTGAACTTAACGGTGCAAATTAACTACTATTTTCTCTAACAAACAAATTTTATCTAAAAGTGTTTGTTAAATTTCTGAGACTTACTTTAGCAAAAACTATTATACGCAAAAATTTACCGAACAAAAATGCCCAGTAAAATTAAGCAGGTTTTACCCTAGTTTATGATGCTTTTCCGTTTAGATAAAAAGCGTTTCATTTTCTTTTGAATACATCAAAAACAATAAAGAGTTTGGTGCTTTTTTCTCTGCCCCTTTTCCTTCTTCTGTTATTCCAGCCTCAGTTATTCCGAATCTTGGGTGAGCCAATTCGTTTATTGGTGGCGGATTATTTTTTCTTGTCCTTCTGTTTTTCAAATTTGAAATTTTTTCTGCTAAGTAGTTCAATGTGCTCATGATATTAAGTTTTAGTTAAGTTGCGTTTTATAATCTTTATTTCTCGTTTATCTTTTTGTTAAATCGGTTTCTGGAATAAAAAAAACCCTTTTGGATTTTTTAGATACCAAAAGGGTTTAAGTTTTTACACTCGTGTATGCTTTTAGTATCAACAGACGTATGCGCAAATAAGCGCGACAGTAAACATCTTGTTCATCTGTAAGGATTTATTCATCTGTGATTTATATTGTATTTTATTTAAATTCTGCATTTGTATTAAATTAAAAAGCCTCCCAAAATTTTTCGGGAGGCTTTTACTATATTATTATTGTATTCTTACAATTTTTTTAAGCAATAGACACCCCACCTTCGGTCTTAACCGAAATGGCACAAAACATTTTATTGACTTTTAAGTTCATTTGATTTCTAGTAGTTTTTGGGTATAACAAATATGCAAATATTTTTTTTATTACACAAATTAAATTCAGGAATTTAATTACAAAAATCGTTAAAAATCAGTTTTTTATCGTCGAAAAACATCTTACAAAAACGAAAACGAAATAATAAAGGTAAAAACCTTACAAAAACCACCTTCTTTTCTTCATAATTCCATTTGACAAATCAATTTATCAAAGAACCTTTTGTGTTTTTTTTTCTTTTAGAGCCAAAAAATTACAGCCAAACGGCTTCTTTTGTTCTAATTCGCTCAGCAATTTTCAGAATATCAGTGATAATTCCTCTTGAAATTGCCTGTTTGCATGGCGGAGCGCTCTGAATTACGATTGGAATATCGGCGTAAGATTTGGTATAAATTTCAAAAATGGTATCCGAACCTTTTAATTGTCCGATTGGAGAATCTGCCGATTCCGAAATCAATTTGGCTTCTAAAGTTCCTTTTTCCACATCAAACTCTCCTACATACCTTAGCAAGTGATTTTCTGCTTGGGTAATTTTGGCAATTTTAAAAGATTTATCGACTGCTTCTTTGTTAAGCACTCCATTTTTTTCCAAGTGCTCTTCGGTTATAAATGGTTTGATTTTAATATCTGAAAATTCAAAATCTTTTCCGATTTCTCTCGCCAATATCAGCAGCTTTCTTGCGGTATCGTTTCCTGAAAGATCTTCTTTAAAATTTGACTTCATTAAACCTAAAAGGCTCGCATCTTTTAAAACAGAGGAAAACGAAATGTCTTCAGATGAAAATCTATTAAAGACATAACTCAGATTGTCCGAAAAAACGCCTCTAATCTTCGTGATTTTTTCTCCCGAATAGTACAAATCTCTTAAGGTCTGCAAAACAGGAATTCCCGTTTCGACTGAGGTTTCATAAAGAAACTCTTTGTCGTGCTTTTTAAGATTTGTTCGTAATTCTTTGTACAAATCTATCGGTAGCGTATTGGCTTTTTTGTTTACCGCAACAATATTGAATCCGTTTTTGATTAGCGTATTATAATGCTTCACCAATTCATCGCTATCTGTTGCATCGACGGCAATCAAATTTTCAAATTCGTTTTCATGCGCAAATTCGACAATATCTTCTACTTTAAAAGGAACTGCCAATTGTCTGAAATTGGTTTCCCAAGAATACCCTACGCCTTCTTTCTCAAAAAAAGCAACCGTCGAATTGGTTATAATTGGAAAATGAAAATCGATATTTTTGCTTTCAAGGAAAAACTCTTGACTTTCGATAATCTGATTAATCAAAGTGCTTCCGATATTCCCTATTCCAAAAAGGATAATGTTTATTTTAAGCTTTGACATAATTTCTAATTTTTTATTTAGCCATATAAGTGATGTAAGTTCATTTAGCACCATCAATGTTATTAAAATTAGACGCACTGCAGTGCGTCTCTACGGTGCGTTTCTACAGTACGATTCTTCTAAAATGCACTTATATTTCTTATATGATTTAAATTTTATAATGGTGTTTTTCATAAAAAATTACCTTTAGCAAAACCACTCGCTAAAGGCAATTTTTCAAACAAAAAACAAAAAAACCTAATTTTTATTGATGCTGAATTGAGAAAGCGAAACGCTTTCAAAAACAGCCTGAAGATCTGCAATTAAATCTTCAATATCTTCTATTCCCACAGACAAACGAATCAAATCTTTAGAAACTCCCGTTTCTATTTGTTCTGCTTCTGTTAGCTGCTGGTGCGTAGTACTTGCAGGGTGAATAATAAGTGATTTTGTATCACCGATATTGGCCAGCAGTGAGAATAGTTTTGTGTCGTCTACTACTTTTTTGGCAGCATCAAAACCTCCTTTTAATCCGAAAGTGATAATGCCGCTTTGCCCTTCTGGCAGATATTCTTTAGCCAGATCATAATATTTGTTCGATTTTAAGCCTGGATAATTTACCCAAACCACCTCATCTTGTTTTTCTAACCATTCGGCTAGCGCCAAAGCATTTTCACTATGTTTTTTAATTCGGATTGGAAGTGTTTCTAGTCCCTGAATAATTTGAAAAGCATTAAATGGACTCAAAGCAGCACCAAAATCACGCAGCCCTTCTATTCGCGCTTTTGCAATAAAAGCCGCATTTCCTAAAGCTTCATGATATACTAATCCGTGGTATCCTGCAGATGGCTCGGTAAATTCAGGGAATTTTCCGTTTGCCCAGTCAAAGTTTCCAGCATCAATGATAACGCCTCCTAACGAAGTTCCGTTTCCTGCGATATATTTGGTTAAGGAATGAATTACAATATCGGCGCCATACTTAATTGGGTTTAATAAATAAGGTGTCGCAACTGTATTATCTACTATAAATGGCACTTTGAATGCTTTGGCTTCTGCCGAAATTGCTTTTAAATCTAATACATCTAATTTTGGGTTCCCAAGAGATTCAACAAAGAAAGTTCGTGTGTTTTCTTTAGCTGCTTTGGTAAAGTTTTCAGGTTTTGAAGGATCAACAAAAGTGGTTGTGATTCCTAATCTTGGCAGCGTCACTTTTAAAAGATTATACGTCCCGCCGTATAAACTGTTTGATGCTACGATATGATCTCCTGCTTTTAGCAAAGTCAATAAAGTTGTTGAAATTGCCGATGCTCCAGAAGCCGTTACAACAGCTCCAATTCCGCCTTCTAGCGCTGCCAGACGCTGTTCTAGAATATCGTTTGTCGGGTTATTTAATCTCGTATAAATGAATCCAGCTTCGGCAAGGCCAAATAAATTGGCAGCATGATCTGCATTGTTAAATACATATGATGATGTCTGATAAATAGGCACTGCTCTAGTTCCTGCGTTTTTAGTTACGTCGTGTCCTGCGTGTAATGCGTTTGTTGCAAATTTTTGTGTACTCATGATTTCTTAGTTTTTAGGTATTTTTAATACGTTATATATTGTAATTGATATTGATTTTTGAAATTGATTTAAGCTAAAATATCTTCTGCTTCTTCTTCAAGATCGTATAGATGAAACAGTAACGATTTTTGCGTTTTTATTTGCTGTTCGGGATCATATTTTAGAACTTCTGCTGGTGATTCTTCCAAATTATCATTTCTTAATAGGTATTGAAATGCGATTGTATTTATATCTAGCGTATTCATAATTTAAGGCTTAAAATGTTGGAAATAAAAAAGCCCTTTCGGATGGCGACCAAAAGGGCTTATAGCTTAACTATAACAAAGATTGTCTCTTTCACTTTTGGCAACAGCAAATTGGGATGCACATTTGCATCATCTTACAACACATCATATTTCTTTTTGCTATTGTTTTCATTTTATTTTAAAATTGAATTTGACTATTTTTTAAATTCGACTAATTCGATAGGATAAGTGTAGTAAGTATTTTTTTAACGACCAAATTAAAATGGAAGTTTTATATGTTTTTTTTTGAAATTTCTTTCAAGCCTTTATTTATAAGGCTTGAAAGAAATTATTTCAATTAAAATTTAAAGCTTAAACGGGCAAAACCAAATCTTCCGTTCAATCCAAATTGAGAAACGGCTCTTGAATACGCAAACTGATTCGCATTTGTCAAATCTGTACTTGGCGCTGGCGACAAAGTTGGAGTTGTGTTTGTAAATGCAGGTGTTGCAGGATTGTTTCTGTCCGGATAAACGTCTCCTATATTATTAACTCCAATTGTAGCTCTCAAATGCTTGTTGATCTGATAGCCTAAAGATAAATCGGTAACCAATTTTGCGCTATATTCTGGATGTTCGTACACTGAAGAAAATCCATCTAGATTAACATCTGTCGCTCCTGGATCTGTAACTTTGCCGAAATAGCTGTTTCTTAAATAAATATCCAGTTTTTTAATGCTAAAAGTAGTCATCAAATTGGCTTTCACTTTCGGAATGGCTTCTTCTAAATATACTCGGCTCGATTCTGGAAAGAATGAATAGATATAAGGTTCTCCTCCTGCATCAACAATAGATTTTGGTATATGCAAATCGCCTACCCTTTTGGTTTCATTAAAACTAAATGCAAAATCATTTCTGATTGCAAAATCTTGAATGACATCATATTTCTGAGAAATTACCAAATCAATTCCTTTGGTTTCAGAATCGATTCCGTTTGTCCAGAATGAAGCTCTTTCTACTCCTTTCAAATCAAATGCCTGCTGAAACAAAGTCAATGCCTCTGCCTGTTCTGGCGAAGTTGCCGCTGCAATCTGCGCATCTGTTGGTCTTGAATATTGTCCAGACAATACAATTCTGTCGTAGATTCTTGTAAAATAAGCATCGGTTGCAATGGTTATGTTAGCTTCAGGAATTTTGAATGTAAATCCTGTACTGATGCTTTTTGATTTTTCTGGTTTTAAACTTTCAATTCCAATACTTTTTGCCGCTTGAGAATCGTTTGTAAAATATCCTACTTGGTAAGGGGCACCATTTATAAACTGCGTTGAGCTTGACTCGAAATATCTTTGCTGTAAAGAAGGCGCTCTAAAACCAGTCTGTCCAGAAATTCTCCAATTGATATTATCATTTAATTTTAAAAGAGAAGCCAGTTTAAACGTAACGGTATTTCCAAAATCTGAATAGTTTTCGTAACGCGCAGCTCCATTTACAAGCCATTTTTCAGTGGCATTCAATTCTAAATCGATATAAGCCGCACCACTTGTCCTATTTTTTTTCTTTAGCATCTGAAGGCTGGAATCCTGAAAATCCCTGCGCTCCTGCTCCACGTTTGTTTCCGAAAAAGTCAGTTACAATTAATGGCGAATTGCTTGGAAGAATTCCCGAAACTAAATTTCCGTTTACATCATACAATCCGTAAGAAGCTTCTTCTCCTGCTTTAATTTGGTAATTTTCATATCTGAATTCGCCCCCAAAAGCAACGTTTAACCCAGCAAGGACATCATATTTTCTGCTAAAATCCAAATTGGTCGTACTTTGCAAAAACGAAACTTTTCCGGCATCAAAACTAAAAGGAGAATTTGTGCCTAAAGTTGCATTGATGGTATTATTCACATCATAATTAAAAGAGTTTGTTCCTAAGTTGGTGCTTAAATCGGTATCAAAACCGAATAATTGCGTATTTACGCCCACAGCCGCAGAGGCATCTAAAATTTTTGATTCAATTTCTGGCAAGAACCCGTTTTGGTATACTTGCGTGAAAGTTCCAGAACCATTTGGCAATCTGTTAAAGGCATACGATTTACCTCCTCTATATGAAACGCCTCCAAAAGAATACAATGAAGTGGTTTCGCTCAAAGGATACTTTGCATTAAAATATAATTGTCCCGCAGCCAATTCTGACTGTCCGACACTCATGTTATAATCGCTTCTCTGCTGACCTCTGTAAGCTAGTTCATTATTAGTCACATCAAAGTTTAAAGCCGTCTGCATTTGCGCAATCGTCGAAGCCGATGCAATAGCATTTTGCTGTGCTGTTGTAAAATAACTTACTTGCGGCGCATATTGTTTTAATGACGATAAAATCTGAGCCGAGTTTGTAGTCGTATTAATGTTGCTAAATAGCGAGTTAATCTCTACTCCATCTTGCGCCGCTCTGTTTTCAACTGCGTTATAAGCATTAAAAATAGGATTGCTTCTTATTCCTGCTCTGCTTGTCGCTTGCCTTGTCACGGCAGTTCCTGTAACGTTTAAGAAACTTCCCGGTTTGCCCAATGAGGTTCCGTAATTTAAATCAATTTGGGCTGTCTGTCCGTCTGCCCCTCCTTCAAAATTATTTGATCCCGAAGATAGATTTGCTCCGTATTGAATCCCTCCTGTCAGATAATCAGCATTCTTCTTTAGCACAATATTGATTACTCCAGCAATTGCATCAGAACCATATTGGGCGGCGGCTCCGTCTCTTAAAACTTCTATTCTTTCTATGGCAAAAGACGGAATTGCATTTAAGTCTGTTCCCACAGATCCTCTTCCTGGCGATCCGTTTATGTTTACCAGAGCACTTGTGTGCCTTCTTTTTCCGTTTACCAAAATTAAAACCTGATCTGGCCCTAATCCTCTTAATTGCGCAGGATCAACGTGGTCTGTTGCATCTGCTGTAGATGTCGGATTACTCGTAAACGACGGAGCAACATAATTTAAAATTTGAGTAACGCTGGTCTGCGGTGCTCCTTTTGTTATTTCAGATACGTTAAAAACATCAACCGGAACGGGCACGTCTGTTTTAACTCTATTTTTACTTCTTGATCCAATAATAGTAACTTCAGACAGCTCGTTGTTTTTTAAACTGTCCTGCTCTTTTTTATTGTCTTGAGCATAAAGTCCTGAAAATGTCACAAGACCTAAAACGATTAGTACATTTTTCTTCATTTTCTTCTTTACTGATTAATTTAGTGTTTTTGGCTTAAAAAAAATCTTACAGGTTTCATTTTGACATAAAAAAAACCTCTGCGTTTCGGCAGAGGTTCTATTTATATATTTTCTTGAAAAATAATTACAATAGTGTCTCTGCGGAGAACTCCGGCATCTTACAAGACATCATATTGCAAACTGTAAATTTCATTTGTTTCTTTTGTTTTAACGGGGCAAAATTGCGAACTATTTTTTAATTGACCAAACAAAAAACAAAATATTTTCTATTACCCTATCAAAATAGTATGCTACTGTTAAATTTCTGCCATAAAAAATAAAAAAAGTTGAACTTTAATTTGCAAATCAAAATGGTTTCATACCTTTGCACCCGAAACAGAGGAAAAATTTGAACTGATTGCAACCTCTTCATAATGAAATGGTTTCGTTATGAATGCTGAAAGATTCGTTTCAGCAGTAAAAAATGCTAAAGCAGAAACTCTCCTTTAGCCCTTTTTAGCAATTATTTTTCCCGCTTAATTTTAAATTAAAACATTATTATTACATTATTATGGCTTATTTATTTACGTCAGAATCTGTTAGTGAAGGGCATCCAGACAAAGTTGCAGATCAAATTTCGGATGCATTAATTGACAACTTTTTGGCATTTGACGCTGACTCAAAAGTAGCTTGCGAAACATTAGTTACAACAGGTCAGGTGATTTTAGCAGGTGAAGTAAAATCGAATACTTATCTTGATGTTCAGCAAATCGCTCGCGATGTAATCAAAAGAATTGGATACACTAAAAGTGAATATATGTTTGAAGCCAATTCTTGTGGAATTCTTTCAGCTATTCACGAGCAGTCTGCAGATATTAACCAAGGTGTTGACAGAGCTAAGCCAGAAGAACAAGGTGCAGGAGATCAAGGAATGATGTTTGGTTACGCTACAAACGAAACTGAAAACTATATGCCATTGGCACTTGATTTATCTCATAAATTATTACAAGAATTAGCCATCTTAAGACGTGAAAATAACGAAATTACATATTTACGTCCAGATGCTAAATCTCAAGTAACTTTAGAATATAGCGACGACAATAAACCAACTCGTATTGATGCGATTGTAATTTCAACTCAACACGATGATTTTGATACAGAAGCTGAGATGTTGGCTAAAATCAAAAAAGATATTATCGAAATCTTGATTCCTAGAATTATCGCTAAAAACCCAGAGCACGCTCACTTATTTAACGATAAAATCAACTACCACATTAACCCAACAGGAAAATTCGTTATTGGAGGACCTCACGGAGATACTGGTTTAACAGGAAGAAAAATTATTGTTGATACTTACGGTGGAAAAGGTGCTCACGGTGGTGGTGCATTCTCTGGAAAAGATCCAAGTAAAGTAGACAGAAGTGCTGCTTATGCAACGCGTCATATCGCTAAAAACTTAGTTGCTGCTGGTGTTGCTGACGAAATCTTAGTTCAGGTTTCTTACGCAATTGGAGTTGCTGAGCCAATGGGAATTTTCATTGAAACTTACGGAACTTCTAAAGTAAACTTAACGAACGGTGAAATCGCTAAAAAAGTTGAAGCTATCTTTGATATGCGTCCTTACTTTATCGAGCAACGTTTAAAATTAAGAAATCCAATCTATAGCGAAACGGCTGCTTACGGACACATGGGACGCAAACCTGAAACTGTAACTAAAACTTTCTCTGCTCCAGGAGGAAACGAAAAAACGGTTACTGTTGAGTTATTTACATGGGAAAAACTTGATTTTGTTGACCAAGTAAAAGCTGCATTTGGATTATAATTCAGATTTATAGACTAACTTAGATTATTAGACATCTTAGATTAGCCAAACATAATAAAGCCGATTTCTAGAATTAGAAATCGGCTTTTATTTTTTCTTATTTAAAAAAACCTGTGGTATATTAAACTTAGTAAGTTCCGTTACTCATTTTAGTCAAAACTTCCTTCATTTGATTTGCAGTTTCTTCATCAACATCACTAGTAATAAATTTTACTGCTAAAACTTGTGTTTCTATAGCTTTTTGTGCCTGTCCATTTTTATAATACAATTGTGCCAAAGTGTCTAAATAATATGGATTGTTTTTAGATATCACCAAGCTATATTCAGACCATTTAATAGCCTCTTTTAAAAAGTTTGAATTCTGTGGTTTTAATACAACTGTCCATGCTGCATTGTTGCAAATATCTGAATGGTAAAGTTTAAATGAACTCCATCCGTCATAAGAATAGCTTGAGCTGGAATCTAAACCTCCAAAAATAGCATCTAGTTTTTCTATCGGGCTTGCTCCTGCTAATGTATTATCAAAATAAGTGCTGAATTCTTTCAAATAAGTCGCATTAGAACCGTCCTGATCTTCAAGCTGGCTTAAATAGTAAAAATAATTTCTGTAGGCATCAAAATTTCCTTTTCCAGATGCGATGATCTCTTTGTAAACAGAATTGATTTTCTCTTTATTCATTTCACCTGTAAGTCCGTCCTGAGAAGCATATAGGTTTTGCTGCAATGCGTTAGAAACTTCAGAAACAGCATTTCCTACATTATGAATTTCTGGCGCACTGCTATTGAATGCAGCTTTATTGTTCTCAATATCGTCAGAATGTTTTAACAAATAATCTATTGCTAGAAAATCAGTATCATTAAGAATTTTTTCTTGATTAAAAAGCTGTTTTGTAAAACCTTGATTTTTAATTTCTTTTATAATGGTCTCAGCCAAATACATATTTACGGCTTTATCTTTTTGGTGTGCTTCAATCAATTTTTTCCATGTTTGAGCTACTGCTTTTTGGTCTAAGACCGTTTTTGTAAGTACAAAATCAGTAGAATTAGGATCGCTTACTGTATATTCTGAATCATAATCGTAAGAAGGTTCTAATGAGGCCACTTTATTAAAAGCTGCAATTAGATCTGCATCTGAAGCTTTTTTGTTCTTTAATACTTTATCTATGGCCAAAAAAGCATTTGCTTTTTGAAGTTTTCTGTTAAGATCACCATAATAGCTAAACTGATATTGCTGCGTTGTCAAATCTGATTTTGCAATCGCTAGCAGATCGCCGTTTCCGTTTAAAACCAATAGGCTTGGATCATTCGTAATTTTATTATTTTTCAGCCATTTTTTATCATCGGCACCAGCCAAATAAAAGTTGTATGTATCATATAGAGCATTATACGAATCATACATATTGTATCCGGTCTGCGTTTCTTGTTCTTTTACAAAAGCATCAAAATTTTCCTTTGCCGCTTTATTTTTGCTGTCAACCACAACGACCAAAAATTTATTGCTAGCGGCTGTTTTGGTAGATTCTATTGCTTTTTTTAGATTGTCTTCTATTTTTAGTTTAAAATCATATTTGGTATAAGCCGTTGGAGGATCAATAGGATATGCCGTTCCAGCTACAGCAGCAGTATCTACTATTACACTATCTACGGCAGCGCCATAAGCATCTCCATAATCGGGTTCTTTACCTGGATAAGTCCAGTTTGTTATGCTTTGAGTTTCTACTGGAACCACTGTTGGAATCTTTGCAGGTTTCTCGTCTTTTTCGTTTACAAATACCAAAGGATCCTTTCCATGTTCATCAGAAACTTTCAACTCTTTTGTATTCTTATCAAAAAATCCGACAAGGTTTAAATCGCTTAAAACTGCCAAATCATAATTGATCGTTACTTCTGAAACATCTTTTGGCAATGCATATTTATTAACATCACTTTTTCCGTTATAATCTTCGTACACCAAATAAAGAAAATCGGTCTTGTCTATTTCAAACTCCAAATCGGTTTTAACCCATTCAGGATCTTCTTTTGTTTTAATATCTGAAACTTTTTGGTATTGTACTGTTTCTGTTCCTTTTTGAGTTCCTATGTAAAAAGAATAGTAAGACGGATTCAAAAACTTAATCTTAATTTTTTTTGCTTTTTTATCCTTGACAAAAGAAAGATCAAATCTATTAACGGTGTTTTTACTTTTTAAGAAAACCAGCGAATCGCCTTTAATTTCGTAACCTCCAGAATAAAAAACCAATTCATACTTATTATCATCCAATAAATTTAATTTGATTTTCCCTCCTTTATTTGTAGACAAATAAGTTCCTTTTTCTATTCCATTGGTTTGGGCAGAAGAGATGGAAATTCCAGCAAACAGGAGCGATAAACTCCAAATAAAATTGCGCATAACTACATATTTTGTTGTTAATAATATAGCGCAAAGATATCTGATTCTGCCTTTAAACAAATCACAAAAAATCGTGATTTTTACAATTAAAATACTACAAATTATATTTCATTGAAAATATGATGTAACGTGGCTGCACAGTGTATTGAGAAACTCTTGTCGAGAATTGCGAGAAGCTGTCGTCGTTAAGATATTTTGTATTCAATAAATTGGTTGCCGAGATTTTATACTCCCATTTGCTGTTCTTTTTTTGGTAAATCAAACTGGCGCTTAAAAAATCGTATTCGTTGTCAACCGTTTTATCTCCATTGTAGTAATGGTAAAATTCATACTCCGAAACAAAAGAAAAGCTGTCTAAGAAATAGTAATCTAATCTTGCAAACGGTTTATCGGTGTAAAAGGTTGAACCGCTGTATTTATTCACCAAAAGATTATAGCCAAATTCAATATTTGGGAGATTTTTATAATTTGTTGAAGCTCGAACAGTATAACTTTGACTGAAACTTTCTGTAGTTGACAATTGATTGTTTTGAATATTATTGAATTTTGACCAGTTAAATGTAGCATTTGCCGAGGCCTTATAATTCTTTAAAAACGAACGTCCGTAATTTCCCATTCCTGTAAAAGTTTCATCGGCTAAATTGGAGTTATAAGGAACCGAGGACTGGTTAATTCCGTCAAAATTGGCTTTGGTTTTAATAGCATCTACTTTTCTGGTGTATGTTGCATTGGCAAAAATGTTCTCAAAATTGAACATATTGTACTTAAAATAACGAAGCGAGTGCACTTGCGAAGTGGCATTTTCTAAAAAACGATTTCCGCGGAACAAGCTGCTGTAATTAGACAAAACATAACCTTGCGCTAATTGATTAATATCTGTAAAATCATTTGTGAGCGAGAAATTATAAGTCAGCGTTTCAGATTTTTTGATCTGATATAAAGCGAAGAAATCTGGAAGCACTTTCACAAAATTCTGAGAATAATCGGTTCCCAATTGGCCATTTGTCATTTGATACGTGTGCACGCTTACTCCCGGTGTAAACGTAAACTTACCTGTTAGAATTTTATAATGAAACCCTAAAAAAACATCATTAAAACTATAATCTACGTCGTTATTATTTTCGGGATCATTAAGATCGTTTTTGGTCCCATTATCCAGCATTTGAAAAATGTGAGAGTTGAAGTTTTGATACGAATACGTATTTCCTAATGTAATATTGATATTGCTTTTTGGCGTTACCATATAATAGTAATCCAATTTGGCATCCAACTTATTTGTTTTCACGAAACGATTCTGATTGTAATCATTTCTTGATTGCGTAGCATCATATCCTGACAAAGCAAAAGGAAGCGTTTGTAAATTGGCATTATAAAACGGATTTTCGTCTTGATATAAATGCTGCATTTCAAAAGCAAAAATATTTTTGGCACTTTGCG
Source organism: Flavobacterium sp. TR2 (assembly GCF_025252405.1). Classification (NCBI taxonomy): domain Bacteria; kingdom Pseudomonadati; phylum Bacteroidota; class Flavobacteriia; order Flavobacteriales; family Flavobacteriaceae; genus Flavobacterium; species Flavobacterium sp. TR2. The sequence continues at coordinate 1,548,560 of NZ_CP104307.1, read as the reverse complement.
TATAATACAAACTCAAATTCTGATTAATCGAAGTTGGATCTTGTTTTTTTGTTGTAAAAATATCTTCTGAAGTTGGAACGTTTTGAACGATTTGTTCTCTAAACAAATCTGAGTATTCTTCTTGTTTAGTAAGCTTGGTTAAGATATCATAATCAAACTGAAATTTATCATTTGGTTTATAAGTCGAACTTAATTTAAAGAGCCCCAAATTATTCTTCTGATTAGTATTTTCATCCCGTTTCTCCTGATCTCCAGAATCTAAAATCGTTGTCTGCGATTTGGTTTCTAATTCTGTTTTTGAAGTCGAAAGAATTCCGAAACCGCTTATATTCCATGATTTTGTCGCTGAGTAAGCAAAATTTGTTGCGCCAAATTTGGTTTCAATTTCTTTAGCTCTGTTATTTCTTAAAAGTGAAATTCCCAAATCATTGGAAGAAACATTAAAACTGCTTCCTCCTTTTTTCATCATGTTTTTGAATCCGCCCGTAAACTTAAAGTAATCTTGTGCCGTTAAAGGCAATTCGCCAATATTATTAAAATTGGTAATCAAATTAATGCTGTATTTCGGACTGTAATAGAAAAGTTTTGGATTAATAATATAGCGGCTGTCAAGCTCAGCAACTCCAATTCCAGCGGTCACATCTCCAAACCAAAAGTTCTTTTTTCCTTCTTTCAGTTTGATATTCATTGCCACATTTTCCTGATCGTTTTCCAAACCTTTTAATTGACTTATTTCATTATAATTTCGCAAAACCTGAACTTTATCAATAGCATCGGCTGGAATATTTTTGACGCCCAATTTTGTATCTCCGTCAAAAAAATCTTTTCCCTCTACCATCAGTTTGCTCACTTTTTTTCCTTCTACTTCAATTTCTCCATCAGCATTTACCTCAACACCCGGAAGTTTCTTCAAGACGTCTTCCAGCTTTTTTTCGGTGCCAGATTTAAAAGAATCTGCATTGTAAACAATTGTGTCTCCTTTTATCGAAACAGGCATTTCACGAACAATTTCAACTCCCTCCAACTCTATTCCAGCGCCATCCAAAACAATATTCTGGTTCATGTTTTCAGACTTGGTAGAGACTGCAATCTCTTTAGATTTCATTCCTAAATAGCTTATTTTAATGGTATAAGCCGTATTTGGCTTTAAAGTCAGCTGAAACTTTCCTTTGTCATTGGTTATCCCGTAAGAATCCATTGCCTTTGTGCCATTGTTAATAGCCATAATATTGGCCATTTCCAACGGGTTTTTCTGTTCATCCTGAATAACACCATCAAAACGGACACTTTGAGAAAAGCATATAGAAGTAAAAAGTAAGGCAAATAGAAGGAGTGTCTTATTCATTATAAGGATATTGAAAGTTCGGAATTTAAGATTCGAAATGTTATAAATTTTATCTTCCCATTGGAGGTGGAGGTCCGCCAGCTCTGCCGCGGTTCATCTCTCTAAATTCTTCCATCTTTTTAATCACCGTTTCGTCATATTCTTTTTGAGAAATTACTTTTCCTTTTTTAGAAGGTTTTATTTCCACTTTATCTTTGGCATTCAAAACAATTTTTGAACACAAAATTGTAGTTGTTCCATCGTTGATTTCTAAGATTAATCCCGGAAGTCCCCAATAATTTTCTGGTCCTTGATTGATCGGAATTTCTGGCGTATACCAAGCCGTCACGACAATTTCTTTTGGCATTTCAAAATTATCGGCAAAATTGGTTTTTGTATCTCCCGAAGTTTTTTTTGCTTCGTCTTTTTTATCATCATTGTTTTTAGGTCTGAAATTCCTAAAATCGGTTTTACTCGTCTGTTTTACGGCTGTCGCTTTGTAGCAGTTATAACCTCCAATTTGTTTGGTTTCCTGTTCTAATTTCCAGTTTAATTTTGGCAGCGAATCGACAACAAGAAACTCCTTGCCCATAAATTCTTTATCTACGGTATATGTCTTTGTTTTTACATCTTTATAAAAAGTGCCTCCGCCTCCTGTCAAAGAGCTAAACATTACTCGAAAACCGCCCTGCTGCTGGCCTGGTGCTTCCAGTTTTTCTTCTTCTTTATAAATTGAAGCTGCTTTATCGAAATTTAAAATAAATGTTTTTTCGAGCATTTTTTTCATACGCTCTTCCATATTTTTCTGCATTTCTGGCGTAATATCTCTATTTCCGCGCATTCCTTCAAATTTTGGAGCCTGTGTTTTGGACTCGTAAACGGCCATTCCTTGAAAATCTTTTTGAGCTTGAATTTGACTAGAAACAAGCAATAAAGCCATATAAAAAAATATCTTTTTCATTTTATTTTCTTTTAGTGAGTAAATCCGACAAAACTTACATTCAAATGTATTATTAATTTTAAAATTCAGAAAACTAAATATATTAACGGCATTATGACATAGATAGAACCCCTTATTTTTTAGACTATTAGATTAAAAAAAGGTTTAAGTCTTAAAATTGAAATTTAAAAGAGAGTTTTTTGTAATTTGGTACTCTTGTAAAATAACTTCTAATGCGTAAAATGGTGCAAAAAATTATATTTTCTCTATTTCTTTTCTGCACTTTTCATGCGCTTTCAGCTCAAGATTTGAGCATCAGTCCGACTTTAATTTCACAATATAAAAATACTTCTGATACTTTTTTAGGATATGATGCGTTTGGATATTCGTATCAGATAACCAATAATGTTTTCAGTAAAATTAAAGGAAAAGAAATCTTCGAATACAAGAATGTTTCTTTGGGAAAAATTACAAAAGTCGATCTTCAGAATCCGTTAAAGATTGTTTTGTTTTACGAAAACTTTAATAGCGCTGTTTTATTGGACAACCAATTAAATAAAATAACAGAAATTAATTTTTCGCAAAATGCAACGCCAATTGTAGTAACTGCAATCGGAATGTCGACACAAAACCAACTATGGATTTACAATGCGTTAAATCAGCAGATTGGTCTTTTTGATTATTTAAAAAATGAATATAAAACAATTTCAATTCCGCTGACTGAGCCAATTCAATATTATCAAACAGACTTTAATGCTTTCTATTGGATTGACAAAAAAAGCAACTGGTTTTCTTGTGACATTTTTGGAAAGATAACTTCGCTGGGAAAAATTGGTGCTTTTGACAGAATCGCTATAATTAATTCTTCGCAATATCTTTTCAGCAAGGATAATTTATTGTATTTTAAAGGAATGAATAAGCAGAATCCTGAGGTAATTTCTGAGATCAAAATTTTGGGAAAAACCTTTGACAATTTTTATTACAAAGACCAAATTTTATCTATTTTTACAACTACAGATATATCAAATTATAAAATCGTAACACCGTAATGCACATAGCAATAGCAGGAAACATAGGCGCAGGAAAAACAACTCTGACCAAATTATTGGCGAAACATTTCAAATGGGAACCTCATTATGAAGATGTAGTTGATAATCCGTATTTGGATGATTTCTACCATCAGATGGAGCGCTGGTCCTTTAATCTTCAGATTTATTTCCTTAATAGCCGTTTTCGTCAAGTGCAGCAAATTCGCGAAAGCGGAAAGAAAATCATTCAGGACAGAACGATTTATGAAGATGCCCATATTTTTGCTCCTAACTTATATGCAATGGGATTAATGACGAGCCGTGATTTTGAAAATTACACGTCTTTGTTTGAATTAATGGAATCTTTGGTTAAAGCTCCAGATTTATTGATTTATTTAAGAAGCTCGATTCCGAACTTAGTAGGACAGATTCACAAACGCGGGCGCGAATATGAAAACTCTATTTCGATCGATTATTTAAGCCGTTTGAATGAAAGATATGAAGCTTGGATTCAGACTTATACTAAAGGAAAACTTCTAATCATTGACGTTGACAACATCAATTTTGTTGACAATCCTGAAGATTTAGGAAACATCATTAATAAAATTGATGCTGAATTAAACGGATTATTCTAAGATTAGAATCTCGATTTATACGAAATAAAAAAAGCCTCTAAAATTCATTTAGAGGCTTTTTCTTTTATTATCCTAACAGGTTTCCAAAACCTGTTAGGTGTTTTTTTTACTCTAGAGTATTTTTACTTTCTAATTTCAACTAGATACCTAACAGGTTTTGAAAACCTGCTAGGATAGATCGTAATTATTTCGCAGCTTCAACTTTTGCCAAAACTTCTTCTTCAGTTCCTTCAAAAACTTCGGTTGTTGTTTTTCCGTCTACTGTTTTGGTAACGGTTCCTGTAGTTTTTCCGTTAATATTTTTAACCTCAACACGAACCGATTGGCTTTCTGTGTGAGCGTATTTTCCGTTTGCATCAAAATGAGCCAGACATTTTGCAGTTTCCTCCTCAGAGCAGCCTTTTTCTTTACACATTTTAATGCATTCTTCTTTTGTCATTCCAGACATATCGCCGCATTTTGACATCCTTGCGTGCATTTCTGTTTTAGCACAGCAAGAAGCTTTACCAGCCATATCTGACGGAGCATGGCCTTCGCCTAAAATTGGAGCAATTACCAATCCTATCAGACAAGTTAATTTGATCAAGATGTTCATTGAAGGTCCAGAAGTGTCTTTAAACGGATCTCCAACTGTATCTCCAGTAACTGCCGCTTTGTGCGCATCAGAACCTTTATAAGTCATTTCTCCGTTGATCATAACTCCAGCTTCAAAAGATTTTTTTGCATTATCCCAAGCACCTCCAGCATTGTTCTGGAAAACGGCCCAAAGCACACCTGAAACTGTAACTCCTGCCATATATCCTCCTAACATTTCAGCAATTAACTGGTTGTTGTCTGAGTAAACCAATTTTCCTAAAAGAACAATTAAAATAGGGAAACCAATTGTTAAGATTCCAGGGAGCATCATTTCGCGTAAAGCGGCTTTTGTAGAAATTTCAACGCATTTTCCGTATTCTGGTTTTCCTGTTCCTTCCATAATTCCAGCAATTTCTTTGAACTGGCGACGAACCTCGTATACCATATCCATCGCAGCTTTTCCAACTGAATTCATTGCTAAAGCAGAGAAAACAACTGGAATCATGCCTCCGACAAATAACATGGCCAAAACTGGCGCTTTAAAAATATTAATTCCGTCTATTCCTGTAAAGGTTACATACGCAGCAAACAAAGCCAATGAAGTCAAGGCCGCGGAAGCAATAGCAAATCCTTTTCCTGTTGCTGCTGTTGTGTTTCCTACTGAGTCTAAAATGTCTGTTCTAGTACGGACTTCTTTTGGCAATTCGCTCATTTCTGCGATACCACCAGCGTTATCAGAAATTGGTCCGAAAGCATCGATAGCCAATTGCATTGCTGTTGTTGCCATCATTGCCGAAGCGGCTAGCGCCACTCCATAAAATCCAGCCAAAACATAAGAAATCCAAATTGCGATGGCAAATAATAATACGGTTGGAAAAGTAGAAATCATTCCCGTTGCTAGACCTGCAATTACGTTTGTTCCTGCTCCTGTAGAAGATTTTTGAACGATTGCCAAAACTGGTTTTGTTCCTAATCCTGTATAATATTCTGTTACTGAAGAAATAGCTCCTCCAACCACTAATCCGACTAAAGTTGCGTAGAAAACACGCATTGATGAAATGGCTTTTGATCCTTCACCAAAGAAAGTCATTTGCATGGTTTCTGGCAGCATATGCTGTACCAAAAAGAAACAAGCTACAGCTGTTAAAACAATAGAAACCCAGTTTCCTATATTTAATGCTTTTTGCACTTGAGCTTCTTTAGCATTGTCGTCTGATATTTTTACTAACGTCGTTCCAATAATAGAAAATAAAATTCCGAAACCGGCAATTGCCATTGGAAGCAAAATTGGCCCAATTCCGCCGAAAGCATCATTAATGCTTCCTCCCATATCTTTTATTACATAATTCCCAAGAACCATTGCGGCAAGAACTGTTGCTACATACGATCCAAATAAATCGGCTCCCATACCCGCAACGTCTCCCACATTATCTCCCACGTTGTCTGCAATTGTTGCCGGGTTACGAGGATCATCTTCTGGAATTCCTGCTTCGACTTTACCAACTAAATCTGCTCCAACATCGGCTGCTTTTGTGTAGATTCCGCCACCAACTCTGGCAAATAAAGCGATCGATTCTGCTCCAAGAGAAAACCCTGCAAGAGTTTCTAAAACAACCGTCATTGTATCGGTATCTTTCCAAACTCCGCCAGAAAAAAGATTAAAGAAAATGATAAAAAAAGACGTTAAACCTAAAACAGCCAAACCCGCTACACCCAGTCCCATTACGGTTCCGCCTCCAAAAGAAACTTTTAATGCTTGCGGCAAACTTGTACGTGCAGCTTGAGTGGTTCTTACGTTTGTTTTAGTTGCTATTTTCATTCCGATATTTCCAGCATAAGCAGAAAATAAAGCTCCAAAAATAAATGCTATTACGATTAATAAATGTGTTTTTACTCCTGGAATAAAAGTAATTCCTGCCAAAGCTAAACTGGCAATAATTACAAATATGGTTAATAGTTTGTATTCGGCTTTTAGAAAGGCTAAGGCTCCTTCGTAGATGTAATCTGAAATCTCTTTCATCTTACCGTCTCCCGCATCTTGTTTTAAAACCCAAGTCCTTTTTATTCCCATGAAAAGTAATCCTAAAACTGCCATTATAATAGGCAGGTAAATCATAAATGCATTCATAATATTTTAATGGTTTTGGTTAATAGTCAACAATCTAACTAAAACGAATTTAAACAAAAAAGCAATACTCCTGACGGCAGTATTGCTTTTTTTATATTAGAATGCGGTTAAAATTATTTAATGCTAAATAATCCAGCCGGTTTATTTTCAATGTCATCAAAACGTTTTGTACACTCTGCGATAATGTCATAAGCTTCTTTAACGTCTCCCCATCCTTCTACATCTACCTTTTTGTTTTCAAGATCTTTATAAACTTGGAAAAAGTGCTCGATTTCTTTTACTAAGTGAGGGTTAATATCAGAAAGATCATTTAATGAATTCCAGATTGGATCTGAAACTGGTACACAAATAATTTTCTCGTCTGGTCCTTTGTCATCTGCCATGTGGAATACACCGATTGGTTTAACTTCCATAACACATCCAGGAAAAGTTGGCTCGTTTACTAAAACCAATACGTCAAGAGGATCACCGTCTAAAGCTAAAGTTTCTGGAATAAATCCGTAATCTGCTGGGTACATCATTGAAGAGAATAACATTCTGTCGAAACGCATTCTTTTAATTTCAAAATCGTACTCGTATTTATTTCTGCTTCCTCTTGGTATTTCGATCAATACATCGAAAGTCGTTAATTTGTCTGCGGTCATTTTCGTTTTTTATTGTTTCTAAAATTTCGATTGCAAAAATAACTAAAGAATCTAGTTTTACAATAAAAAACAAGGTTAAATTATCTTCATTAGAGTTTAAAATACAAGCATTTAATAGCTAATATTCCTGTTTCTTTTCTTTAGGTAATAATGCCACAGCAGATAAGTCGCATAAGATCGGTAAGGACTCCATTGTTCTGCATGAATTTCCATTTCTTCTCTGTCATGAATATTCAATAATTCTTTGATCGTATTTATGACAGCAATATCCCCGAGCGGAATCAAATCGGGTTCTTCTAGACAGAACATCAGATAAATATCTATTGTCCAATTTCCGATTCCTTTTAATTTAATAAGCTCTTCCCGAACTTGTTTCGCAGATTTTGAACCCAAACTTTCGATATCCAATTCTTTGTTTAAAACTGCTTCCGCTAAAATCTTAATGTATTTTGTTTTCTGACGGCTTACTCCCAAACTTCTAAATTCTTCGTCTGACAAAATCGCCATGTTTTCAGGATTACAAGTTGTAAAAGATTTAATTTTAAAAAATGTGGCTTTCGCCGAATCGATAGAAACTTGCTGTTCGAGTATTAATAAAACCAAAGTTTCAAATCCAGGCGGGCGCCTTGGAATGGGCGGCAATCCGTACTTTTCAATGATTTCTTGAAATATTGGATTTTTATTGGTTAGAAAATCGATGGCTTCTTGCATGATGATTCTTTTATGTCTAATCTCAAAAATAAGTAAAAAATAATCTCGCGAAAACGCCAAGTTGCTAAGTTTTCTTTCTCTCACAGATTTTGCAGATTAAGGGGATAAAAAATCTGCTCGATCGGCAAAATCTGCGTGAAACAAAAAAGTCGCAAAGATTTTAAACCTCTGCGACTCTGTAACTTTGAACCTTTGTAACTTTTTAAAACTAGAAATAAAACCCAAAAGATCCTTTAATTGCAAATTTATGCGCGTCTGGCATATCTAGATAATTTCCTCTCCAAGAAAAATCGAGACGGAAAACTTTAAAGATGTTTCCAATTCCTGCATTATATTCCCAGTATACTTTTTCAGGAGCATTATACGGTAATCCCGAAGCATTAATGGCACGGTTTGCATCAGAAATAGTTCCATGAACCGCTCTAATTCCTATAAACTCTCTCCAATTTAATTTTCTCATGAATGGGATTCTAGCAAACAATCTTCCTCCAAAATCATGATTCCACTGCAAGGTTGTATACTGATCTGTAACAAATTCATAAAAATTTAGGTTACTGAATGTATTCTCTATTGTAAAATAAGTCTGGTTACCCGGAATTACACTCATTAAACCTAACGGAATTGTTCCAAATGTTTTTCCTGTTTCAACTGTAATATTTGTTCTTCCTAAAGGCCCAATAATGATAGGCTGCCTATAGAAAATCTGTATCTTTTCATAAGCAAAATCACTGTCAAAAACGCCTTTTAATCCATAACTGAAATTGACAAAGAAATGACTGTACGGACTGTCTACCAAATCTCTTTCCACTCCATAGCCAATTGTTTTTCTGTTTGGCATAAACTCAAACTGAATATTGGCTTCTGATTGTTTTACCATGCTTTCAACAACACCTGCTGGATTTTCGGGAGTTGGCAAAGTAGTATAATAATCTAAACTAAATGTTTTGGAAGCCGATTCAAGTGTTCGATACGAAAGCCCTGCCTGAACAATAAAATTCTTTTTAGGCTCCATTTCTATAGAAACGTTACTCAAATTAATATTGGTCAGTTTTCCATTGCTTCCAGTCGTAAACAACGCTGAAGATGCAAAACTTCGTCCTAAAACGTCATTTGTAGTCGTTAGACTCGCACCAATCTGCTCAATATCGCGCCTATTCCCACCAGAGATAATCAGTCGGTTTTTCTTGTCAAGCATCCATTTTCCAGAAACACCGTATTTGAATTTATTATCATCAAATCCGTAAGCCGTATAAGCTTGAATACGCCATGGGTCGTTTGGCCCAAAATACGTTCTACCACCCACTCTTAACCTTATGCCTTCGACTTCATTATATCCAAAGGTTGAGAAGATTGGCCCATAATCAAAATTCTTAAATTCGATGTAACCGCTTCCTAAAATAGAGACCAGATTGTACAGCTGCTTAAATCGTTTGACAGTTTGCAGCGTGTCAAGCATTTTATAAATTCCCTGTTCATCTTTATTTAGTTTCTCAAAACGATTTTCTTCCCAAAACTCAGGCGGTCTATCGTAAACGGCATTATCGATAAAATTGACTTCTTCTTTATAAAATTTCTCTGGTTTCTGAATATTGAATTTATGATTTCGGTACAAAGTTGTTCTTTTACCATAAACCCCTTTTGATTTTTCTTTTTTATTTAAAGCAAAATCAGACATCATATAATCACGTGTCAAAAGGAAAACAGAATCATTTTCCACTTCAAATTCCTGTTCGATATAAATATCTTTTACCCAGTTAATATTGGCGCTTTTCGTTACGCCCATATTAATTTTTTTGATCGCAAAAGTGGTATCGTTTACCCAAAAATCTCCTTTAAAAGTCAATTCGTTTTTACGTCTCGGATAAAAAACAATATTGTAGCACCATTTCTTATCGATATAAGCACTGTCTTTTAAGACATAATTGTAAACATCGATTCCTGTTCTTGAAAGCGGACTTGTAAAACTCTTATCAAAAAATTTCAGGTGATTGTCATAAATATTATAATCCGAATAAAGATCTTTCACGAAAGATAAAATCTGCTGGTTTCCATTAAAACCAGACATTTTATTTCCCGTAAGGTTTTCTTTTACTTTCTTCAATCTGTTGTCTCCGTAAACATCATAAACCGACTCGTTAATAAAAATTGGCAGATAGGTTTTTCCTGTAACTTCAGAAGTGTCAACATGATTAAAGACAAATTCCATTCCTTTAAAAAGTTTGTTTTTCATGAATGCACTATCAATCGTATTCATGTCAAACTCAACCTTTTCGTACTTCTGCATCTGGTATTGATTAAACTGGTACAATCCGTTTTTACGTTTTCTTGCCCAGATTTTTCTCAAAATATCCAATGCGGGGTTATTCTTTTTAGAAGTTTTACCCGTATAAATTACAACTTCGTTAAGCACTTGTTCTTCGAACAAAACAATTTTGAAATTATAATTAACTGCTTTATCTAAAGGAACTTCCTTGTCTGAAAATCCTGCAGAACTAACCAAAAGCGCGGTATAGGTATTTGGCGATTCTAAATAAAAACGACCGTCTTCATTAGAAACGATTCCAATATTAGAACCTTTAAAAACCACATTTGCAAAAGGTATCGGCTGATTGGCTTTGTCCAAAACAACCCCACTCACTTTAGTTTGTGCAGCAACAAAATTTGCAAATGCAAATACAATATATAAGAGAAGTCGAGTTAATTTGTTCATTATAAAGTAAAAAAAAACTTCACCAATCCATTCTGTCTGATGAAGTTTTATGAGTATTTTAAATTTGTATTATTTGTATAATACTTTTTTAACTGCTTTTACTACATCACCTGCATTTGGCAACCAGTCTTTTAGCAGTACTGGAGAATACGGTGCAGGAGTATCTGCAGTTGTAATACGTTGAATTGGCGCATCAAGGAAGTCAAATGCTTGCTCTTGAACGATATAAGAGATTTCAGAAGAAAGGCTGGCAACTGGCCATGCTTCTTCTAAAATTACTAAACGGTTTGTTTTTTTAACCGATTTTAAGATGGCATCTTTGTCCATTGGACGAACTGTTCTTAAATCGATAATCTCACAAGAGATTCCTTCTTTTGCTAATTCATCAGCAGCGATAAAAGCTTCTTTGATGATTTTTCCGAATGAAACGATTGTTACATCTGTTCCTTCACGTTTAACATCAGCAACACCTAGAGGAATTGTGTATTCTCCGTCTGGCACTTCACCTTTGTCTCCGTACATTTGCTCAGATTCCATGAAAATAACTGGATCGTTATCACGAATAGCAGATTTCAATAATCCTTTTGCATCATAAGGAGTTGAAGGAACAACAACTTTAAGACCTGGAGTGTTTGCAAACCAGTTTTCTAAAGCTTGAGAGTGAGTAGCTCCTAATTGACCAGCAGAAGCTGTCGGTCCGCGGAAAACGATAGGCACATTAAACTGTCCTCCTGTCATTTGACGCATTTTAGCAGCGTTATTTATAATTTGATCAATACCAACTAAACAGAAGTTGAATGTCATATATTCTACAATAGGACGGTTTCCATTCATTGCAGAACCTACTGCAATTCCTGAAAATCCAAGTTCAGCAATCGGAGTATCAATTACTCTTTTTTCACCAAACTCAGCTAGCATTCCTTTAGAAGCTTTGTAAGCTCCATTGTATTCTGCAACCTCTTCTCCCATTAAATATATGGATTCATCGCGACGCATTTCTTCGCTCATTGCTTCACAAATGGCCTCTCTAAATTGTATTGTTCTCATATTTTTTATTGTATGTTGAATTTTCTGAAGAGCAAAAATAAATATTTTAAATAACTTAAAGGCAAAAATTGAATTTAAAATCGCATCAACTTCTATCCGTCCTCAGGTTTTAACTTTTTAAACTTTATTGCGATAGGTAACGAAATCGATATAATAACGTACAATCCACACTTAATCCTTCTTTAAAACATTTTTTAGACAAACTTGTAGTTATTTGTTTAATTCTTCTCTCCAAAATTCATTCATGTAAACGCAAAAAAACAAAAATTAGTATTTCTGAGACAAACCATAATCTTCACAGGGAGCATCTATTATTACAAAATTCCTAACAATCAAACAAAATCAATGCTTTTTTATTTTTATATTTCGATGAAATTCATTCAAAACTGCATAATCAGCGAAATCGTAATAGTTTTAAAAAATATTATGCGTGCATAGTATAATTATTCCAAATTAAATTCTAAATTTGTAAAAGCATATTATAAATTCAAAATATATACTTATGAAAATACTAGTTTGCATCAGCCATGTTCCTGATACTACTTCAAAAATCAACTTTACCAACGGTGACTCAGAATTTGACACTAATGGTGTACAATATGTAATTAACCCTAATGACGAATTTGGTCTTACACGCGCTATATGGTTCCAAGAACAACAAGGTGCGAATGTAACAGTTGTAAACGTCGGAGGTCCTGATACTGAACCAACTTTACGTAAAGCTTTGGCTATTGGAGCAAACGAAGCGATTCGTGTTAACGCAAATCCTACAGATGGCTTTTTCGTTGCAAAACAATTGGCAGAAGTAATTAAAAATGGCGGTTATGATTTAGTAATTGCCGGTAAAGAATCTTTAGATTATAACGGAGGAATGGTTCCAGGAATGATTGCTGGAATTTTAGGATACAACTTCTTAAACTCTTGTACAGCTTTAACTGTTGACGGAAACAATGTGAAAGCGGTTCGTGAAATCGACGGCGGAAAAGAAACGGTAAGCACTACTCTTCCTTTAATTATTGGAGGTCAGAAAGGTCTTGTTGAGGAAAAAGATTTACGTATCCCGAACATGAGAGGAATTATGACTGCAAGAACAAAAGCGCTTACTATTCTTGAGCCAGTTGATGCAGCTGTAAATACAAAAGCGGTGAAATTTGAAAAACCAGCTCCAAAATCAGCAGTAAAACTAGTTTCTGCAGATAATTTAGATGAGTTAATCAATTTATTACACAACGAAGCAAAGGTGATTTAAGATTGTAGAGTTTAGATTATAGATTGCAGAACGCAATACTAAATCTAAAACCAACATTTGATTCACTTCAAAATCTAAAATCAATAATCATTTTAGGTTTCATTTTCAAGAATCTGAAATCTAAAATCTAAAATCTAAAATTGTTATGTCAATATTAATATATGCAGAATCTGCAGAAGGAAAATTTAAAAAAGTTGCTTTCGAATTAGCTTCTTACGCTAAAAAAGTGGCCGAATCATTAGGAACAACTGTTACAGCTTTAACAGTAAACATCAGCGATGTAAGCGAATTAGGCAAATACGGAGTTGATAAAGTTTTAAAAGTAAGCAATGATAAATTAGCTGGTTTCAACGCAAAAGCTTACGCTGATGTCATCAAACAAGCTGCTGAAAAAGAAGGTACAAAAGTAGTATTGCTTTCTTCTACAACAGACAGCATTTATCTTTCACCACTAGTTGCCGTGGCTTTAAACGCAGGTTTTGCTTCAAACGTGGTTGGATTGCCAGTTAGCACTTCTCCATTTCAAGTAAAAAGAAATGCTTTCTCAAACAAAGCCTTCAACATTACACAAATCGATACAGATGTAAAAGTTCTTGGTTTAGCCAAAAACTCTTACGGGCTTTTTGAAAGCACAGGAGCTGCTGCTGCAGAAGATTTTAACCCAACTGTTGGCGACAATGACTTTGGAGTAAAAGTAGAATCTGTAGAAAAAGTATCTGGAAAAGTTTCTATCGCTGACGCAGATATCGTAGTTTCTGGCGGACGCGGATTAAAAGGACCAGAAAACTGGGGATTGGTAGAAGACCTTGCTGCTGTTCTTGGTGCTGCAACTGCTTGTTCTAAACCAGTTTCAGATTTAGGATGGAGACCTCACAGCGAGCACGTTGGACAAACAGGAAAACCGGTTGCAACAAACTTATATATTGCCATAGGTATTTCTGGAGCAATTCAGCACATTGCAGGTATCAACTCTTCTAAAGTAAAAGTAGTTATCAATAACGATCCAGAAGCTCCTTTCTTTAAAGTTGCTGACTACGGTGTAGTTGGAGATGCTTTTGAAATTGTACCACAATTAACAGAGAAATTAAAAGCTTTTAAAGCTCAGCATTCTTAATACAGAGAATTCTCTTTAAAAATATTGCTGCCTAAAAACAAGATGTTGTATCTTTGTTTATAGGCAGCTTTTTTGTTCCATATTTTTTGATTAAAATTGCAGCTTTATTTTTTAAACCAAAATAGTATTAAAATAAGGCGCTAAGTGCCTTTTTTACAAACATATATGAGTCTAGTAAAATTATCCATAAAAGGAATTTCATACAGTCAAACTCAAAATGGCGCTTATGCCTTAATTTTGAATGAAGTCGATGGCGAAAGAAAATTACCTATAGTTATTGGCGCTTTTGAAGCCCAGTCGATCGCTATTGCTTTAGAGAAAGAAATAAAACCGCCTCGTCCCTTAACACACGATTTATTTAAAAATTTTGCTGAAAGATTTGATATTGTCGTAAAACAAGTTATCATTCACAAATTAGTTGACGGCGTTTTTTATTCAAGCTTAATCTGCGAAAGAGATAAAATCGAAGAAATTATCGACGCAAGAACTTCTGACGCTATTGCTTTGGCGCTGCGTTTCAATGCTCCTATTTTTACTTATAAAAACATTTTGGATAAAGCTGGAATTTATTTAAAATCCAATACTGCTGAAACAGATTCTGGTGCTCAAGAAATAGATGATGTTCTTTCGAATCCTGAAACTTTTGGACACGAAGAAGAAAGCAACCAATCTGGAGATGTGTATGCAAAACATTCTTTACAAGAGCTAAACGAGCTTTTGGATCAAGCCGTTTCTCAAGAAGATTACGAAAAAGCAGCAAAAATTAGAGACGAAATCTCTAGAAGATAATTTTAAGGCTGTAAGCCATAAGCTTTAGGCTATAAACTTAAAGCGCAAAACATAAAAACCAGCTTGAAGTATTTAGGAAAAAGCCTAAAGCCTAAAGCTTAAAGCCTAAAGCAATAATGAAACAATACTTAGATTTAGTAAAACACGTTTTAGAAAACGGCAATCAAAAAGGAGACCGTACCGGAACAGGAACTAAAAGCGTTTTTGGCTACCAGATGCGTTTTGATTTAAGTGAAGGTTTCCCAATGGTTACGACCAAAAAATTACATTTAAAATCCATCATTTACGAATTGCTTTGGTTTTTAAAAGGCGATACAAACATCAAATACCTTCAAGAAAACGGAGTTAAAATCTGGGATGAATGGGCAGATTCCAATGGCGATTTGGGGCCTGTTTACGGACACCAATGGCGCAACTGGAACAGCGAAGAGATTGATCAGATTTCTGAATTAATTGCCGAATTAAAAACAAATCCAAACAGCAGAAGAATGCTGGTTTCTGCATGGAACCCTTCGGTTCTGCCAGATACTAAAAAATCTTTTGAGGAAAATGTAGCCAATAACAAAGCCGCTTTACCTCCTTGCCATGCCTTTTTTCAATTTTATGTAGCAAGCCCAGATCCTGAAAAAGGTGAAACAAAAGGAAAGCTTTCCTGCCAATTATACCAGCGAAGCGCCGATATCTTTTTAGGAGTACCTTTCAACATTGCTTCTTATGCACTATTGACCATGATGATTGCCCAAGTATGCGACTTAGAACCTGGAGAATTTATTCACACTTTTGGCGACGCGCATATTTATAACAATCATTTTGAGCAATTGGAACTGCAATTAACGCGTGAACCGAAACCATTGCCAAAAATGATTTTAAATCCAGAGATTAAAAACATTTTTGATTTTGATTATAATGATTTCACACTTGTAGATTACGATCCGCATCCTGCCATTAAAGGGAGTGTTGCTGTATAGAAATAAAAAAAATCCGCTTTTTCAAGCGGATTTTTTTTATACAATTAAAACACTGTTTTCACTTCCAGCAAAATCATTCCATTTATAAGAATCGGCTTCCGGATCATTTACATAATTTCCGTCAATTAGATACTTAAATTCGTAAATAGCATCTTTAACCAAGTCATAAGTTGCTTTGAAAGTACCATTTTTCAATTTACTCAAAGCCCCTTCTTCGGCATTCCAATTATTGAAATCTCCAACAACAGCAGCTGTATTTGCATCTTTAGCGTCTATTGAAAACGTAACTTTACATACCGGCTTCGTTTTCACAAATTGTTTCTTTAAAGACATAACTATTTCGTTTTTAGATTTATACATCTAAAATTAATTAAATTCAACGAAACACTAACTACCTCCGGAACCGATTTATGATAATACCAAAAACAGTATATTTTTTTCGCTTTATTGGTAATTTAAAGCAGTTAAAATTTTGTTTTTCAAATTATTGAGTCATTCAAAAGCAAATATTCTACACCCAAAATATTGTCTTTCGAAAATAAATTTTAACTTTATGATCTCATTTTTATCTTATGGAAAAAGAAGTGCACGAACAATACGAATACGCCAGACGCCGATTAAGACAAAAAAAAGTCTTATATTTTCATTTTGTACTTTTCCTGCTTGGAAGTTTATTTCTATTCATTGCCAATAAATTTTTTGGATTTGGAGACGGCACAACTCAAAATTGGTGCATCTGGGGAATTACAATTTGGCTTTTTCTTTTTATTCTGCATTTTATAAAAGTGTATATAACTGACCGTTTTATGAATAAGAAATGGGAAAGAGAACAAATTGACCGATTAGTTGCTTTACAGCAAAAAAGAATCAGTCAGCTTGAATCTTCTATTAACGAAGAGAATGAAAATAAAATTTAGTTAAGCATACCATGATTATAATGATAGCGGCGGCTGCCGAAAATAATGCGCTTGGAAAAAACAACGAATTAGTATGGCATCTGCCAAATGATTTCAAAAGATTTAAATCGCTTACGACTGGTCATCATATTATTATGGGAAGAAAAACTTTTGAGAGCTTCCCAAAACCATTGCCAAACCGCGTTCATATAGTAATTTCTCGTCAAGAAAATTATAAACCAGAAGGATGCATTGTAGTCGACAGCATTGAAAAAGCTATTGCATTATGCCCTGAAAATGACGACAGTTATATTATAGGTGGCGGAGAAATTTACAGTCTTGCCCTTCCATATACTGACATCATTGAATTGACCAAAGTTCATCATTCTTTTGATGCAGATGCTTTTTTCCCTAAAATCAATAAAAGCGAATGGGTTTTGGTAGAATCTGAAGAAAATTATAAAGACGAAAAACATCTTTATGATTATACTTATGAAACTTACATTAGAAAATAAATAAAAAACATCCTCTTTTCAGGGAGGATGTTTTTAAATAATTGATTTTTGAAGCCTAACTTGCTCAAGAAAAAGTTTTGTTTTAAAAAAAATACAAATGTCGAGAAACATCCGCAAAATTGAATAACATCTAATGTTATTTGAGACCTAAATCTCAAACGCCTTTAATAACAAATACCACTAAGATATTAAAGGCAGAAAATTAAAATTTCCAAAAACAAATTTAATCCTAAGAACGTACTTTGCGCTTAAATATAGTATTTCCCCCCAAGAACAATACTTTCAAAACTTTTTCAAGAATAAATGAATTACCCGCACAAAAAAAGTAATCATCTGTTTAAGTCATAGCGACATTATCAATCATTAAACTTTAATCATTTTTACTTGAACAAAGTTGCTCATAATAGCGCTATTAGACAATACCAAGATTTGGGGATTTTGTCAAAATACCTAGATTTAGGGATGGCAAAACACCTCTATAACCTGTTTCGAAATAAATCCTTCAAAACATTTATTTTACAAATTAAAAAACTCAATTACAGTTAAACTAGATTGTTTATATTTGCCTAAATAAAAAAAATGTCTGAAAAAATAACTCCGTATAAAGACTCTTCTTTAGGTAAAAAAGAGCAAGTAACCCAAATGTTCGATACCATTTCTGGTAATTACGATAATTTGAATCGTGTAATTTCATTTGGAATCGACGTTAAATGGCGTAAAAAAGTATTAAAAATAGTATCAGACAAAAAACCAAAAGTTATTCTTGATATAGCAACCGGAACTGGCGATTTAGCCATTTTGCTTGCACAAACCAATGCTGAAAAAATTATTGGATTAGACATTTCGGCCGGAATGCTAGAAGTAGGGAAAAAGAAGGTGGAAGAAAAAAAACTTTCAAATGTTATTGAACTGGTTTTAGGCGATTCTGAAAATATGCCGTTTGAGGACAACTATTTTGATGCTATCACAGTTGGTTTTGGGGTAAGAAATTTTGAAAACTTAGAAAAAGGTTTTGCAGAAATCTTAAGAGTCTTAAAACCAAATGGAGTTTTTGTTATATTAGAAACTTCTGTTCCAGATAAATTTCCTTATAAACAAGGCTACAATTTCTATAGCAAAAACATACTTCCGCTAATCGGAAAATTGTTTTCTAAAGACAATGATGCCTATGGCTACCTATCTGAATCGGCCGCTGCTTTTCCTTATGGAGAGGCCTTAAACAATATTTTGAGAAAAACTGGGTTTATAGATGTTGTGGCAATGCCTCAAACTTTTGGCGTCGCAACAATTTATTCTGCATCTAAAAAATAGTATGAAAAAAATTGTAATCTTATTTTTATTGGTCTTAACGACAAAAGGACATTCTCAATTTGCTAAAAATATGTTTAGCAAAGATCCTATCATTAATCTTGAAAACTGGCAAAAACAGCGCGTTTACTTTGGCTATTATTTAGGTTTTAACAGTTTTGACTTTAAATTTGATTATAAAACCCCTGTACAGGAAGATATTCAGGTAAAAAAAACAACTGGTTTTAATGTGGGGGTCGTTGCCGATTTAAGGCTTCAGGAATATATCAACCTGCGTTTTGAACCAGGTTTGTATTATACTAAACGTGATCTTTATTTTCCAGGCATAAGCAATAAAGAAAGCGATTATCTGAGAGAAGTAAACAGTACTTACATTCACTTCCCTTTATTGCTTAAATTTTCTGCTAAGCGTACAGGAAACATACGCCCATATCTGGTTGGAGGTATGTCTACAACTTTAAATCTATCGAGTAATGCAAAATCTAAAGATGATAACTTTGAGCAGAAATTTAGAGTAAAACAATGGACGGCTGCCTACGAATTAGGTTTAGGAATTGATATTTTTACCGAATACTTTATTTTTTCTCCTTCTGTCAGAGGAATGTTTGGCATAACCGACGAACTTATTAGGGATAAAACTCCAGACAGCCCGTGGACAGGAAATATTGATTCGATGAAATCTAGAGCGCTTTTAATAAATTTCACATTCCATTAAAACAAAACATCAACTATTTCGTTTAAATTCACTAAGAATAATTGCTGTTGCAGTAGCTACATTTAAACTTTCTGTTTTTTGTAGTTCTCCAAATCTAGGAATTGTGAGACGGCTGGTTACCATTTTTTCAATCTCTTCTGAAATCCCGTTGGCTTCATTACCCATAATAATGATGCCGCTCTGAGGTAATTTTGATTGATAAATATTTTTTCCGTCCATAAAGGTTCCAAAAATTGGCAGTTTAGTTTGAGCAAGAAAAAGTTTTAAATCAACATAACTTACATTTACTCTGGTAATAGAACCCATTGTAGCCTGTACCACTTTCGGATTATAAATATCCACTGTTTCTTTAGAACAGACAATCTGCTTAATGCCAAACCAATCGCATAGACGCAAAATAGTGCCTAGATTTCCTGGGTCTCTAATATCGTCTAAGACTAAAATTAAATCCGAATCGATTATTTTCTTTTCGGCTGGAATTTTAAAAACCGCCAAGCAAGAATTTGGAGTCGACAAAGCACTTATTTTTTTCAGTTCTTGGTCATTAATAGGCGTTCGTTTTGAAGCATCAACCGTTTCAAAATCATTCAATGTGGTGTATAAATGTTCTAATTCAAAATTGGATTGCAGCAATTCTTGAATTACTTTTACTCCTTCAGCAAAGAATAATTGATTGGCGAAACGCTGCTTTTTTTGATGCAAGCCTGATATTAGTTTTATTTGGTTTTTACTAACCATAAAATAATGTACTTTTGAATTAAATATTAAAAAACACTTGAAAAAGAATTCTACAAAAATAACAGCATTTCTTCTAATTGCAACATTAATTTGTGCTTGTAATGCCGTAAAAAGAGTTCCCGATGGAAAAAGCCTTCTTGTAAAAAATAATATTATAGTTAACGGAAAATCGACAAACGATGAAACGGCTTCTAACCAGATGTACCAAAAACCAAATGGTAAATTATTAGGCTATAAGCTTCGATTAAATCTATACAATTTAGCCAATTTAGATCCAGATTCTACTTATCAGGCTAAATTTAAAAATAATCCTGGAAAGTATGAGCGCATGTCTAAGATATTCTCTGCAAAACAGGTAGACCGTCTTGGACAATCTTTTTATTATAAAGGAATTCATGAATTTCTAAAAAACACCGGTGAACCTCCAGTAATAATTGACACTTCTAAAACTAAAAAATCATTGCTTCGATTAAAATACTATTATTTCAATAATGGTTTTTTTAATGTTCAAACCGATTATACTATTGATACGGTCGGAAAAAAGAGAGCAGCAATTAATTACAATATCACGACAGGACCAGCTTACAAATTGGACACTATCAAAACCAAAATATTAACTCCTGCGTTAGACTCCTTATACAGAACCAATACTGAAGCTTCTTTATTAAAATCTGGAAACCAATACAAAACTACCGATTTTGAAGAGGAAAAAAACCGTATAACAACTTATTTTAGAAATCACGGAGCTTACTATTTTCAACCTACTTACGTGACTTTCGACATCGATACTATTGGCAAAAAAGCCAAAGCCGATGTAACGCTGATAATAAACAACAATACAATACAAGAAAGAGATTCTAGCCGTACAGAACCTTTTAAGCTGTATAAAATTAGCGATGTAAATATTTATACCGATTATTCTGCTGCAAATGCTAAGAAAAAACCAACAGACAGTGTAACGTACAACAACTTTAATCTATACAGCTACAAGACATTAAAATACAAGCCACGTGCCATCACTGATGCTATTTTTATTACAAAAGGAAGCACTTTTGCTGATTTTAGAACAACTCTTTCTTCTCGATATTTAAATAATTTAAGGATTTTCAATTATCCGTCAATCCAATATGAAGTAGATAAAAGAGATTCTACTGCTCAATCTCTTATTGCCAATGTTTATTTGACTCCGAGAAAAAAATACAGTTTTGGAGCCACTCTTGACGTAACGCATTCTAACATACAAGATTTCGGAATTGGAGCCAGCATTTCAGAAACTATCCGAAATGTGTTTAACCGTGCAGAAACCCTTGAAATTTCGGCTCGTTTAAATGTTGGATCTTCTAGAGATATGGCCAATCCGAACGATAATTTCTTTAATGTTTCGGAATATGGTTTGGATATGAAATTGAACTTTCCGAGAATCCTCCTCCCATTTGGAACTGAAAAGATTATTCCAAAAAGTATGATCCCCTATACCTCTATTACTTCTGGTTTTTCGAAACAGCGAAATATTGGTTTGGACAAAGAAAACTTTACAGGAGGTATTTCGTACAACTGGACACCAAAACGTCATAATACAGCAAAATTCGAATTGCTAAATGCTCAGTTCGTGCGTAACCTAAATCCAGATAATTACTTTAATGTATACACCTCTTCTTATGATGATTTGAATTTTATCGGAAAAGATTACAATGTTGACCCTCTCAACTGGGGAAATACAACAGAGGAACAGGCAAGAAAAGATCTTACCATACCGAAAGGAACCACAGGATTTACAAATGACGTGTTGACTGGAAAAACAGCCTTGACTCCAGGGAGTTCACAATATCAGGAAGTTGAAAGTATTGAGGAAAGAAGGGTTCGTTTGACTGAAAATGATTTCATTCTGGCAACAAGTTTTTCTTTTACCAAAACCACCAAAAAAGATCTAGCCGACAATAATTTCTATCAATTCAGAACCAAAATTGAGTCTGCCGGAACATTGCTTTCGCTAATTTCAGAAATTGGAAATCTTCAAAAAAACACAAAAGGCAATTACGAAATCTTTAATCTGGAGTATTCAGAATACATAAAGACTGAATTTGACTATATTAAACACTGGGATTTTGGAAAAGAAAAGGTTCTTGCTGTTAGAAGTTTCTTCGGAATTGCAATACCGTTCGGAAACTCAAACTATATTCCGTTTTCACGAAGTTATTATGGCGGAGGTTCCAATGACAACCGTGCTTGGCAACCTTACGCTTTAGGACCGGGAAGCACCAATGCTGTAAACGACTTTAATGAGGCAAATATGAAAATCGCTGCCAGTATCGAATACCGTTTCAAAATTTTTGGAGATGTTAAGGGAGCTCTCTTTGCAGATGCCGGAAATATCTGGAATGTGCTCGATAATGTTATAGATCCGAAAGCAAGATTTGACAACTTAAACGATTTAGAAGAAATTGCTTTGGGCACAGGATTCGGTTTAAGATACGATTTAAGCTTTTTTGTGATTCGTTTAGATTTAGGCTTTAAGACTTATAATCCAGCACATGACAAGGGGGATCGATGGTTTAAAGAATACAATTTTGGACACTCGGTTTTAAATTTTGGTATAAATTATCCATTCTAATGCTAATTAATTCTTATTTTTGCAACCT
Source organism: Flavobacterium sp. TR2 (assembly GCF_025252405.1). Lineage (NCBI taxonomy): Bacteria > Pseudomonadati > Bacteroidota > Flavobacteriia > Flavobacteriales > Flavobacteriaceae > Flavobacterium > Flavobacterium sp. TR2. Next base: position 1,525,886 of record NZ_CP104307.1, on the reverse strand, counting down.
AAAAACTAAAAACAACTATAAAAAAAAATTAAAATGGCACACAACATTAAACCAGGAGTAGCTACAGGAGATCAAGTTCAAGAGATCTTTAATTATGCGAAAGAGAAGGGTTTTGCTCTTCCAGCAGTAAACGTTACTGGATCAAGCACAATTAACGGAGTTCTTGAAACTGCAGCAAAACTAAACGCGCCAGTTATCATTCAATTTTCTAACGGTGGAGCACAATTCAACGCTGGAAAAGGATTATCAAATGCAGGTGAAAAAGCAGCAATCGCAGGAGGAATCGCAGGAGCAAAACACATTCATACTTTGGCAGAAGCTTATGGTGCAACTGTAATCTTACACACTGACCACTGTGCAAAAAAACTTTTACCTTGGATTGATGGTTTATTAGATGCTTCTGAAAAACACTTCGCAGAAACAGGAAAACCATTATTCAGTTCTCACATGATCGATTTGTCTGAGGAGCCAATCGAAGAGAACATCGAAATCTGCAAAGAATATTTAGCTAGAATGAGCAAAATGGGAATGACATTAGAAATCGAACTTGGTATTACAGGTGGAGAAGAAGATGGCGTTGACAACTCAGATGTAGACAGCTCAAAATTATATACTCAACCAGAAGAAGTAGCTTACGCTTACGAAGAATTATCTAAAGTAAGCCCTAAATTTACAATTGCCGCTGCTTTCGGAAACGTTCACGGTGTTTACAAACCAGGAAACGTAAAATTAACTCCAAAAATCTTAAAAAATTCTCAAGATTTCGTACAAAGCAAATTCAACACTGGCCACAACCCAGTTGATTTCGTTTTCCACGGAGGTTCAGGTTCTACACTTGAAGAAATTAGAGAAGCTATCGGTTACGGAGTTATCAAAATGAATATTGATACAGATTTACAATTTGCATACACTGAAGGAATCCGTGACTATATGGTAAACAATATTGAGTACTTAAAAACTCAAATTGGTAACCCAGAAGGTCCAGATGCTCCAAACAAAAAATACTACGATCCAAGAAAATGGGTTCGTGAAAGTGAAGTGACATTCAATGCAAGACTTGAACAAGCTTTCGCTGATTTAAATAACGTAAACACACTTTAAATTTTAGATTTTTGAATTTAGATTTCAGATTTCTAATGAAGCCTGAAATTTAAATTTTGAATTCAGATTGAAAAATCTAAAATTTAAAATCTACATTCTAAAATTAAAAAAATGGCTTGGTTTAAAAGACAAGAAAAAGGGATTACGACCGCGACAGAAGACAAGATGGACGTTCCGAAAGGATTGTGGTACAAATCTCCTACTGGAAAAATTATTGATGCTGACGAATTGGCGAGAAATTTATTCGTTAGCCCTGAAGATGATTTTCACGTTCGAATTGGAAGCGCAACCTATTTTGAAATTTTATTCGACAACAACGAATTTGTTGAGTTAGATAAAAACATGACTTCTAAAGACCCTCTGCATTTTGTGGATACAAAAAAATATGCAGACAGATTGAAAGATGTAATGGAAAAAACTCATCTTAAAGACGCTGTACGTACGGGAGTTGGAAAATCTAAAGGAAGAGAACTTGTAATCTGCTGTATGGATTTTGCATTCATCGGCGGATCTATGGGAGCTGTTGTAGGTGAGAAAATCGCAAGAGGTATTGATCACGCTATTAAAAACAAACTTCCATTTGTAATGATTTCTAAATCTGGTGGTGCTCGTATGATGGAAGCTGCTTATTCTTTAATGCAATTAGCAAAAACTTCTGTAAAATTAGCTCAATTAGCTGAAGCTAAACTACCTTACATCTCTCTTTGTACAGACCCAACAACAGGAGGAACAACTGCATCTTACGCAATGTTAGGAGACATCAATATCTCTGAACCAGGCGCTTTGATTGGTTTTGCTGGTCCGCGTGTTGTACGCGACACTACAGGAAAAGATTTGCCAGAAGGTTTCCAAACTGCTGAGTTCTTATTAGAGCACGGTTTCTTAGACTTTATCACGCCAAGAAAAGAATTGAAAGATAAGATCAACTTATATATCGATTTGATTCAAAACAATGATATTCGATAGTTTTTAAACTATTTAAAATAGAAATCCCAAGAAATTGCTTCTTGGGATTTTTTTGTTTAAACCATATAAGTTATATAAGTATAATTAAACCTCTCGCGCAAGGTTTTCTAAACCTTGTAGGAACACATATGAAAATTCTATTCTCAACTCGCCTTCCTTAAATCCTTCTTTAATTCTTTTTCAGCAATTTTAAAAGCCAGTTTCTCGCGCCATATAGCATAACGCTCTCTAAAAATCACTTTTATACCGCTGTCTACTGCACCGTGCATAAATAAACTCCAAACACTGGCTATTTTTCGTGACCATGATGCGTCCCATGCGCGAAGTGTGAGAGAAAAAGAACCATCAACGTAGCGCATCCAATGCCACATTCCTGTTGGCATAAATAATGTGTCTCCGTGTTCTAAGAAAACCTCATAGCCTTCTACTCCTTTTAGAGCTGGAAATTTTTCAAAATCAGGATTGGCTACATCATAATCTTCCAATGCATACGTGGTATTCGGAATGCAATAAAGCCTTTTCTTCCATTTGTAGTCAAATAATATAATATGTTTCCTTCCTCCAAAATGCGTATGAAACAAATGAGGCAAATCGATATCATAATGTAAAAACGTAACCGCTTTTGAACCTCCAAAAAACATGGCTGGCATACTTTCTATAAAACCTCCCATTAATTCTTTTGGGACTTTCACATCATGAACCAATTCTGGCCTGTGCTTAAAAAGATTAAAGAAAAAAATACGCAGTTGTGTTGGCTCGCGTTTTATCAAATCCAGATATTCGCCAAACTTCATGCTAGCGATAGAAGCATTAATTACTTTTGACGGATCTGCTTTAGAATTATCAACTAATTTAACCTCAATATCTCCCGCAATTTCCTTAAAATATTCCGTCGACCATTTATCCTTTGCAGGCCAATCATTTGTGAGCCCCTTTATAATCAAAGGCTTTTTTTTATCTAAATAATTCTTTTTGAAATCTTCTCTAGAAATAGACTCAACAATATCGACAGATCTAAGGTTAAAGCTCATTGTGTTAAGGTTTTAGTTCTTGGCCTATCAAAAATATCTAATTATTTCGAGCCATCAAAATTTACAGTAAAATAACACAAAAGCAATATTACATTCCTGTTCGAATGGCTTCTACAGGATCTAAATTTGCTGCCGAAACCGCTGGCAGAATACCCGAAACCAAACCAATGAAAGCTGCTAAACTTGTTCCTAAAACGATATTTCCAAAACTTAAAACAAATTCAAAATCCAGCATTTTTGTCAAAACAAGGGCAATACCCCAAACCATCAAAAGACCGATGATTCCGCCAATAACTGATAAAATAATGGCTTCAAACAAAAATTGGAATAAGATAAATTTATTTTTAGCTCCCAGTGATTTCTGAATTCCGATAAGATTTGTTCTTTCTTTAACCGAAACAAACATAATATTTGCAATTCCGAAACCTCCAACTAATAGAGAAAACCCACTGATAATCCAGCCTACAAAATTCATCTGGCCTAAAATTCCATCGATAAAATCAGTAAAACCAGAAAGGACATTAATAAAAAAATTGTCCATTTCGCCTGCTTTCATTCCGCGGATTGCTCGAAGCTTCTGAGCGATTTCAGCTTTGTACGCGTCCATGTCAACCCCTTTTTCAGGTTTTAAAACAATTACTGGCGTCATAGCATCGCTATCTCCGTACATTCTTCTTAAAAAATTAGCAGGAAGATAAACTGAAGTATCATTGCTATCTCCAAAAAAACCAGCTCCTTGTTTTGCCATTACGCCGATAACCGTAAAACGCTGTCCGTACAAGCGAATATTTTTCCCGATTGGGTCGCTTGTGCCAAAAAGCCCGTCAGCAATATCGTAACCAAGGACAATAACAGGAGTTCCTGAATTAGATTCAGACTCATTGTAAAACCTCCCTTTATCAAAACTCAATCCGTCAATATCGACCATTTCGCTTGACGACGGAATAATATTTACATCGCTAACTGTTTTAGAATCGTATTTTAAACTTTCTCTATTTACAAAAAGCTGATATGCCACTTGATCGGTATTATTCATTGAGTTTTTCAGCCCAACATATTCGTCGTATTTTACATTTGGAAACTGTTCTCTCTTCCATTGCGGAATTTCAGACGGCCCAAAGCAATATTTCATTAAATAAATTGTATTTTTATCTAAACTGCTCAAATCCTTAGAAATTTTTTTGTCTAAAGAATCAACGGCAGCCAAAACAGCAATAATCGAAAAAATACCAATCGTCACGCCTAAAAGCGACAACAAAGTGCGCAATTTATTATTTCGCAAAGCATTGATGGCAAAGCTTAGACTTTCTTTCAATAATCTTAGATAAACGATCATATTTTTGTGTTTTTCAATAAAGTAAAATTCAATAATTTAAATTCAAAAACCTAATAAAAGTTAACTTACTCATCAGTAGATTTTTTTAGCATTTTGTTACACTAATTTTTTTTAATATAATATATAAAAAAACTACTTTTGCAGTCTCAAAATCATAACTACACAATGAGCACAACTAAAAAAATACAATCGGCATTAATTTCTGTTTTTTCTAAAGATGGATTAGAACCAATTGTTAGAAAATTACACGAACAAAATGTAACACTTTATTCAACTGGCGGAACTGAGGATTTCATCAAAAACCTTGGCATTCCAGTAGTTCCTGTTGAAGATATTACTTCTTTCCCAGAAATTCTTGGCGGAAGAGTAAAAACTTTACACCCAAAAATTTTTGGAGGTATCTTGAATCGTCAAGACAACGAAAGCGATGTTCAGCAAATGAAGGAATTTGACATTCCTCAAATCGATTTGGTAATTGTTGATTTGTATCCTTTTGAAAAAACAGTTGCTTCTGGAGCAAGTGAGCAAGATATTATTGAAAAAATTGATATCGGCGGTATTTCATTAATTCGTGCTGGTGCAAAAAATTTCAAAGACACTGTAATTGTAGCTTCTGTTAACGAGTACAGCTTACTTTTAGATTTGATTACAGAGCAAGACGGAGCAACAACTTTGGAGAACAGAAGATTGTTTGCTACTAAAGCATTCCACGTTTCATCTCACTATGATGGAGCTATTTTTAATTATTTCAATACAGACGAAACTATTTACAAAGAAAGCATTGCAAATGGTCAAGTTTTAAGATATGGTGAAAACCCACATCAAAAAGGGTTTTTCTTTGGAGATTTTGACGCGATGTTCAATAAACTTCACGGAAAAGAATTATCATACAACAACTTATTAGATGTTGATGCAGCGGTCAATTTGATTGCAGAATTTAAAACTGACGGACCAACGTTCGCGATTTTAAAACACAATAATGCTTGCGGTTTGGCTTCAAGAAAAACAATCAGCGAAGCTTATTTGGCTGCTTTAGCTTGCGATCCGACTTCAGCTTTTGGAGGAGTGTTAATTGCTAATACTAAAATTGATTTAGAAACTGCACAGGAAATCAACAAACTATTCTGCGAAGTAGTAATCGCTCCTGCTTATGATGATGAGGCTGTTACAGTTTTACAAGAGAAGAAAAACAGAATCATATTAGTGCAAAACGATGTTGAATTGCCAGCTCGTCAAGTAAGAACTTGTCTTAACGGATTGTTAATTCAGGATAGAAATAATATTACGGATAATAAAGAGCATTTAAAAACCGTTACCATTACAGAACCTACTGCTCAAGAGATCGAAGATTTGATCTTTGCTTCTAAAATCTGCAAGAATACAAAATCAAACACTATTGTATTTGCTAAAAACGGAACATTGATTTCATCAGGTACAGGTCAGACTTCAAGAGTTGACGCTTTAATTCAAGCAGTTGACAAAGCAAAAGCTTTTGGATTTGATTTAAATGGAGCTTCGATGGCAAGTGATGCATTTTTCCCATTTCCGGATTGTGTAGAATTAGCTAAAAAAGCAGGAATAACTGCTGTAATTCAGCCAGGAGGTTCGATAAAAGACGAATTAAGTATAAATTATTGCAATGAAAATAATCTTGCAATGGTATTTACAGGAACGCGTCATTTTAAACATTAATTTGTTTAACTTTGTTCGATAAATAATTTATAACATTTTAAACCCCTAAAAAACTTATGGGATTTTTTGATTTCATGACCGAGGATATTGCGATAGACCTTGGAACCGCAAACACTTTAATCATTCATAATGATAAAGTTGTCATTGATAGTCCGTCTATCGTTGCACGTGATAGAGTATCAGGCAAAATCATTGCTGTTGGTAAAGAAGCCAACATGATGCAAGGTAAAACACATGAAAACATCAAAACTATAAGGCCTTTGAAAGATGGTGTAATCGCTGATTTTGATGCTTCGGAAAAAATGATCAATATGTTCATTAAAAGTATTCCTGCATTGAAAAAAAGAATGTTTACTCCAGCTTTACGTATGGTTGTATGTATTCCTTCTGGTATTACTGAAGTGGAGATGAGAGCGGTGAAGGAATCTTGTGAGAGAGTAAACGGAAAAGAAGTTTACTTGATTCATGAGCCAATGGCAGCGGCAATTGGTATTGGTATTGACATTATGCAACCAAAAGGAAACATGATTGTAGATATTGGAGGTGGTACAACAGAAATTGCTGTTATCGCTTTGGGCGGAATTGTATGTGACAAATCTGTAAAAATTGCAGGTGACGTTTTCACAAACGATATCGTGTATTATATGCGTACACAGCACAACTTATTTGTTGGAGAAAGTACTGCTGAAAAAATTAAAATTCAAATCGGTGCGGCTATCGAAGATTTAGATGGTCCGCCAGAAGATATGTCTGTTCAAGGTAGAGATTTGCTTACAGGTAAACCAAAACAAGTAGATGTTTCTTACCGTGAAATTGCAAAAGCATTAGACAAATCTATTCAGCGTATTGAAGATGCGGTAATGGAAACATTATCTCAAACTCCTCCTGAGTTAGCAGCAGATATCTACAACACTGGTATCTATTTAGCTGGTGGAGGATCTATGTTAAGAGGTCTTGACAAACGTATCTCTCAAAAAACAGATCTGCCAGTTTATATTGCTGAAGATCCGTTAAGAGCTGTTGTTCGCGGTACAGGAATGGCTCTTAAAAACATTGCTAAATTTAAAAGCATCTTAATCAAATAAGATTCATTATAATCAATTTACTTTTATAAGGGTCGAATTTCTTCTATTTGACCCTTGTAAAAACTGAAACCTTTAAGCATATCCTGAAACAAAATAACCAGACAAGAAATGCAGCAAATATTTAATTTCCTTATAAGAAACAGTAATCGATTGCTGTTTTTGCTGCTTTTAGGTATTTCGTTAGGACTCACTATTCAATCTCATTCTTACCACAGAAGCAAAATAATCAGCTCTGCCAATTTTTTAAGCGGAGGTGTTTATGAAAAAATCAATCGTGTTAATGAGTATTTGAATTTAAGAGCTGAAAACGACGAACTTGTACTTGAGAACGCAAGATTAAAAAGTCTTTTATTCAATAAAGAAGACACATCAAAATTACCTTTGCCAGATACTATTAAAGGAGTAAAACCTGCTGATATAATTGTATCAAAAGTAATTCATAACACTTACAGCACACACGAAAACTTTCTTACTTTGAACTCTGGATCCAATGAAGGCGTAAAACCAGATATGGGAGTAATAAACAGTTTAGGAATTGTTGGTATTGTAGACGATACATCACCAAGATATTCTACAGTTGTGAGTATTTTGAACATGAAATCTCAGATAAATGCCAAGCTAAAAAAATCAAACCACTTTGGTTCATTAACATGGGACGGAAAAAGCACAGGTTTTGTACAATTGCGAGATGTGCCAAGATTAGCTTCGGTTAGAAAAGGAGACACAATTGTAACGGGAGGTCAATCTGTAATTTTCCCAGAAGGAATTAATATCGGAACCGTTGAAACAATTTATAAAGAGACTCAAACAAGTTTTTATGTTATAAAAGTTAAGCTATTTAATGACATGACAAACTTAGGGCACGTTTATATCATCAAAAGCAAGGACAGAGAGGAACTTATTAATTTAGAAAACAAAGAAAAAAATGAATAGCGCTCTGTTAGTCAATATTTTTCGATTTATTATGTTGCTGGCAATTCAGATTGTTATTTTCAACAATATGAATTTCTTAGGATATATAAGTCCTTTTCCGTACATCTTGTATATCATTCTATACCCAGTAAATAGCAATAAAGCAGGATTAATCGCTTCTAGCTTTTTCCTTGGATTAATAATGGATATGTTTTGCAATTCGGGAGGAATACACGCAACTGCTTGTGTTATTTTAGCGTATTACAGGCCTTACATTTTTAAATTTTCTTTTGGTTTAAGCTACGAATACCAAACCATTAAACTAAACGAATCTTTAACACCAGAACGTTTTTCATTCATACTAGTTTCGGTTCTAATGCACCATATTGTATTATTTGTTTTAGAAGCATTTCAATTCAAATTTATCTGGGACATTTTGCTCCGAACCTTATTTAGTTCTATCTTTACTATAATCACTTCAATAATAATAATTTATCTTATTAAGCCCAATAAACGATGAGAAAAGTCTTGCTGCCCACTATAATTATTATTGCAGCGTCTTTGCTACTGATTAGGATTTTTTACCTGCAGATTATTGATGATTCTTTTAAATTGAAATCGGAAAATAATGCGATAAAAAAAGTATATGACTATCCTGAAAGAGGTTACATCTATGATCGTAACGGAAAACTTCTTGTTGCGAATCAGGCTTCTTATGATATCATGGTTATTCCGAGAGATATAAAAAAGGATCTTAATATCCCTGAGTTCTGTGCTCTTCTAAATATTACTGAAGAAGAATACCATAAGCGTATTGAAAAAGCAAAGGTTTATAGTCCGCGACTTCCATCTGTGTTTTTATCGCAGCTGAATAAAAACGAATTTGCCGCTTTTCAGGAAAAAATCAGAAAATATGATGGTTTTTATTTCCAAAAAAGATCACTTCGCGATTACGAAGTAGATTACGGCGCCAATATATTTGGTTTTATTACTCAGGTAAATGAAAAACAAATTGAGAAGAATCCGTACTATAACAGTGGAGATTTAATTGGTAAGCAAGGTGTAGAACAAAGCTACGAAGAAATCTTACGCGGAATAAAAGGGGTAAAATACATTCAAAAAGATAAATACAATCGAGAAATTGGCCCTTATAAAGAAGGAAAATACGATACTATCGCCGTAGCTGGAGAAGATATCAATTTAACTATTGATGCCGAACTTCAAAAATATGGCGAGGAATTAATGATTAATAAGCGCGGAGGAATCGTTGCTATTGAACCTAAATCTGGAGAAATTCTAGCATTGGTTACAGCTCCTTCTTATGATCCAGGTATTTTAGTAGGACGTCAAAGATCTAAAAATTATACACTTTTATATCACGATTCTATTGCAAAGCCTTTATACGACAGAGGACTTTTAGCAGAATATCCTCCTGGTTCTCCATTCAAAATCCTGACTGGTTTGGTTGCGCTTCAAGAGGGCGTGGTAAATGAGCAGACGACATTTATGTGTCATCACGGATTTAGTTATGGTGGAGGCCGATTTATGAAATGCCACGGTTTTGGTCCGCATCAATTGCATAATGGAATTTACAACTCTTGCAACACTTATTTTGGTCAAGCCTATATGCTTACAATCAATAAGTACAAAGACCCTGGCCACGCTGTCGACGTTTGGAGCAGTCATATAAAAAGTTTTGGTTTAGGACAATTTATGGGATATGACTTACCTATTGGAAAACGAGGAAATATCCCAACTTCAAAAACGTATAAAAGAATTTATCCTAACGGAGGATGGAGAAGCTCAACCATCGTATCGAATGCTATTGGACAAGGAGAGGTTTTAATGACACCTATTCAATTGGCCAACATGATGGCGACTGTAGCAAATCAGGGTTATTATTATACGCCTCACATCATTAAAAAAATTGAGGGAGAAAAAATAGACGAAAAGTTCACTACAAAACACGTGACTACGATCGATCAAAAATATTTCCCGCCAGTTATCAGCGGATTGTTTGATGTATATAACAAAGGTACTGCTTATGCCCTTAGGGTAGAAGGAATCGATATTTGCGGAAAAACAGGTACTGCTGAGAACTTTGCCAAAATAAACGGTAAAAGAACACAGCTTAAAGACCACTCTATATTTGTGGCCTTTGCTCCAAAAGACAATCCAAAAATCGCTATTGCGGTTATGATTGAAAATGGAGGTTTTGGAGCAACCGTTGCGGGTCCGATTGCGAGTTTAATGATTGAAAAATATCTAAGAAAGAAAATTACAAGAACAGACTTAGAAGTAAGAGTATTAAACAAAAGCTTACTTTCAGAATATGCTAAAGTTGGCGGAATAAGCGATGCTCTTAAAATCGAATCTGTGCCAAAAGATTCTGTCTTGCAAGCAAAAATTATAAAACCAAAAGCACCAGCAGCCGTAACAGCAACTAAAGCGGAAGTTAAAAAAACAGCAGTAGACACAACTAAGAAAAACTAAGAAAGAGTATTTCAAATGAAAAATCAAAGTGTAAAAAATAATATTGATTGGATAAGTGTCTTTATCTACATTGCGCTGGTAACTTTGGGTTGGCTTAATATTTACTCGTCTTCTTTGTTATCAACTGATGGAACGTATCAAAAACAGCTTATTTTTATCTGCTGTACTATTCCGTTGATATTTGTAGTGCTTTTTGTTGATGGTAAATTTTACGAAAAATATGCCAGTATCATATTTGGAGTTTCCCTATTATCTCTTGCCGGATTATTTCTTTTTGGAAAAACCATCGCAGGACAGCGATGCTGGTACGCCATAGGAAGTTTCACTTTACAGCCATCTGAGTTTGCAAAAGCCGCAACTTCTCTTGCATTGGCCAAATATTTGAGCGACACGCAAATCAACTTAAAAGAAACCAATAGACAAATTCAAGCTCTGGCTATTATGCTTTTGCCTGTAATATTGATTTTACCGCAGCCAGACCCTGGAAGTGCCTTAATCTACAGCGCGTTCATCCTTGTTCTTTACAGAGAAGGTTTGCCTTCTTGGTATGTGTGGACAGCATTTATAACCATTGTTCTTTTCGTTCTTACTTTAGTTCTAGAACCATATGCCGTGATTGGAATGGCTTTTATCGTATTAGCCATTATACACTTCAAAGGCAGAGTTGTTGACAGAAATATCATTTTAAGCGGAATTTTATTAGTCCTAATCTCTGGATTCGTTTTCTCTGTAGATTATGTATTTGACAACGTTTTTAAACAGCACCACAGAGACCGTTTTAATATTTTACTTGGTAAAACCGTAGATATGAAAGGTATTGGATACAATACCAACCAATCTGAAATTGCAATTGGTTCTGGCGGATGGATTGGAAAAGGTTTTCTTGAAGGAACACAAACCAAAGGAGGATTCGTACCTGAACAGCACACCGATTATATCTTTACTACTGTTGGTGAAGAATGGGGTTTTGCAGGATCACTGGTAGTAATTTTACTTTTTACTGGCCTGCTGCTTAGAGTTATTTATTTGGCAGAAAGACAGAAAACAAAATTCAGCCGGGTTTACGGATATTGCGTAGCCGCAATTCTCTTTATCCATTTCTTTGTAAACATTGCCATGGTAATTGGAATTTTCCCAACAATCGGGGTTCCTCTACCCTTCTTTTCGTATGGAGGCTCTGGACTCTGGGGATTCACCATTTTGCTGTTTATTTTCCTTAAAATGGATGCCAATAAAGTGAATGAATGGTAATGGCTTATAAATATCCAATTTTTATCCCGAAGCCTCGGAATAAATTCCAAATAGAAATTACTTTGTGTCAACAACTAAAATAATTTAACCTAAAAGCTGTAATTACGTTTTAAAAACTGATTACAGCTTTTTTTGGTTTCTATTATGATTTATCTGCTAAGAAAAACTATAGTATTAATGGAAATGGTTACACTCAGCTTTAATAACAAGCATAAAAAAATCCGAAGGTAAAACTTCGGATTTCTTAATTATATTCTTTAATTAAATTTCTTCACTTGGTCTCTTTTTCAAAAGCTTCAATATAACTGGGAAAGTTGAGATTATAATGATAATAATGATGATATATTCAATATGTTTCTTTAAATCTATTCCTTGTTTCAAGAAAACGCCATATAAGTAATGTCCTGCGAAAATTAATATAAATGACCAAAGAAAAGAACTCAAAACATTATAAAACATAAACTTCTTTCTGTCCATCGAAACGATCCCGGCAACAATAGGTGCGAACGTTCTGAAAATTGGCAGGAAGCGCGCATATATGATTGCCTTTCCTCCGTATTTTTCAAAAAAATCTTTTGATTGAAGCAGGTATTTTTTCTTAAACCAGAATGTATCCTCTTTTTTAAACAGATAATAACCGCTTTTTGCTCCAAACCAATAACCAGTCATATTACCCAAAACTCCCATTATAGCAACTGCTGTAGCAAGCAGAAACACATTTACAAAATCATTTGGAATATAAGCAACATTTTCAATTAGATCACGACTGTAAATACCTGCTAAAAAAAGCAAACTATCTCCAGGCAGAAAAAAACCTGCAAAAAGTCCTGTCTCAGCAAAAACTATAAACAGAACAATAAACAACCCAATTTGAAAACCGCCGACACTTAAAGTAATATAAAATTCAGGGTTTAGTAACTGGGTCCATTCAAAATTATTCATAAAACGAGATTGGTTATCTTTATAGTTCGTGAAAGTAACAATAATTTACTTTAACCACAATAAAATGCGGGATTTTAAACATAAATTAACTATTAAAAAAAGCCCAGACTTATTTGTCTGGGCTACTTTTTACACTATTCTCTTACATACTTGCAACAGCTGTGAAGGTTGTCATAATCTTCAGTTGTCGCTTTAACTTCCTTAGTATCATGACCTGCCTTTGCAATTGCTTTGTTTAAATCTGAAGGAGAACATTTCTCTTCGTTTAAAATAACCGAAAGCTGATGCGAACCTACATCCCAGGTTGCCGTTTTTACGCCCGGAACAGCATAAGCCGCTTTTTCTATTCGTTTCTTGCATTGTTCGCAGTTACCGTTTACCTCTGTTGTGTATTTTAAATTCTTATTTTTTTTAGTTTGAGCCTGAGCCGAAAAACCTAAAAAAACCATCATTGCGATTAAAACTATTTTGTTCATTGTATTTAATTTTTATTGTTGTTGAAATTTTTATTTAATTTTAAATCTAAGTCCTGCATAATACATCTGCCCAAAAATAGGAGCGTATGCGATTGATGCATCAAAATTAGGTCCAAAAGGATCATTTGCTCCTAAAATTGCTTTTTGCTGTTTATAATTTCCAATATTTTCTCCTCCCACATACACTTCAAAAACCGATGAAAAAACTCGAGTCACCTGAGCATTCATCACCGCATACGAAGGCGAAAAATCCGGAAACTGATCTTCAGCAGGATTTGATGCCGTGTAAGGAAGCTGCTGTTTTCCTGACCAATTATAAGTAAAATCAAACTTCCATTGTTTGTCGTTGTTCAAAGGTGTTTCATATTCTAAATTTCCTAAGAAACGATGTTTTGCTTGAAGCGGACGTTGGAATGCTCCTCTTAAATAATCGGTTTGAATGTCGTAATATTTATAAGCTGTTCTTAAATTCAAATTATGGATCAATTCGTAATTAAACTCAACTTGAAGACTGTTTGCAAAAGAACTTCCTTTCAAATCGTAAAACAAAACTTGCTGCGGGCTCTGCATCACATCTACAATAGCCTGATTTTGGAAATCTGTTCGGTACAGATCAAAACCTGCATCGGCATTTCTATTGAAAAGACGGAATTTTTGAGAAAAACTCACGCCATAATTCCATGCAATTTCAGGATTCAAACCGTATACTTTTCCGCTAGAATCTAAAACCGAAAAAGTTCTTGAACTGGCAAAAAGCTGCTGATTCTCGGCAAAAATATTTGCAGAACGCTTTCCTCTTCCTGCAGAAAAACGAACTACTCCATTCTTCCAAGGATTATATCTCATGTGTAGTCTTGGCGTAACAAAAAGCCCTAATCGGTTATGGTTATCAACCCTTCCTCCTAGAATTAAACTAAAATTGTCTGTATTATCATAAGTATATTCAAAGAAAGCTCCTACCGAATTATCAATTCTGCTAACGTCTGCCAGATTTACAAACTCCTGATATTGATCGTACGTAAAATTCAGACCCGTTGAAAATTTATGCATCGTATTATTGATGATGGAATTGAAGATCAAATTAGAATAAAAGCTATTTTGCTTAATATCATACTGATTTAAACCATAATAAGAGTCTTGCTTATGGCTATTAAAAGCATTTTGAAAACCAATGCTCTGATATGGCATATCTTTGAATACATATCCAATTTTTGTTGAAACATCAAAACGTTCAGTATTGATTTCTGACCCCCAATGATTGGTAGTTCCGCGATCACGATCTTTATCAAAATCTAATTCTCCAGTTTGTTTTTTATCATTCATATACCTGAAATTGATAAAACTCACCAAACCGCTTTCTGGATTATAATACTGATAACGATTTAAAACATTGATTTGTTTCCCTAACGGATTATCCAGAAAACCATCTTTATTCATATCGTTTTTTGCTACACGCGCATTTCCGTGAACAAATAAGCTGGTCACCCATTTATCTGATAGTTTTTTATTGAAATGAGTATTTAACTCAAAACGAGAATCTGTCGATCCGTAAGCATTCAAAAAGAAAGGAATATCGCTTAACGGTTTTAAAAGTTCTGTGTTAATCTGGCCCGAAATACTTTCGTAGCCGTTTACAACACTCCCTGCGCCTTTTGTAATCTGAACACTTTCGATCCAAGTTCCTGGCGTAAATGACAATCCATAAGCTTGAGACGCTCCTCGAACAGAAGGAATATTTTCTTCTGTAATCATTAAATATGGACTCGTCAGACCTAGCATTTTAATCTGCTTAGTTCCTGTCAAGGCATCAGAAAAATTGACATCGATTGATGGATTGGTTTCAAAACTTTCGGCCAGATTACAGCAAGCCGCTTTAAGCAGTTCTTTACTGGTGATTACAGATGTATTGGCTGTTACGGAAAAGGATTTTTTAATTCCCTTTTGCTTTTTCGTGATTTTTACTTCTTGCAGATCTTCTTGCGAAAAGGCAGAAAAAGAAAGCAAAACCATTGCAAAAAGCATTATATTTTTTTGCATATAAAATTGATTTTAATGTTGAAATAGAATTACATTTCTGTTTTCCTCGCAAAGCGAAAGACATCAAAAATGTAAGCGCAAAGCCTTAATCAAGACTTGCGGTGCATCTTAACATTAAAATCAGGAATAGAAAATATACTGATGGTATAATTTAAATAAGGGGGGCGCATTCGCATCAGCGTAATACGAAAGAACTTCTTTCTTTTTAAAATTTGGAACTTCTAAAAAGACTAAAGGTTTATAATCTTGTATAACTGCTGGGAAAGCAAATTGGAAAAAGAAGAATTTGATTGTTGCATTGTCTGATTTCTTTTCGAAATGAACAACTTTGTCTTTGCAGCAAGAGTTCTTTTTCTCTTTAGAACCGCAACATTTCTTTTCAACAACAGGTTCTGCTGTCGTTTTTAAAGAAACTGAAGCAATTTCTCCGCCACAATAATGCACATCAAAAGCAAACCCTATATTGGAAACCAATAAAAGGAGCGCTAAAAATAAACCTGTGCACTTTTTCAAATTCATACTGCAAAGCTATTTAAAAACTGCCGATAAAAAACTAAAACAAATGTTATTTTTTAGTTTTTTGAAGCTGATAGTAGAATCCTGGAATAAACAAAAGGGCTAAAATGGGCTGAATTAAAAATCTGCGCACATAAAAAAGAAGCCAGCTGCCATCTGGAAAACATTCCAAAATGATATAAAATGCTATTAGAAAAATCACTAAAAACACGCTGTAAACCAGAAGGCTGAATTTAAAAATATCACGATCCTCAAACAAAGCATAAATTAGCCAAAGGCATAAAGCTGAATTTAAAGAATAGCGAAAAAATAGCCCTGCAAAAAGTTTCAGGTTTTCTACTGGCGGGTATGGGATGGATTGGAAATCGGCATTAAAATACACCAGAAAAGGATCATAAAACAATTTCTTTTCAAATGTTCTAATTAAGGCCAAACCTATTACCACAACAATTGCAGTAAAGATTTTAAATTTATTCTCTTTTAATTTATTTAGCATATTTTGAAAATCTATTGACCCAGAAAATCCATAAAATAAAAACATATCCGTAAATCATCAATGGAAAAAAAGTTCCATGCAGAAAATGGGTGTATTGCGGAAAGTGATATACAAGCAAAATCAAAAGCGAAATCCTAATGACATTCAAAATATAAATCGATATAAGCCC
This sequence comes from Flavobacterium sp. TR2, assembly GCF_025252405.1. Classification (NCBI taxonomy): domain Bacteria; kingdom Pseudomonadati; phylum Bacteroidota; class Flavobacteriia; order Flavobacteriales; family Flavobacteriaceae; genus Flavobacterium; species Flavobacterium sp. TR2. The sequence goes on along the minus strand of NZ_CP104307.1, from coordinate 1,509,383 downwards.
AAACACTATAAACAGCAATGTCTTTTTAAAGTTTCCTGAAAAAGCAGCTACAAAAGAGACAAAAAGTATCATAACGCTTACGGCATTGCAACCTTCGGTAATGAGCGCTATAAATCTCCCATTTAAAATAATTTCCTGCCACGGATTTTGAGAACTTTTCTGAATGATTACATCGTAATTTAAAAGCTTTAGCAATTGTTCAGAATTTCTGCCTGCCATCATTGTTACACCATCAAGATCTTCTGCCTGATAGCTATTTAAATAAAACTTATAAAGCAGCGTAAAGACAATGTAGGTCAGAAAAAAGATGCTTATAAAAATCAGGAATGGCTTAAACTGGACTAAATATTTTTTCAAGAGATTTTTTTTTCAAATTTATATATTTTTTGAGTTCAGCTTTAAATACTTTTGTATAAAATTAAATATCATGACATTTCAAGAATTACAACCGCAAATAAGCAGTATTATTACTGACAATCAAAAAAATAGAGACGAAAAATTATTAGCAATCTGCAAGCTTTTAAACGAAAATATAGAGTACTACAATTGGGTTGGCTTTTATTTTGCCAATCATGACACTAAAACTTTACACTTGGGACCTTATATTGGTGCAGAAACAGACCACACCGTTATTCCGTTTGGAAAAGGAATCTGCGGTCAAGTTGCCGAAAGCAATGCTAATTTTGTAGTGCCAGATGTTAAAGCACAGGATAATTATATTGCTTGCAGTTTGACTGTTAAATCAGAAATTGTAGTGCCGCTTTTTGTTAATGGCGTAAATATAGGTCAAATCGATATTGACAGCCACGTTATTGATCCCTTCACAGAAGCTGACGAAAGATTTTTAGAATTTGTAAATCAAGAAGTTGCTAAATTATTCTAGAAGCGCTATTTTTAAGATAAAAAATAGAACTGAATGAAAAGGAACGTTTTACTCTTACTGCTTCTGATAATTTCAGTCAACCTTTCTGCACAAATTAGCATGGTCTCCAAAAAAATCTTTTTAGACTCCCTAAATCATGAATGCACGCCTGAAAATTATGCTTACACAAGGGTAATTACCAATTATTCTCAGAAAAGCACCCGTTATGTGGTAACTGATTTCTACAAAAACGGAAGAAAAAAAATGACAGGATCAACCTTAGATCGCGATGTTCTAAAAAAAGACGGAGAGTTTATTTACTACTATAAAAATGGCGCGAAAGAATCTGTTATAAATTATTCGGAAGATCATAAAACGGGCAAAGAGATTTGCTGGTACGAGAATCAGAGTAAAAAATGTGAAAAACAGAATGTCTGGGATCCGAAGGCAAAAAAACTTCAGATTCTGATCCTTAATTATTGGGATGAGAATAAAAATCAAACGGTAACAGACGGAAACGGAGATTATAAAGAAACAGATCTATTTGTAATGCAGAAAGGAACTCTGAAAGACGGATTAAAGCAAGGCGTCTGGGAAGGAAACGACAGTTCGCGAAAAATTACGTTTGTTGACCATTATGATAAAGGGGTTTTAATTTCGGGGGTGAGCACCGATGCAGAGAATGTCAAATTTTCTTATTCTTCTTTAAGCGAAAAACAAACTGGCAAAAAAAATCAGAAGCTAAAGTAGAAATCGTATTAAATTAAGCCAAAAAAAATGGTCGTAAATCTTTAAAAACAAATTTCTTAGGCGTAATTTTTAGATTCTTTTATTTTTTTTTGATTTTTCTGTTTTTTTAATCTAATTTTGCACCCGTCTTACAAAAGTTGTATGACATACATAAAAATCATTAAAACAATATTGGAATGTATTTAACTAAAGAAAAGAAAGAAGAAATCTTCGCACAACACGGTGATGCAAAAAACACTGGAAAAGCTGAAGGTCAAATCGCGTTGTTCACTTACAGAATTTCTCACTTAACTGAACACTTGAAAAAAAATCGTCACGATTACAACACTGAGCGTTCTCTTGTACTATTAGTAGGTAAAAGAAGAGCTTTGTTGGACTACTTGAAAAAGAAAGATATCAACAGATATCGTGAGATTATCAAAGTATTGAATATCAGAAAATAATCAATATAGAAAAGAGGTGCGAGAGTGCCTCTTTTTGTTTTTACATCATAGCTATTTATAATAAGCATATTACAAGAAAAAAAGTTTGGTTTTTCATTGGGTTTTAGATAACAACAACTACACACAACAACAACTACAACACAACTAAAACCCATTGTATAATCAAAAAGGAAAAATTTATGATTCCACAAGTTTCACAAGAAATTATCGATTTAGGAGATGGAAGAAGCATCTCAATCGAAACTGGTAAATTAGCAAAACAAGCCGATGGTTCAGTTGTTGTACGTTTAGGAAACTGTATGCTTTTGGCAACAGCAGTTTCTGCAAGAACATCTAACCCAGGTGTTGACTTTTTACCATTAACGGTAGATTACCGCGAAAAATTTGCTGCTGCAGGACGTTTCCCAGGAGGATTTTTCAAAAGAGAAGCTAGACCTAGCGACAGCGAAGTATTAACAATGAGATTAGTAGACCGTGTATTGCGTCCGCTTTTCCCAGACGATTACCATGCTGAAACTCAGGTTATGATTCAATTAATGTCTCACGATGACAATGTTATGCCAGACGCATTAGCTGGTTTAGCAGCATCTGCAGCATTAGCTGTTTCTGACATTCCATTTTACAACTTGATTTCTGAAGTGCGTGTTGCGCGTATCGACGGGAAATTGGTAATCAATCCAAGCAGAGAAGAATTAGAAAAATCTGATATCGATATGATGATTGGAGCTTCTATGGATTCTGTTGCCATGGTTGAAGGTGAGATGAAAGAAATCTCTGAAGCCGAAATGGTTGAAGCGATTAAATTTGCTCACGAAGCTATTAAAGTTCAAATTGTTGCACAGCAAAAATTAAGAGCAAAATTAAGCTCTCAAGAATACAGAACATACGAAGGTGAAGTTGAAGACGAGGCTGTTTACGCTAAAGTAAAGACTGCCGCTTACGACAAATGCTACGCAATTGCTCAAGAAGCTTCTGGAAAAGCAGAAAGAGGCGAAAAATTTGCAGCAGTAAAAGAAGAAGCAAAAGCTTTATTTACTGAAGAAGAATATGCTGAAAATGCAGACCTTGCAGGTTTAGTTGGAAAATACTTCTACAAAACAAACAAAGAAGCAGTTCGTAACGTAATTCTTGAAAAAGGAATCCGTCTAGACGGTAGAAAAACTACAGAAATTAGACCTATCTGGTGCGAAACTGATTACTTGCCATCTGTACACGGATCTTCTTTATTTACTCGTGGAGAAACTCAAGCTTTGGCTACTGTAACTTTAGGAACTTCTAAAGAAGCTAACCAAATCGATTCTCCATCTGAGCAAGGTGAAGAAAAATTCTACTTACACTATAACTTCCCTCCTTTCTCTACTGGTGAAGCAAAACCATTAAGAGGAACTTCAAGAAGAGAAGTTGGTCACGGTAACTTAGCTCAAAGAGCTCTTAAAAATATGATTCCTGCAGATTGCCCTTACACAATTCGTGTTGTTTCTGAGGTACTAGAATCTAACGGTTCTTCTTCTATGGCAACGGTTTGCGCTGGAACAATGGCTCTTATGGATGCTGGTGTGCAAATGACAAAACCAGTTTCTGGTATCGCTATGGGATTAATTACTGATGGTGAGAAATTTGCTGTATTGTCTGATATTTTAGGAGACGAAGATCACTTAGGAGATATGGACTTTAAAGTAACTGGAACTGCTGATGGTATCACGGCTTGCCAAATGGATATCAAAATCGAAGGATTGCGTTATGACATTATGGAACAAGCTTTAGCACAAGCTCGTGACGGACGTTTGCATATTTTAGGAAAATTAACTGAAACTATCGCAGCGCCAAGAGCAGAAGTTAAAGCTCATGCACCAAAAATCATTACCAGAACTATCCCTGGAAACTTTATTGGAGCGTTAATCGGACCTGGCGGAAAAGTAATTCAAGAATTACAAAAAGCTACTGGAACTACTATCGTAATCAATGAAGTGGACGAGCAAGGTGTAGTTGAAATCTTAGGAACTGATCCAGATGGCATTAAAGCTGTATTGGCTAAAATCGATGCATTGACTTTCAAACCACAAGTTGGCGAGGCTTACGAAGTTAAAGTAATCAAAATGCTTGATTTTGGAGCTGTAGTAGAATATACTGCTGCACCAGGAAACGAAGTATTGCTTCACGTATCTGAGCTGGCTTGGGAGCGTACAGAAAACGTTGCTGACGTAGTTAAGATGGGAGACGTTTTCCAAGTGAAATACCTAGGAGTTGACCCTAAAACTAAAAAAGAAAAAGTGTCTAAAAAAGCACTTGTTCCAAGACCTCCACGTGAGGATAAAAAAGAGTAATCAGATCTTAGTTTACTAAAGGTTTATTTATAGAAAACCCCGTTTCATGATTATGAAACGGGGTTTTTCGATTTTTGCATTTACTTTCCATTCTAAAAATCAAACGGTTAAAATATTAAGCTACAACGTTTTCAGCAAACACATTATTGATTAAATAGTGCTGTTGGTTTAAAAATCGATGCTGTTGGTTTAATTTATTTTTTAACAAAACCTCATTAACATAGTTTTATATGGAAAATAGCCACATAAAAAACTAAAATATTGATGAGAAAGGATATTGAAAGGTTAAGAATTAAAACAATACTATTTATTATTATCTCTTTTAAATTCAAGCTAAACTGTAAAAATCAATTATTAAAGAATACAAATTACTCAACAGTAATTTTCATCCTGCTCCTTTCAATTAACAGTTTTTCTCAAACTAATGCCAAAAAAGAAGTTTCCAATTATTTTGACAAAGCAATTGGCAAAGCAATTTTAAATATCAATAATGGCAAAATCCATATTGATCCTTACAATTTAAAAAATAGCCACAACTACTATTTAAATAAAAACTTTGTTAACGGATCTGTTTTTTATGACAATCAATTGTACGAAAATGTTTTAATAAAGTACGACATATACAAAGACGAGCTTGTCAAATCATTTGAGAATAATAATGCATTCGGAATAACTCTCATAAATGAAAGAACAGATTATTTTTTAATTGATGATAAAAAATTTGTCAATATTGACAATAAATATAAATATCCTAAAGGCGTTACAGGATTTTTTGAAGAAAAATACTTAGGCAAAAATATCTCCTTATACATTAAGTATTTTAAAACTGCTAAAGAAGTCATTATTGAAAATACTTTATATTCCGAATTCAAAGAATATAGTGATTATCAGCTTTTTTACAATTCGAAATTTTCACCTGTAAACACGCAAAAAGAAATTCTCAACATATTTCCTGAACTAAAAAAAGAAATAAAAGAATATTACAAAAAAAACAGACTTCTAGAAGAAACAAACAGGTATCAGTTCAAAGCAGATTTAATAAAATTTATTGATAACAATTTATAAGCTCTATTCGTAAATCTAAATGAAAAAACAATTTATCTTCTGTTTATTTTTGTTACTGCCAATCTTTCTTTTTTCTCAGGAAAAAAATGTTTCTATAGAATATTCAAATGTAACGCGAAGAAAAGCTATTGAAATACTCGAAAAAAACACTTCTTTCCATTTTTATTTTAAGAACCAATGGCTATCAAACAATGAGCTTATTTCTGGCGAATTCAAGAACACCTCTATTTCAGTAGTTTTAGACGCTATTTTGGTTAACACAACCATAAATTATATTATTGATAACAACAATATTATTCTAAGTGATGGTCTTTTAATCTCAAACAACATAACTGAAAGTTATTTTGAAAACACTGACGACAAAAGCAGTATTAAGGCCGCTAATTCACAAATTGTCCCTATCTATAATAAGCAATATTTAAATGATTCTAAGAAAGATTCGGACTCTATTATTTCTCTTGGAAAACAATCTTTAATAAATGCGGCTCAGACCTATACCCTATCTGGCTACATTAAAGACAGGGTTTCAGGAAAACCAGAATACAATATCACCATTAAAGTAAAAGACAAAGACATAAGCACAACCACTGATGCAAATGGCTATTACAGTTTTAGAGTTCCAGCAGGCATTAATATAATCGAAACGCAATCTATCAGTCATCAGCCAAAGACTAAAAAGATTGTACTTTACAACAATGGAAAAGTTGATTTTAATTTAGACGAAAACGTAAATGCTCTTAAAGAAGTTGTCATCGAAAACAAAAAAACTAGAAGTGTAACCTCAGCAGTTACTGGCCTCACAAGCATTGATATCGAAAACATTAAAAATGTGCCTCTGATTTTGGGCGAAAGAGATATTTTTAAAGTTGCCACAACTCTTCCGGGGATAAAAACAGCAGGAGAAGGCTCTGCCGGTTTTAATGTGCGTGGAGGAAAAGACGATCAAAACTTATTTTTATTAGACAATGCTTCTTTATACAATCCTTCTCACTTTTTGGGCTTCTTTTCTTCGGTAAATCCATTTACTACTAAAACAGCCGATATTTACAAAGGAAGCATTCCTGCCGAATTTGGAGGGCGCCTTTCTTCTGTTTTTGATATTAAATCTAAAAGCGGAAATGCCGAAAAAGTTTCTGGGGAAGCCGGCATTGGCCCTGTAATGAGCAATGTTACACTTGAAATTCCGATCGTAAAAGGAAAATCGAGCTTATTATTTGGCGGCAGAGCCAGTTATTCTGACTGGATTCTGAAAGCTATTAAAGATCCCGAATTAGACAATAGTCAGGCTTCTTTTTATGATTTGCTTTTAAAATACAATCACAAAATTACCCAAAAAGACGAATTGGAAACCTCTGTATATTATAGTCATGACAAATACAGCATCAATTCAGATTCCATCTACAAATACAGCAACTTATTGGCAACCGTAAAATGGGATCATGATTTCAGCACAAAAAACAAATCTTCATTAATTGTTACGAATAGCCAGTATAAGTTCAACATCGACTATGATTCTCAACCTGAAAAATCATTTGATTACGGCTATAAAATCAATGAAACTCAGTTTGTTTTTAAAATGAGGTACAATCTGAATGAAAAGCATTTGTTTAATTATGGCATTAGCAGCAAGTTATACAATGTTAATCCTGGTTTTCTGAAGCCAACAGGAGACAACTCTCTAATTAAAAATATTACACTTGAAAAGGAAAAAGCTTTAGAATCGGCTTTATTTTTTACCGAAAATTACAAAGTCAATGATCAATTTTTAATTAATATCGGTTTACGTTATTCTTTTTATGCTGCACTTGGCCCTTCTACGCAAAACATTTATCAGGATGACCGTCCTAAATCTGACAGAACTGTTATCGATGCCAAGACCTACACCAACAATGAGTCCGTAAAGACTTATAGCGGTTTTGAACCTAGAGTTTCAGCCCGTTATTTTATACTTCCGGACTTATCCGTAAAAGCAAGTTTTGACAGAACCTATCAATATATGCATTTGCTGTCAACAAATACCACGCAATCTCCAATGGATGTATGGAAACTTTCAGATTTAAATACTGAGCCGCAATCTTCCAATCAATTCTCATTGGGGCTTTTCAAAAATATAATTGACAAATCGTTAGAACTAAGCGTCGAAGGTTATTATAAACGCTCTAAAAACATTTTAGACTATAAAGTCGGCGCTGAATTATTCTTGAATCAAAATATAGAAACCGAGCTTCTTCAAGGTGAAGGAAAAGCTTATGGAGTTGAATTTTTAATCAAGAAAGAAAAAGGGAATTTTAATGGATGGTTAAGCTATACGTATTCGAGAGCCCTTATAAAACTTGACAGCAGGTTTGATGCAGAAAAAATAAACAACGGAGATTATTTCCCTACCAATTATGACAAGCCACATGATTTTAGCGCTATTTTGAACTATAAATTCACAAAGAGATACAGTTTGTCGACGAATTTTGTTTACCAAACCGGCAGGCCCGTCACTTTTCCAATCGGATCTTATGATTTGACAGGAGAGCAATTTACCTTATACAGTAATCGCAACCAGTATAGAATTCCAGATTATTACAGATTGGATATTGGTCTCAATTTTGAAGGAAATCACAAAATAAAAAAACTCGCACATAGTTTCTGGAATCTTTCAGTCTACAATGTTCTGGGAAGAAACAACCCTTATAATGTTTATTTTGTTACTGAAGACAGAAAAATCAAAGCTTATAAAACATCTATTTTTTCTGTTCCGATTCCGACAATAACATATAACATCAAATTTTAATTCATTTATCTTATCAATATGAATTTATCCATAATCAAAAAAATGACGTTGACCTTTTTTGCATTTGCTGTTTTGTCAAGTTGCACGGAACAATACGTATATCAGGATCAAGATTTTGAAGATGCTCTGACTGTTGAAGCCACATTAACGAATGAATTAAAATTTCAGGAAATAAATATTTCGCGAACAAGACCCGTTAATGATACCGTAAAAATAATCGAATCTGGAGCTAATGTTACTGTTGTTGATAGCGATGGAAATGTGTTTGCGTTTGATGAAAAAGATGGAAAGTATGTTTCTGCAGATGAATTTAAAGCTGAACCAAATAAGACCTATCAATTAAAAATAACAACCAGTTCCGGAAAATCATATATTTCTTCCACTGAAGCTTTGCCTACGCAAAACACTATTGATCTGGAAACAGCAATCGCAAACAAGGATGGAGTTAGGGGCGTTCAGGTAAACGTGAAAAGTTTTGACCCTACCAATACTTCCAAATATTATCGCTATGAATATGACGAAACTTATAAAATAATATCTCGATATGCGATCGATGAACGCATCAAATTAGTGCAACAAAACGGCCACTACATTTACCAGAAAGTTCCTGTTGAAACAAATATTAAAGTTTGCTATACAACAAAACATTCTACAGGAATAAGACAAACTAATACAGTCGATTTAGCTGAAGATCGTGTAAACTACGCTGTTCGTTTCATTAAAGATACAGACTATATGCTAACAAATCGGTACAGCATTTTGGTTTCTCAATTTACTCAGAACCAATCTGCTTACGATTATTATTATAAATCAAAAAAAATAATTGATTCAGGAGAATTATTATCTCCAAATCAGCCTGGATATGTTGTGGGAAACATAAAATCGACAACAGATTTTCGCGAAAAAGTTGTTGGCTATTTTGAAGTTGCATCTGTCTCTAAAAAAAGAATCTTTTTTAGTTTCAAAGATTTTTTTCCTTCAGAAAAACCAACCGAGTATTTCACAACTTGCGATGCCAGATTCTATGGCTTTGATGAAATACAAAGTAATAATTATGACATACTTAAAACACATGAATATATTGGAGATGGTCCCGGAATGACACCAACAGGATTCTACATGGTTGAAAAAGTATGCGGAGATTGCACATCATTTTCTTCTAACGTAATACCTTCATTTTGGGAAAATTAAACATCAAAATCGCTTTTCTGCTGCTATTAGTAAATTTTGCTTATAAAAGCAGTGCTCAAAATAATATTGTTTTGGGCACAGAATCATTATTAGTTAAAACTAATACCTCGACAGTCTTAACCGGAGAAACATTATACTATCAATTATTCTGTTTGAATAAAACGAATGTGTTTTCTGACATCAGTGAAATTGCCTATATAGAAATAATTAACAATAAAAAAGAAAGTGTATTTAAAAATAAAATCAGTCTGAAAAACGGAATTGGATCTGGCGATTATTTTATCCCAACGACACTGCCAACCGGAAACTATAAACTTATAGCATATACGAGCTGGATGTTAAACAATAGTCAAAATAACTTTTTCGAAAAAGACTTTACTATCATAAACCCATTTCAGGAACGCATTAGTATGACAATTGACACGACTTCTAAAAAACCTGATGTTTATAAAAACCTATCCAACAACATTCTTTTGAGCCTTAATAAAGAAAAATATTCTAAAAGAGAAAAAGCTACTCTTGTAATACCAAAAATACTGGACAGGGGAAATTACTTTTTAAATATCAGAAAAATAGATTTTATGTCTACAAACACAAATAGCGAAACTATTAGCACTGATTTAAATTTAAAACAAGAAATAAAAGTGCTTCCAGAAACAAGAGGCGAAATTATAACCGGATATATTACTCCGAAAGCCGCAAACTCTAATTTAGATTCTAAAATAGTTACATTATCTGTTCCGGGAAAAAATTTCATTTTCAAAACAACTAAAACAGATAACAGCGGAAAATTCGTTTTTCTAATCGACAAACAAACCAGTACATCAGACTGTTATGTGCAGTTATCAGAACCTGATAAAGAAAATTACGCTATTGCAATAGACAAAACACCAAGTCCTGATTTGTCAAATTTAATGTTCTCCAATAAGACATCTATTTCTGGTAAAAATTTAAAAGCGATTCAGGAGCGCTCATTGGCAACTCAGATAGAAAACGTTTATTTTTCTGAGAAAAAAGACAGCATTATTGAAGCCGCTCGTACAGATTTCTTTTTTCAGCCTACCGAAAAAAAATATAATCTTGATGATTTCGAAAGATTTAGAACGTTTAAAGAAACAATAATAGAAATTGTTATCGAACTTAATTTTAAAGATTACAATCAGATTCCAGCACTATACTTAAGCGATTCCAAATACAACATCATACAATCTCCTGAACCTTGTCTGGTTTTGGTTGACGGATTACAAATTCAGGATATTAATGCCTTGTTAAATTACAATGCCTATCAAATTCAAAGCATTAGCGTTGTTAACAGACCATACTGCTATGGGCCAAAAATATTTAACGGAATTGTGAGTATCATTACAAAAAATAACGATTTTGCCACTGTTTATACTGATAAAAATATTTTCAAAACATCTATCTTAAGACCAGAACCTGCAAAAGATTATTTTGAACCAAAATACGAAACCTCCAATACGCTTAACAGAATTCCCGACTATAGATATCAACTGCTTTGGAAACCCAATATAATTTTTGAAAATAGTGACATGAAAATCCCTTTTTATACCTCTGATATTTCCGGAGATTATGAGATCATCTTAGAAGGAATTACTAATGAAGGCAAGTATGTTCATTTTTATAAAACATTCAAAACGGAATAATCTCAGTTTGCTAAAGGTTTATTTATAAAAAACTGCAATACTTAATCGAATTGGGCTTTTCAATTTAAAGAAAAATTATTTTGTAAGATTTAATCGTTAAATCTAAAAAATGGCTACAAATGTCATTTAAGCCGAAATTTTGGTTAAAAAATATACCATGAATATATTTTAAAACAAATTCCATAGCATTTTTATTACATTTTAACAATATTACGTGATTTTTGTAACATTTTTTTAATACTTTTGGAACCAATCAATCCAAAAACAAAAAAAATCACATTTCCTTTGAAAAATTACAAAAAAAAAGCGATTTCCCTATCGCTATTTGCAAGCCTGTTAAACATATCGTATGCGCAATCACAATCTGCTGAAAAATCCTCACTATACGATTACTTCGACGAAACCGTCGGAAAAGACAATTTAAATATCAATAATGGAATCGTTCACAGCGAACCATTTCGTCCGATAGCTGGAAAAAACAGATATTACACAGAAGAGTTTAATATTGGCGATATCAGTTTTGAGGGCCAGATTTATTCTAATGTCAATCTTAAATATGACATTCTTCTTGATCAGGTCATTTATAAGCAGAATGGCTCTTCAGAAAATTTACCCATAAACCTAATTACCGAAAAAGTCGATTATTTTTTCATAAAGAACAAAAAATTTGTCAACCTTAAAGAAGAGTCGATAAAATTCCCTTCTATCATAAAAGGATTTTATGAGGAAACATACATTGGAGACAATGTTTCTCTTTACATCAAACATACTAAAGAAAAAGTAAAGTCCCTTCAGGCAGATGTAATCTATTATAATTTCATTTATAAAATCGACTACGTTTTAAAATACAACAACTACTTCTATAAGGTTGAAACAGAGAAGGATTTCAAGAAAATTTTTCCAAATATTAAAAAAGAAATAAATAATATTTATAATACCGATAAAAAATTAGAACGCTCCAACAAGCCTCAATTCATGGAAAATCTAACGAAACAAATCAATGGTCTTTTAAAAAAAAGTTCTAATTAAATGAAAAAAATTACTCTTATTCTATTTTTACTATCCTTTCAACAAATTATATACTCCCAAGTAATTAGCGACAAAATAACGGTTGAATTTAAGAATGCAAATATAAAAACTGCTATACAGGACATTGAAAAAGTATCCTATTACAAATTTTATTTTGATGAAAAATGGTTTGAAAACGATAGCGTTTCTATAACTAAACAATTTAAAGAAGTTAAAATCGGCGAAGTTCTTGAAGACGTTTTTCAGAACACAAGCTTTAACTTTTATATTTCTGAAAACAAAGTTATAGTAACCAATAACAGCATTATTTACAATCAATTAGCTGACGATTACTTTGGCATCCCGATTGAAAGAGACGAAAACGGGCAGATTACGCCTATATTTTATCAGCAGTACGACTCGATAAAAAAGACAAACTCTCGAAATCCAAACAAAAATATTCGAGATCTTGTCCTTATTGGTAAAGAAGTCAAAAACCAAAAAAAGAAATCTACGTATACATTATCTGGATTTATAAAGGGCGGAAAAAACAATTCTGGCCTTGCCAATATAGTTGTAAAAATTCCTAATTCTGAATTCTCAGCCGTAACGGATAAAAAAGGATACTATAGCCTGCAAGTTCCTGGAGGGCTAAACGTTATTGAGACAGAAAGTTTTTCCTACAACAAGGTAACCAAAAACATAATGGTTTATAATGACGGCGCATTAAATCTTTCGTTGACAGACAACATCAACCAGCTTGATGAAGTGCTTATCAAAACCAATAAAAGCAAAAGTGCAAAATCTGCCATAACAGGCGTAACAACTATTGATTCTGAAGGAATTAAAAATGTTCCTTTAGTTCTGGGAGAACGTGATATCCTTAAAGTTGCCCTCACTATGCCTGGAATAAAAAGCGCAGGAGAAGGCTCTGCAGGATTTAACGTTAGAGGTGGTAAAGAGGATCAAAATTTATTTTTGCTAGATCATGCTACTTTGTACAATCCGTCGCATTTCTTTGGTTTTTTTACAGCACTAAATCCTTATACAACAAAAAAAGTAGACATTTACAAAGGAAGTATTCCTGCCGAATTTGGAGGAAGATTATCATCTGTTTTTGACATCTCATCAAAAAGCGGAAATGTAAACGAATTTCAAGGCGAAGGCGGTATTGGCCCAGTTACCAGCAATTTAATGCTCTCAACTCCAATTGTAAAAGGAAAATCTAGTTTAATTGCAGGAGGAAGAGCAACATATTCAGATTATATTTTAAAAAGTCTAGATGACGAAAATTTAAAAAATAGCCAAGCTTCGTTTTATGATTTAATCCTAAAATACAATCATAAAATAAACGCTAATAATGATATTGAGTCTACCTTATATTACAGTCACGATAAATTTAGCGTCTCTTCAGATTCTTTGTACAAATACAGCAATCGTTTAGCAACGCTAAAATGGAATCATACTTTTAATGAAAAAAACAAAGGTTCGCTGATTGTTACAAATAGCGAATACAAATTTAACATTGATTACCAGTCTGAAGGAGTAAATAATTTTGATTTTGGCTACAAAATCAATGAGACTCAGGCAATGCTGAAAATGAATTACCTGTATAGCAATAAACACAAAATCAGCTATGGTCTTTCAACAAAATTATATGCTGTCGATCCAGGGTATTTAAATCCAAAAAATCCGCAATCTACACTGATTCCAATTGATGTTGAAACAGAAAAAGGTTTAGAATCTGCCGCATATATTGGCGACAATTTTAAAATAAGTGATAAATTCCTTCTGGATTTCGGTTTGCGCTATTCTACTTTTGCTGCCTTAGGTAAATCTGATCAGCGAATTTACGAAGACAATCAGCCTATAAGCGATGCCACGGTAATTGAAACAAAAACGTATGGCAATAATGAAGTAATTAAAAGATATGGCGGGCTAGAGCCAAGGCTTGCCGCGAGATATTTCCTTACAGACGATTTTTCTGTACGCGCAAGCTATGACAAAACATATCAATACATTCATTTATTATCTAACAACACCACACAGTCTCCAACCGATATTTGGAAACTGTCAGATTTGAATGTTAAACCAGAAAGCGCTCAACAAGTGTCTTTAGGCTTCTATAAAAACTTAAAAAATGGCGACGTTGAACTTAGTTTAGAAGGATATTATAAAAGATCTAAAAACATTCTAGATTACAAAGTTGGAGCAGAATTACTGCTTAATGAGAATATTGAAACCGAACTGTTACAAGGAGAAGGAAAAGCGTACGGCGTAGAATTTTTAATTAAAAAACAGGTTGGAAAGTTAAACGGATGGCTTGGCTATACGTATTCAAGATCATTAATAAAACTTGACAGCCAATTTCAGCAGGAAAAGGTAAATGACGGAAAATATTTTGCCTCTAATTTTGACAAGCCACACGACTTCAGTGCTGTTTTAAACTACAGAATTACAAAACGTTATAGTTTTTCTAGTAACTTTATCTATCAAACGGGAAGACCAATTACCTATCCGATTGGAAGATATGACTACGGAAACGAACAGTATACAGTATATAGCGACCGCAACAAGTTTAGAATTCCAGATTATTTCAGACTTGATATTGGTTTGAACATTGAAGGAAATCATAAAATAAAAAAATTAGCTCATAGTTTTTGGAATATTTCAGTTTATAATGTTTTAGGACGCAACAATCCGTATTCTGTATTCTTTGTTACGAAAGAAGGACAAATCAAAGCGTACAAAACATCTATTTTCTCAATTCCAATTCCAAGTATTACCTATAATTTCAAGTTTTAAAATCATGAAAAAATATCTATATAAAATATCATTACTATTACTTCTATCAGCTACTATTAGCAGCTGTACGGAGCAATATGTTTTTCAAAATACCGATTTTGAAAGCGCCCTTGTTGTTGAGGGAACTATAACAAACGAACTTAAAAATCAAACCATAAGACTTTCGCAAGTTTATCAGCTTGAAGAAAGCGGCCCAAGGCTTGAAAAAGGAGCAAATGTCTTTGTTACTGACGATAAAGGCAACGAATACCAATTTGAGGAAAAAGATACGATCTACTCTTCTATAACCCCTTTTAAAGCAGAACCTGGAAGAAAGTACCAATTAAAAATTAAGACAAGAGAAGGCAAAAACTATACGTCTGACGAACAGGTTTTGACAACTGAAACGAAAATTGATAATGTAACTGCTACAGCCGAAACTGTAAACGGACAAAGAGGAGTTCAAATTAATGTAAACAGTTTTGAGCCAACTAATACTTCAAAATACTATCGTTACGAATACACCGAAACTTACAAAATTCTTGCACCAGTATGGAGTAGCCAAGAAACTGTGATGGTTAGCATTCCCGCAATTCCTGCAAACCCAGATCAAGATTTTCCAGGTTCTCCTGCACGTGAAGACATCGTGCTAAGACTGAGAAACCGAGAAACCAGAACCTGTTTTTCTACTAAAAAATCAAGCGATATTATTTTGCATAACACAAACAGCCTTAGCGAAGATCGCGTGCATTTTCCTGTACGTTTTATTAGCAACCAAAACTATATCATTTCTCATCGCTATTCAATCTTCGTAAAACAGTATGTTCAAAATCTAGCCGCATACACTTATTACAAAACCTTGAAAGATTTATCGACATCAGGCGGAATTCTATCTCCAAAACAGCCTGGATTCTTTTACGGAAACATAAAATCTGTAGAAAATCCATCTGAAAAGGTTATTGGTTTTTTTGAAGTTTCTTCTGTCTCTTCAGAAAGAATCTTCTTTAATTATGCAGACTTGTTTCCAAAAGAGCCTTTACCTCCTTATTATGAAAGTGACTGTACAGTAAAAGAATTTGTAGATTGCGAAGGTCTTCCTCCTTGCAGCGGAATACAGCTGCGCGGAGCAATTAGGTCAAAAGAATTGGTTTTTGTATCAACTGATTATAATGGTAATTACGGAATGGTAAAACCAGCTTGTGGAGATTGCACATCATTTTCTTCTAATATTGTTCCTCCTTTTTGGGTAGATTAATCTTTTTTAAAAAATTCATGAAACACCTTTCTATACATAGCCAGAATAATATTTCAATTAGAATTAAGCAATTGCTTTTTTTGATGTTTTTGTTTATTCAAATCGAATTTACTTTTGCCCAGAGCTTACAAAACAAAAATTCATTGCCTAATATTACAGCTCAGGAAACCGTTTTTATCCATTCAAATACAACAACTTTTTTGACTGGTGAGACATTATATTTCAAATTGTATTGTCTAAATCCGTTAAACAATACAACTAGCTTAATAAGCAAAATTGCTTACGTTGAATTGATTGACAGCGAAAAAAAATCGCTTCAAAAAAACAAAATATACTTGGATAAAGGAATTGGAAATGGAGACTACTTTATTCCTACAACTTTAAAAACAGGAAATTATAAAATTGTAGCGTATACGAAATGGATGCTAAACAATGTCAATTCTCAAAAGTATGAAATTGATATTTTTATCATCAACCCATTTCAGACTCAAGAGCAGAATGAAAATATCACATTTGATATTACTAATCCAGCCAAATCGAATACTGCAATTCAAACTTCAAATTACAACGCTGCAAATGATAAAAGAATCGATTTTGAATTTGATAAGGAAAGTTATTACACAAGAGAAAAAGTCAACTTAAAATTAAAGTATTTGACCGAAACAATCGAAAAAGGAAACTATTCTGTTTCTATTCGAAAAACAGATCAGATTCCGACACTAAAACAATTAACAGCATCAGAGTTTGCCAAAAAAACTACTGAGAACTACGTTAATACTCCGAACAGTTTAAATTATGTTCCAGAAATTAGATCTGAATTAATCACAGGAAATCTAACTTCAAAAAACAATCGTGACATCGCCAACAAATCGATTGCATTATCACTGCCAGGGAAAGAATATGTTTTAAAAATTGTGAAAACAAATGCTCAGGGAAAATTTGCCTTTTTATTGGATCAATTTCCAAATTTCCCAAATGCAATACTTCAGGTAATTGATGAAAACCGAAATGACTACACTATCAATTTAGACCCATTTCCAAAATTTGACGCTTCTTCATTGCAATTCACGTCGAAACTGAATTTATCGCCAGAATTAAAAAACGATATTGAAGAAAGATCTACAGCAAGCCAGATTCAAAATGCTTACTATCAGATTAAAAAAGATAGCTTGGTAACAGAAGCTGTTATGAATCCTTTTTTTACTACGGTTGAAAAATCATACGTTTTAGACGATTACACTCGATTCCCAACTTTAAAAGAAAATATCGTTGAAGTCATTGTGGAGCTTTATTACAGAAAGAACAACGGCAAATATCAGCTTCATATAAGAAACAATCAAAAAGATTTAGAATTATATGGTCCGCCATTGGTAATTGTTGATGGACTTCTAATTCAAGATCCAAGTGATCTTTTTGAATACAACATGGCCAATGTTAACAGGGTAAGCTTAATAACAGAACCTTACGTGTATGGTCCAAATCTGTATGGAGGATTAATTAGTTTTGAAACTAAAAACAATGAGTTTTCTGAAAATTATGCGAAGAAGTACCTACAAACAATGGAAATCCAGCGCCCTAATTCTGAAAAAGTATACAACAACCCAGATTATTCAGCTGGAAACAAATTGCAAAGAATTCCTGATTACAGATACCAATTGTTATGGAAACCAGATATCAAACTAGACGCAAAGGAAGAAAATTTATCTTTTTACACTTCTGATATCAAAGGAAATTTTGAAGTTGTCCTAGAAGGTTTTACTGAAAATGGGCATCCTGTATACGTTTCAAAAAATATTACGGTAAAATAATTACATAAAAAATAAAGCCGACAAAAGCCTTGATTGAGTTGTTAATCAGGGCTTTTGCTATTTTATACAATTAAAAATGAAAATTCTAAAAAAAAATAAAATAATTTTTTGTAACTTTTTCGATACTCTATACGTATAACCATTTGTACACTTTAAAAATAGGGAGACAACAACATGAGACAACTTAAAATCACCAAGCAGGTAACTAATCGTGAAACTGCATCGTTAGATAAATATCTACAAGAAATTGGAAAAGTTGACCTAATTACCGCTGATGAAGAGGTAGAATTAGCACAAAGAATAAAGGCTGGTGATCAAAGAGCTTTAGAAAAACTAACAAAAGCCAACCTACGTTTCGTAGTATCTGTGGCTAAACAATATCAAAATCAAGGATTAACTCTTCCGGATTTAATTAATGAAGGAAACTTAGGTTTAATTAAAGCGGCTCAACGTTTTGATGAAACTCGTGGTTTTAAATTCATTTCTTACGCTGTATGGTGGATTCGTCAATCGATTCTTCAAGCTTTAGCTGAACAATCTCGTATTGTACGTTTACCATTAAATAAAATTGGTTCTATCAATAAAATCAACAAAATGTATGCTTTATTAGAGCAATCTAACGAGCGTCCGCCTTCTGCTGAGGAAATTGCAAAAGAACTTGACATGACTGTAAACGACGTAAAAGAGTCTATGAAAAACTCTGGACGTCACCTATCAATGGATGCTCCTCTTGTTGAAGGAGAAGATTCTAACCTTTACGACGTATTGCGTTCTGGAGAATCTCCAAATCCAGATAGAGAATTAATTCACGAATCTCTTCGTACTGAAATTGAGCGTTCATTAGAAACATTAACTCCAAGAGAGGCAGATGTTGTGCGTTTGTATTTTGGTCTTGGCGATCAGCACCCAATGACTCTTGAAGAAATTGGAGAAACTTTCGACTTAACTCGTGAGCGTGTTCGTCAGATTAAAGAAAAAGCAATCCGCAGATTGAAACACACTTCTAGAAGTAAAATCCTTAAAACTTATTTAGGATAAACAATATTAAATTTCAATATTTAAAATCCCAAATTCCAATCTAATTGGGATTTGGAATTTATAACTTGGAATTTTACCCCAAACAACAGTTTGATTGACTGTTCGTTTTTTGATTGATGATTGAAACTCCGGCTGATTACCGGAGTTTTTTATTTTGTCTTTGTTTCTTTAACCGAAAAAAAATTTAAAGAATCTCGCAAAGTCGCAGAGTCGCAAAGAATAATAAACTTTGCGACTCTGCGACTTTGCGAGCATTTCCATAAATAGAGAACTTTGCGTAAATCTTAGCGCACTTTGCGGTTAAATTTCAATCCAAATCATAAAAAATTTATCTTTGCAATAAAACAACACACAACAAATACAATGAAAAATACATTTATTGCTCCTTCAGTTCTTGCTGCCGATTTTGGTAATTTACAGCGTGATGTCGAAATGATTAACAACAGTCAAGCTGATTGGTTTCATATCGATATTATGGATGGAGTCTTTGTTCCGAATATCTCATTCGGGATGCCGGTTTTAGAAGCTATTTCAAAACACGCCAAAAAATACATCGATGTACATTTAATGATTATCGATCCAGATCGTTACATTAAAACTTTTGCAGATTTAGGCGCAAATGGACTAACCGTGCATTACGAAGCCTGCACACACTTGCACAGAACATTGCAGGCTATTAAGACCGAGGGCATGAAAGCTGGAGTTGCCATGAATCCGCATACCAATGTTGATTTGCTGGAAGACGTTATTAATGATATTGATGTAGTCTGCATTATGAGTGTAAACCCAGGGTTTGGCGGACAATCATTCATCGAAAAAACTTATGACAAAGTAAAAAAACTAAAAGCACTGATAACTCGTAAAAATGCTTCAACATTAATTGAGATTGATGGTGGTGTGACGAGCAAAAATGCCAAACAATTGGCAGAAGCCGGTGCAGATGTTTTGGTGGCTGGAAGCTTCGTTTTTAAAGCCGAAAATCCAACAGAAACTATAGCAGATTTGAAAAGCCTTACTGCATTTTAAATTTTCAAAAAAAAGCAAAAAAAAGTCCAAAAAATAATTTTGGACTTTTCTTTTTTTACCCTAAACCTATTTAGGCTCAATCCAATAAGGATTAACTTTAAGCTGTTCTACAACATATTGGATAACCTTCTGAGCTTTTAAACTATTTCCAGTCTTATCTAATGGCGGCGAAATGACAGCAATTCCAAACTTGCCCGGACACACTGCCAATATCCCTCCTCCGACACCACTCTTTGCTGGAAGTCCCGAATTAAACAGCCAAATTCCAGAGTTGTCATAAAGACCTGCAGTTGCCATGACAGGCAAAGTATACATCACTGTCGACTGACTGACAACTTTATTCTTTGTAACAGGATTAACGCCTCCGTTTGCCAACGTTGCAGCCATTGTAGCAAGATCCTTTACATTTACGTTCAATGCACATTGTTTCGTGTAAAGATCTGTTGATTGTACTGGATCAAAATATATTCTGTTATAAGCCAATAACAAATGTGCAATGGCCTGATTTCGCAAATTATCACCAGCCTCACTTATATAAACAGGACGATTTATAGAAAGCTGTCTTCCCGCAAAATCACTTTGAATTTTCTGAATTTCTTTCCATTTTGCTATAGAATCATTACCACGAATAAGGCTTGTGGCCGCAATAGCGCCTGGATTCACAAGAGGATTTATTTTATCTCCTTTATTCATTTCTATTGCAACAATAGAATTAAATGGCAACCCTGTGGCATTCACTCCTATTTTGTCCTCCAAAAACTGGGGGCCTTCTTCTTCAATTACTTTTGCCATCGTAAATACTTTCGATATACTCTGAATTGAAACCATTGAGGTTATATCGCCTTTTGTATATATGGCTCCGTCTGCAGTAACAAGTGCAATACCAAAAATATTGGGATCAACGTTGGCTAATTCTTTAATATAGTCTGCATTTTTTCCTTCTTTTAAATCTTTAAATTTATTAAAGGCATCGTTAAGCGTATTTTCTATATTTTTTTTATTCAGTATTGTTTGGCTATAGCCTTGGTTTATGACAAAAACAATCATTAAACCAACAAAAATCATTTGCTTCTTCATTCTAAAAAAATGCATTCTTATTTGTATTCTGTATTAATTTGTGAGTAAATATTGTTTACTTAAAAATCCTTACTGCTTTTTAGATTTTTAAGATTTGGGAAGAAATCAATTCCAGTCATTTTTTCTAAAGTTTCAATTGGAACAACAAAATCATAAATCGATTTGTCACTTTTCTCGTTTGGAACCAAAAAAGCAATTGCTTTGTGTTCTTTACCATTTTTGGCCAAAACAATTTTATAAAAATACTTAGGAACAGCCACTTTTTCTAGTCCTATTTTTTTATCTGAATCTTTCGCAATTCCGCCAGTTACTACGTAAATATCATTGTATTTTCCTGCCCAATAGCGAGTCTTCTGCTCAATTCTATTCCAAATTCCCGCATTAAATTCTTTTTTCTGAGGAGAAATATTCGAAGTATAAAAAGTATCATTATACGCATCTTTGCTAAATTCCATATCCCCCGCAGGGCAAAGATGTCCTTTATCGTAACCAGAGTTTTTATAATTTCTCCAGTCTGCAGAGCCTGTAGTTACTTTTGGGTCTTCGATAAAGTAAGGCCTTTTATAATCATTATTTTTCAAGTATTCTTTTTTCAATTCATAAGCGACCCATTCAGCTTGCTCAAATTTTTCATTATAAGAAAGCGTGTAATATTGGTGCTTTACAATCTGTTTTGTTGTCGAGGTCGGAAGGTACGAAACGGTGTATGCAGAATCTCCGTAAGTGTTATTGCCTTTAAAAGAGACAACTTCATTACTTTTTATTTCTTCATTATTTTTTATATTTTCTTTTTTACAAGATAGCAATGCAAAACTCAGCAAAACTAAACCTAAACAGCCTTTCATATTTTTTATTTATTTTAGAGGATAAACTTACAAAAAAACGCTCCATAAATTCAAAATTTATAGAGCGTTTTTAAACAAACTAAATTCTTTTCGAACTTAAGATTTCACCAGTTTATCCTTTTTCATTTTAGGAGTAACTGTATTTTTTACCAAACTTTTGGTTTGCAAGTCATCTAAAACATTTAAGGCTTCTTCTACATAAACGTCTTTAGACAAAGCTTGGTGCCAAGCATCTCTTTTTTCCTTTAACGAAGCATCAGCCTTCATTTCTTCTTCTTCGTAAGGAAGCGATTTAAAAATCAGATCATTTTTGTAATCAGAAATTGGCTTATATTTTTTCCCTTCGTTTTCAACTTGCTCTTGAGTTTCTTTGAAGCTCTTAATATTCAAGCTATATACATTCTCTTTGTTTTTAACATCGATCCATTTGGCATTGTCATCGATTAATTTAAACTGAGCATTTTGAGCTATTCTATTTTTACTATTATTAATCGCTTTTGTAAAATTCTCATTAGAAGTCCAAGTGCTATAATCAGCTGGATCTATTTTATCCCAAGGCATTGCATTATCAATATCTCTCTCGCCCATTTTTAGGTACGCATATCGATCTGGCATTACCACATCGCTATGAACTCCTTCTAATTGAGTTGAGCCTCCATTAATTCTATAAAACTTCTGCCCTGTAATTTTTAGTGCTCCAAGATCTCCATAATTTGCGTTACGCACAAACTGATTTAAATCTAGTACATTCTGCACGGTTCCTTTACCATAAGTTTGTTTGCTTCCGATAATTACACCACGTTTGTAATCTTGAATTGCAGCCGCCAAAATTTCAGACGCCGAAGCAGAAAAACTATTTACCATGATAACCAATGGGCCATCCCATTCGATTTTTTTATCTTTATCGTATAAAACTTCTTTCTTTTTACCAGCAGATTTTACTTGTACAATCGGTCCTTCTTCGATAAACAAACCAGCAATATCAACAACTGTAGAAAGAGATCCTCCGCCATCATCTCGAACGTCTAGAACAATACCATTGATATTTTCTTTTTTCAATCTTTCTACTTCACGAGCAATATCTTTTCCAGCATCACGCCCATCTTTATTTTCAAAGTCGATATAAAATTTTGGAAGGTAAATCACTCCGTATTTTAAACCGTTTTTCTCAACAACACTAGATTTAGCGTAGGTTTCTTCAATTTCAACAACATCACGAATGATAGAAATAACCTTGATAGAACCGTCAACTTTTTTAACTGTCAGTTTTACCTCAGTTCCTTTGTGACCTTTGATTTTTTTCACAACATCATCCAAACGCATTCCAACAACATCTACAGGCTCCTCATTTCCTTGAGCAACTTTCAAGATTAAATCTCCAGCTTCAAGCTGTTTTCCTTTCCAAGCTGGACCGCCAGAAATTAATTCGTCAATTTGAGTAAAATCGTTTTTCTTAGTCAAACGAGCTCCGATACCTTCTAGTTTTCCACTGATGTTTACGTCAAAACGATCTTTTTCTTCTGGTGCAAAATAGCTTGTATGCGGATCAAAACGAGCCATAATAGAATTCAAATACACAGAAAACCAATATTCTCTATTCAAATCTTTAATCACACTAAAATTATCATCTAGAGATTTTAAAGAGCTTTCGCGAGTTTCTTTTTCTAAAGTTTCAAAAGATTTCTCTTTGTAAGCTGGATCTTTTTTCTTCTTTTCTTCTTCAATTTTTTGTTTTGTAACTAAAGAAGAAAGAGTTGATAATTTAATTTGTTTTCTCCATCTCTCGTTAATCTCCGTTAAGTTTTTTGCATACGGAATCTTTTCATAATCAGCGTCAAAAGTCTCATCCACATTGTAGTTGAATGGCTGAGCTAAAATCGTTTTGTAACGTTTTTTACTTTCTTCCATACGTTTCATAAGCCTTGTATAAGTAAGGTTGAAGAACGTAATATCTTTATTCAAAAATTGATCATCCAGCATTAATTCGTACTGCTTGAACTCGTCAATATCTGACTGAAGGAAGAATCTTTTTGATGGGTCTAAAGCATCTATATAATCTTTAAAAATACCTTTTGAGAATTCATCATTTATTTCTGCCGGACTATAATGTCCTTTCTCAATAACAAATGCTAATAATTCTAAAAGTGTCTTGTCTCTGTTCGGATCTGGATCGATTGTCCTATCAGCATTCATCTTAAATGCAAATAATGTAAGCGATAAGCACAATACGGCTATGAGTATCTTATAATTTCTTTTCATAAACTTTATAATAGCATTCATCAATTTTTTTATCTAAGTTACGTTAAAAACTATGCCACGAGAGCTAACGCTTCGATAATTTTTTGTTAAAGATATAAAAATGTTTAATTCGTAAAAAAGTTCTTTACCTTAGTTGACAAATTTTGCAGTATTTGTGGCTTATCCTAAAGAATCTGTGACTAAATTTGTTTTTAAAATCTTACAATTGTTAAAATTACACATAATATTTATTATATGAAAGCTGAAAAACCACTTATATTAGTGACCAACGATGATGGTATTTTGGCTCCCGGAATTAGAGCCCTCATCAGCGTCATGGAAACGATTGGCGATGTCATTGTCGTTGCGCCAGACAAACCCCAAAGCGCGATGGGGCACGCGATTACAGTCAACAACACTTTATTCATCGATAAAATTTCTAAAGAAAATGACACAATTGCAGAGTACAGCTGTTCTGGAACTCCTGTAGATTGTGTAAAACTGGCAGTAAACGAAATCTTAAAGCGCAAACCCGATTTATGCGTTTCGGGAATCAACCACGGATCTAATTCTTCTATCAATGTTATTTACTCCGGAACCATGAGTGCGGCAGTAGAGGCAGGAATCGAGGGCATTCAGGCAATTGGTTTTTCTCTTTTGGATTTTGATTGGAATGCTGATTTTGAACAGATTAAATCTTTCGTAAAAAAAATCACATTAGAAACTCTGGCCAATAAACTGCCGCCGGGGGTTGTTTTAAACGTGAATTTTCCAAAATTAAAAGAATCTGAAATTAAAGGAATTAAAGTTTGCCGTCAAGCGAAAGCTTACTACGCACAGAAATTTGATAAAAGACAAACCCCTTTTGGAAAAGATTATTACTGGCTTGCAGGAAAATTTGTAAACGAAGATAAAGGAGAAGATACCGACGAATGGGCTCTGGCAAACGGATACATTTCTGTAGTTCCCGTGCAATTTGACTTGACTGCCCACCATTCTATCCAACAACTTAATACTTGGAAATTAAATGACTAAAGAAATACTAATTGGTTTTTTAATCGGAATTTTTACAGCTCTCCTAGGAAGCTATCTGTTTATCACCTTTTTTACCACATTTGACATTTCATCTGGATTTAAAATGATTCGGGAATACGGTTATCTTGGAAAAATAATTACCATAGGCACACTTTTAGATCTTGGTGTATTTGCTATTCTTTTAAAAAGAAACAAAGAATTCATGGCTCGAGGCGTAATTTTGGCCGTGATTGTACTGGCCATTTCTACATTAGTTATTTAAATCTTATCTTTGCTAAGTTCCCTTTAGTAGTTACAACTTTAGCACATTTACAAAAAAACCAACATGAAGTATTACATAATTGCAGGAGAAGCCTCTGGAGATTTACACGGTTCCAACTTAATGAAGGCATTATATATTGAAGATCCAGAAGCAGAAATTAGATTTTGGGGCGGAGACTTAATGCAGAAAGCAGGCGGAACTCTCGTAAAACACTATCGCGACTTGGCTTTTATGGGCTTTATTGAAGTGGTTTTCAACTTAAAAACCATTTTAAACAATATTAAAATCTGTAAAAAAGACATCACGGAGTTTCAGCCAGATGTGATTATTTTTATTGATTATCCGGGTTTTAATATGCGAATTGCTAAATGGGCAAAAGAACTGGGCTATAAAACACATTATTACATTTCTCCTCAAATTTGGGCTTGGAAAGAAAATCGAATTAAAGCGATCAAACAAGACGTTGATAAAATGTATGTGATTCTGCCTTTTGAAAAAAGTTTTTACGAGGACAAGCATCATTTCCCTGTCGATTTTGTTGGACATCCGCTTATTGATGCCATTCAGAATCAGCCTGCTTTTGACGAAGCATTATTTAGAAAAGAAAATAATCTTGGCGAAAAACCAATTATCGCTGTCCTGCCTGGAAGCCGCAAACAGGAAATTACTAAAATGCTAAGCGTAATGCTGAGTGTTGTTGATGATTTTCAGGATTACGAATTTGTAATTGCAGGTGCTCCAAGTCAGGAATACGAATTCTATCAGCAATTTTTAAAAAATAAAAACGTCGCATTTGTTTCGAATAAAACGTACGATTTATTGCGTTCTTCGACAGCTGCACTAGTAACTTCTGGAACGGCAACTCTTGAAACTGCGCTTTTTAAAGTGCCCGAAGTGGTTTGCTATAAAGGAAGCGAAGTTTCGTATCAGATTGCTAAACGAATTATTACCCTAAAATACATTTCTCTTGTAAATTTAATCATGGATCAAGAAGTGGTAACCGAATTGATTCAGGGTGATTGCAATAAAAAAAGAATTAAAGAAGAACTTCAAAAATTATTAGAGCCTAGTCATCGCAATAAAGTGCTGCAAAATTACGATATATTAGAACAAAAGTTAGGCGGAGTGGGCGCGAGTAAAAACACCGCGAAACTTATTGTTGCCGATTTAAAACAAACTAATTAATCTATTTTGAAAAGAATACTCCTTTTTTTGCTTGTAGCCATTGCTTTTACTTCTTGTAAGTCAACTTCTTCTGTTGCAAACAAAAACGAATCTAAAAGAGAAAGCAAAACTTTGGTTAACCATCTTGTCGAAAAAGCAACTGACAATATTGGGGTTCGCTATAAAGCAGGAGGAACTACAAAAAGCGGTTTTGACTGTTCTGGATTGGTTTACACTACTTTTGAAAGTGAAAATATCTCACTTCCAAGAAGCTCTTATGAACAAGCAAAAATTGGAAAAGTCATTCCGTTAACCGATGCAAAAAAAGGCGATTTAATTTTCTTTAAAACTAACAAAAGCAGACAAATTAATCATGTCGGATTAATCACAGAAGTCAATTCTGATGAAATAAAATTTGTGCATTCGTCTACATCAAAAGGAGTAATCATTTCTTCTACCAAAGAGCCTTACTATAAAAACTCTTTCGAACAAGTCAATAGAGTTATTCCGTAAAATAATATTTTTTTTATTATTTTTCTTACAAATATTTAATACTTTTAAACCATGAAAGTATTAGATTTTCCGTTAGCAAAAATTACAATTGCCTTTATACTCGGGGTAATTGCTTCGTATTATCTGCATTTTTCTGATCATGTCATTGCCATTTCAGTTTTGGTTAGCTTTATAGCATTCTGCGCAGACTTTTTTTGGAGCTTAAAGCACAGTAAAAAATCAATCTTATTTGGAAGTTTGAGTTATATTCTGTCTTTCTGCATTGGAGCATTAACACTTTTATGCCATACCGAAAGCCTTCAAAAAAGCAACTACACACATTGCAAAATAGCTTTTAAAAATCCTCAATCAGTAATATTAATTTTAAGGGAAAAACTAAAAAGCAACGATTATAGCGACCGATATATTGGTCTGGTAAAAACGATATCAGGAAAGTCCTATTCGGGAAAAATTATCATAAACATTCAGAAAGACAGCATAAAAAACCACTTGATAATAGGAAACAGACTTAAAATTAAAACGATTTTACAGCAAAACAAACCTAGTAAAAATCCCAATCAATTTGATTACGGCAAATATTTGGCAAACAAGCAGATTTATGCGCAGATTTATTGCCAGAAAAAGGAAATTTCGGTAAGTAAAACCATTCAAAAAGACATTTGGTATTATTGTGCTCAATTGCATTCGAGAATAATTTCCAATCTTGAAAAATCAAAATTCAATAAAGCCGAAATGAATGTTGCCCTAGCATTAATTTTAGGACAGCAGCAGGAGATTTCGCAAGATATTATTCAGGATTATCAATATTCTGGAGCAACGCACATTTTATCTGTTTCAGGTCTTCATGTTGGCTTTATAATGTTTTTTATAACCTTTATACTGAAGCCAATTCCAAATACAAGAAAAGGCTCTTTTTTAAAACTAGCATCAATTCTAATTTCCTTGGCTGGTTTCGCCATAATTTCTGGCCTATCCCCATCGGTTTTGAGATCTGTGGTTATGTTTTCATTTCTTGCAATCGGAAATCATTTACGTCGAAATGGCAATATATATCACACTTTATTGGTTTCAATTTTACTGATATTACTTTTTGAACCGTATTTTTTATTTGATGTTGGTTTTCAATTAAGCTACGTCGCATTATTTTTTATTCTTTGGCTGCAACCGATTTTAAAAAACATCTATAAGCCAAAATACAAGTTAACAGTTTATATTTGGGAAGCCCTTACGGTTTCTTTTGCCGCACAAATTGGCACTTTGCCTTTATGCCTTTACTATTTCCATCAATTTCCGGGCTTATTTTTTGTCACAAATATTATTATACTTCCTGTTTTATCCTTTATTATGATTGCTGGCATTGTGATCATAATTATTGCAATTTTTGCCAGCCCTCCATTACTTCTTACAATGGTTTTTGAAAAAAGCATTTATTTGCTAAATCTTATGGTTCATGCAGTTGCTTCTGCAGATGCTTTCGTTATACGAGACATAAGCTTTAATTTTTATCATTTAGTTGCCTTCACATTCTTTATTATTGACTCTATAATTTGGATTAAAAAACCAAGCTTCAACAAATTAATATTGGTATTGGTCTCAATTATTACAATTCAGCTTGCTTTTATTTTAAGTAAAATTGAAACTGAAAATGAAGAAGAGCTGATTGTTTACAATGAAAAAAACAGCACGCTTATTTCTGAGCGATTAGGAAGAAACTTTATACTTTACAGCAGAGACAGCAATCATAAAGAAGTCAATAAAAAGAATATAAATTCGTATCTTGTTGGAAATTCAATCACCTTGTCTGCAATTAAAGAGGTTAAAAATGTGCTTTACTTTAAAAACACCAAAATTTTAATCATTGACAGTACGAAAACTTTTTCCAAGAAAATCAAGCCAGACATTTTAATTCTTACGCAGACTTCAAAAATAAATCTGGATCGGGTACTGCAAGATATTCATCCAAAAATTGTCATAGCTGATGGCTCTAATTCCAATTCTATACAGAAATGCTGGAAAAACAGCTGTCTCAAAAAAAACATCCCCTTTCATTCGACAAAAGAAAAGGGATACTATCAATTATAATTTTATTCTGGGTTTAAAATTGAATTGGATTCAGAAATCCAGGTTTTAACGCCAGAACTTGTGTAGGCAATAAGCCCTAATTTATTAAAATTGGTTTTCCCTTTTCTGACGGTTACCTCAGAAAAACATACCTGAGGAATGTCCTCTATACCAAAAGCATTCTTTAACATTAGATTTTGCTCTTTAGCAGCATCAGAAATGGAAGAATCAGAAAGATCAAGTTTCACCAAAATAACATTTTTGCGCGACCATTCTTCAAACTCGCGAGTAGCAAAAATTTCATTTTGCAGCTGAGAGCTTACGCCTTGAGCTGTAAAGAAAATCAATAAAGGCTTTCTTTTTTCTGCACTTGCAGTTACAGCATCATTGATATCGGTTTTCCAGATTATATTTTGGGAGTTCATATAAAATGGGCTAAAAAAAAGCAATAGGATAAGTAGATTTTTTGGCATATAATTTTGGTTTTGATTATGTTAATAAAACTAAAATAATACAAAAAAAGAATCAAATAAAAATTTTAAGCAATTAAAAATCAACTTATAAGCATTAAAATCAAATTGACAATATATGGGCCTTTTTTTAATAAATGCAAAACAAACATTATTTAAAATAATCAAATTCTTGATAGCCTTCTTAAGAATAAAAAAATCCCCTCCTATTAGAAATAGAAGAGGACTAAAAAAAATTAAAATAAAAGTCGAATGAAATCGTTTACTATTCTGCTGGATGTAAAATTGCATTTGATTCTGCAATCCAAGCTTTTGCTCCTCCAGGTTTGTAGGCTATTTTTCCTAAAGCGCTAAATGTCGTTTTGTTTTTTCTTACCGACGCCATTGCAAAACATACTTCTGGAAGATCTTGAACACCAAATGCATTTTTCAATTTCACATTTTGTTCTCGATCGCTATCTGAAGCATTCATATCAGACAAATCTAATTTTACTAAGACCACGTTGTCTCGTGACCAAACAGCAAAATCGGGCGTTTTAAAGATTTCGTTTTGAAGATTTTCTGGTACACCTGAGGCAGTGAATAAAATCAACATTGGTTTTTTTTGGTCATTGCTTATAGCAATAGCATCTGTCATGTTTGTTCTCCATGCTAAGTTTTGTGCTTGCGTCATAAATGAACCTAAAAAAAACAGTAGGAAAAGTAATTTTTTAGTCATATAAATTGGTTTTGGTTAGATTAGCGAGACGAAATTAACATTATATTTTAATTATCCAAATTATATTAATACAAAAAATAAATTATGTGTTTTTTTATCCGCAATAAAATACAAAATATTCAATTTAAAAGAACATTTATAAAGAATTTTTCCTACTAAACAAAAAAAAGCCCCTTACTATGTAAGAGGCTTTTCAATTTATTATCTAAAAATTTATATTTTTTTTGGATGCACGATACTTTCAGCCACCGTTAGCCAAGCTGAGGGACCACCCGCAACATATCCTGTTTTACCGAGACCTTTAAAATTCACTTTACCATCCTTAGTTTCTGCACTTGTAAAATAAACCGTTGGAAATCCCTGAATACCAAAAGCTTGCTGTAATTCGTTATTCTGATTTTTAAGCTCAGGAGTCTGTGCAACAGCTCTTGGATAATCTAATTCGACTAAAACAACATTATCTGTCGCCCATTTCTTAAACTCCGCAGTTTTCAAAACTTCATTTTGCAGACGAATACACCATCCACACCAATCACTGCCTGTGAAAAACATCAGCAAAGGCTTCTGTTCCTTATTACTCACCGTAATTGCTTCTCTAACATCTGTATACCATTTCAACTCTTGTGCCTGCATATTTGCCGCACCGATTAAAAACAAAGCAATAAGTATTATTTTTTTCATAATGGGAATTTTATACAAATTTATGCAAAAACTAATTACGATATAATTATTTAACTTCTTGCATTAATCTTCTGATTAACGGAGTTGCAACAATTAGAATGATACCAGCAATTAGAGAATAAACGGCCAATTGATAATATCCATCAGTATAGGCAATAAGCTTAGACATTAATGTAGTTCCAGTATTGGCATCAGATATTTCAGCTCCTAATTTTCCTGCCGCAAACTGACCGAAGGCACTTGACAAGAACCATAATCCCATCATCATCCCGAACAATCTTTTCGGTGATAATTTAGTGATTACCGACATCCCAATCGGACCGATACACAATTCTCCAAGTGTATATACAAGATATCCTAAAGCAAAAACGTCAAGAGAACTCAACCCGTCTTTGTTTACAAAAAATCTAGCTGTATAAAAAATAAAGAAACCTGCTGCAAGCAAAACAAATGATAAACCAAACTTAATAACAGTATTCGGTTCAATTTTTCGCTTTGCCATAAATATCCACAACAATCCTACTAATGGACTAAAAATAACAACATATAATGAGTTGATACTATTGTTTACCACATTTGGATCAATATGAAAAAATAGCAATTTGTTTGATAGATTATCTTTTGCAAACAATGATAGCGAACCTCCTGATTGCTCAGAAATTGCCATAAACATAAAATAGCCAAAAATGAATACAAATGCGGCCAAAAGTTTTCGCTGCTGCTTTCCATCCTTTAACATTATCAGTTCATATGCAAAATACGCCAATGCTACTATTCCCATAGTATACATAAAGTACTCTGTAAAATCAGAATTGATAACCATTATATACACTAACGGAATAACAACAAAGGATCCTACATAAACTGCTATCTCGTAAAGATTACGTTTTTTAGGCGCATGATTTTCTAACGGAGAATTTCCAATTGGCGCTAAATGTTTTTTAGTCAGAAGGAAAGTTATAACCCCTATAATCATAACAATTGCAGCTGAAAGAAAACAAAGGCTCCAAGAATAGTTTTTACCTAAATAAATAGGAATTGCTCCACCAAGCATTCCTCCTATATTAATTCCGGCATAAAACAATCCGTAACCCGCATCTCGGCGACCGTCATTTTCATGATACAGCTCCCCTACCATTGAAGATACATTTGGCTTAAAAAAACCTGTACCGATAATGGAAAGCGTTATTCCATAATAAAAGAAATCATGGGGAGAAGCTGCAATAAGCAAATTTCCAAGAATCATGACAATCCCTCCAAAAAGAAGTGATTTTTTAAATCCTAAAATTTTATCTGCAAAAATTCCTCCGATAAATGTAAAAGCATAAACAAACGCCTGAATCGCTCCGTATTGTAAATTTGCTTTCCCTTCAACGAGACCTAGTTGGTCTACCATAAAAAAAGCTAAAACTCCTCTCATTCCGTAGAAACAAAAACGCTCCCACATTTCAACCAAAAATAAGTACCACAATTGTTTTGGGTACTTACCCTCAAAATTTTGAATTTCTTCTAAAGTAATATTGTTTTCCATTCTAATTATCTAACACCGTGCATTAATTTTTTCAATAGTGGCGTTAAAGCAAACAATAAAATTGCAGCAATACCAGTCAGAACAACAAACACCATAAAGAATTCATATAAGTTATGGATTTCAAATCCTGCAAAAATTGGATTTTGAGCACTAATCTGATGGTGATCTAACAAAGCCAATTGGTCTGCCGAAAGGGTTATTTTTTTATCTAAAACTGCCTGAAGATCGATTCCTAGTTCTTTTGCTTTGGCAAATTTATCGCCTGTTGCCGGCAAGATAGAACCTAA
Organism: Flavobacterium sp. TR2; assembly: GCF_025252405.1. Classification (NCBI taxonomy): domain Bacteria; kingdom Pseudomonadati; phylum Bacteroidota; class Flavobacteriia; order Flavobacteriales; family Flavobacteriaceae; genus Flavobacterium; species Flavobacterium sp. TR2. The sequence goes on along the minus strand of NZ_CP104307.1, from coordinate 1,476,501 downwards.
AGTTCCTCCTAAAGCATATCCTGATGCATTCGATAAAAAGAAAACTCCGTATAATAATGATGCAAAACGTTTTGGAGATAATTTACCAACCAATGACAATCCAATTGGAGACAAACACAATTCTGCACACGTATTTAAGAAATATAATAAAATAAGCCATTTAACTAATAAAAGCCCCGAAGTTCCGATGTAAGAAACTTGAGTTGCGATCATAAAGAAACTAATAGAAATCACAACTAAACCAACTGCTAATTTTACTGGCGAAATTGGCTCTTTTCCTTTAGCTCTTAAAGTATCCCATAAAATACTAAAAGGAACTGCTAAAACCACAACGAATAATCCGTTAAAAATTTGAACCATTGAAGGCGGCATTGCCCACCCAAAGAAATGTCTGTCTGTCTGGTTATCTGCAATAAAAGTCAATGACGAACCTGCTTGCTCAAACGCAGCCCAAAAGAAAATAATAAAGAATGATACGATATAAATCACATAAATTCTATCTCTTTCAATTTTAGTTAGAGAAGTATCCGAGATAATTAATCCTGCTAATGCCAAACCGCTCGAATAAATCAACGTGTAAATTAAGTTCTGACCTACCACATAATGGAAAAAGAATCCTAAAGCAATAAATGCAATTCCCGCACCAATAAGAGCTTTAGTCGAGAAGTTTGCTTGCTGTGCTTCTCCTTCTTCAAAATCTGAAGCTTCATTTTTAGATGGCAATCCTCCTAATGGTTTTCCTTCTGGAGAAACTACATATTTGTTTTTTAAGAAGTAAAAAAGAATTGTACCTAACAACATTGCAGTAGAAGCCGCTAAGAACCCCCATCTGAAAGCATGAATATCTCTAATTCCTCCTGCATCCTTAACATCGCCTAATAATGGACAGATTGACTGACCAAGAAATGCTCCGATGTTAATTCCCATATAGAAAATAGTAAAAGCACTATCTAATTTTGTTTTTTCTTGTTTTGGATACAAACTTCCAACCATACTAGAAATATTCGGTTTAAAGAATCCATTACCAAAAACAATTACTCCTAATGCAGAGTACATAATAATTTTAGCTAGCGGTATATTATTTTCAAAAACACTTCCGCTTGTAAACAAAAGCAATTGCCCTATTGCCATTAATAATCCTCCCAGTAGAATACAATTTCTGTTTCCTAAATAGCGGTCAGCAACAAAACCACCTAGCATTGGGGTCAAATAACAAAGTCCAAGGAAACCTCCATAAATTAATGATGCTTCTTCTTCCTTCATTAATAATGAATTCACAAGAAATAAAGTCAATAAAGCGCGCATTCCATAAAAATTGAATCGCTCCCACATCTCCGTTCCAAATAATACCCAAAGACCTTTTGGATGCGCTGTTTTTACTTGAGTTTCTCCCATACTATTCTGTTTAATTAGGTTTAATATATTTCTAGATTATAAATTTTCTTTGATAAAATTGGTCATTTTGGTATAAAGCTGCACTCTGGTTTTTCCGCCATAAATACCGTGATCTTTATCTGGGTAAATTTGAGAATCAAATTGTTTATTTGCCTGAATTAAAGCTTCCATCATCTGCATGGTATTTTGAACATGAACATTATCATCTGCAGAACCATGTATCAGCAAGAACTTTCCTTTCAATTTATCAACGTGGTTTATAGGAGAGTTTTGGTCGTATCCGCTTGCATTTTCTTGCGGAGTCTGCATATATCTTTCTGTGTAGACGCTGTCATAAAATCTCCAGTTCGTAACTGGCGCAACAGCAATTGCCATTTTGAAAACATCATTTCCTTGGAAAATACAATTAGAAGCCATAAATCCACCGTAGCTCCATCCGAAGATTCCAATTCTTGAAGCATCAACATAAGGATAAGCTCCAATTACTTTTGCGGCACCAATCTGGTCTTCAACTTCGTATTTTCCTAATTCTTTCTGAGTCACTTTTTTGAAATCAGCACCTTTGTATCCTGTACCTCTTCCGTCAACACAAGCTACGATGTAACCTTGCTGTGTTAATGAAGCGAACCAGTAATCATTAGAATTATTCCATTGGTTTGCTACCTGCTGAGATCCTGGACCAGAATATTGGAACATGAAAACAGGGTATTTTTTTGAAGGATCAAAATCTTTTGGTTTTAAAATCCACGCATTCAATTCATTTCCTTTTGCTGTTTTTAAAACAAAATATTCTTTTGAAGGAAGATCATATGCTTTCAATTTATCAGCAAGAGCCTGGTTATTTTCGATAACCTGAATTTCTTTTCCTGATTTAGCCTCGTTTAAAGTATAAGTTGTAGGCTGTGTACTACTTGAGAACGTTGTAATGAAGTATTGGAAATTTGGACTGAAAGTCGCTGCACTTGTTCCAGTTTTTGAAGACAAACGCACTTTGTTTTTTCCATCTAAACCAATTCTGTAAAGATCTCTGTTGATAGAACCATTTTCTGTAGATTGGTAGAAAATAGTTTTTGTTTTTTCATCAAAACCGTAGTATGAAACCACTTCCCAGTTCCCTTTAGTAACTTGATTTTTAAGTTTTCCGTTTTTATCATACACATAAATATGATTAAAACCGTCTTTTTCGCTTGTCCAAATAAAACTGTTATCTTTCAAGAAAGTTAAATTATCAGTTATATCTACGTAAGCTTTATCTTTTTCATTTAAAACCACTTTTGCAGTTGCAGTATTACCATCAATAAATAATATATCTAAATTGTCTTGATGGCGGTTTAAAACCTGTGCAGAAAGTACATTTGCATCATTTGTCCATTGCATTCTAGCAATGTAGAAATCATTATAATTTCCTAAATCGACTTTTTTTGTTGCTCCTGCTGCTACATCATAGATATGCAATGAAACTTCTGAATTTTTCTCTCCTGCTTTAGGATATTTAAAAGTTTCAGTTTTCGGATATAAATCTTTATGGAAAATTGACATTGAAAATTCAGGAACTTGGCTTTCGTCAAAACGAATGTAAGCTACTTTTTTACTGTCTTTGCTCCAGTCGAAAGCGCGTACAAAAGCAAATTCTTCTTCGTAAACCCAGTCAGTAATACCGTTTATAACAGCATTTTTCTTTCCGTCTGTTGTAATTGGAGTAGATTTTTTTGATGCTACGTCGTATACATATAAATTGTTTTCTCTTGCGTAAGCGATTTTAGTTCCGTCTGGTGAGAAAGTTGGTTCTTGAATCTGGAAATCAACAAGTTTAATCAGAGATTTTGCTGCGATATCGTAGAGAAAATAATCTGCAGTAAAAGAGTGACGGAATATTTTAGAAGAATTACAAGCAATTAAGATCTTTTTTTCAGAAGCATCAAAAGTATAGCTGTTGATTCCGTTGGCAAGTTCTTTAAAATTTTTAGTATCAATAAGATTCGATACTTTTTTCAGGGTCGCAAAATCGTATAAATCAATCTGCATACTTCTGCTCGCCTGATCAACATTTAAAACAGTATATTGATTTGTATTTTTTAGCGATTGCAGTTCATCCATTCCTTTAGCCCGGAAAATACCGCTAAAAACATTTTCGACAGTTATTTTCTGCTGCCCAAAAACAACCGCAGTTAAAAATAAAAGTACTGCAGTAAATTTACTTGTATTCATTAGAATTATTTTAAATATAAAAAGAGCCCAATTTTAGTAAAAAAAATAAACATAATACACATTTTAAGTGTTAAATGTTAAAAAAAATAACGATTGCGTACTTTCATGTCTGAAATAGATTGCAATCAAAACTCTTAAAATAGTATCTTTGCCGCAACATTATTATTTAATACCTTGAGAATGAACAACGCTGTCGCCGGATTTTCTAAATTATCCAAAAAAGAAAAAATCAACTGGATTGCAAATGAATATTTTTCAAATCCCGAAGAGGCGCAAAATATTATAAGAAATTACTGGAATTCAGACGAAAAGCTTCAGCAGCTTCATGATGAATTTATAGAAAACACTATTACAAATCTTTATATCCCACTTGGAGTTGCTCCTAACTTTTTAATCAACGGAAAATACAAAACGATTCCGATGGCTATTGAAGAGAGCTCTGTCGTTGCAGCAGCTTCTAAAGCAGCAAAATACTGGTCGACAAGAGGAGGTTTTAAAGCTACAATTATCAATACCGAAAAAATTGGCCAAGTTCATTTTACTTATAGCGGAGATTCCGAAAAATTAAGTCACTTTTTTGACGAGATTAAACCAAAATTCTTCTCGGAAACGCAAAGCATTACCAAAAATATGCAGCAGCGTGGCGGAGGTATTTTAGATATTAAATTAAAAGACAAAAGAAGTTTACTAGAGAACTACTATCAGCTTCATGCTACTTTTGAAACCAAAGATAGCATGGGAGCCAATTTTATCAATTCTTGTTTAGAGCAATTTGCTTCTACTTTAAAAGAAGAGGCTCAAAATTCTGACTTATGCCAAAATGGAGAAAAGCTGGAAGTTATAATGAGCATTCTTTCCAACTATGTTCCGCATTGCCTTGTTAGAGCCGAAGTTTCCTGCCCAATTGAAGATTTAGCAGAAAAACATATTGCCAATCCGCAAGAATTTGCAGAACGTTTTGTTCAAGCAGTACAAATAGCAGAAGTTGAGCCTTTTAGAGCGGTTACACACAATAAAGGCATTATGAATGGCGTAGATGCTGTGATTCTCGCAACAGGAAATGATTTTAGAGCTGTAGAAGCGGGAGTTCATGCTTATGCATCGAGAAATGGACAATATTCCAGTTTATCTCATGCCAAAATTGAGAATGGAATTTTTACTTTTTGGCTTGAAATTCCTCTAGCAGTTGGCACTGTTGGCGGCTTAACCTCTTTACATCCTCTAGTAAAATTGTGCTTAGAGATTTTAGAAAAACCATCAGCTCCAGAATTAATGGAAATTGTAGCGGTTGCGGGTTTAGCACAAAATTTTGCCGCATTGCGCTCGCTAACCACAACAGGCATCCAGGAAGGGCACATGAAAATGCATCTTAACAACATTATCAATCAATTTGAAGCTACCGATGAAGAGCGACATTTAATTAAAACGCATTTCAAAAAAACAGCCGTTTCTCATAGTGCTGTGGTAGAATTCATTGAGAGTTTAAGAAAATAAATAAAATTCCAAAAATTATAACTTCCAAATAAAATCCCAAATTCCAACGCTAATTGGGATTTGGGATTTATCCCGACCTTTTGGGATTTGGAATTTATTTTAAAATTGAAGTATGTCAACAACCTTTTATAGCAACGGAAAACTTTTTATCGCTGGAGAATATCTTGTTTTAGATGGAGCAGATGCTTTTGCTCTGCCTACAAAATTTGGCCAAGATTTAGTCATTGAGGATTTTGAAGATAAACAAATTGAATGGAAAAGTTATGATTACGACAAACACTTATGGTTTGAAGAAACAATCTCATTTGACGAAGTTATAAAAGGTTCAGATCCGCAAATTGATACTGTTAAATCAACTCTTGTCAATATTTTGCATGAAGCATATGCCTTAAACCCAAAGTTTATTGATAATGCTAACGGATATAAAGTAAGCACCCATTTGAGTTTTCCAAGAAATTGGGGATTAGGAACTTCGTCAACCCTTATCAATAATATTGCACAATGGGCAGAAATTAATGCTTTTACGTTACTAAAAAATAGTTTTGGCGGAAGCGGTTACGATATTGCTTGTGCCCAAAATAACACACCCGTTTTGTATCGAATAAAAGACAATTTTGTGCAACAAGTTGAGTTTAATCCAGACTTTAAAGAGCACCTTTATTTTGTTTACTTAAATAAAAAACAAAATAGCAAATCTGCCATCTATTCATACAACAATCACAAAAACAATCATTTGGCAGATAAAGTTGCCGAAAACAACAAAATCACAAATGCAATCCTTCATGCCAAAACATTAAAAGAATTTGCTTCAGCGATTCAGAAACACGAAATCCATTTGAGCAATGTTTTAGAAATGCAGACTATAAAAGAGGCTGTTTTTCCAGATTTTAATGGTGTAATTAAGAGTCTTGGGGCTTGGGGCGGAGATTTTATTCTGGTGGTTTCTAAAGAAAACCCGAAAGAATATTTCTTTGATAAAGGATATGAAACGATTTTGACTTATGAAGAAATGATTCTATAATTCATTTCAAAAAAAAGCTTAGTTTGCTTTTTTACTGTTTTTAATCTCCTTTGTTTCCAAACGGCGAACTGATTTGTCCTGCTCATTTGACTCTATAAGTCTATTGTGCAGACGTTCTGCCATTTTTTCGATGCTGTTTGTAATTGAATCATAAACTACCTCCATCCGTCGGTGTTTTTCTTCTTTTACGGCTTTCAAAACATCTTCGACAAAAACTTTATCATATTTTTCAGCAACAGAATCATGCGTATTAGTCAATCTGATCACATAATCGTTACTCAAAATGGTAACTTTAAAATGCTGCTCTTCGTTACTCAAATAGTACTTTCCACCCAATTCATCAACATTGATGTCGGTGCTGCCCACTTTTAAAAGCTCAGTAATAATACCATAAATATGACTTTCTATTTTGGTATACACTCTTGGCTTCTTTCTAAAAAATTTAAAAGTAAAAAACATTAAATAATTTATTATTAAAGCTTTTGTTCTTGAATATTTATTCTTCTTTATTTTTATTGTGAGGCAAAAGCCAAAAATATGTTAAAATTAAAAACCGAGCAAATTAACTGTAATATTTTGAATATCACAAGTTTTTTAAATTAAATTTCGATAATTCCTATATACTTTTAGAAAATTAACAGTAAAAATTTACAAACATAATTACTGATATATTAAAAAAAGAAAAACCCGAAACACTTAAAGCGTTTCGGGTTTTCTATGAGATGAATTACTTTTTAATTAGTAATTAAATTGCAATCTGTTATCTTCAATTTTAGCATTGTTTTTCAACGCTGGCAATACTCTGTTCACATCAGATGCGCTTTGAGCTTTTACTTTCTCTACATAAGCAGCGTGATTAGCAATTGCAGGAGCTTTTACAGTTTTGATGTTTTTAACTACATAAACACCTGTATTTCCTTCAATTGGTGCAGAAATTTTGTTTGCTGTTAAAGCAAATGCATTACCTACAACTCTTGGCTCTTGTCCAACTCCACCTGGAAGAACTGGGTTATCAAGAGTTACATCAGCAGCTTGCTGAACCGCAACTCCTGCCGCTTTAGCGATAGCTTCAAGGCTTGAACCTTGCATTTTAGCTTTTAACAATTCTGCTTTTTTCTTGTTTTTCAAGATTGGCTCTACGTAAGGTCTTGCCATATCAACAGAAACTAAACCAGATTTGTTCTCACCTTTATATTGCGCAATAACGTGTCCGATGTTAGCAATTTCAAAACGTTTCACGTCTCCTTTGCTTGTTTCTTTATCAAACGCCCATCTTACAATGTTACGTTGGTTTCCTAATGGTCCAAACGCTTCATCCATAGCTTTTGCATTAACAGGCTGAGCCACTTTTAAACCTAATTCTTTAGCTGCAGCATTGAAGTCTTTATCAGCAGCATCCATTTCGAATTTAGTTGCTAATGTAAATACTTTATCAGAAGTAGCTTCAGATGGTTCAATTTTTTGAGCAATTGTCGCTAAACGAATTCCGTCTTGTTTGTCTGTAATTTTGATAATGTGAAATCCGAAAGGAGTTTCTACTAAACCAACTTTACCAATTCCGTTGCTGAATACAAAATCATTGAAAGGTTTTACCATTTGGTTTGGCCCAAAATATCCTAAATCACCACCTTGCTGTGCAGATGAATCATCAGAACTTGTAAAAGCCAACATCATAAAACTATCTGGATTAGCTTGAACTTGCGCTAAAATTTCTTCAGCTTTAGCTTTAGCTTCTTCTTTAGTTCTTTTCTCTTTTGGGTTTGGAGTTTGAGATCCTTCATAACCAATTAAGATATGACTTGCTTTTGCATTAACGCCAGCTTTAAATCCTTGAGATTTAGAAATTGCATAGTATCTTCCGTAAACGTATGGTCCGTAGATTGCTCCAGCAGGCAAGCTGAATAGTTTGTCAGCATCAACAGCTGGCAATGCATTTTTAGGAACATAAGTAGAATCGTAAGGAACATCAGAATTTGCATTTACAAATTCAGCAATGTTTGTAGCGTTTTTGAATCCTGGCAATGTATCATTTTTACCAGTTTTTGCGTTGTAAACAACACTTCCTGATAATAATGCAGTCAATTTCGCTTTAATTTCAGCTTCATCTTCTTTAGAAGCTTTATCTTCAACTAAAACGTATTGAATTTCGCGAGTTGCATCTGCTTTGAATTTTTTCTCGTTTTTCTTCATGTAAGCTACGATCTCATCATCAGAGATTTTTACTTCACTATCTTTAATAGAAGAATAAGGAGCAGCTGCAAAAGCAAAACTTACTTTATTAGTTTCCATTTCATACTTTAATTTCCCTTCACTAGCAGTTGTGTAAAGTCCTGATTTAATTAAAGTATTATAGATTTGAAATTTTGCGTTCAATTCAGCATCTTTCTCTTTTTGAGCGATGTATTGTGCTGCTTCTGGATTTGATTTGAAATAATCTTTAAACTTAACCACATCAAACATTCCTGCTGCGTTTAAGAACATTGGGTTTTTACCAATATTTGGATCTGATTTCAAAACCTCTAAAATGTGTTTTTCACCAACTCTCAATCCTAATTTATCAAATTGTGATGACAATAAAGCGATTGAAACTTCTTGATCCCAAACTCTGTTTGCAGCTTCAGTGGAAGTTATGCCTTGCCCACTTTTTTCAACATTACTAACTTTAACTCTAAAGTCTTCAAATGAAATATCTTTTCCATCGATGCTTCCTACATCTTTTGAACTTTGACCAAATGTTCCTCTTGTGAATAGATCTTGTATTATAAATGCAAATAATGCAAGTGCAATAACTCCTATCAATAAAGCGGAACGCTGTCTAATTTTTGCTAAAACTGCCATTTTATTATCGTTAATTTTATATTCAGTTTGCGAAAATACAATTATCTAGTTAATAACAATACAACTAGCGTTTTATTTTCAACATTTTTTTTTATTAATTTAAAAAATCAGTCTTTAATTGTCAATTTGACTAGTTCTATTTTCTTATTTGAAGCCTCTACAATAGAAAAATGAAACTTGTCTATTACGATTTTATCCCCTTTTTGCGGGATTTCTTTTGTATGATTAACAATAAAACCGCCTAATGTTCCATAAGAATCCTCCTCTGGGATCATTAATTTATAAGTCTCATTCAGATATTCGACATCCAATCGTGTTGAGAACAAATATTTGCCTTCTCCCATTTCTTCTTCAACTAATTCTTCGTCTAAATCATGTTCGTCTTCAATTTCTCCAAAAAGCTCTTCTACGATATCCTCAATTGTTACAATTCCAGAAGTTCCTCCGTACTCATCTAAAACAACTGCAACGTTTTTTCGCTTTTTGATCAATAAATTCAAAACATCTTTAATTAAGATTGTTTCAGGAACAAACTCAACTGTCATTAAAACCGATTTGATAGTAGCTGGTTTTTTAAACAAATCGAATGAATGAACGTAACCCACAATATCATCCAAAGAATTCTGGCTTACGATGATCTTAGAATATCCTGTTTCTATAAATAACGCTTTAAGATCCTCGACAGTATCAAACAAATCGATATCTACAATTTCTGTTCGGGGCGTCATAATATCACGCGCCTTTACATTTGAAAACTCTAAAGCATTCTGAAAAATCTGAATTTCAGAATCTACTTCTTCATCTTCTTCAACAGTGCTCATTTGTTCTGTAATGTAATTTCCGAGTTCAATTCGGCTAAACAAATGAATTTGACTTCCTTCTGTCTTAAAAAATTTACTTAACACAAAATCGGCAATCCAAATAAAGAAAGTGGAAATGTAATAGAATAATCGGTAAAAAAAATAAGCCGGAAGAGCCAAAATTTTAATCAAAGAATTGGCATAAATCTGGAAAAAAACTTTCGGAAAAAATTCTGAAGTCAGTAAAACTATAAATGCGGCAAGAAGCGTCTGAATAAGAATATTCCACCAATCGGAAAAAACAAAACCAAAATATGCCATCCAACCCAAGATTAGATCGCCCATAAAAAAACCGTAAATCACCAACGCTACATTGTTGCCAATAAGCATGGCGGCAATAAACTTAGACGGATTTTCGGTTAGTTTTGTTAAGATTCGAGACAAGAAATCGTCTTGTTTCTTTTCAATTTCGAGATAAATTTTATTAGCGGATGTGAAAGCGATTTCCATCCCAGAGAAAAAGGCAGCTAGTATTAAACATATGATTATAATACTAATTTCCATTTTTTATTGTTTTTTGTTTCGGTCATTATGCCTGTTAAGAAATCTTCTCCTAAAGAAAAACATAAAAACAGCCATTCCTGCAATTACGAAATAAAAAGGATAGCTCTCATCTCCTGCATTTAGTTTCACAATTCCATCATAAGTAAAGAAAAGTGCAAAAAGGATGTAAACGTATTGTGTATATTTTAAATAACCCATAATATTATAATTCTTCGTCGGATTCTATTTCGCCACTTATTCGCTGCGAATTAATCACTTTAAAATCTTTGCTAAAATCTATTCCCTGACCATGGGAAACTCCTTTTGTATCGGTCAATTTAAATTTTCTTTCGGTATAGAACCACTCGTTTTTCTGATCGAAATACAATTGTTCTGTTTCCAAAACCTGTCCTGCTTCTGAAGTAATTTTTACTTTTCCAATCAAATCAATAATTCCTGTATTTTTATACGAAACCGCATAATTGCCTTTTATAAAGGTACGCTTTTGATTTTTATCGTATAATGTAACATCAATTCCTTTAGGAAATTCTGTAAAAGGAAAATCAAGATTAGAATAATCTAACATTTTTGGACTAATCAAAACACCTGTAATGCGTCCAGAATCTGTGTATTTAATATTTACAGTATCAGCATCGCTGGCAGGAACAAATTCTGAGAAATTGATTTTTTGAACTTCTTTAAAATTACTTTCGCATCCAAAAAATAGTGTCACAGCAAGAACTGTGACAGCTAGGATACTATATCTTTTTGGTAAATTCATTTGCCAAATGTAGTAAATTGTAATGAGCTTCGAAAAGATAATGTGTTTTGATTATTGGAATTTGCTCTTCACAAACCATTTATCGTTGAAAGAGAAACTCAAACTGAAATTAACATAATTTTCTTGCACTAAATCAGCAGAAGTTGTACCGCGTTTACCAAATTCAATCCCAAAATTAACATTTGAAAATGACCCTGGAATTGGTATACCAGCTCCCAATGACATTCCAATATCTTTAATTGATTCGTTATTTACGATTAAACCAATTTTTTCATATTTCAAACCAGCTCTATATGTAATCCTGCTCATGTAACTTGTAAAAGAAGTGTAGTTTGGAAGGTAATATCCTCCCACAGCATATTTAGAATAGCTTTCGTATCTTACATTCTCAGCTGCATTATAATAATTTGCTAACTGCCCATCTCCTTGAAAAGTCATATTTGCTCCTACAAGCCACTTTCTGGCTTCACCAACCCCCAAACCAATACTTAATTTATTAGGAAGTTTTAATTTTGTTGACTGCGTTGGCACCACATAAGGTGCAGGATCTCCCTGAACTGAAATAACTCGCGTATTATCTGAATTGATATTGCTTGCAAAAGAATAACTTAAACTAGAAAATATGCTCGTTTTTTTGTTTATCTTTTTCTGATACATTGTTCCAAAACTAAATGCCATACCTGAAAGCTCAGAAGTATTAACTTCGGCTGTTCCGTTTTGAACTCCTGTAACAGCTTCAAGGCTTGTTGTTGTAATTTTTCCAAAATTATATTGTGCATCTGCTCCAATATTCCAATTCGGCATTATTTTGTATGCCAAGCCAAAATAAACTTTGTTTACGCCACCTTTTCCGTCAAGCTGAGAACTTGTTGCTCCTTCTGTTGCAGAATTGTCGTCACGAATTTTATACCCTACTGAAGTCACAGGAATTAAACCAAATGAAGCACCAAATTTCCCCATCGGGATTCCTAATGCCAAATAATCAAAAGTAGATCGCTGTGCTTTTTCTGATGCAGAAGTCGTTTTTAAATTTGAAGTGGCAAATGTTCCTCCAACTGTAAAAGTTGTCTGTATTAAGCTGGCATAACTTGCCGGATTTTCTAAATTTAAGTGAATCGTATCTTGTTCTACTGCAACTCCTGCCATAGATCTGTTTTCAAGTGTTCCCTTGAATCTCACATCTCCTATCCCGAAAAAAGAATAAGGTGAAGCAGTACCTTGTTGAGCGAATGAAACGAACGATATAAGCAAACAAGCGCTTAGTATTACTTTTTTAATCATTGTCGATTTTATATTGATATGTTTGGCTCAAACTCTCCAGAAGGAAATTTGAATTGGCAAATATGGTATTTTTTAATCGTTTAGCCAAAAAATCTGCATCGCCTCCCGTTAAAATTATGATAAAATTTGAAAACTCTTTGCGATATTCATCGATAAAACCGTCAATCTCATAGACGAAACCATTGACAACGCCAGAATGTATGGCTTGTGCAGTCGAATTTCCTATGTAAGAATCGGGCGTTTCTAAGCTTAATAACGGCAGTCTGGCCGTAAAATTATGCAGCGACTCATATCTTAAACGGAGACCAGGAGAGATGGCTCCTCCTAAATAATTATCGTTTTCGTCGATAAAATCGTAGGTAATGCAAGTTCCAGCATCTATAACCAAACGATTTTGTTTTGGAAATTGAAGCGTTGCTCCTGCCGCCAAAATCATTCTATCTATACCCAAGGTTTTTGGGGTTGCATACTTATTATGGAAAGGAAAAACATCTTCGTGGGTAAAAAAATGAACTTTCAGTCTATTTTCGAAAGTTAAAAAGGATTGTTTTTCGATACTTCCGACCGAAGCGACGACCAAATCGGAGCATTTTGAATATTTTTCTAAAATTTTTTCAATTTTTTTTTCGAGTTCATTTTTCTCAAAAACAAAATTTTCAAGAGCAGTATTATCCTCAAAGACAGACGCTTTAATTCTTGTATTCCCTACATCGACCGTTAAAATCATATTTCCTTTTTTGCTTTTGCGAAGATACGAATTGATTTTTTCTAAAAAATGTTTTGCACAAACCAAAAATGATTATATATTTGCACCCGCAACAAGCACGGTACCTTAGCTCAGATGGTAGAGCAATGGACTGAAAATCCATGTGTCCCTGGTTCGATCCCTGGAGGTACCACGAAACCCGAATAGAAATATTCGGGTTTTTTGTTTTTTATACTTTTCTTTTTTTTTACTTCCTACAATAGACACTAATATTTAAACATCGTCGTGTTTTTTAACCGCAAGCATATAATTATCACCTCAATCCCTATCCCCGTGGTTGAAACCACGGGCTATGTCTAACAAAATATAAATGTTAATTTTATGCAAACTCCCAACTAAAGCTGGAGCCAATTCAACCAAAACTTTGCGAACCTTTGCGGTTTTTCTTTGTGCTCTTTGCGGTTAAACCTAAAAGTAAACAAATAAATAGTTTTTGTTAAAAAAGTATTGACTGAATAAAAAAATATCTTATATATTCGTAAAACTGTATTTTTATATTTCTTTCACTAATAAGATCTCAAAACAGTTTTATGAGCAAAACTTCTACTAAGGGCATTTGGAAAGTAATTTCGGCGTCTTCTATGGGCACCATGATCGAGTGGTACGATTTTTACATTTTTGGCAGTTTGGCTGTCGTTATTTCAACAAAATTTTTCCCTAGTGACAATCCAACTGCAGCGTTTTTATCTACTTTGGCCACATTCGCCGCCGGATTTGTAGTTCGCCCATTTGGAGCTTTGTTTTTTGGAAGGCTTGGTGATATTATTGGACGCAAGTATACTTTCATGGCTACCTTACTATTAATGGGGGGCTCAACCTTTTTAATAGGCTGCATTCCAAGTTATGAAACAATTGGTTTTCTGGCTCCTTTATTAGTTTTGATTTTACGTCTGCTTCAAGGGCTTGCTCTTGGGGGCGAATATGGGGGCGCAGCTACGTATGTTGCCGAACATTCTCCAGCAGGAGAAAAAGGATACTGGACTTCTTGGATTCAAACTACTGCTACTGTTGGTTTATTTATTTCGCTGATGGTTATTTTGGCAACCAAAAGTATACTTTCTGCAGAAGCTTTTGATTCATGGGGATGGCGAGTTCCTTTTTGGGTCTCGATTGCCATGGTTGGCGTTTCGTACTTAATTAGAAAAAACATGGATGAATCTCCTGTTTTCGCGAAAGCCAAAAAAGAAGGAACAACAAGCACAAATCCGCTGAAGGAAAGTTTTGGGAACAGATACAACTTAAAGTTTGTTCTTTTGGCGTTGTTTGGAGCTACAATGGGGCAAGGTGTTGTATGGTACACAGGACAGTTCTATGCCATGAGCTTTATGAAAACAGTAATGAATGTTGATTCCTCTCAAGTGGATGAACTGTTAGGAGTTGCTCTTTTAATCGGCACTCCATTTTTTATTGTTTTTGGATGGCTAAGCGACAAAATTGGCCGCAAATATATTATGATGTTCGGAATGCTGGTGGCTATACTATCGTACAGACCTATTTACAAAATGATGTACGACACGACAGATATAAGCAAGAAAACAGAGATTCTTGAAAATCCGAGAATCACGACCGAAAATAAGGCTGATGGAACTTCGATTACAATTACAGAAAAAAAATATACAGACGGAACATCCGTTGTGGAGAAAAAAACGTATGTGGATAAAAAAGACACTCAAACTAGTGTATCAATATCAATCAATTCAAGCAATAAATGGACTTTAACCTTTTTAGTTTTTATTCAAGTGCTATTTGTAACAATGGTTTATGGTCCGATTGCGGCCTTTTTAGTCGAAATGTTTCCAACTAAAATCAGATATACTTCTATGTCATTGCCTTATCATGTTGGAAACGGAATTTTTGGAGGGTTGCTTCCTGCTATTTCCACTTACTTTGTATCACACGCCAAAACAGCAGGCAAAGCCGATTTTTATTTGGATGGATTATGGTATCCTATAATTATTGCTGGAATCTGCTTTGTTATTGGAATGATTTATATTGACAACAAAAACAAAATTACTCACCTTTAAAATTTACAAAAAAAAAATGAATGCGATTAAACAAGTTTTAGGGGCTTTATGGATTGCTTTGGCGGCGGCGGCGGCTTATTTTTGCGTGTTTGAATTTGGTTTGCCTAAACTTCTTTCAGACCAGCAGGACGATTTAGTATTTGGCGTAATTATTCTATTTATACTAACGCCTCTTATTGTTATGGGCTTAGGAACATTTGGATATTATTCTTTAATTGGAGAGTATAATGATCCTAAAAAGAAAAAATAAGTAAAAGCGATTACGATTAAATCATAGAACTTCTACCAACTTATTTAATTATCTCAAAAAAACACATTTATATTACAAAAAACTACTTTTAAAAAAAAGGCTGTCCATTTCTAGACAGCCCTTTTTCATTACTAACCAAACCTAATTTTTAATAAACTTCACAGCGCGAACTTTATTATTCTCGTCAAACGTTTTTACGAGATACAATCCCGAAGCTAAGCCGCTTACTGAGAATTGGTATTCTGTATTTCCGTTTGCATTAAATGTTTTTACTAATTGCCCTGCAACAGAATAGATATCTACTTTTGAAGTTTTAAAACCTAAAGTAAAATAATCTGCAACAGGATTTGGGTACAAGCTAACCTGATTTCCTTTTTCAAAATCTTCTATTGCAAGATTGGCCTGTTTATTACCATAGATTCTGTATTCTCCTGGAGCTAAATTTATTGGAGCATTTACATCTGCAACGTTAATTGTTGAATTATCCATTAAATTGTACCATGCACCAGTATATTGGAATCCTGGAATCATATTTTGTGCTGATGTTTCAAAATTGGCCAAAATCACAACATCTTTAAGCTGAGCCGAAGCCAGACTGTTATTCGAAATTTTAACATTTACTGTCAAAGTTGCCGTATTAGCCATTGTTGCTGTACCTAAAAATACAGGCTCTGTTTTTTTAAGGGTGATCATCTTAGCCCAATCATTGTAAATTTTGTTTCGATTAGAATCGCCCAACCAATTTTCTGTCCACTGCGGCTGCGGTTTTGTATCTAATTTACAATCTCCCGGAGTGGTTGACGTTTCATCATTTACAGTTCCGTTGTTGCAGCTAAAAATAGAATCGTCCATTCCCAGTTCTCCAAAATGCCAAATCATTTTTGGCCCTGGAATGAGCAAAGAAACTGCTCCAATGGCAGACATTCTGGATAATGCCGTATTTAATGTTTTCACATTATAACTTCCGTTAGAAGCTCCGTATTGCACATTTTTATACATCAAGCGTTCTTCATCATGACTTTCAGCATAACCCATTAAACGGTTGGCAGTGAATCCGCGATTTGCACTATTCATTCTAAAAATGTTACTTTCAGAAGCATACCCCATAGACAATTGATTGTATTCTTTTGTCATTTTTCCCCACATCATTACACCCTTGCTTGGCGTTTCACCCACTCTATAATTGGCCCATTCCTTTTCTTCAGCATCAGTCCCTAAGTGTTCAAAAATGGTATAATGTGTTGGATCAATTGCCCAAGAAAAATCAGCATATTTTTTGAGGATATCTACTCGATCTTGTTGGTACGAATCGGTACAAGCATTATCGCTTGACGTGCATGATTGCGTAAATCCTTTGGTTAAATCCCAGCGAAAACCATCAATTTTATATTCTTCAATCCATTGTTTAATTACTCTATTTACGTAATACTGCGTTTTTAAAGACTGATGATTAAAATCTTCACCTACACTGTAACTATGCTTTGCAACGGTATTAAAATATGGATTTTCTGCAGTTGGAGAACCAAAACCGTCTCCATCAGGATCGTTCATCCACATTCTTACCATTGGATTTCTTCCAAAAGCGTGATTTAAAGCTACATCAAGAATTACTGCAATTCCGTTTTGGTGGCACAAATCGATAAACTCTTTTAACTTATCCGAAGTTCCGTAAAACTTATCTAAAGCCATATGAAATGAGATATTATACCCCCAACTTTCATTACCTTCAAATTCCATAACAGGCATTAATTCGATTGCATTGATTTTTAGATTTTTAAAATAATCTATTCTATCAATCAAACTTTGATAGCTTCTTGATGCATCAAAATCGCGAACCAAAACTTCATAAACTACCAGTTTTTCCTTTTCCGGTTTTACAAAATTAGTCACTTGCCAATTGTATGGAGTCTGCCCTGTTTTTAAGACTGTAACTTCAAAATTTTGCCCCACAGGATAAGCAGGCATATTTGGATATTTAGCTGCCGGAATCGAAGGATCATCATAAGGAGACAATACTAAAGTAGAATACGGATCTGCAGTTTTTACCATAGCAGGCGAATTTGCCAGCGGCGTTGCATCACCAACCCAATACTGATAGGTATTATTAACTCCTGATACTAATCCGGTTAGTTCTAACCAAAATTTTCCCGAAGAGGGATCTTTTTTCATGGCATAAGCCGATGTTGGCAGCCAGTTATTGAAACTTCCCGCAACATAAACAAAATCTTTCAACGGGGCGTCTAAGACCAAAGTTGCTTTTGTAAAATCTGCAGTGTTATAATTTATTCCATCAACTAAACCTGCAGGCATAGCTTCTGAAACAGTATTCGGGTTTACAACAACCGAGAATTTCTTAGAAACTGTAGTTGCTCCCTGCGTTGCAACTAATTCATAACTCTGATTTCCTGTGATATTGGTATGCGTATAAGAATAATTTGAAGTGCTACCATTTGTGTTAATTGTTGTTCCGTTTGATTTCAACGTATAACTTCCTGCTCCACCTGTGTTTGTAGCAATAACAATAAAACTCGAACCAGAATTGATAATTGTCGTGCTATTTTCAGCAGGAGAAGTCAGTGTTACCTGAAAAGATCCTACATTAAGAAAAAAATCGGAGCATGAAGGCGCCAATTTTAAAGTTTGAGAACCATTAGCACTTCTAAATACAATCCCCATTTTTGTCGCAGCCGTTTGCTGAGCTGATGTTAATCCAAAATAGGCGCTTGGCGTAATTGTAATGCTCCAAGTTCCGTTTGCATTTTTAGTCATTAACCCAACACCATCATCAGCCCCCCAATTTCCTTTTGTGGTTTGCCAGGGGCTTGCATCTGTACCTATTCCGGAATGCATATATACTTTTGTCGGATTGGCTCCCATTGTATTACAGGTACTCGATGTAAATGAAGCTGTAATTGTAATAGGCTCATTCACTTGAAATACAGCCGGTGATACTGAAATCTGTTGAGCATGAATAGCAATCGATACTAAAAAAAGAATAAAAAGTAATGTTTTTTTCATAATCTGGTGGTTTGTGTGGTTAGTTAGCTTGATTAAAAAAGGGCTATCTGAGATAGCCCTTTTTCAGTTATTAACTGAAGTTTTTATTGATTAGGAATCATAAGATAACTTCCGTCTAGATCATTGAAATAAATAACATACTTAGATTTTGCAACTGGTATGTTTTCTCCGTTTCCACCTCCAGAAAAAGGAGTAGTTCCGCCCCATGAAACATCCCATGCATCATTTGCTCTGAATTTCATTCCTCCATCATTTAGAGAAGTTACACCCAAAGTCCAAGCGTGTGCATTAAAAGTCGATCTCACCATTGGTGTAGATGCATCCCATCCTTTAGCAGTTGCATCTCCAATAATACCTACCTTGTCCTTATCATAAATTGGCGCTGTAGCTCCCGCTGCATAAGCTTTTAAAGTATAAACTAGAGTTGTAGTATTAAACTCAAAAGTATAATACCCATCTGCTGGAATTGTAAATTCTCCTGCATTATCTTTAATCTCAATTGAAGTATCGCTAGCTTTACCTAATTGAGAAGCCCAGCTTCCTTTTTCAGAAATTAATTTAAAGTTACCTGCTTTAAAATATCCTACAAACTTATATACATCGGCTTTTTTTCCGTCTCTAAACATTGGTTGGTGATTGGTATCAACATTGTTATCCCATCCTCCCACTACAGCTGCACCAATTAAATACCAATCAGTAAAGTCATAAGTAACTTTTCCTATATAAGGAGTAATACTAATTGTGATTAAATTTTTTCCAACTTGAGCAAAAGAACCAGCCACAGTTGAAGCTATTCTTACATCATACATTGCAGAAACTTCTGGTTTTCCTCCAAGATCAATAGCTGCTTGGTTTAAACCTTTAACAAGTATTGAAGCTTCTGTAGCATTATTTACAACTGCAAGAGTTCTTGCAGCTGTAAAATCGCCTCCTTTTTTATCTATCAACAAAGTATATTTTACTGCAACGTCAGTCGAATATTCTGCAGCCGACCAAGTAAATTTAGCAGCTTCTTTGTCTGCATCATTAACATCCAAAATATAATTTTGTCCTGTTGCTGGTGCAGTAATTTCAGGAGCGCTAGTAGTACTAAGAATTGGTCTCTCGTCTACTGAGTCAGCATTACATGATACTGCCAATACCCCAACAAATGCGATTAAAATTTTATATATATTTTTCATTTTAAGTTCTATTAGATATTAGTATCCTGGATTTTGCTTCAATGTAGGATTGGCTTGAATCGTTTTAGAAGGGATTGGCATTAAATCTCTGTATGAATCTGTTGCCATACCATCTTTTACACCACCTTTCCATTGCCAAATTTTGCTTCCTCCTGTGAATTTTCCAAAACGAATCAAATCTGTTCTTCTATGGCATTCCCAATATAATTCTCTTCCTCTTTCTGCCAAAATAAAATCAAGAGTCAAATCTGAATTTGAAATTGTACTCGCTTCTGCTCTTCCTCTTATTTTATTGATATAACCTACTGCAGTAGCAATATTTCCTGTAGTTGCTCCTCTTACAACAGCTTCAGCATACATTAAATAAGCATCAGATAAACGGAATACTGGGAAATCTGTATCAGGTATTTCAGTTCTTTGAGCTGGTGAACCATCAGATTTTTTGTTGATATATTTAGTTACAGCATATCCATCCGTAAATGTTGATATGTTAGTAATATCTAAAGCTTGACCATCAGTATGGAACATTCCTCTTTTATCGCCAGTAGCAGTTGCATCAGGAAAAAGAGCTACAAACTCTTTACGAGTTCTTGTACCATACCATCCTCCATCCATACCTCTAGAGGCAGCATCAATACTTCCTCCAATAGCAGCGTGAATAATAAAACTCATTCCCCCACCAGTTGCACGAATAGCATTTCCATCACTGATAATTGGGAAGATAAATTCATTTTGAGCTCCATTTTTATCATTATCCGCAGAGAACAAGTAAGCATAAGGAACGTTTGCAAACGTATAACCTGAATTAATAATTTCAGTACACAAAGTTGCTACTTCATTATTTCTTTCTGTTCCTGTATATACTTTCGAGTTAAGATAAATTTGAGCTAACAAAAATTTAGCAGCTACTTTATCAACTCTACCATATTCATTTGATCTAGCATTTTTCAAACTACTATCTAAATCTTTTAATTCAGACTCTACAAAAGCAAAAACTTCTGCTCTTGTTTTTTGTACCGGATAATAAAATCCAACAGGATCTTTCTCTGTAGTAATTGGCACATTACCAAATAAATCCATTAAGTTTACATAAGAATACGCTCTTAAAAAACGTGCTTCTGCTCTAAAAGTCTCAATCTCAGCTTTTAAATTCGCGTCAACACCTCTTGCTTGCAATTTCTCGTCTGTAGTCTGTCTTAAAAATTCATTTGCCAAACTAATATGATAAGACGCTCTAGAATAAGTTCCATACAAAAACTCATTTACAGGAGACCATGTTTGTGTATTCAATGTTGGCAAAGTTCCATCAGACCAAGCAATAACAGCCTCATCTGTCGGTAATTCTTGCGTTACAAAAAGCAAACGCAAGTAACTACTAAAATCTCCACTTAGACCAGAAATATCTGCCTGTCCATCACCATCATTACCTCCAACATATAAACCAGCATATAGTTTTGCTAGAACTTGCTTATAAGAGGCTGGGTCTTGAAAAAAAGTTTCTGATAAAAACTCATCGTCATCTTTTGGAGTCACGTTTAAATCGTCAGTACACGAAGTAAGCGTCATACTTATTCCTAAAACAAATAGGAAGAAATAAGATATATGTTTAAATGATATTTTCATTTTTTATGTTTTAAAATTTGTTTTTCAATGTACTATTAGAAACTTGCATTTACTCCAAACAAGAATGTTCTTGCTCTTGGATAAACGTTACCATCAATTCCGTTGAATTTCTCTGGATCTAATCCATCATATTTTGTAAGTACAAAAACGTTTTGAACACCCGCAGAGAATCTTAATGAAGCTGCTTTTAATAAAGATTTATCTAAAGTATATCCTAGAGTTATATTGTCCAATTTGATGAAAGAAGCATCTTTCACATAATAATTAGACAAATAACGCTGTGTTCCGTTGTCTTCAAAAACAAATCCAGTATTTAAGTAATCTGAACTTACGTTTGATAAGTCAGTTTGTCTTCTTAAACCAGCATCTGAATACCCCATGTTAGAATTTACGTTATCAAAAATGTAATTTCCTAAACTCGCTCTCCAGTTCATTGTAAAATCAAACTTTTTGTAGTTTAAAGTTGAGAATAAACCAAATGTATAATCTGCGGTCGGTTTTTTATATTTGTAACGATCATTAGCATCAATTTTACCATCTCCATTTCTGTCAACATAAGCGCCTGCAATAGGTTTTTTGTTCGCATCGTATAACTGTTCGTATACAAAGAATGAGTTTGGAGCAGATCCAACTGTATTAATCAATACTTTGTTCCCATTTCCTCCTTTAATGTTATCTCCTACCTCGTAACCTTGAAAACCTTCAACGGTCTGACCTAAATTTTCAATTTTTTGATCTAAGTAAGTAGCATTAACAGCAACATTCCATGTCAAGTTATCTTTTTTAATAATATCAGATTGAAGGCTAAATTCAAGTCCTTTAGTTCTTAAATCTCCAATATTATTATATCCTTGATTTCTCAAGTTAGCTCCATCTGGAACCAATACATCAGCTAATAAGTCAGATGATTTCTTATCAAAATAGTTAATAGTACCTGTAATTCTATCATTTAAGAATCCGAAATCAACACCAATATTCATCTCTGCCAACTCTTCCCATTTGATATTTGGGTTGTATCCTTCTGGTCTAGCTGTTCTGTAAACAACACCATTAAATATATATTGAGTGTTAACAGTACCTAGAGTTACCCTTCTTAAGTAATCATACTGTGGCGGAATATCTTGTTGTCCTGTAGTACCATAACCAGCTCTTAATTTTAAACTAGAAAGCGTTTCATTATCTTTTAAGAAAGATTCCTCAGCAATATTCCATGCAAAAGCACCTCCCATAAAGTTACCCCATCTATTTTCTTTAGAAAAACGTGAAGTTCCATCTCTTCTGTAATTTAAAGTCAATAAGTATCTGCTATCCCATCCTAAGTTTAAACGGCCAAAGAAAGATTGCAAGTTGATATCTGGATCAGTAATAACATCTTCATTTCTACTAGACGCTGGTTGAGTAAGTTCTCCAGACTGATATTTTTCTTTTTGGAACAACTGGTAGTTATAACCTGCAGTAGCATCCAATTTAAGTTTTCCTAAATTTTTACTGTAAACAAAGTACGTATTCAAGTTTTTATTTTGAAGATCGTCCGTATACGTATTATTGTTTCCTAAATTTACCCAATTTCCAGTACTGAAAGGGTTCGGCTGATATCCTAAAGCACTTTCTGTACTTTGTCTGTTGTATCCGCTGCTATCAAATCTGTCAATACCAGCTTCAGCAACAACTCTTAAGTCTTCGAAAAAGTGGAATTTATAGTCAACGCTAATGTTTCCCCATTTTCTAGTAGATTTAGATCTTTTATCTTCTTGATTTATTCTTGCAACCGGATTTTTAGCAGGTAATAATGCTAAGTTTCCGTTTGGCTCCAACCATTCGAAATATCCTCCATAACGAGAACCTGCTTGGTAAGGAGATTGCGTTGGATCAAAGCTAATTGCAGAACCAATTACAGCATCCTCATCTTGAAATTGATTTTTGCTGAAAGATAAGTTTCCGCTAATGTCAATTTTTAAGTGATTGTCAAATAAAACTGGATTTAACGATATCGATGTCGTTGTTCTTTCAAAAGAAGTATTTCTTAAAATTCCAGGATTATCAACATTTCCAACAGATAAACGCACAGGCAATTTATCAAATAAAGCACCACTTACAGAGATATTATTGTTTGTTGTTAAAGCCGTATGGAAAATTTCATCCTGCCAGTTTGTACTAGCCTTACCCATTAATGCTTTTTGAGCATCTGATCCTTTTGTGTTTACAAAATTACGGAATTGATCTGCACTTAAAACATCAACTGTATTGGCAACTGTATTGATACCTACTTGAGAACTGAAATTTACTTTTACACCACCTTTTGTTCCTTTTTTAGTAGTAATTACAATTACCCCATTTGCTGCACGAGAACCATAAATAGCTGCCGCAGAAGCATCTTTAAGAACTGTAAAAGATTCAATATCATTTGGATCAATAGTAGACAAAATACTTGTAGCACCACTTGGAACAGCATTGCTCAAAGGAAGTCCGTCTAAAATAATCAATGGGTCGTTAGAAGCGCTTAATGAAGATCCTCCACGAATTCTAATATCTGCTTTTGCTCCAGGCGCCCCACCTCCAACAACATTAACACCAGCAATACGTCCACCAATTAAACTTTCTGGTGTTACGTTAATACCTTTGTTAAATTCTTTTGCTGAGATTTGAGAAACCGAACCTGTAGCATCTTTTTTCTTAACAGTACCATAACCTACTTGTACAACAACTTCTTGTAATTGATTTGTATCTTCGTTTAAAGAAACAGCTAAGTTTTTCTGACCATTAAATACAATAGTCTCTGTTTTGTATCCGATAAATGAAACTAAAATTTTGTCTCCATTTTTCAGATTAGGCAATTGGAATTTACCATCAAAATCAGTAGAGGTACCTCCTGCAGCACCTTGAACATTTACATTTACTCCCGGTATTGGCTGACCTGTGGTATGATCAGTTACCGTACCATTTAAAGTGTTCTGAGCCAACACTGTAAAAGGCAACAATAGGAATAAAAATAACAACTTTTTGTAAATTGTTTTCATACTTTTTGTTTAAATTAGTTTTGAGTTTTTGATTGTTAGTTAAGTTTTTAATTTTACTTCGAATTTCAAAATTATGAATTTATTAACATGCTCAACAGCAGGCCTTTTTTATTGCTTTACGAAAACGTGGTAGTGTTGAAAACTTTCTATTTTTTGTAATCTTTTAGCGTTAAAATTGCAAATACAAAAAATATTACACACCTTTATTATTAATTAGATTTTTTTGAATTAATTCCATGAAACGCAAAATAACCCTAAAACAGATCGCAAAGGAACTTGATGTATCTATTTCAACTGTCTCAAAATCACTTAGAAACAGTCTCGAAATTGGTGAAGAAACACGTCTAAAAGTTCAGGCTTTTGCGAAGTTTTACAACTATAAGCCAAACAATATTGCTCTTAGTTTAAAAAACCGAAAAACCAAGAGTATCGGCATCATTATTCCAGAAATTGTACACTACTTTTTCTCTACTGTAATCAACGGAATTGAACAGGTTGCAAACGAGTATGGCTACAGTGTTGTAATCTGTGTATCTGATGATTCGTTCGATAAAGAAGTCTTAAATATGGAGATGCTAGCCAACGGAAGCATCGACGGTTTTATCATGTCTCTTTCTAAAGAAACCCAGTTTAAAGGAGACTTCCATCACATTACAGAAGTTATCAATCAAGGAATGCCAGTTGTAATGTTTGACCGCGTTACCAACGACATTTTATGCGACAAAGTAATTATTGATGATAAATCTGCAGCGTATGAAGCAGTTCAGAGTTTAATTGACAGCGGACGCAAAAAAATTGCTTTAGTTACAACTGTCGATTATGTAAGCGTTGGAAAACTGAGAACAGACGGTTACGAAAAAGCGTTACTTGATAACGGACTGCCTTTTAATGAAGATTTAATCATAAAAATTGAAGATGTAGATACTTGCGAAATTACAATAAGCCAGCTTTTGCATGATCGTGCTTTTGATGCAGTTTTTGCTGTAAATGAGCTTTTTGCAGTAACAATTATCAAAACTGCTTCAAAAATGGGATTGAAAGTTCCTGAAGATTTAGCTGTCATTGCTTTTACAGACGGGATTATTTCAAAATACTCAACGCCAAGTATTACAACTGTAAGCCAAAGCGGTGAAAAAATGGGAAACAAAGCCGCCAAAATGCTGATCGAAAGACTAGAAGCCGAAGAAGATGAAGACGAAGAGCACACCGAAAATTACACGACAGAAGTTATAGAAACTCACCTGATAAAAAGAGAATCTACTGACTAAAATTCTTAAAATCAATACTTTCTAAAGCCATAAAAAATATTTATGGCTTTTTTATTAGCATATATAAAAAAATAATTTATAATTTTACGCCCGTCAAGGCTTTTTAGTTTTACTTCGAAAGAAACAAAGTTTTGATAAGCAAAGCGCTTATCGTATAATTTTCAAATTACGATAATGGAAAAGCGTAAATTAAGTTTCTGGGAAATCTGGAACATGAGTTTCGGATTCTTAGGAATCCAAATGGGGTTTGCACTTCAGAATGCAAATGCCAGCAGAATTCTTCAAATTTTTGGTGCCGACGTACATGAACTCTCATGGTTTTGGATTATTGCTCCCCTAATGGGATTAATAGTGCAACCCATTATTGGCCATTACAGCGATAAAACTTGGGGAAGATTCGGCAGACGAAAGCCTTTCTTTTTAGTAGGAGCCATTTTAGCCTCGGTAGGATTAATTTTAATGCCGCAAGCTAACATTTTCATCTCTGTTCTTCCAGCCTTATGGGTCGGAGCAGGAATGCTAATGATTATGGATGCCTCTTTCAACATTGCTATGGAGCCTTTCAGAGCGCTTGTTGGAGACAATTTAAGGACAGATCAGCGTACTGCGGGATTTAGCATTCAAACTTCTCTAATTGGTTTTGGAGCGGTAATCGGTTCTGCATTGCCATACATTTTGACGAAATATTTTGGTGTTTCAAACAGCACAGTTCCAGGAAGCGTTCCATTAAACCTAACCTTGTCATTTATTATTGGTGCAGCGGTTTTAATTGGTTCAATCTTAGTTACGCTATTCACAACCAAAGAATATTCGCCAGAAGAATTAGCAAAATTTGAAGATCCGCAAAATGATGCGATTTCTGATTCTGAAGAGAAATCGAAAATTACAGACATCTTTTCTGACTTTGCAAAAATGCCTATAACCATGCGCCAATTAAGCTGGGTACAGTTTTTCTCTTGGTTTGGACTATTCGGAATGTGGGTTTTTACAACCCCTGCAATTGCGCATCACATTTACAGATTGCCATTAGAAGACACATCAAGCCAGCAATATCAAGATGCTGGTGATTGGGTCGGAATTCTGTTTGGTGTTTACAACTTGGTTTCGGCTATTGTCGCTTTGTTTTTCTTGCCTTATATCGCTAAAAAAATCGGAAGAAAAGCAACACATTCACTTTCATTAGTTATTGGAGGAATTGGTTTAATCTCCATTTATTTCATGCCAAATGAAGACTGGGTTGTGCTTCCAATGATTCTAATCGGAATTGCTTGGGCGAGTATCTTGGCAATGCCATACGCTATTCTTGCAGGTTCTATTACGCCTAAAAAAATGGGCGTATATATGGGAATCTTCAACTTCTTTGTCGTTATTCCGCAAATCGTAAACGCTTTAATTGGCGGTCCAATTGTAAAATACCTTTACAACGGAGATGCAATTTATGCCCTAGTCACAAGTGGAGTTAGTTTTCTAATTGCCGCAGCTTTAGTTTCTAAAGTAAAAGACGTAGACGACTTTACTCAAAAATCATAATTAAGAATTTTCCATAACAATGAGCAAAAAAGCATTCATATTCGATCTTGATGGAGTGATCGTTGATACCGCTAAATACCACTTTTTGGCTTGGCAGAAAATCGCCAAATCGTTAAACATAAATTTTACGCTTGAAGACAACGAACTTCTAAAGGGCGTTAGTCGTGTGCGTTCGCTAGACATTATACTTGGATTAGGAAATGTTCAGGCTACTCAAGAACAAAAAGATCAATGGTTAATTCAAAAAAATGAAGATTACCTATCTTATTTAGTTGACATGGATGAAAGTGAGGTTCTTCCTGGAGTTTTTAAAATTCTACAACTATTAAAAGATAAAAATCAGGGAATTGCATTGGGCTCTGCGAGCAAAAATGCAAGACCAATTTTAGAAAAAACAGGAATTCTGTCTTACTTCGATGTTATTGTTGACGGAAATGACGTCAGCAATGCAAAACCAGATCCGGAAGTTTTCTTAAAAGCGGCTCAATTATTAAACATTGATCCAAAAAATTCAATTGTATTTGAAGATTCTGTTGCCGGAATTCAGGCAGCAAATATCGCAGAAATGGTAAGTGTGGGAATTGGTGAGGAAACAATTTTACATGAAGCTGATCATATTTTTAAGGATTTTACCCAAATCACAACAAGCTTTATTGAGAAACTAATTAGTTAATGTGGTAATGTGTCAATTAGATAATGCAACAAAAAAATCAATTATCTAATTTTCTAATTAACTCATTTTCTAGTTAAAAAATGAAAACGTAGAACAACCAAGCAATTAAAAGATAAAACAGTCAAAAAATAATTATCAAATTATCCAATTGGCACATTATCTCATTAGCTAATTGCCCAATTATCTAATTAAAAAAGATGAACCAAGATTATATAAAACCAGACAATTGGTCTATTATCGAAGAAGGATTTGATGTCGAAAGAGTAAAATCGTCTGAAAGTCTATTTAGCATCGGAAACGGTGCTATGGGACAACGTGCTAATTTTGAAGAAAGCTATTCTGGAGAAACTTTCCAAGGAAGCTACATCGCAGGAATTTATTATCCAGACAAAACGAAAGTGGGCTGGTGGAAAAACGGTTATCCAAAATATTTCGCGAAAGTTCTAAATGCTCCAAACTGGATCGGAATTGATATTGAAATCAACGAAGAAAACCTTGATTTGAATACTTGTACCGAAGTTAGAAACTTTCGCAGAGAACTGAACATGAAAGAAGGATGGTACAATCGTTCTTTTGAAGCAGTTTTGAAGAACGGAACTGAAATCGCAGTAAACATTCGTCGTTTCCTTTCATTGGATCTAGACGAAGCGGGAGTTATCAAATACGATATCACGCCATTAAACAAAGATGCAAAAATTGTTTACAAACCGTATATCGATGCTGGTGTAACGAATGAAGATGCCAACTGGGAAGAAAAATTCTGGGAACCTCTTGAAGTTAAAAAAGGAACAAACGAAGCTTTTGTAACGGCTCAAACCTTCAAAACGCATTTTAAAGTTACGACTTTCATGCACAATACGATTTTGGCAAATGGAGAAAATGCAAATATTTCACCTTCAACAATCGATTCAACTGTGGATAAAGTTCAATATACGTACGGAACTATTATCGCAAAAGGACAAACCTCAACAATTCAGAAAATTGGAGGCTATACCGTTTCTTTAAACCACGAGAATACTTTGGCTGGAGCCGAAAAAGTAATCAAATCTGCTGTTGCTTTAGGTTACGATGTCTTGCTTCAAAATCAAATTGAGGCTTGGGCTAAAATTTGGGAAATGTCAGATATTACCATTGAAGGTGATGTAAAAGCACAACAAGGAATCCGTTTTAACATTTTCCAATTAAACCAAACCTATTCAGGAAAAGACAGCCGATTGAATATTGGACCAAAAGGTTTTACAGGAGAAAAATACGGAGGATCTACTTATTGGGATACCGAAGCATATTGCATTCCGTTTTACATGGCTACAAAAGATCAGCAGGTTGCGAGAAACTTACTGACGTATCGCTACAATCAATTAGACAAAGCGATTGAAAATGCGAAAGATAATTTAGGTTTCAAAAATGGCGCAGCTTTGTACCCGATGGTTACCATGAATGGCGAAGAATGCCACAACGAATGGGAAATCACACACGAAGAAATTCACAGAAATGGTGCGATTGCTTTTGCGATTTACAACTATTACCGTTACACCGGCGATTACTCTTATATTCCGGAAAAAGGTTTAGAAGTTTTAATCGGAATTGCACGTTTCTGGCACCAGAGAGCTTCTTTCTCAAAAGATAAAAACCTATATGTAATTTTGGGAGTTACAGGTCCGAACGAATACGAAAACAACATCAACAATAATTTCTATACCAATTATATCGCAAAATGGTGTATCGATTTTGCTGCTGAACAAATCGAAAAAGTAGCTTTAGAATATCCTGCAGATCACAAACGTGTTTTGGAAAAAGTTAGCCTTTCGGCGAATGAAATTCAGGAATGGAAAAAAGTGGCAGACGATATGTACTTCCCTATTTCTGAAGAACTTGGAATCTACTTACAGCAAGACGGTTTCTTAGATAAAGAATTGATTCCAGTAAAAGATTTAGATAAATCGCAACGCCCTATCAACCAAAAATGGTCTTGGGATCGCGTGCTGCGTTCACCATACATCAAACAAGCTGACGTTTTACAAGGTTTTTATTTCTTCGAAGATCATTTTTCTAAAGAAGAATTAAAGCGTAATTTCGAGTTTTACGAATCATTTACCGTTCATGAAAGTTCGCTATCGCCTTGCGTGCACTCGATTCAGGCTGCTGCTTTAGACAAAATGGATATGGCGTACACTTTCTATTTAAGAACTTCGCGTCTGGATTTGGACGATTACAACAAAGAGGTTGAAGAAGGCTGCCACATCACATCAATGGCCGGAACTTGGATGAGTATCGTGGAAGGATTTGGAGGAATGCGTGTGAAAAATAACCAGCTTCATTTCTCACCAAAAATCCCAAAAGAGTGGAAAGGATATTCGTTTAAAATCAATTTCAGAAACCAGATTTTAAAAGTTTCTGTAAATCACAACGAAACAACTTTTACTGTAGATGGCGATCAGGATTTAACAATTGTAGTTAACGGAAATCCCATAACTGCAAGTAAATTTGTACAAATAAATTAAATTACAATACTAAAAATCTAAAAACATGAAAAACTTATTTTTCGCAAGTTTAATTTTGTTTGCGTTTAGCACCGTTGCAAAAGCGCAGCAGTTAAAATCACCCGAAGGCAAGTTCGTAATGGAATTTTCTCTTCAAAACGACGGAACTCCAGTTTACAATTTAAAATACAAAAACAAAGAAGTTGTAAAAACCAGTAAACTAGGTCTTGAACTTAAAGATGATAAAAAATCTTTATTGAATGACTTTACAATTGCTGACACAAAAACTTCGACTTTTGATGAAACTTGGAAACCAGTTTGGGGAGAAGTAGATCACATCAGAAATCATTATAATGAACTGGCGGTTACTTTAAACCAAAAAGGAACTGACAGACAAATCGTAATCCGTTTCCGTTTATTCGATGACGGTTTAGGATTCAGATATGAATTTCCAGCGCAAAAAAACCTTACTTACTTTGTAATCAAAGAAGAAAGATCTCAATTTGCCATGACTGGAGACCACACTGCTTTCTGGATTCCAGGCGATTATGACACTCAGGAATACGACTACACAAAATCGAAATTATCTGAAATTAGAGGTTTATCTCAAAAAGCGTATACGGCTAACGTTTCTCAAAAATCTTTTTCGCCAACAGGTGTTCAGACTTCTTTGATGCTAAAAACTGCTGACGGAATCTACATCAACTTACACGAAGCGGCTTTGATTGACTATTCTTGTATGCATTTGAATTTAGATGATAAAAACCTAATTTTCGAATCTTGGCTGACTCCAGATGCTAAAGGAGATAAAGGCCATATGCAGGCACCGAATCACTCGCCTTGGAGAACGATTATGGTGAGTGATGACGCTAGAGAAATCTTAGCTTCAAAAATGACGTATAACTTAAACGATCCTTCAAAAATTGATGATACTTCATGGATTAAACCCGTAAAATACGTTGGGGTTTGGTGGGAAATGATTACAGGAAAAAGTTCTTGGTCGTACACCAATGATTTTCCAACGGTTCAATTAGGCGTTTCTGATTTTTCAAAAGCAAAACCAAACGGAACACACGGTGCAAACAATGCTAACGTAAAAAAATACATTGACTTTGCTGCTGCAAATGGTTTCGACGCTGTTTTGGTTGAAGGATGGAACGAAGGCTGGGAAGACTGGTTTGGCCACTCAAAAGATTATGTTTTTGATTTCTTAACACCTTATCCAGATTTTGATGTAAAAGGTCTGCACGAATATGCAAAATCTAAAGGTGTAAAAATCATCATGCACCACGAAACTTCAGGATCTGTTCGCAACTACGAGCGTCATATGGATGCAGCTTACAAGTTCATGAAAGACAACGGATACGATGCTGTAAAAAGCGGTTACGTAGGTGACATTTTGCCTCGCGGTGAAAATCACTACGATCAATGGATTGTAAACCATTATCAATATGCGATTGAAAAAGCAGCTGATTACAAAATTATGGTAAACGCTCACGAAGCGGTTCGTCCAACGGGAATTGCGAGAACATACCCAAATTTAATTGGAAACGAAGCAGCCAGAGGAACAGAATACCAAGCTTTTGGAGGTTCTAAACCAAATCACGTTACGGTATTGCCATTTACACGTTTAATCGGTGGTCCAATGGATTACACGCCGGGAATCTTCGAAATGGATATCAGCAAAATGAATCCGGATAACAAATCGCATGTAAACAGCACCATTTGCAATCAATTGGCTTTATACGTTACGATGTACAGCCCGTTGCAAATGGCGGCGGATACTCCTGAGAACTATAATCGTTTTCCAGATGCATTCCAATTTATTAAAGATGTAGCGGTTGACTGGTCTGAAAGTAAATATATCGAGGCTGAACCAGGAGATTTTATCACCGTTGCCCGTAAAGCGAAAGGAACAAATAACTGGTTCGTTGGAAACGTAAATGGAGAAACTCCGCGTACCTCAAACATTGATTTCAGCTTCCTTGAAAAAGGAAAAAAGTATACGGCAACCATTTATGCTGATGCAAAAGATGCGCATTACAAAACTAATCCGCAAGCTTATACGATCAAGAAAATTGCTGTAACGAATAAATCAAAATTATCTCAGTTTTCTGCTCCAGGCGGAGGATATGCGATAAGCATTATCGAAAACAAATAATTTTTAAAGACAAGTAGTTCCCCCCAAGATTACTTGTCTTTTTTTTAATCAATCTCTTTTTGTCAGTTCGAGCGTCCCGAAGCTTGGGGACGCTCGAACTGACAATGAGAATAATTTCTTATTACTATGAAAAACCAAAAAACATCACTTATCTATAAATTAATTCTAATGGTTTTGTTGTTTTCCGCTTCCGCGAAAGCGCAAATCCAAAAAGTAGAACCACCATTTTGGTACGCTGGAATGAAAAATCCGGAACTGCAGATTATGTTCTACGGAAAAAATATTGCACAATACGAAACTTCTGTTTCGAACAATGTTGTGATTAAAAATATAGAAAAAACAGAAAATCCAAATTACCTTTTCGTAACAATCGATACCAAAAACGTAAAAGCTTCTGAATTGGTTTTCTCTTTCAAAAACAAAAATAAAATTGCTTTCACTCAAAAATATTCGCTTAAAGAAAGAAGAGCAAATTCGGCAGACAGAAAAAGTTACGATGCATCGGATTTGATTTACTTAATCATGCCCGATCGTTTTGCAAACGGAAATCCTAAAAACGACAGCGACGCTACTTTAACTGAAAAAGGAAATCGTCAGGATCCAAGCGGGCGTCACGGTGGCGATATCGAAGGAATCATCAAAAACTTAGATTATATTTCGTCTCTTGGAGCGACTACAATCTGGAGCACGCCTTTATGCGAAGACAACGACAAACAGCATTCGTATCATACTTACGGGCAATCTGATGTTTATAAAATTGATCCGCGTTACGGAACTAATGACGATTATGCACGTCTTTCTGCAGAAATGCACAAAAAGAACATGAAACTGGTTATGGATTATGTAACGAATCACTGGGGAATTACGCACTGGATGATGAAAGATATCCCAACCAAAACCTGGTTCAATCAATTTGAAACTTTCACACAAACGCACCACAGACGTGAGGTAATTACAGATATTCACGCTTCAAAAATCGATCAGGAAGTTTGTATCGATGGCTGGTTTGTGCCTTCTATGCCCGATTTGAATTTAAGAAAACCGATTGTTGCAAAATACTTGACGCAAAACGCCATTTGGTGGATAGAATTTGCGAATCTGGACGGTTTTAGAGTTGATACTTATAATTATTCGGATAAAACAGCAATGGCAAATTGGGCAAAATCAATTACAGATGAATATCCGAATTTTAATATCGTGGGTGAAATCTGGATGCACAATCAGGCGAATTTGGCTTTTTGGCAAAAAGACAGTAAAATTGGTGCGATTGAAAACTATAATTCGAATTTGCCAAGTGTAATGGATTTTACGCTTCAAAGTCAGGTTATATCTGCGTTCAACGAAGATCAACCAAATTGGGACAGCGGATTGATTAAATTCTACAACAATTTTGCAATGGATTTTTTATATCCAGACACCAATAACATTTTGGTTTTTGCCGAAAATCATGACACCGATCGCATGAACGATAAGTTCAAATATGATTTGCCAAAATATAAACTGGCCATGACTTTATTGGCTACAGTTCGCGGAATCCCGCAGATTTACTACGGTTCAGAAATTGGAATGGGCGGTGACAAAAGCAAAGGCGATGCCGATATTCGTCAGGATTTTCCGGGCGGATGGGCTGGCGATAAAAACAATGCTTTTACGCCAGCAGGAAGAACAGCACAACAAGCGCAATATTTTGATTTTACTTCAAAATTATTCAATTGGAGAAAAACAAACGAAGCAGTTCATTTCGGAAAAATGACACATTACATTCCGGAGAATAACACTTATGTATATTTCAGATATACTGATAATAAAACTGTAATGGTCGTTTTCAATAACAATGCAAAAGAGCAGGTTGTAAAAACAAATCGCTTTAAAGAAAACATCAAAACCTTTAAATCAGGGAAAGATGTAATTACAGGAAAAACATTCGATTTAGCTTCTGAAATTACATTGGAACCAAAATCAGCATTAATTTTAGAATTGCAATAAATTTTTTTCCGCCACGAATTCACGAATTATTTTTTGACAATCTTTGAGAATAAAAATTCGTGAATTCGTGGCTATTTTTTTTTAGCACAAAGCATTTCTCGAATTATTTTTGACAATCTTTGAGAATAAAATTCGTGAATTAGTCGCTATTTTTTTTTAGCACAAAGCATTTCTCGAATTATTTTTGACAATCTTTGAGAATAAAAATTCGTGAGTTCGTGGCTGTTTTTTTTAAGCACAAAGCATTTCACAAATTATTTCTGACAATCTTTGAGAATAATAATTCGTGAATTCGTGCCTATTTTTTTTTAGCACAAAGCATTTCATGAATTATTTTTGACAATCTTTGAGAATAAAAATTCGTGAATTCGTGGCTATTTTTTTAGCACAAAGCATTTCACGAATTATTTTTGACAATCTTTGAGAATGAAATTCGTGAATTCGCGCCTGTTTAATTTTTAATAAATTCCTTGCCACCTTTGCGCAAAACTTTGCGACCTTTGCGGTTAGAAAAAAACATTGCAAAATGCTAAAAATTGCACATCGTGGCGCCAAAGCCTACGAACCTGAAAATACTTTACAAGCTTTTCAGAAAGCATTAGACCTACATTCAGACGGAATTGAACTCGATGTTCATTTAAGCTCTGATGGACATATCATCGTAATTCATGATGAAACCATCGACAGAACCACTAATGGAACAGGTTTAGTAAATAATTTCTCTTTAGCCGAATTAAAATTATTTTTGATTGATGAAAAATATCAAATCCCAACCTTAAACGAAATTTTTGATTTAGTAGATAAAAAATGCCTCATCAATATTGAATTAAAAGGTTTAGGAACTGCTCCTAAAGTTGTGGCATTAATTGAACAATATATTTCAGAAAAAAACTGGAAATACGAGCATTTTATCGTTTCAAGCTTTGATTGGAATATGCTGGAGGAAACATCAAATTTAAACTCAAATATCCCGATTGGCATTTTAACAGAAGAAAATATCGATATTGCTTTGGCTTTCGCCGAAAAAATAAAAGCAAAAGCCATTCATCCCGATTTTCAATTACTAAATGAAAAGAATGTTCATCAAATGCAAGAAAAAGGATTTCTAGTTTTGCCTTGGACGGTAAACTCGGAAGAAGACATTCAAAAAGTAAAAAGTTACAACGTAAACGGAATTATCTCTGATAATCCAGATAAAATATAAGATAGCCACGAATTCACGAATTTTTACTTCAAAGATTGTCAAAAAATAATTCGTGAATTCGTGGCTAACCAAAAAATATGATCAAAAATTTCGACATAATCATCGTTGGCGGAGGAGCTGCAGGATTTTTTACCGCGATTAATATTGCAGAGAAAAATCCGAAACTGAAAATCGCCATTTTAGAAAGAGGAAAAGAAGTTCTTTCCAAAGTTCGTGTGTCTGGTGGCGGACGATGCAATGTAACGCACGCTTGTTTTGAACCAAACGAATTGGTTAAATTTTATCCGCGTGGAGAAAAAGAACTTCGCGGGCCTTTTCATCAATTCTGCTCTGGAGATACCATCGAATGGTTTGAAAAACATGGTGTCGAATTGAAAATTGAAGAGGACGGAAGAATATTTCCGGTTTCAAACTCATCACAAACCATTATCGACTGCTTTTTAAAAGCCACCGAAAAATTAGGTATCAAAGTTTTGACAGGACAAAGCGTTCAGTCGATTTTCAAAAAAGAAAATCACTGGAAAATTGACACGCAAACAGATAATTATGCTGCCGAAAAATTGATTATGGCAACGGGAAGCAATCCTAAAATTTGGGAAATGCTTCAGGAACACGGACACGCAATCGTGAGCCCTGTCCCTTCCCTATTTACTTTCAACATCAAAGATTCCCGAATTAAAGAATTACCGGGAGTTGCGGCACAAGTCACTGTGAACGTAAAAGATACCAAACTAGAATCTACAGGACCTTTGTTAATCACACATTGGGGAATGAGCGGTCCAGCGATCTTAAAACTTTCGGCTTGGGGTGCACGCATTTTACACGATAAAAATTATCAGTTTACCATTTTTGTGAATTGGCTAAATGATGTCGATTACGAAGATGCCGAAAAAATATTGAAAGACCTAAAACAGGAACACGCTAAAAAAGCCGTTTCGAAGAAATCTCCTTTTGACTTTCCGAATCGTTTGTGGGAAAGTCTGGTTCTGGCTTCTGGAATTGATTCGGAAACCAAATGGGCAGATTTATCTAAGAATCAATTGCAGAATTTGGCTTCTCAACTCACAAAAGCCGAATTTAAAGTCAATGGAAAAAGTACTTTCAAAGAAGAATTTGTAACAGCTGGCGGAATCGATTTAAAGGAAATCAACTTCAAGACCATGGAAAGTAAAATTCACGAAAACCTTTATTTTGCTGGTGAAATTGTAAATATAGACGCCATAACAGGAGGTTTCAATTTTCAAAATGCTTGGACAAGCGGATTTATTTTGGCTCAAAATATTTAATAAAAATGAAATTTAAAGGAATTATTTTTGATTTAGACGGGACATTAGTCAATTCATTAGAAGACATCTCAGATGCAATGAATAAAGTGCTTACCGCTTTAAATTATCCTACACATACTTACGACACATATCAATATTTTATTGGAAGCGGTTTACGAAATCTGGTGAGTAAAGCTTTACCCGCGACAAACAGTTCTGATGATGAAATCGAAAGCTGTTTTGAATGTATGGTTGATGAATATACTAAAATCTGTACGCTGAAAACGAAACCTTACGATGGAATCGTTGAATTATTAGAAAACCTGACTTCTCAAAACATTAAAATGGCGGTTTTCTCGAACAAGGCTGATGAGTTGACGAAGAAAATAGCATCAGAAATATTTCCAGAACAATTTGATACAGCAGTTGGTCTAAGCACAGAAGAACTTAAAAAGCCGAATCCGTTTGAAGCTGTTGAAATCAGCAAAAAATGGAATTTAAACCCAGAAGAGATCCTTTTTGTAGGCGATTCTGACATTGATATGAAAACTGCGGTTAACGCCAATATGTTTCCTGTTGGCGTTACTTGGGGCTACAGAACTGAAGATGAGTTAAAATCTAGCGGAGCAAAACTGGTTATTAATCATGCTTCAGAATTAATTGGAATATTGTAGTTAATGAGCTTTTCCGTAAAGATTCTTATAAATATTTTTCTATATTTGCCGCAAAAAATAAGCAATAGCTTACAAAATAAATTATAAATATATTGATGAAAAAAATACTCTCGGCAACCATTTTACTTTTTGTATTCCTTGCCTGTGATTCTAATGATTCTGAAGATCTTAAAGAAGATAAAATCCTTTTAAATACAAATGTAATTGACGCTGAATATTCAAAGCAAACTGATCAGTTAGTATATATATCTTCAAATCCTGCTCAAGTAAATATTTTTAATTCTAATACAGAATCATTACAAAAAATCAGTTTAGCTTACGCTCCTAAATGCATTTCAATTTCACAAAATGGCAACACCGCTGTTGTAGGTCACGATGGTCATATCACATATGTCAATCTAAAAAACCCATCCATAATTCAAACTTACAATATTTCTTGTTCCGCGCTTGATATTGTTCTTGGAAATAATAAATGGGCGTATGTTTTCCCAGAAAAGGATTCATGGACGTACGTAAAAAGTGTTAATATGAATTTGGAATATAATTATGAAATGCCCATAAGCATATACAATCAATTACACGCTGGCACTAAAGGAAGACTACATCCTTCGGGCAAATACATTTATATGCAAAGCCCATTATCAAGCGCTAAAATTCAACGTCTTACAATTAAAAATGGAAATATTGACGATAGATACGAATCTAACTTTGTAGAAGAAAATTATACTATTCCTGGCATATGGTTTTCAGAAGACGGAAACAGACTCTTCACTGGAGCAGGGAGTGTTTTAAAAACCTCTGAGCTTAATGATTTAGATGCTATCTATAATGGTAAAATTACTTCCGAAAACAATTATAAGATTGATTGGCTAGATCATTCTGCTTCAAAAGGGAAATTATATGTAATCTTTTCAAGTGAAGACCTATGGAATGCAGTAAAATCAAACAATCTTTATGTTTTGAATGATTCTGATCTTAGCTATGTAAATAAATTCGATTTAGAAAAATATTTTAATCAAACAACAAGAAACAGTCAAGAAACTTATGATGCTGTTCCATATTTTGTTTTTAGCAACTCTACTGGAAACAATTTGTTTGTAATTACAAAAGCTCTTAATTCTAATTTAGCTAATGAATGGGCAATTCAAAAAATCAATATCAACAAATAAATATTTATTTCAACTAAAACTACTAATATTTCATGCTTCTTTTTTTAATATAGTTATGATAGATTATTAAAAGCAATGAAATGCAAAATGAATTAATAAAATGAAAAAAATTGTATTAACATTAATAACATTATTAACGCTTATTGGCTGTTCTAGCAATGATTCTAATGATTCAACCGAACAAGTAAAAGAGACCAATTACTCCATCCCAGACACCTTAAATTTTACTATTTTCAACAACAACCTTGTTCTTAATATTGAAAATCAAGGAAAAACATCATTAAATTATTCCATAACAAGTTCAAAGGATTATGTCAATCTTTCTAAAAAAGAAGGGGTTATAACTTCTTTAAATCATGATGAAATTAAGGTTGCTGTTGATAAAAAAAACTTGCCAAACGGTAAATCTTATTCAAAATTATATCTAAACATCAACAATAAAAAAGATTCAATAGTTGTAAGTGTAACCAATTTTGTAGAACAAAAAGTAGTTTTAAATTCTGATGTTGTCGATGCGGAGTTTTCTAAAGCTACCAATCAGCTTGTTTATGTTTCTTCAAGCCCTGCAGCACTCAATATTCTATCAGCAAATACAGGAACAATAGAAAGTATACCGTTACAATATATTCCAACTTGCGTATCGATTTCACTAGACGGAAAGACCGCAGCCGTTGGACATGATGCACACATCTCTTATATCAATTTAACGAACAAAAGCATCATAAACACCTACTCTGTATCTTGCTACGCTCTCGATATTGTATTAGCAAACAATAAATGGGCTTATGTTTTTCCACAAAAAGATCAATGGACTCAGTTAAGATGTGTCAATATGAACTTGCAGGATGATAACGAAATTCTTCAATCTGGCAGGCAAATATATGCAGGCACAAAAGGAAGATTGCATCCATCTGGAAAGTATTTATATGGAGCAAATAATGGACTTAGCCCTTCTGACCTAGAAAAATACGGCATTCTAAATGGAAGTGCAGAATATCTTTATGATTCTCCTTATCATGGAGATTATCCGATGAATGGAAATCTATGGTTTTCTGAAGATGGGAATAGAATATTTACCAGAGGTAAAACTGTATTAAAAGCTTCTGAACTAAAAAATCAGGATATGGTATATAATGGTACAATTAGCACTACCGATTCATACTCATCAATTGAATGGTTAGATCACTCATCAGCAAAAAACAATCTCTATCTATTAATCTCTGCTGGAGATTGGATGATAAAGAGACTTCCTTATGTATATGTATATAATGATACAAATCTTGCTTTTAAAAAGAAAATATCACTAGAGCAATTTCTAGTTTCTAAAAATGAATCAGAAAAAGTATTTTATGATGCCGAACCATTTTTTGTATTTAGTAATTCTACTGGAAGTAATTTATTTGTAATAGTAAAAGCAACGGGAGCAGGTTTAAACAAAGAATGGGCTATAGAAAAAATAAGTATCGAATAAAACCTATTATTATCTATTCCGATTGATAAAAAAATATTCTTCATTACAAAAACAAATCACAGCAATTGCCTCTTTTTCTGAAAATGAAATCGAGACAATTGCTTCTTGTTTTGAATATGAAAAGTTTGCGGCTAAAGAATATCTTTCGTCGATGGGAAAAATCAGCAATAAGATTTTCTTCATTGCAGAAGGTTTAGCGCGAGTTTATTATCTGAAGGACGGAAAAGAAATCACGACTTATTTAAGCTGTGAAGATGGCTTTATTGCTTCCTATTCCAGTTTTATAAACCAATCTGTTTCTTTTGAAGACATTCAATGCATAGAAGATTGTGAAGTACTTTCGATCACTTTTGAAAAAATGCAGTTTCTGTATAACGAAATTCCAAATTGGGAACGTGTCGGAAGAATTCTCGCCGAGCAGAACTATCTTTGTATGGCAGATCGCGTCTTAAAACTGCAAATGATTCCTGCCAAAGAAAAGTACCAGACTTTTTTAGCATCGGCACCAGCCAAAATAGTTCAGCGGACTCCTTTAATCTATATTGCCTCCTTTCTCGGAATTACGCCAGAATCGTTGAGCAGAATCCGTCAGGACATTTCTTAACATTTATCAAGTGGATTGAAAAACCGAATTCGAATCTTTGCCAAAATAAAATTTGAAAAAGATGAAGAATATTGCCAAAGACGTTTATCAAATTCCGCTATTTCCTCGAAATTCCATTAATTGTTATTTGATCGAAGATATTTTAATTGATGCAGGAATCAGAAGTTCTGCAAATACAATTTTAAAAGCCATAAAAAACAAAACGGTAAACAAGCACGCCTTAACGCACGCCCACGCCGATCATCAGGGAAGCACTAAAGTTATCTGTGAAACGCTTAACATTCCGCTTTTATGCAGTGAACCCGAAAAAGAATTTGCTGAAAACGGAAATGTAACTTCAGAATATCCAAACCCTAACCATCTCATTTCACAATTTCAGAAAAACTTCTGGGCGGGAAAAGGAAATCCTGTTTCTGAAACTTTAAAAGAAGGCGATCAAATTGGCGGATTCACTGTCATAGAAACTCCGGGGCATTCGAGAGGACATTTATCGTTTTTTAGAGAAAAAGACGGTGTTTTGATTGTGGGAGATGCTATGGTGAATATGAATTTATTAACTACAAAAGTCGGGTTGCACGAACCTCCTAACTTATTTACCACGGATAAAGAGACCAACAGAAAATCAATATTAAAACTTGCGTCTTTAAAACCCAAAATATTGTGTTTCGGACATGGTCCCGTTTTGTTTAATAAGGGTGAATTCGAAAAATTTATTCAAAAAAGCAACATCTTTTAATTAACAAGAATTTACAGATTCTGTAAGTTTTCGTTAAGACTATTCTAATAATTTTACTCTCAACTAATTAATCCTATATGAGAGTAAAATTACTTACAACAATTTCTGTTTTCACTTATCAGATCACCGTATCTCAAACGGAAAAAGTATTGAACGGAAAAGTTCTTTCACAGAATATTCCGCTTAACAAAGTGGAAGTAATTAATAAAACTTCGAAGACCAGCACAAGAACAAATGAACTTGGCGAATTCGCGATTTTAGTCCGCCCAAAAGACAGTCTGCTCTTTTTCTCTCAAGATT
This sequence comes from Flavobacterium sp. TR2, assembly GCF_025252405.1. Classification (NCBI taxonomy): domain Bacteria; kingdom Pseudomonadati; phylum Bacteroidota; class Flavobacteriia; order Flavobacteriales; family Flavobacteriaceae; genus Flavobacterium; species Flavobacterium sp. TR2. The sequence goes on along the minus strand of NZ_CP104307.1, from coordinate 1,434,740 downwards.
ATTTCTTCAAAAGACTGAAAATCTCTCAGGAGAATATCGATCAGAATAATATTGTTGTGAATATGATTTTGAAACCAGAAGAACTGGATGAAGTCTTAATTACAAACATAAAATTTCCTCATGTAGGCCTGACTCAAGAAGTTTCAGATTCGATTGCATTAATGAAAGCTTCTAGCAATTTAAGCAAATATACGGGCGTTTATGATGGCACCATTTCTAACGGAATGAATTTTGGCGCTATGGGAGCAGGCCTCTTAAGTTTGTTTAAAAAAGAGGATAATACCAATAAAAAATCTAAAAAGAAAACTCCTGAATTGGATTTTAAAACATTCGCAGAATCAACTTGTCCCGTAGATTTCTTTACAAAAGATTTAAAATTAAATCCTGATGAAAAAGCTCTTTTTTTAGAATTTTGCACAGCCGATCCGCAATCTGAAATTATTCTAAAACAGAAAAATTTACTTTACACAATGGATTTTCTATATGCTAAAAATGAAGAATTTAAGAAGCTGAAAACTGAGATTAAAAACTAAAAAAACTACTTATTCAACCACCAAATACTAGCGTTTAAAACTGTTGCAAACCCAACCCAAGCTAAATATGGAATTAATAAATAACCTGCCGTTTTATTGATTTTGATGAATTTCAAATACGTTTCATAAATCATCAGCCATAAAAGGATAATTTCGATTAAAGCCAACATCGGATTTTTTAATCCGAAGAATAAATACGACCAAATTGAATTTAAAATCAGTTGAATAATAAAGAAAAGCAATGCCTTTTTAACTTCTTCGGTCTCTACTTTAATTTTGTCCCAAACCAAAGCTGCTGCAACAGCCATTAAAATATAAAGCACTGTCCAAACTGGCATAAAAATCCAATTGGGTGGATTAAAAACTGGTTTTTCTAGCGTTACATACCAAGTTTCAATGCTTGGTTTTGTAACCACTCCTGCAGAATATCCTACTGTTAAACAAATTACTAAAGCTATTGCGATTTTTACGAACTTATTCATGACATCAAATTTTGAATTCAAAAATAGGCAAAAGAAAATTTTAAACCATATAAGTTATATAAGTTCATTTTACTTAAGCTACTTACATTTTCTTATATTACTTATAAGGTAAAAAAATTTAAACCATATAAGCTATACATTTTTAGCAAGTACTGCTTATAATTTCTTAAATGACTTATATGGTGGAAAAATTTAAACCATATAAGTGATGCAAGTTCATTTTACTTAAGCTAACTTACATTTTCTTATATTACTTATGTGGTAAAAAAATTTAAACCAAATAAGCTATACATTTTTAGCAAGTACTGCTTATAATTTCTTAAATGACTTATATGGTGGAAAAATTTAAAGCTTATAAGCGATCTAACTTCATTTTTACTTAAGCCTGCTTACATTTTCTTATATTACTTATATGGTGAAAAAATTTAAAAACTATCTTTGCCAAAACTTTATAATTCATGTTTACAGCTGCCGATTTTATACCAAATCCATATACTTCAACGATCGAAAACGGAAACTTTGAGTGGAGTGCTCCAAGTAACATTGCCTTAGTGAAATACTGGGGAAAAAAAAACAACCAGATTCCGGCAAATCCTTCTGTTAGTTTTACTTTAAACAATTGTAAAACAATCACAAAACTTGCCTTCTCTAAAAAAGAGAATCAAGAAAATTTTTCTTTTGATCTCCTTTTTGAAGGAAAGCCAAAAGAAGATTTTAAGCCAAAAATTCAGAAGTTTTTGGAAAGAGTTGAAGTTTATCTGCCATTTTTAAAGAATTATCATTTTACAATTGATACTCAGAACACGTTTCCGCACAGTTCGGGAATTGCTTCTTCGGCTTCTGGAATGGCGGCTTTGGCTATGAATTTCATGAGTTTGGAAAAAATCCTAAATCCAGAAATGACAGAGGATTATTTCTATCAAAAAGCTTCATTCTTGGCTCGTTTAGGTTCAGGAAGCGCTTGCCGAAGCGTAAAAGGAAATGTAGTCGTTTGGGGAAATCAGGCTAATATTGAAGGAAGCACTGACTTGTTTGGAGTAGAATTTCCATACACTATTCACGAAAACTTCAAGAATTATCAAGATACCATTTTATTGGTTGACAAAGGCGAAAAGCAGGTTTCGAGTACCGTTGGGCACGATTTAATGCACAATCATCCGTACGCAGAAAGACGTTTTGCTCAGGCGCATGAAAACCTGGATAAATTAATCGCCATTTTTGAGAGCGGAAATTTAGAAGAATTCATCAAAGTTGTAGAAAGCGAAGCATTAACTCTTCACGCTATGATGATGACCTCAATGCCCTATTTTATTTTGATGAAGCCAAACACATTGCAAATCATAAATGCGATATGGAAATTCAGAAATGAAACACAAATACCAGTATGTTTTACACTTGACGCTGGCGCCAATGTGCATATATTGTATCCAGAAAATGTTAGCGAAAAAGTACTTCAATTTATTCAGGACGAATTAGTTGTATTTTGTCAGAATCGTCAGTACATTTGCGACAAAATTGGAAGCGGTGCAATTGCATTATAATTTTCCGTATCTTTAATTAAATTTTTGGTTATGGACATTCAATTAGAAAAATTAGAACTGATAAAGCTTTTAGCTGAAACAGAAAATCCTAACATTATAAGATCTATTCGAAAAATTTTTAAAAAAGAACAGAAAGATTGGTGGGATGATTTGACTGACGACCAAAAAGCAGAAATTGAAGAAGGAGAAAGACAAATTGAACGTGGTGAATTTGTTGAATATGAACAAATGATGAAAAAATTTCGTTAATGAAAAGAACAATAGTCTTTTCAAAAAATGCCGAAAAAAGTTTAGTTGAACTATTTGAATATTTAGAAAATCAGTGGTCTGAAGGAATAAAAAATAAATTCATATCAAATCTCGATGAAGTAATTTATTTAATACAAATTGAACCTGAAATTTTCCCTAAATCGAATTAAATAAAAATTATAGAAAATGCGTCTTGTCAAAACAAACAACAATTTATTACAAATTCAACACGAAAAGAATTGAAATAATTGCATTTTTCGACACTAGACAAAACCCAAATAAAATTAAGAAAGACATAAAATAAATCATGAAAGGACCACTATTTTACTCAAAAATATTACTCTTTGGAGAATACGGAATTATCCGCGACTCTAAAGGACTTTCTATTCCATATAATTTTTACAATGGCGCTTTGAAAAAAAGCGAAGAACCAACAGAAGAGGCAATTGCTTCTAACAGAAGCCTAAGAAGTTTTGCCTCTTATCTTGAAGTCTTGCACACGCAACAGCCAGAATTGGTTACTTTTGATTTAGAGACGCTTAAGAATGATGTTGAAACTGGAATGTATTTCGATTCTAGCATTCCGCAGGGATACGGCGTTGGAAGCAGCGGTGCGCTTGTTGCAGCCATTTATGATAAATACGCTACAAACAAAATCACTGTTCTAGAGAATCTGACTCGCGAAAAATTATTACACTTAAAAAATATATTTTCTCAAATGGAAAGCTTTTTTCACGGAAAAAGCTCTGGTTTAGACCCTCTAAATAGCTATTTAAGCATTCCAATCCTGATTAATTCAAAAGATAATATTGAAGCAACTGGAATTCCGACACAAAGTTTTGACGGAAAAGGTGCTGTATTTTTGTTAGACTCAGGAATTGTTGGGGAAACAGCTCCAATGGTTAGCATTTTTATGGAAAACCTAAAAGATAAAGGTTTCCGCGCTATGCTTAAAAATCAGTTTGTAAAATATACAGATGCCTGCGTAGAAAACTTCTTGCATGGCGATATGAAATCTTTGTTTACCAATACCAAAAAACTTTCTAAAGTTGTTCTGAATCATTTCAAACCAATGATTCCAGAGCAGTTTCACGGAATCTGGCAGCACGGAATTGACTCTAACGACTATTATCTAAAACTATGCGGTTCTGGAGGTGGCGGTTATATCCTTGGATTTACTGAAGATTTGGAACGTGCAAAAGCAGCTTTAAAAGACTATAAATTAGAAGTTGTTTACCAATTTTAATGCTTTAAACCCAGAAATTATTTGAGTAGATTTCCATAAGTTTCATCCTAAAAAGTTATTTATTATGAAAAGTATTTTTAAAATAATTAAAGCAACTTTTTTAGGAGGAATTCTCTTTTTAGCACCATTGGTGGTATTGCTTATCATTCTGGAGAAAGGATATGGCATTATCCAAAAGATTACGCTTCCGTTTGCAAATCATCTTCCTAGAATTCATGTTTTAGGAATTGCGCTTCAAGAACTTGTTGGAATAATAATCATAATTCTCATCTGCTTTCTCGCAGGTTTATTGGCCAAATCTGCTCAAGCTAAAAGACTTATTCAGAGATTAGAAGATGGAATTTTGAGTTTTGTCCCGGGATATTCATTTATGAAAAACATGAATGAAAATATTATGGGTCTTGAATCTAAAGAGGATTTAAAAGTAATCTTGGTTCCAACAGATGCTGGATTGCAATTTGCTTTTTTAATTGAAGAGATAAACGAAAACAAGTTTGCTGTTTTCATCCCAGATGCCCCAAATCCTTGGAGCGGTTCTGTAGTTTTTGTTGAAAAGAAAGACATTACAGATGTTGATATTTCTCAAAAACAGGCTTTGGCCTGCATTAGAAAATTAGGATTCGGTTCTAAAATTTTATTAAAAAACAAACTTTAATTCTTCTAAAAAAAATAATAGCCTTAAATTACCACTCTAAAACTATAACCCATCAGAAATGCTAAGCAGACAAAATAAACTTTTAATAATGAAAATTGTTAGTTTGTTCTCTGTGGTTAGAGGTTATAACATTCCAATAATAGTTTTAGCGCAATATTTATCGGCAATTTTTATTTTGGCGCCAGAAATTCGAGCGCTGGATATTCTTCTAGATTTTTATCTGTTTCTGATTGTTTTTGCTTCGGCTATTACAATTGCATCAGGCTATATTATCAATAATTTTTACGACAGCCAGAAAGACTTAATAAATAGACCTAACAAATCGATGCTGGATCGTTTGGTGAGCCAGAAAACAAAACTGAATGTTTATTTCAGCTTAAACTTTCTTGCGGTTTTAATGGCTTCTATAGTCTCTTGGCGCGCTTTTTTATTCTTTTCTGTGTACATCTTCCTGATTTGGTTTTACTCGCATAAAATTAAAAAGTATCCAATTATTGGCAATCTGATGTCGGCATTGCTTGCTGTAACTCCATTTTTTGCCATTTTGCTGTATTTCTACAATAAAATTTCTTTTGAAGAAATCGAAAATCATATGAGCCATTTTGTGGTGATTTCTGCTCATGCAGTTTTCTTATTTTTACTTTTACTAATTCGTGAAATGATTAAAGATTTAGAAAATCTGAAAGGCGATTTGGTGACAGATTACAGAACAATCCCTGTTTTGTATGGCGAAAAGATCTCGAAACAAATCATTACAGCTTTGACTATTTTGACCATTTTGCCTGTTTACGTCTTGGTCAATATTTATGATGTTGGCTATATGGACATCTATTTTTATATCTGTTTTGGCATTTTACTTTTTTTCTTGATTTATTTATGGAAATCAAATTCTAAAGAGCAGTTTTTAAGACTTCATAATGTTTTAAAATTCCTGATTGTTTCTGGTGTTTTCTGCATTGTTCTGATTAATCCTAGTGTTTTATGGCACGGAAAGGAATTGATTTCTAATTATTAAGCTATATTCCACAGAGCCACATAAAGAATTTCACTGAGACTCACCAATTTTTTTTTGCGCACTATTTGATAATTTTCTGAATATCTGCAAAATACCATTTTTAAAAGGAGCCAATTGCTTGGATTTAGCCCCGATTGTCCCGAAGCTTCGGGAGAAATCTTTTTATTTTTTGCATCAAAAAGTAAAAAATTGAAACGGAAAGCTGAAAACCATATGTAAAAAAAATGCCAATTGCATTGCTTCTGAGCATCTTAAAATAAAATGCTATTAATCTAAGAACAATGAACTTAAGATTTATTAGCAGGAAAAAACTATCTTTGCACAAATTAATGATTCTATGAACAATAAGGAAGGCAACAATAAAAGAGGCGGATCGAGACCAAACAGCTCACGATCAAACTCTAACAAGCCAAAACCTGCTTTACCAAAACGCGCGCAGGGACCGAAAAAAGTAAAACCTGAAGTAAAAGCAGCACAGGAGGCAGCAGCCGAAAAATTCAGAAAACAAAATCAGCCGGCAAAGAGACAAAAGGCTTCAGATGAAATTCGTCTGAACAAATACATCTCAAATTCTGGTGTTTGTTCTCGTCGTGATGCTGACATTTATATTCAGTCTGGTAACGTAAAAGTTAACGGTACGGTGGTTACTGAAATGGGGTATTTGGTAAAACTGAATGATGTTGTAAACTTTGACGGTGTTACGCTAACTCCAGAAAAGAAAGAATATATTTTACTGAATAAGCCCAAAAACTTTACAACTGCTCTTGACGAAGGCCAGGAATATCGTAACGTTCTAGAACTTGTTCGCGGCGCTACAAATGCAAAAATTGCTCCTGTCGGAAGAATGGACAAGAATACGACTGGTTTGCTTTTGTTTACAAACGACACCGACATGATTCGTAAATTTACACTTCCGAATCAAAAATCGTCTAAGATTTACCAAGTTTCTTTAGACAAAAACTTAAAATTTGAAGATTTAGAAAAAATCAGCAAAGGCCTTTTTCTTGACGGGCACCGCGTTTTTGTTGAAGAAGTAAGCTATATAGATGGTGAGCCAAAAAACGAAGTCGGCCTTAAATTGCGTACTGCTAACGTAAAAGTGGTGCGTGCTATTTTTGAATCTTTCGAATATAATGTATTGCGTATTGACCGTGTTTCATTTGCTGGACTGACCAAAAAGAATCTTCCTCGCGGAAACTGGCGCTTTTTGACCGATCAAGAAATTATCAATTTGAAAAATATGTAATTACTTTTCAAATTAACCTATAAATAAATCCTGTTTTCTTTGAGAACGGGATTTTTTGTTTTAGAAACTAAAGAAATTATGTCCGAAAAGAGTAAAAATAGATCTTCCGATTGATTGATTTTTGTCTTCGACTGTTTCGTAAGATGAAAAACCTAGGATGATTTTGATTCCGGGAGGAATGCTGTTTAAAATATCTCTTTTTTGATCGTCTAAAAGAAGTTTTAAACTTTCTATTAATTGAAGATTGTATCTTAAGTAAGACATTACAAGTAATGCTGAAAAGTTAAGTATTTCGCGGGCTGTTTCGCTTTTTATACCCACTTCGTTTGAAACCATTTCTGAAATTCTGCCTTTTTTATTAGAAAATAATTCTTTCAGCAATATATTTCCTTCTAAGCGGTAACAGTCGTCGACTGATAAAATTCTGCCTGCATTAAAATCTACTTCTTGGTAAAAAGTGGAATCTTCTTGGATTAGGGAAACAATTTCGGAGTAAAAATCAGATTCTTCGGCTTTGTTGTAGAGTCCCATTAAAATTGTGCCAATCGAGACGTCTATTCCCTTTATTAAAAGTGCATCATTCTCAAAATAAAACTTGTTTAACTTGGAGACAACATTAGAAGAAATAAAGCGTCTAAGTTCAATTTGTAGGTTTGGGGTCATACTCATAACTTAAAAAATGATTATTTATACTTATTTAAAATAACCGACAAAGTGAGGCTTTTTATCGATTATCGTGATAAAAATATAAAATATTTTAACATTTCCAAAAATTAAGTTAAAAATTTAGGTCGTATATTTTCAAGCATTTAGCCTCAAAAAAACAGGAAATGAGCAAACATAAAGCTTGGCGCAAGTCCTACAATACAAAAATTATATTTAAAATTTTAAGAGTTTTTTTCAAAAAATTAAAAATATAGGAAAAAGCTTAAGGTCAAAATTACCATTTAGAAAATAAGCCTCTATTTTGCCAGAGGATAGTCAGAAAAATCCCGAGATAAATTACTGAAAAAAAGAAGTTCACAAAACTAGAAGCCAAGAATCCGAGGACAGAACCTGTTGCTGCTTTTAAAGCGCGCTTATGATTTTGAGAATCGTACAACAGTTCGCCAACAAGCGCCCCAACAAACGGACCAATAATGACTCCAAACGGAATGGGTGCCAGAATCCCGACAATCAAACCAATATTAGTTCCCCAAACCCCATAAGAGCTTCCTCCAAACTTTTTGGTTCCTTTAGATGGAATTACGTAATCCAAAATTGTGATTGTTACCATTACAACAAATGTGATTCCAAGAATCCAGTAATTATTTTCTACTGCTTTTGTCAGATACAGCAGCAGCAGCCCTACCCAACAGCTTGACAATCCGGGCAAAACAGGCAGAAAACTGCCAAAAACACCTACAATTACACATATAAAGCCCAACAGCACTAAAAGTAAATCCATAATTTTTTTGTAAATTTGTGCTTACAATTTAAGATATTTTAATAATATGCAAACTTTTGTTAAAATAGTTTTTATTCTTTTTTTCGCATTCTCCATTTGCGAAAATACGTTAGCTCAATCTAAGAAACTTTCTGCAGACGACCGAGTGCTGCAAGACAGTCTTTACAACAATAATAAGAAAAAAGTAGTAAATTTTTCTCTGAAAGACTTTGATAACTTGTTTTTCGAATTTTTCAATAAAAAAAACGATCCTGATATTATTTTAACAAAATCGGAGTTTTATACTTATACTGTTCAAATAGCAGCTTTCTCAGACAGACTTGTCAAATTATATCCTGATCAAAAGGAAGTTGCAGAAAAAAATAAACAAAATTGGCTATCTGAAAACTATGAAGATTATTTAGAATACAAAGCATCCCAAAAAAAATAATCGTATTTTTGTTCATTCATTCAATTCTAAAACTTTGAGGCAGTTTTTCCCTTTTTTTATTTGCATTCTTTTCAATTCTTGTCAATATTTTGAGAAGCAGGTTCCCTCTGAAAAAGAATTACTTCAAAAAGAGTTAAAATCGATCAATTGGAAAGAAGTTGACGAATATCCTTCTGTTCCTAACTGCGAAAAAATTGCTGATAAAAAACTTCGCCAGCAGTGCTTTTTTGAAGTCATGTCAAACCTAATAGAAGAAAAACTAAATGTCGATACATTGTCTATATTGTATCCAGAATTGGATACAATTGAGGTAAAAGTTACTGTTTTTCCAAATTCGACTATGAAATTTGAACCGCAGTTCCCTAAAGATTCCGTAGCTTATGACACCATAAAAATTGACAGTATTCTGCACGCCCGCTTAGTCGATTTCCCGAAAGTAAATCCGGCCATAAAACGAGGTATTCCAGTAAAAACACAATTTATTCTGCCAGTAATTATAAAAGCAAAAGACGAGAAATAGTTTTTTCTAACCATATAAGTGATGTAAGTTCATTTAAATTGGAATGTATTACTGATTCGCTTAACTCAAATCTATTATACTTACATAGTTTAATAGATTTCACCATATAAGTGATGTAAATTCATTCAAATTGGAGTGTATTACTGATTCGCTTAACTCAATCTCCTATATTAGCTTATACAGTTTATATATTTCACCATATAAGTGATGTAAGTTCATTTAAATTGGAGTGTATTACTGTTCGCTTAACTCAAATCTATTATACTTACATAGTTTAACATATTTCACCATATAAGTGATGCAAGTTCACTTAAATGGGGATGTGTTAGTGATTCGCTTAATTCAAATCTATTATATTAGCTTATACAATTTAATATATTGCACCACAATAAGTGATGTAAGTTCGTTTAAATGGGGATGTTTAGTGATTCGCTTAACTCAAATCTCTTATATTGACTGATAAAGTTTAATATATTTTCATCATATCAGTGAGGTAAATTCATTCAGAATTAGAATGCTGAAGTGATACGTCCGACTTAAATCTCTTATATAACTTATATGGTTTAATTTACTGAGAAAAACGTCGGTCCTTCCACTCATAAGAACCAAACAAACTGTACAAAGCGACTGTCGAGCTAAAAAACGGATACAGCAGACTGCTTAGCAAAAGACTTTTTATTCTCGTTTTAGTCAAAAACTGATTTGTCATTGAAAGCAAAACATAATCGATTGCAAACTTAAAAAAAGCGAAAAGCACAAAAATCGGATACGCCCAAATTCCGAAAAGAAGAAGAAAAAATCCAATTACAAAACTCAAATTTCCAAAGAAAACAATCAGACCCAGAAATTTACCAAAAGCGCTTTTATATGAGCTTGTTTTTGCCGCCCAGCGCACTCGCTGATGAAATAATGCTTTCCAGTTTTCGGTTGGTTTTGTAGAGACAATGGCCTTATCAGCTTTTAAATAATGAACTGTATCAGGAAACTTTTCGACTGCTTTCTGCAATAAAAAAACATCATCTCCGCTGGCAATTTTATTGTTTCCATCAAAACCATTCAGTTTTTCAAACAATGATTTTGTGTACGCAAAATTGGCTCCGTTGCACATAAAACCTTTATTCAAACCAAAACTCCCAATCGTCGCGCCTTGCAGACTCGTTAAATCTAATTGCTGAAAATGATCTAAAAATGAGTTTTCGCACCTGTATGTAACCGCACCCGCTAGCATTGAAACTTTGTTTTCCTGAATATAATTATCAAAATTCAAAAGCCAGTTCACAGGAACGACACAATCGGCATCGGTCGTGATGACCCAATCGGTATTTACGTGCTGTATTGCGGCTGTAATGGCATCTTTTTTAGGAGAATTCGAAACCCTAATGTTATCTATTATCGAAACTTGAAAGCTGAAACTTGAAAGCTGAAACTCCTCATTTGAAGAATCATCAACCAAAATCACTTCAAACAAATCTGTCGGATAATTTAAATTTGAAAAACTTTCTAAAAGTATCGGCAGATTTTCTTCTTCATTTCGAAACGGAACTATAATCGTAAAACTCGTCTGCGGTTTTAAATCTGTTTTCTGATATTGTCGCACTTTAAAAAAACCATAAATCAGCAAAGAAATGCTCACAATATAAATGGCTAATATGCTGAATAATATCAAAATCATTCTGTCGTTTTGGTTTTAAAATTCAACACAAAATAGCTTCCTAAAACTACTGGCAGAACGACGTTCAAAAACCACATTAAAGTGCTGATGAAAATTACAATCCATTCGTTTACCCCTAAAATTCCGAAGAAATATATTGCTACGCTTCCCTTTACAGCAAAATCTAAAAACTGAAAAGTGGGTAAAGACGAAGCCAAAAAGTAAACCGATGTAATCGCGGCCATTAAGGTTAAATAAGGCAAATCGACATCAAAGCCTAAAAACAAAAAATAATACTGATGCGAAAAAACCAGATAACGGCAGATTCCTAAAAAGATATTTTTCTGATGAACCGATTTCGGAATTTCGTTGATTTTATGAATCAATTTTTCAATCGAATAGCCTTTTACTTTTATTTTTTTAATTGAAAATAAAAGAATCAAAATCATCATAAATCCGCCAAAAAGAATCAGAACTGTTTTAGTTGTAATTACATTGAATTCAGCGTTAAAATACAATAATCCGAAAATTCCAAAAATGATGGTTAGAATCATTTGGATTCCGTTGCAGATCAAATTCAAGAAAACAACTTTTTTGGCTTCAGATTTAGAATAATACAATGCTTTTCCTGCGTACTCTCCTACTCCATTTGGCGTAAAAATTCCAGCGGTCAGAGCGGCTAGAACCTGTTTTGTAGCTTCGTAAACCGATATTTTATGAATAACCTGCGCCAGATTCTGCCATTTTAAAATCTCGAAATAACGATTCAAAACACTCAAAAGAAGAATAAACGAAATCCCTAAAACCGACTGATTTTTCTTGAACAAAACAATAAACTTATTCCAGTCTAATTTGTCATTGTTAGCCAGCTGATTGTAGATAAAATAAAATGCTCCGCCAACAATCAAAAGTTTGGCCAGAAGAACTAGGAATTGCTTAGCTTTGTGAGGAATTGAAATCATGCCGCAAAAGTAATCAAATGTGGCAATTAGAAAATTAGAAAATGAGTCAATTTTCTAAACTTGAAACCTTAAACTTGAAACCACAATCTCTTGACACAAGAACGCATCATATTAGGCATTGACCCTGGAACCACAATTATGGGTTTTGGATTGATTAAAGTAACCAATAAAAAAATGGAATTTCTGCAATTGAACGAATTACAGCTTTCCAAATACGATAATCATTACCAAAAACTAAGAATCATTTTTGAAAGAACCATCGAATTAATCGAAACGCATTGTCCAGACGAAATTGCGATTGAAGCGCCTTTCTTTGGCAAGAACGTGCAATCGATGTTAAAACTTGGTCGTGCACAAGGGGTTGCGATGGCAGCAGGACTTTCAAGAGGCATTCCGATTACTGAATACGAACCTAAAAAGATAAAAATGGCCATTACCGGAAACGGAAATGCAAGCAAAGAACAGGTTGCCAAAATGCTGCAACAGCTTTTAGGATTAAAAGAATTGCCCAAAAATCTCGATTCAACAGACGGTTTGGCGGCTGCCGTTTGCCATCACTTCAATTCTGGAAAAGTCGTCGCTGGAAAGAGTTATTCAGGCTGGGATGCTTTTGTGAAACAAAATGAGGATCGGGTTAAAAAATGAGTCAAATATGGCAATTTGATAATTAGATAATTCTGTAGACAACGAATAAATTATCTAATTGACTAATTATCTAAATTATCTAATTAAAAATGTCGGGAATCTATATTCACATACCATTCTGCAAACAGGCTTGCCATTACTGCGATTTTCATTTTTCGACTTCGATGAAAAAGAAAGATGAAATGGTTTTAGCATTAGCCAAAGAAATTGCTATGCGTAAACCCTTCGACTCCGCTCAGGATGACAATATCATTGAAACTATTTATTTTGGTGGTGGAACTCCTTCGGTTTTATCAAATGACGAAATAAACTTTTTAATTTCAGAAGTTTATAAAAATTATAATGTTGTCGAAAATCCAGAAATTACGCTTGAAGCCAATCCAGATGATTTGTCTGTCGAAAGAATTTTAGAATTATCTAAAAGTCCGATAAATCGTCTGAGTATCGGAATTCAGTCTTTTTATGAAGATGATTTGAAGATGATGAATCGCGCTCATAATTCGGCGGAAGCCAAAAAATGTTTGGAAGAAGCAACCAAATATTTCGACAATATTTCACTCGATTTGATTTACGGAATTCCGGGAATGAGCGACGAAATGTGGAGACAGAATATTCAGACTGCTTTAGATTTTGGCGTTCCTCATATTTCGAGTTACGCTTTGACGGTTGAACCAAAAACCGCTTTAAGCAAATTAATTCAAACAGGAAAAATTGCTGAACCTCAAGACGAAGCAGCTTCCAACCATTTTATGATTTTGGTTGAAATGCTTCAGAAAAACGGGTTTATTCACTATGAATTGTCAAATTTTGGAAAAGAGAATTATTTCTCCAAAAACAATTCTGCTTATTGGTTAGGGAAAAAATATATCGGAATCGGGCCTTCGGCTCACAGTTATGACGGCGAAAAAAGAGGCTGGAATATTGCCAATAATTCGTTGTATTTAAAAGCAATTCAAAACGATGAACTCCCAATTGAAACTGAGATTCTAACCATTTCAGATCGTTATAACGAATATATCATGACGGGATTGCGAACCATTTGGGGCGTTTCTCTAAACCGAATTGAAAATGAATTTGGGACAGAATATTTGAATTATTTATTAGAACAATCTAAAAAATTCTTAAACGACGATCTTCTTTCTATTGAAAACAACATTCTGAAACCAACCATTAAAGGAAAATTTTTAACGGATGGAATTGCGAGTGATTTGTTTTATGTAGATGCTGAGATTTAACCGCAAGGTTCGCTAAGGTTTACGCAAAGAACGCTATTTTATTTTTTGTAAGAATAAAATTATGTTTTAAGATTTCAAATATTATATTTGAGACTTAATATTGATTTTATGACAGAGAATGATTTATCCCGAATTGTATTTAATTCTGCACTAAAAGTTCATCAAACTTTAGGCCCAGGACTTTTAGAAAGTGCTTATGAAGAATGCTTATTTTATGAATTAAGGAAATTGGGACTTTCAGTTGAAAAACAAAAGGCCTTACCGTTAGTTTATGAAGAAGTAAAATTAGATATTGGCTATCGACTAGATATTTTAGTAGAAAATAAACTAATTTTGGAAATAAAGTCTGTAGATTGCTTAAATGAAGTTCACTTTGCGCAACTATTGACTTATTTAAAATTAACAAATTGCAAACTAGGATTATTAATAAATTTTAATGTTGCCCTACTAAAACATGGAGTTAAAAGAATAGCAAATAATCTTTAATAAAATCCTTGCGCCCTTTGCGTAAACCTTAGCGAACCTTGCGGTTAAATTATGATAGCAAAAATCAACAACTTCGAAATCGACTTATCAAAACCTATTGATATTTCCATTCCATTGACAAATACCGACGAAAACCCGATTGCGTGGTATATTGAAAAACCTGAAATCGAGCCTGTTGTTTTTGGCGACTGGATTGGAAAAGTTTCGGAAGGAAAATCATCTACGAATTTTAATAATATTTTCTTCAATCCGCATGGGCATGGTACGCATACGGAATGCTTAGGGCATATTACAAATGATTTTTACAGTATTAATCAATCGTTGAAACAGTTTTTCTTTTTTGCTAAATTGATTACGGTTGAGCCTGAGAAGATTGATGATGATTTTGTGATTACGAAAGAGCAAGTTCAGAAAGCGTTGAGCGCTTCTCCCCAAACTTCGGGATCGCTGAGCGTGACAAACGGAGCTTTGATTATTAGAACACTTCCAAATCAGCTGGAAAAAAAGTCTCGAAAATATTCGAATACCAATCCGCCATATTTAGCTGAAGACGCTGCGATTTTCATCCGCGAAAGCGAAATTCAGCATTTGTTGATTGATCTTCCGAGTGTTGATCGAGAACATGACGAAGGGAAATTATTGGCTCACAAAGCATTTTGGAACGTAAAAGACACGCATAATCTAAATCCTGATGCAAGATTAAACGCCACAATTACAGAAATGATTTATGTTTCAGACGAAATTGAAGATGGAGATTACATACTAAATCTTCAAATTGCTTCGTTTGAAAATGATGCAAGTCCGAGCAAACCTTTATTATTTAAGATTTTAAATAGGGTTTAGATTTCTATTCCTGCAAAAAATCTTAAATCTGAACTCTAAAATCTAAAACTAAATGATTACCGTTTCTACAGATAAAACCAAGCTCGATGTTCCATTTATACAGCACTTTTTAAAAGACATATATTGGGCTGCGGGGCGAACTATAGAAGAAGTCCAACGCACGATTGACGCTTCGGTTTGTTTTGGGATTTATTCGGATGGCAACCAAATTGGGTTTGCGCGCGTGATAACCGATTATGTCGTTTTTGCTTATTTAATGGATGTTTTTATTGCCGAAGAACATCGCGGAAAAGGATATTCGTCGATTTTAATAGATGCCATGATGAAGGAACCGCAATTGCAAGAAGTCAAAATTTGGCGACTGGCTACAACTGATGCACACTTTTTATACGAGAAATTCGGATTTACAAAACTGAATCATCCTGAAAAGATGATGGAAAAAATAGTAAAATGAAAACAATCATAAAACTCGAAGAAGCGGCTTTATTTATTCTCGGAATATTTCTTTTTAACCGTTTAAATTATGAATGGTGGTGGTTTCCGGTTTTAATTTTGGCTCCTGATTTATCGATGATCGGATATGTTTTCGGAAACAAAATTGGTGCTTTTGCTTATAATTTATTTCATCATAAAGGAATTGCACTTTTAATTTATGCAATTGGATATTATTTAAGCATTGAAAACATTCAATTAACAGGAATTATTTTATTTTCGCATTCGGCAATGGATAGAATTTTCGGTTACGGACTGAAATACGAGAAAGGCTTTAAATACACACATTTAGGTGAAATTGGAAAATAAACAGTTATGAATTTAGAAACGTTTTACGAATATTGTCTTTCTAAAAAAGGGGTCAGCGAGCATTTCCCTTTTGATGAGAATACGCTCGTTTTTAAAGTGGGCGGAAAAATGTTTGCTTTGTCTTCTCTCTCTCAATGGGAAAAAAATGAGCAGTCTGTCAATTTAAAATGCGATCCAGACCGCGCGCAAGAACTCAGGGCAGAATATGACGAAATTCAACCTGGATATCACATGAGCAAAGTGCATTGGAACACGGTGGCATTAAATGGAAATTTACCCGTAAAATTTGTCAAAGAATTGATCGACCATTCGTATGAATTGGTTTTCAAAAGTTTGACAAAGAAAATTCAAAATGAAATTACTCAATTAGAAAATTAGGCATTACATTTGCAGGGTAAGATCAAAACTTAAAAACCCGAATCAGTTTGCAAATTAGCAATTTATAGAATCATGAAAGAACAATTTAAAAAATTTCTGAACGAAGAACAAGATCCAAAAGCGATTGAAAAAATCACTTCGAAACTTAACGATTTATTGATGAAAGGCGAAGAAGTTGGATACATCGCAGTGCAAAAAAAACCTGCCATCACTGTTTTTCCAGACAGCATTGTATTGACTAACAAACGTATTATTATCTGTAAGCCTAAAAATTTAGGTCTTTCTATGGATTTTACCGATTATACTTGGGATGATATTGCAAGTACTTTTGTAAAAGAGAATATTTTAGGTTCTGAATTCTCATTTGGAACAAAAACTGATTTAGCTATTTCTATTGATTATATTCCGAAAATTCAAGCTAGAAAAATTTATACTTACGCTAAAGAGCAATTAGATATATTGAAGAATCCTGTTCAGACAGCAACACCAGTTCAAGAAGCTGCTGAGCCTGTTTTTGAAGAAGAAGCTGAAGAAGTTGAAGAAGTTGAAACAGAAGAAGTAACAAGCTTTGCAGAAATTTTACCAGCTGCCCCAGCTGTTACCGAAACTTATGAACCGCTTCCAGCCCAGCCAGCAGGAGAGCGCAAATTAAGCGATCTATCTAAAGAAGAGCTTTTTGATAAATTACAGAACTACAAAAAACTTCTTGATAATGGTTTGATCATGCAAGGAGAATATGATGCTTATAAAAAAGAGATTTTAAGTTATATGTAAGTCGTAAAGTCGAAAGTCGTAAAGTCAAAAGTCAAAAGTCGAAAGTCATAAAGTCGATTATAGAGACTTAAAAAAAAGCCTGAAATAGAAATTTTCTATTTCAGGCTTTTATTATTTAGACAAAGTCAAAAACTTTAAGACTTTCGACTTTTGACTTTTGACTTTCCAACTTTAAGACTAAAGCGTAGCTTTCTGTTTTTCTACAAATTTATGCGATTGCAATTCCAACAATTCCTTCGCGTTTTTTCGCTGCAGATCAAAAAGCCCTCTATCTTCTGCAATCTCAGCGTAGACTTTATCGTGCATTTCGGCGCTTGTTTTAACCAATAATTCTCTTTGGTATTTATTTTGTGCCAAAGTGGCTTTCATTGCCGTTTCGGCTTCTTCTTGTTTGAAATCAAATTCCCCTTTTGGAGCTAATAATTTGGCAATAATTGGCGATGTTTCGATTGCTAAAAACAACAGCATAATAAAAAATGACGGCAGCCAAGGCAATTTGTTCAATGCATTAATACGAGCCATTAATCCGTCGAAACCTTCAATGATGGGTTGTGTCTGCGAAACTTTTTTGTCTAAATCGGCTTGAAGCTGCACCCCTGCTTTTTCTTTTTCAGCAATTTTAGCTTCGTTTGTTTTTTTAAGCGTTTCAAATTCTTTTAAAGCTGCATCATGTTTTTCTCGCTTCTCTTTATAAACTGGACCTTTTCCTAGTTTTTTAGTACCGGCAGTTCCTTCGGCTTCGGTAATGTACACCGAATACAAATCGTTTACTTCTTTCTCTTTCTTTACAATATCAGCTTTTAGCGCGGCAATTTCTGCTTTATTTTTATCTAAATCTGTTTTGAAATAAGTTCCAATTTGTTTTTTATTGGCCAATTCCATTTCGTTTTTCTCTTTCAATAAAACGGTATTGATTTCTTTTTCGAAGATTTTAATTTCCAAAGGCTTCGAAATTACAATTGCTATAATAATTGCCAATGCAATACGAGGAGTTGCCTGCAGGAATTCGTCCAGAAAACGATCTCTTTTCTTAATCGTAGAAACGATAAATCGGTCTAAATTAAAAATCAATAAACTCCATACAAATCCAAAAATCAAAGCGGGATAAATAGAATCAAAAACGGTGAAAAGTGCGTAGGCGCTGGCCAAGAAAGCCATAACTGCTGTAAAAAATACTGTGGCTCCAATACCTGCGTATTTGGTTTGTTCGCCTTCTGAACAGTCTTTCAGGATGTCTCGGTCGACTCCTGAACATAGGATAAAAAATTGTTTTAACATGATTGATGATTTTTGATTGATTGATACGGCAAATTTAGCGCCAAATTTTCAAATACGGTCAAATTATTCTTTTTCTTTTTAATTGTGAATCAATTATTTGTCTGCTTAAGTGTTATTTAAACATTAATAGATTTCAAATTTTAAGAGACAATCATAACACTATGTTAATTTTTTTTCAAGGCTGTAGTAATATATGGGTTTTAGTTTCGCAACCAAAATCAAACTAAACACACACAATGAAGAAATTTTATCTATTAACAGCATTCTTTTTATTCGCCTTTACAGGTTTTGCTCAGAAAGCGATTATATCAGGAAAGATATTAGACGCCGATGACAAACTGCCACTTCCTGGAGCTATGGTTCAAATTGTGGGAGAAAAAAAATACACCGTTTCTGACTATAATGGTCGTTTCGAACTATTAAATATTAACGAAGGAACTTACAAAGTTGAAGTAAAATATATTGGATATACTGCATTAACTCAAGAAATAAAAGTTGAACAGGGAAAAAACAACGTAATTGATTTTGCTCTTAAAGCTTCTGAAAATGAACTGAAAGAGGTTGTTGTTGGAGACATCTTAAAAGGTCAGGCAAAAGCATTGAACCAACAGAAAAACAATAAAAACATCGGAAACGTAATTTCATCAGACCAAATGGGACGTTTTCCAGATGCTAACGTAGGAGACGCTTTAAAACGTGTTCCGGGTATCACGATGCAGAATGATCAAGGTGAAGCTCGTAACATTATTATTAGAGGTTTGGCGCCATCTTTAAACTCTGTTACTTTAAATGGCGATAGAATTCCTTCTGCTGAAGGAGACAAC
Organism: Flavobacterium sp. TR2; assembly: GCF_025252405.1. NCBI lineage: Bacteria > Pseudomonadati > Bacteroidota > Flavobacteriia > Flavobacteriales > Flavobacteriaceae > Flavobacterium > Flavobacterium sp. TR2. The sequence goes on along the minus strand of NZ_CP104307.1, from coordinate 1,415,499 downwards.
AGAAACGTACAAATGGACTTAATTCCTTCTGATATGATTTCTACAATCGAAGTAAACAAAACCCTTACATCAGACATGGATGCCGATGCAATTGGAGGTTCTGTGAACTTAATTACAAGAGCAACTCCAAATGGAGAAAGAATTTCGGCAACTCTTGCAGGAGGATATTTGCCAATTCGTGACCACGCTTCTTACACTGCTGGTTTGGTTTATGGTAACCGTTTTGCTAATGATAAATTGGGAGTAGTTTTCAGCGGATCTTACAACAACGTCGATTATGGTTCTGATAACATCGAAAACGAATGGGTAAAAGATGATTTTGGAAATGAATATTTACAAGCATCTGAAATTAGAAAATACGACGTACAACGTATTCGCCGAAGTGCATCTGTTGCTTTAGATTATAAATTTAATGACAACAATACCATTTTTGCTAATGCAATTTACAACTGGAGAGATGACAGAGAAAACCGTTTTAGAACAACTTACGATGATATCGAACCGCTTTATAATGGTGAAGAAATTGTTGGTTTTGAAGGCCGTGTTAAACGTCAGACAAAAGGCGGTTTAGACAATAATAGAAACAAAAACAGAAGGTTAGAAGATCAGAGAGTGCAAAACTATTCTATTCGCGGAGAGCACTTAATCAACTCGACATTAGATTTAGACTGGTCTGCCAACTATGCAAAAGCAAGAGAATACCGCCCAGGTGAGCGTTACATCGAATACCGCCAGAAAGGTTTAGAAATGTTTGAAGATTTATCAGACATCAGATTTCCTTTGATGACAACTGTTGGCGAGTCTGTTGACAAATTTAAATTTAACTCGGTTACTGAAAATACAGACGAAACTAGCGAAAGCGAATTTGGCGCAAAAGTAAATATCCGTTTTCCATTCTCTGTAATTGCAGGCGAAAAAGGAAGATTGAGAACTGGTCTTAGACTTCGTTTAAAAGAAAAAGAAAGAAACAATAATTTCTATTCTTACACTCCGCTTAACGATGATATGGAATTATTATCTCAGGTTCCGACCTCTTATTTCGACGGAAAAGATTTCAATCCAGGAAGCAAATATGTGCCAGGAACTTTTGCTTCAGCTTCTTTCTTAGGAAGTTTAGACTTAAATAATCCTACTTTATTTGAAAAAGAGGCTGACCCGGCAGAATATTTAGCAGTAAACTATAATGCTAAAGAAAGAATTACTGCTGCGTATGTAAGATGGGATCAGGATTTTAATGATAAACTTTCTATGGTTTTAGGTTTTCGTGTTGAGAATACGCACATCGATTATACAGGAAACCGCGTGTTAGACGAAGAAGAATTAGAAAGCAAAATCAACAACACCAACTCTTACACTAATTTATTGCCGAGTATTTCATTGCAATACAATGCTACAAAAGATTTGATTTTGAGAGCCGCTGCTACAACAGCTTTGGCAAGACCAAACTATTACGCATTGGCACCTTATGTAAACAACATTGCTGCCGATAAAGAAATTACAGCTGGAAATCCAGATCTTAACGCTACTTATTCATACAACTATGATTTCATGGCAGAGAATTATTTCAAATCTGTTGGTTTAATTTCTGGAGGCGTTTTCTACAAAAGATTAAACGATTTCATTTATAATTATAGCGATAACCAATATACTGCTGAAAAATTTGCTGCCGATTTCCCAAATCAGGCAAATCCAATTCCAGCGGGAGAAAACTGGTCATTTTTACAGTCTAGAAACGGAGACAATGTTGATGTTTACGGGTTTGAAGTGGCGTTTCAGCGTCAGTTAGATTTCCTGCCTGGTAAATTCTTAAAAGGTTTTGGCATTTATTTGAACTATACTTACACAAAATCTAAAGCAAGCGGAATTGCTGACGAAGACGGAAATGAAAGAAATGACATTAGCCTCCCAGGAACAACTCCTCATATGTTTAACGGATCTTTATCTTGGGAAAACAAACGTTTCTCTGCTAGAATCTCAACCAACTTTACATCTGATTATTTAGATGAATTAGGTTCTGAATCTTACAAAGACAGCTACTATGACAAGCAGTTCTTCTTAGATGCAAATGCTTCTTATAAAATCACGAAACAATTGCGTGTTTTTGCTGAAGCAAATAACTTGACAAACCAGCCGTTGCGCTACTACCAAGGAGTTGCTGCTCATACAAAACAGGCTGAATATTATCAGCCGCGTTACAATTTCGGATTGAAATTAGACTTGTAACCTGAACTTTTTTAAAATTCTTAAATTAGACAGAGTTTAGCGCTCTGTCTAATTGCATTAAAATATAACACAAATGAAAAATAAATCTTTAGTCGTTTTTTTACTTTTAAACCTTGCCTTTACCTCTTGCAAAGACGATAAATTAGCGCCGATTCAGCCAAATGCCTTAAAACCAACAGCAGTTACAGAAGCGCTGCCTCACGACACAGACGATCCTTCTATCTGGATTAACCCAACCGATGCTTCCAAAAGCATTATTGTAGGCACAGATAAAGACACCGACGGAGGTTTATATGCTTTTGATTTGAATGGAAAAATCCTTAAAAAATCAATTCCGTTAAAACGTCCAAACAATGTCGATATCGCTTACGGATTGATTATAGACGGAAAAAAAGTAGACGTTGCAGTTACAACAGAACGTGAAGAAAATAAAATCAGAATTTTTAGTTTACCTGATTTAGAACCAATTGACAATGGGGGAATTCCTGTTTTTGAAGGAGAATCTCAACGCGATCCTATGGGCGTAGCTTTATATACGCGCCCAAGCGACGGAAAGATTTTTGCTATTGTGGGAAGAAAAACAGGCCCATCTGGAAGTTATTTATGGCAGTATGAACTTTTTGGAAACGGAAAATTTGCTGCAGCAAAAGTGGTTCGCAAATTCGGAACTTATAGCGGAAAGAAAGAAATCGAAGCCATTGCTGTCGATAACGAATTAGGTTTTGTTTACTATTGCGACGAACAGGCCGGAATTAGAAAATACAAAGCAGATCCTGCTTTAAATGACAATAAAGAATTGGCTTTCTTTGGTCAGAAAGATTTCAAAGCAGATCATGAAGGAATTGCGATCTACAAAAAAACAGATTCTACTGGATATATTTTAGTATCAAACCAGCAGGCAAATTCTTTTATGGTTTACCCAAGAGAAGGTGCAAACGGAAACCCAAACAATCATCCATTGTTAGCTGAAGTTCCAACTTCTACAATTGAATGTGATGGCGCAGATGTGACAAGTGTAAACTTAGGTCCAAAATATAAAAACGGACTTTTTGTAGCAATGAGCAACGGAATGACTTTCCACTATTACGCTTGGGATCTAATCCAGAAACGTATAGACGAGTCTAAAAAATAAAGTCTCAAGGTTTTCAGTCGCAGTTTGTGTTCAGTGTCTATTTTTTTACTGCGATTGGAAACCAACTAAAAAAAGCTGTTCATCTCTGAACAGCTTTTTTATTTTTGAATCAAATAATTCCTTTTATTCTGTAATCGGTGCGCCTGCTAAGATTTCAGCATTTGCAAACTCTTCAAATTTGGCAAAATTAGCTTTGAATTTATGTGCCAATTCTAACGCTTTTTTATCGTATAAATCTTTGTCTTCCCAAGTATTTCTAGGATTTAAAATTTCCACAGGAACATTTGGACAATCTTGAGGAATTTCAATTCCAAATACTTCATGGTTTTTAAACGCTACATCATTCAATTCTCCTTTTAATGCAGCAGTAATCATAGCACGAGTATATTTAAGCTTCATACGGCTTCCTGTTCCGTAAGCTCCTCCAGTCCATCCTGTATTGATCAGCCAAACTTTTACTCCTGCATCTTTCATTTTTTTGCTTAACATTTCAGCATAACGCGTTGGATGCAAAGGCATAAATGGAGCTCCAAAACAAGCAGAGAAATTAGGTTGCGGTTCTGTTACACCAGCTTCTGTACCAGCAACTTTTGCCGTATATCCAGAAATAAAGTGGTAAGCTGCCTGACCTGGAGTCAATCTTGAGATTGGAGGCAAAATTCCGAAAGAATCTGCCGTTAAGAAAAATATATTTTTAGGATTGTGTCCAATCAAACCTGGCTGTACATTATCAATATGTGTAATAGGATAACTTACACGAGTATTTTGAGTAATAGAAACATCGTCAAAATCAACAACATTTGTTCCAGCTTTGAAAACCACATTTTCTAAAAGCGCTCCTTTTTTGATCGCTCTAAAAATGTCTGGTTCATTTTCTTCTGTTAAATTGATCACTTTTGCATAACATCCGCCTTCAAAATTGAAAACAGTATTTTCGTTTGTCCAGCCGTGCTCATCGTCTCCGATTAATTTACGCTCTGGATCTGCAGATAAAGTCGTTTTTCCAGTACCAGACAACCCGAAAAAGATTGCTGTATCTCCTGCCTCACCAACATTGGCGCTACAGTGCATTGGAAGTGTATTTTTGAAAACTGGAAGAATAAAGTTTAATGCAGAAAAAATTCCTTTTTTCATTTCTCCTGTGTAACCAGTTCCTCCAATTAAAGCAATTTTTTTAGTAAAATCTAAGATAGCAAAATTAGACTGGCGTGTTCCATCTACAGCAGGATCTGCCATAAAACTCGGAGCACAAACTACTGTCCATTCTGGAGTAAAATTAGCCAGTTCTGAAGCTTCTGGACGTAAGAACATATTGTAGCAAAACAAGTTTGACCAAGCAGTTTCTGTTACAACACGAACATTTAATCTATAATTTGGATCAGAACACACATAAGAATCACGAACAAAAACTTCTTTGTTTGATAAAAATGCTGTTACCTTATTATAAAGCTTTTCAAAAGCTTGGGGCTCAAATGGGATATTTACATTTCCCCACCAAATTTGATCTTTTGTAATATCGTCTTTTACGATAAAACGATCTTGCGGAGAACGACCTGTAAATTCTCCTGTATTAATCGCTAATGCTCCAGTAGAATTCTCAACACCTTGACCTGACTGCAAAGTAATCTCATGTAACTCATTTGCAGATAGTTGATAACGAACTTTTGCATTTTCAATCCCTAACTCCTTTAACGAAATCGATTGCGCCAAAACTGTATTAGTGTCCATAAATTTTTAAGTTGTGTGTGATTTTTTGTTTAAAGCAAAATTACAGATTAATTTTTATTTCTTTCAAAATACTTAAATTTCACTTTGATTTATGCGAAAAAAGAGAAATTTTACTTTTAAAAGTACAAAAAGAAAAAAATAACCGCTTCTAATTTGTTTATTTACAACCTTATACGCGAATTTGTTATATTATTTTTGTTTAACAATAGAAAATACAAAAAAGTCACACAAATAAAGTTATATGTTATTTATGTGACAAAATTAAAGATTAATTCTTAGACAGAATTTTTTTTTCGGGATTTTATGATTTTTTCCTCAAAATCGTAAAGAATAACAGCATCCAAGCAATAATTAATAAGAAACCACCCAAAGGTGTTGCGAATACGATAATTTTAGATTCGAAAAGTGTGTAGTCTTTTGTTGCCAATAAATAGATTGAACCGCTGAAAAGCAGAACACCTGCAACTACTAAATTGTAGATCGTTTTTAAGGTCTTTTCTGCAATATCTTTTTGCGTCGATAAAAAAAGAAGAAATAGAGCGTGATACATTTGATAACGAACACCAACTTCAAAAGTATTTAATTGATCAACCGAAAGATATTTTTTTAATAAATGAGCACCAAAAGCACCCAAAATAATAGCCAGCATACCAATAAAAGCTCCCGTTAGAACGATTCTTCTTTTCATAATGTATTCTCTTTTGAAATTTGAAACAAAAATACTTCAAACGAACCGAAAAATCGCTTTACTTTTTAGATTATTTAGAACAAAATCAAATTATTTTTCGGGTTTTGCGAAAAAAATAATTTAATTTTCTTTAATTTGAATTGTTATATTTATAACATTTAAATATATTTGTGTTAAATATTTAAGACATGAGAAACATTTTAATATTTGGAGCAGGAAGATCTGCATCTTCTTTGATCCGTTATTTATTATCAAAATCTAATGAGGAAAAACTGCATTTAACTGTAGCTGATCTTTCGTTGAATCTTGCAAAAGCAAAAACACAAGATCATCCAAATGCCACTCCGCTTGCCTTAGATATTTTTAATGCTGACGAAAGAAAAAAAGCCATTGCAAATGCGTCGATAGTAATTTCTATGCTTCCCGCGCATCTGCATATCGAAATTGCAAAAGATTGTCTTGAATTTAAAAAACATCTCGTTACAGCCTCTTACATCAGTGATGCAATGCAGGCATTGAATGCAGAAGCAGTAAAAAACAATCTGATTTTTATGAACGAAATTGGTCTTGATCCAGGCATCGACCACATGAGTGCCATGAAAGTCATTGACGAAATCAGGTCAAAAGGCGGAAAAATGCTTTTGTTTGAGTCTTTTTGCGGCGGATTAGTAGCTCCTGAATCTGACAATAATTTATGGAATTACAAATTTACTTGGGCACCACGAAATGTAGTTTTGGCCGGGCAAGGCGGCGCTGCAAAATTTATTCAGGAAGGCACTTACAAATACATTCCGTACAGCGCTTTATTTCGCAGAACCGAATTCTTAGAAGTAGAAGGCTACGGAAAGTTTGAGGCGTATTCTAATCGTGATTCTCTTAAATATCGTTCAGTGTATGGTTTAGATGATGTTCTTACCTTATATAGAGGCACAATAAGAAGAGTTGGCTTTTCGAGAGCATGGAATATGTTTGTACAGCTCGGAATGACTGATGACAGTTACATTATCGAGGGCTCTGAAGACATGAGCTATCGCCAGTTTATCAATTCTTTCCTTCCGTATCATCCAACCGATTCTGCTGAAATCAAAACCCGACTGCTTTTAAAAATTGATCAAGACGATATTATGTGGGATAAGCTTTTGGAACTGGATTTATTTAACCCAAACAAAAAGGTAAATCTGCCAAACGCTACTCCAGCACAAATTTTAGAAAAAATCTTGACCGATAGCTGGGCTCTAGAACCAGATGACAAAGATATGATTGTAATGTATCACAAGTTTGGCTATGAATTGAACGGAGAAAAGAAACAGATCGATTCTAAAATGGTTTGCATTGGCGAAGACCAAACTTATACAGCTATGGCAAAAACAGTCGGACTTCCGGTCGCGATTGCTACTTTATTAATCTTAAATGGAAAAATCACCACTCCAGGCGTTCAGCTTCCAATTAAAAAAGAAGTCTACGAGCCTATTTTAAAAGAGTTAGAAGAGTACGGGGTCATTTTTAACGAACAGAATGTACCTTATTTTGGATACAATCCAGACTTGTTTTAGTCTGGGTCTGCATGTTTTTAGAATTTTTTTTAATTAGTTTTTAATTTTATCCGCTTCTCCCATCAAGAAGCGGATTTTTTTTTCTTTTGAGGTGCAAAGATGCAAACTCAAAGGGACAAAGGTTTCTGCGCAAATTCAATCTTTGTCAAAGTTTAAAACTTTGACAAAGAAAAAAGCTTAGAAACTAAGCATCTTAGAAGCTTAGAAGAAAAAAACTTTACTTATCACTTTTAAGCGTAATTGGTAAGCTGTACAGCACTCTCACGGGTTTTCCGTTTTCTGTGGCTGGAATCCATTTTGGCGAAAGTTTTAAAACTCTTATTGCTTCATCTGCGGCTCCATATCCTAAATCTTTCACTACGTTAAACTCTGAAAGGCTTCCATCTTTTTCGACCATAAACTCAATAAAAAGCTTCCCTTCTATTTTCTGTTTAGAAAATTCTTCTGGCATCTTAAAATTCTGGCCAACAAACATATAGAACTTTTCTATTCCGCCAGGAAACTGCGGTTCTTTTGTATTAGCAGATACGTAATTAATAGGATTGCCGTTTTGGCCTCTCAAATTAGCATTTGGCTGCGATGCTGCCTCTGCATTAAAAGCAAATAATAACAAACTGCAAATCGCTTCAACAATAAATACTTTGCCAATTTCTTTTGCAATAGATTCTTTTTTTGTCATCATAAGTAAACGTTTTTTGGTTATTGAATAATTGATATTGCTTGCCAATGCAACTGTATGTTGGTTTGATGCAAAATCCAACAGCAAATTCTGGTAGTTTTTTATTTCTCCAAATTGCTTATTTACTGCTTCATCTGCCAAAAATTCGTGATTGAGTTTTATAGCTTTTTCGAACAAAACAAATAAAGGATTAAACCAAAATAGGATTTGCAGCACCTCAGCAAAAAGTATATCCAAAGTATGTTTTTGCTGTAAATGCGCTTTTTCATGAGCGATTAATTCAGAAGGAATTCTTCCGTTTGCAAAATCTTCTTTAGAGATAAAAATAGCATTCCAGAAAGAGTGCGGTAAAATTGTTTCTTTCATTAAAACAAATTTTTGATCTTCTACAAATGCTACCGAATTCTTTTTCATTTTCAAGAAAAAAGAAGATACATTTAAAATAAATCGAATGAGTAAAATTGCCGCAATAAGAACATAAACTGTGGCTAAAAAGAAAAACAAAATCTCATAATATGAAACTTCATTTAAGATTGATTCATTAGTCACAATCATAATTTCATCTAATTGAATCGTTTTAATTTTTGCCGGAAAAAGCGGCGCAATAGAAAACAATTGCAGCGGAATTAGTAAACTAAAAACAATACTTCCGAGAAGATACGCGCGGTTAAAACGAAACATTCTTTCGTTTTCCAACAGCAATTTATATACTGCATAAAAAACAGCCAGCAGTAACCCTGATTTTAAAAGATACGCTATCATTTTTTCTTTTTTTGAATTTCTGAATCGATTATTTTCTTAAGATCTTCCAATTCTGAAGCCGACAAGTTAGTTTCGGTCGTAAAAAAAGAAGCAAACTGTGAAGCCGAATTATTAAAAAAATTGCTGATAAGCCCTTTTACGTGCTTAGAAAAATAATCTGTTTTTTTTACCAAAGGGTAATATTCCCTTGAATTTCCGAATTCGTTGTACGCTACAAATTTCTTGTCGATCATGCGTTTCAAAAGTGTCGCAACAGTTGTTGTTGCTGGTTTTGGCTCCGAATACGCTTCGAGCAAATCTTTCATAAAAGCTCTTTCAAGCTTCCATAAATGCTCCATTAACTGTTCTTCTGCGTTTGATAATTGTGTCATTGCTTAGTGTTTTCAAGTTTTTCTGTTTCAGCTAATTCCTTTTTATATTCCTCCAAATTCCATTCGATGTTCAATTTGACTGCATATTCAGCCATAGTCCCCAATCCTACTTCCGCACGTCTTTTATCGACATTATCTGGATCTATCATCGGCGCTATGCAAATTTTATTGGTCTTTTTGTTCTTCGAACTCTGACTGCCATAAATTTGTTTTTTTCCTTCCCTCAAAGCCACCCTATCTTCCAAATACGCAAGATTTGCTGGACTTGCATTGCCATTTTTAGCGGCCTCTCGCATCATAGGCAAATATTTTTGCTGATACTTTAAATCGGCATGCTGAATCACCAGAAACAAAGTCTGATTTCCTTGCGTACCTACTACATTTTTTCCTAGCCAGCCTCTTTCGTCCAGTATTTTCATAATCTTAATGAGATTGATACTGTCTTTTCTTTGCATAATTTTACCAATGCTGTCTATCTTCTTTTTATCAGGTTTTGAGGCTCTATAAACATTCATGAATTCCCCTCTAATCTCTTGATCATCGGTATAAATTGCTGCAAGTTCTTTCTCCAGCACCTTATCATAATTTGCTCCAATAATATCTAATTTCTTCTGCAGTTTTTCAATTGTTTTATTCCATTCTTTTTCTGAGTGCAAAGGCTTCAAATCGTTGTCAATTTTTATATGAGCAATATTTTCGTAACCGTTATCGATAGACAGATTCAGCCATTTAAATGCTTTTTTATTCATTTTTGCCATAGATGCAGAACAGCCAGCATCATATAAATCTCGGTAATCTTTCTGTTCAATTTTAAAAGCTTTTTCATAATACGAAACAGACAATTCATAATTTTTTGCCGTATAGCAAGAGTCTGCTTTACGAACCCATTCTTTATAGGTTTGCGCTTGCAGAAAAAAACAGTTCATTACAATAAAACTGAAAGCAATTATTTTTTTCATAGTTTTAGGTTGGTTACTTTATTTAATAGTATGTTCTGAGATTAATTCGCCTTTGTCGTAATTTTTGATATTTTTCAGCTTTCCATTTTCTAAAAAGAATTTCCATTCGCCATAATAAAACCAATGCGACTGAATCGAATCAGTTTCAAATTTAGTTTTTCCTTTCGATTCTAATTTTCCGTTTTCGTAATAGCTTTTTACAATACAGATTCCGTTTTTATATTTTTCTGTTTTATAGATTTTTCCATTAATATACATTTTCCACTTTTTTACCGGAAGATCATTTTTATAATATTCATACGACTTGTAATTGGTTCCGTCTTGCGAATATGCATCGATCCAAACGCCTTCTTTTTTCTTATCGATCTTCTGATTAATCGGTTTGCTCTTGCAGTTTAAAAGCATTGATCCGCAAAACAATAACAAAAAAAGGTTTTTTAAATTCATTTGCTCTACAATTATAGATTTATTTCTACAAATGTAGAGTTAAATTTTAAATATGCAAGAAAAAGCGTTCTTTTTTTTGATGTAAAGGTTCAGAGGTACAAAGTGACAAAGGTTTTTCTTTTGAATCTTAAAACATGGTGAACAAAAAAATCCGCTCATATCTGAACGGATTTGTATCTGAATTAACTTTGTCAAAGTTTAAAACTTTGGTAAAGTATCAAAAAATCTTTGCGTCTTTGCGAGTAAAACACAACAAAACTTAGTGTCTTAGCGCCTTCGTGGCAAAACACCTTATTTGCTTAATTCCACAAAATACTTGTAAAACAAAGGAATAGTCTCAATACCTTTCAAGTAATTAAAAATTCCGAAATGTTCATTTGGCGAGTGAATCGCATCGCTGTCCAAACCAAATCCCATTAGGATGGTTTTGCTTTTTAATTCTTTTTCGAACAAAGCTACAATCGGAATACTTCCTCCAGAACGAACCGGAATTGCAGGAACTCCAAACGTTTCTGTATATGCTTTATTGGCAGCCTGATAACCAATACTGTCAATTGGCGTTACATAACCTTGACCACCGTGGTGAGGCGTAACTTTTACCGTAACTCCAGCTGGAGCAAGGCTTGTAAAATGTTTGGTGAAAAGTTCTGTAATCTCTTCCCATTCCTGATTTGGAACCAAACGCATCGAAATTTTAGCGAAAGCTTTGCTCGCAATAACCGTTTTAGCACCTTCGCCAGTATAACCGCCCCAGATTCCGTTTACGTCTAAAGTCGGACGGATGGAGTTGCGCTCGTTGGTCACATATCCTTTTTCGCCGTAAACATCAGCAATATTCAAAGCATTTTTATATTTTTCTAAGCTGAAAGGCGCTTTTGCCATTTCTGCTCTTTCTTCTGCAGATAATTCTTCTACTTTATCATAAAATCCCGGAATTGTAATATGATTGTTTTCGTCGTGAAGTGAAGCAATCATTTTAGCCAAAATATTAATTGGATTCGCCACAGCTCCTCCGTATAAACCTGAATGCAAATCGCGATTTGGGCCTGTAACCTCTACCTCAACATAGCTCAAACCTCTTAAACCTGTTGTGATAGATGGCTGCTGGTTTGAAATCATTCCTGTATCTGAAATCAAGATCACGTCGTTTTTCAGTTTTTCCTGATTGCGCTCTACGAACCAAGCCAAACTTGCCGAACCAACTTCTTCTTCACCTTCAATCATGAATTTTACATTACAAGGCAACGTATTGCTTTGCACCATTAATTCAAGCGCTTTTACGTGCATATACATCTGACCTTTGTCGTCACACGCTCCACGCGCGAAGATAGCTCCTTCTGGGTGAATCTCTGTTGTTTTAATAACGGGTTCAAAAGGTGGCGAAGTCCATAATTCTAATGGATCTGGCGGCTGTACGTCGTAGTGGCCGTAAACTAAAACCGTTGGAAGATTTGGATCTATAATTTTTTCTCCGTAGATAATTGGGTAACCTGGAGTGTCGCAAGTTTCGACATAATCGCACCCTGCTTTTGATAAACTTTCTTTTACAGCCTCTGCTGTGTCAATAACATCTTGAGAATATGCAGTGTCGGCACTAACCGACGGAATCTTTAATAATTCGATCAATTCGTTGATAAACCGATCTTTATGTTGTTGAACGTAGGACTTAATATTTTCCATTTAAATTATTTTTATAGAAATCCAAAAGTACAAAAAAGAGAATTAAAAAAAATTTTCAAAAAATGCTTTGATAATTCAAAAGTATGCCTATCTTTGCACCCACAATTACCGCGGATATGGCGAAATTGGTAGACGTGCCAGACTTAGGATCTGGTGCCGCAAGGCGTGTAGGTTCGAGTCCTATTATCCGCACTTAACAAAAGCTTCTGAAGATTTTTCAGAAGCTTTTTTGTTTTTCAAGCTTACTAATGATTTCTTAAAGAATTACAATAAGCTAACTTCTTTTTACTACTCTGAAAAATATTTTATCGCATTACTTACATTATTAACAATATGACTTTTTAAGAAAAATACAGAACCAACAAGAGGTTTTAACAGAAATGCTAATTATAGTCTGTAGCGCAAACTGTATACTAAAATTAGCTTTGTGAAGACTTTAGTTAGCAATGATTTCAAAACACAACATATTAAATATTTTTGGAGAGAACGTTAGAAAACATAGACGGCATCTCAATATTTCCCAAGAAGAGCTGGCACACCGTGCGGACCTTCACAGAACATATATCGGCATGATTGAACGAGCAGAAAAAAATATCACGCTCATTAATATGGAAAAAATTGCTAACGCTTTACGGGTCAACATTGAAGATCTTTTAAAAATCAGCAATAATGGAAATAACAATTGAAGCATTTAATGAATTACTTAACAACAAATATATAATTGTTGAAGGCTTTAGAAACCATTCAAAAGCATCTGAAAAATATATTGACGTAACTATTGTACAAAACGATGGTTATTCTTGGAAAGGCTCAATTCCTTATTTTTATAGAAGAACAGGTTTATTTATTGAAACTCCTGAAGATTTAATTGATTATCTAAACACCATTTATCCTTTTTTTTCAAAAAAAGCAATTGATGATTTTGTTGCAACTGAAAAGAAAAGATGGAATGATGAAATGAGCGGTAAAGAAACTACAAAAGGTTTTTTTGACCAACTTCTAAATCTCGAATGGAATAGCGTACAACATGATTTACCACTTAATAGAAATTTTGCACGTAGAATTCAAGATATAAAAGAATTCGGATACACTCTAGCTACTAACACAAGAAGAATTGTTAAGGATAAGTCCGAAACTGATACACACATTCAGTTGATTCCTTTACCAAAAGGAGGCGTAAGAGGCTATGAAGTCATGTCGCCTACCTTTAAAGCAAAAGCAATAGTTGCATTGAAAGCAGTAAATGTTTATGAATTAAGCTCTGCCAACAAAAATGGCTTATTACCTGACCATAAATTTCCTGAAATTCGATGGGACGAAGCAACAAGAGCTGAAAATCCAGATGAGATGTCTGAAATTGAAATAAAAGAAAAATTTCAACTTATAGACAACCAAAGAAACCAGCAAAAGAGAGAAGTTTGTAGAAAATGCTTTCAAACAGGACAAAGAGGAAAACTATATGGGATAAATTTTTATTACCACGGCAATGAGAATTGGTCTGCTGAATTTCCTCGTGTCGGAAAAGATGCAGAAAAAGGATGTATTGGCTGTGGCTGGTATGACATTCAAAAATGGAGAGATTGTTTAAATGAATTTATGAGCAAAAACACTAAAGAAATCCATACTCTATAATTATCATTAAGTATCTTTGCAAAAAGAGAAAAAATAAATAGCGATGAAAAAAAAATTAACTTTTGGCAGCGTTTGCTCAGGCATCGAAGCTTCTCAATTAGCTTTTTCTCCTTTTGGATATCAGCAATTGTGGAGTTCCGAAATTGCGGAATTTCCATCAAAAGTTTTAAATCATCACTACCCTAATATTCCCAATTTAGGGAATATGACCGAGCTTCCTGAAATGATATTGCAAGGAAAAGTACAAGCACCAGATCTATTTTGCGGCGGCACACCATGCCAAGCTTTTTCACTTGCAGGCTGGAAAAATGGCTTAGAAGACAAAAGAGGACAACTTACTATTACATTTATTGAAATTGCTAATGCAATTGATGAAATAAGAAAAAAGGAAAAAAAAGATCGCTCTATAGTTCTTTGGGAGAACGTAGAAGGGGTTTTAAACGATAAGACAAATGCATTTGGGAATTTTATTGCAGGACTTGCTGGCTTTGATGATGAAATTAAAGTTAATAAATGGACCAAATCAGGTTATTTAGAAGGAAAAAGCAGAAATGTTGCTTGGAGAGTTATTGACGCGAAATATTTCGGCTTACCGCAGCAAAGAAAACGATTATATGTGCTTGCAGGCGGCAAAGACTTTAGACCTGACCAAGTTTTATTTGAATTTGACACTCAAAATATTGTAAAGGAAATTAAAGCTAATAAACAAGAAAAATCAAACGAAAATGTTTTTAATTTATTCTCTGAAAGCAATCCAAAAAAAGAAAAACTTGTTGAAAATGTATTTTACAAAAACAACAATAAGTTTGAATTTTTCAGAGAATATACAGACTGTCTTTATGCCGCATATGGTACAAAATGGAATGGCAACGCAGCCGCATATAATGGCTCTTTATATATCGCACAAGAAGACAGAATTAGAAGACTTACACCTTTAGAATGTGAGAGATTAATGGGGTTTCCTGACAATTACACTTCAGTAAATGGCAATAGCAACACAAATCGTTATCAAGCAATTGGAAACTCTTGGGCTATACCAGTTATAAAATGGATAGGCAGTCAAATAAACAACTTTTTAAACCAAAAATCAAATCAAGAAATAACTTGTTGGTACAAATCAACCAAAAAGGCATTTAATAATTTAGATGCAGACCTATTTCTTCTTGAAAATGTGATTTCAATAAATCAAAAACTATATCTAAACAGCTCGGCAATTCCAAATACTCCTATTGAAAGCTCAATTAAAGACATTATTCAAGTTGATAATGTTCCCGAAAAATTTTATTTAAGCCCTCAAGCTTGCAAAGGAATTTTAAGACGCAAAGCCGAAAGAAACATTAAAATGAACATCCAACTTGAAAAATTAATGACTGAAATTAGCTTGTCAGAAAAAACATTAAAACAGGCATAAGAACCCTAACCGATAATGGGTTTATAATTAATTTGAAATGCGTTTTTACCATTAAATTTAAACCGTTCAAAAAATTCGTTTTTTCTTTCACTGACTTCATAATAGCATCGAAATCTGAAATACAAATTAAAGAGAATTAAATTACACGCAAAACATTACAAATCAAAAACTTACTCAGACCTTCCTCCTTTTTAAACATAAAAAAACCTCCAGCGAAAGCCGGAGGCAAATCAAATTATGCTCATTTATCTAAATGAACTTATATCTCTTATATGGTTTAAAAATTTTAGTTGTTTAATAGTTCCAAAACTTTGTCGACGTTAATCTCACTATAATCATTAATATAAAAATCGCATGGCGGAAGCTCTTCTTTTGTATGCGTGCTCAAAACACCTACGACTTTCATTCCGGCGCTTAACCCTGCTGTAATGCCTGAAAAAGAATCTTCGAAAACCACACAATCAGACGGAGAAACTCCAACTCGTTCTGCCGATTTTAGATATACTTCTGGATTTGGCTTATGAAATGTAACGTCTTCTGATGACATCATCGAATCCATTTTTTCTCCTAGTTTTAGGGAATTGACAATTAAATCCAAATTCGCGCGAGGCGCAGATGTAGCAACAGCCGTTTTAAACCCGCAAGATTTTAATTCGTTTAAAAAGTCCATATAATGCGGAATCGTTTCGACTTTGTCTTTATAGATCTCACGGAACATTCCTTCTTTTTCGTCTTCTAATTTTATCAGTTCCTCTCCCGCAATCGGACGTTTGAAAAAATGTGTCATGATATAACTATTGTGTTTTCCGTACATATGCTCTTCGAAGTCTTCTTGCGTGTACGGAATATTGTATTTTTTAAAAAACTCCTCAAAAGCGACTACATGATGCGGATTGGTGTGGCAAATCACGCCGTCCATATCAAAAATTACACATTGCTGGCTCATAATTTTATTATTGTTTTACAGCTCGCAAGATACTGATAAGTGTTGTGTACCGCAAAGTTTAATTGACCTCCTCCGAAACTATCAGAAGAAAATATTTCTATTGAACTTCTGCATTTATTATTTTCGAGATATTTTACGAATGTTAATGCCATTTGCTCTGTTTTCTATAAATACGAGGTCTTCATTTTTATCAAATTCTATTCTGCCAATTCCATTGATTAAAGCATCTTTAATAGGACCATCTTTATAACCTCTTTCATTTCCAAACATAGTAGTTCCTTTTCCGTCTGGTGTAATTTGCAAAATATTGTTTTCTTCGGTTGACACATAAATATTGTCATTTTTGTCAATAGCAATACCTTGCGCATCTTCTAAATTAGTATAGATTTCATCTACCCCATCTTTTTTTACAGTAACCGTAAGTGTTGTCACTACTCCATCGGGTGTTACTTTTCGAATTCCTTTGGCGCCCATATTTTCTTTCACATACAAAACACCTTTACTATCCATAGCCATAAACGCCGCAGAGCTGAATCGAGCCTCTTTTCCTTTACCATCACGCGCGCCTGAAGCATCAATAGGATCACCTGCCAAAAGGGTTAGCACTCCTGCAGGGGTACGTTTTAATATTCCTGGACCTGTAGAAAGATACATATTGTCATTTTTATCAATAAAAATTCCCATCGTACCATAACCAATATCAGATTTTTTTAAAAATGTACTCACAACACCTTTTGGAGTTATTTTTCGTACGGCTCCATCATTATTCCCCATAACATAAACATTGCCTTGAGAATCTGTTGAAAGGGCAGAAATTGTTGTAAAAGAAGCCGTCTCGCCTACACCGTCTGAATCTTCATATTTGCCAGAACCGGCAAAAGTAGTCACTATACCATTTTTATCTGTTTTTTTAATGATTCGAGATTCAAAACTCGCAACATAAATGTTACCGTTTGCATCCATAGTTAATGCCGAAGGAAACTGCATGGTAGCAAAAACATTTGTTGCAATTGTGCTGACTGTTCCGTATGTGGTATAATTACTTCCTTCTGAGTCACTCGAACAGGAAACACCTGCAACAGCCAATAAAAGTAAGATCATTTTTTTCATAGGTTCTTAAGATTTTGGATTTGATTTTGAATTAGTTAAAACAAAACTAATAGAATAATCTTTCAAAAAACATTAATTCCAATAAAAAACTACAATTTAACTTTTTTACCCAATCCAAATTTTACTTTTAACCAACGTCATTGTCTGTCTCAAATGCTGATTGCACGCAATTAGAACAATCAAAACCAAAAGACCATACCCTACAATGGTATAAATTTCCATATCGGCCAGTAAAGTCGATTGTTTAGCAATGCTTCCAAAAATCTTTTTCATAGCTAAAACATTGGCATTATCTACAGAATAGCCTTTGGCGACAAAACTCTGTGCTGTGCTGGCGATGTTTTGCTGCGCTTCTGGATTTTCGCCAGTTACAAATTGGCTGAGTTTTAAAAAGTGTTTTTTGTTTAAAAATACGGTTGCATTCTGCATCACGCAAAAACCAATCGTGCTCCCCCAAAAACGACCAGAAACACCGACAATTCCCGAAGAAACCGCCATATTTGCAGGAACCGAAGAGGTGGTAAAGAGAATTAACGGAACAAATAACAATCCAACTCCGATACCCTGCAAAAAGTACGGAACAATAATATCTGATAAAGCCACATCGGGCACAAAAAGAAACGTAAACCAAAAATGATATAAAGCAATTAGCGAAAAGCCAATTAGAAAAATGATTTTTGTCGAAAGCGATTTCATTAGGAAGTAAGCAGCCAAAATTAGTCCAATTACATTTCCGAGTCCGTTAATGTACTGCACGCCCGCAACTCTAGACGGATCCCAGTTCCAAATCGAATACATCGCCGAATGGCAAAGACTCAAAGTTGCTCTGCTGATGTAAAACAGGAAGAACAATAGAAATCCGATTCTCAGATTAGCGTATTTAAAGACTTCAAAATCAAAAGTGGGTCTTTTGACCAAAAGTTCTTTAAAGATGAACAAACCTCCCGTAACGAGCGCTAGAATAAGCATTAAAACCATTTGAGAAGACTCGAACCAATATTTTTTCTCGGCATACACAAAAAAGTAGGCACCGCAAAGAATAGCTGTTAAAACCAAAAAATAGCTCACCCAGTCGATTTGATACAACGGAATCTTCTTTGTGATTCGGTGCCCACGAAAAGTAACCAAGATTAAAAAGACATTTAAAACTTGCAGTCCGCCTGAAACATAAAGCATATATTTCCAGTCGTAATGATCCAGAAACCAAACTGCAATATTCATAATAAAAGGCGTTGACAGCAGTAACGAACCGTAATAAAAGGAAAAACCAATTATAATGGCGTTTTTAGAATCAAACTGCTCAATAAGCAATTGTCTTATGGTAATGGCAGGAAGCGCCATTAAGATTCCTTCGGCAACTCTCAACAGCAAGAAAACCGCAAAATTATCGACATAACCTGACGCCACAATCGTAACTCCAATTAAGGAATAAACACCCATAAGGTAATTTTTGGCGGGAAAAAAACTCGAAAAACGGCTTTCTATGAGAATCGTTGCCAGCAGAGTTCCGTACGTTACGCACATCGCATACTGCAAATCTTCGGGCTCAATGTCCAGAAAACTTGCCGCGTACGTTACATTTGACGTATAAACCCCCAATAAAATCATGGAATGCAGCAGACAGACAAACAAAATTGTAATGGTTGCCCATTTTGGAACCCATGATTTAAAAATACTTTTATCTTCCATTTTAGTGTGCTGCGATCACAGTAATATTCATTCCCGCTCTCAAAAAGTCGGCTTGCCTGTCGCTATCTTTTAACTGAATTCTAACTGGGATTCTTTGTTCGATTTTCACAAAGTTACCCGTTGCATTGTCAGGAGGAAGCAATGAGAATCTTGCCCCGCTCGCAGGAGAAAGAGAAGCAATTGTTCCCGTAAAAGTCTTATCGCTCAAAGCATCTGCTTTAATTTCGACATCTTGTCCAACGGTTAAATATTGCAATTGCGTTTCTTTGAAATTGGCCGTAATCCATTTTTCTTTGCTAACAATAGAAAGCAACGACTGACCTTCTTTTACCAATTGTCCTGGCTGTAAAGTTCGTTTTCCAACCCAGCCGTCATAAGGTGCTGTAATTATTGTGTATGAAAGAAATAAAGCTGCATTATCGGCAACAGCTTGTTTAGACGCGATATTTGTCTGCGTTGTCGGAACATTTGCTTCAGCAACAGAAGTGCTCAAAGCTGAAGTACGGATTCTGTTTTTCATCTCCTGAAAATGCGCCTGCGCTGATTCGTAATCTGCTTTCACTTTTTCTAATTGCTGAGACGTTGCCGCCTCTTCACTTACCAAAGCTTTGTATCTTTCGTATTCCAGTTTGGTTTTCCAAAGATTCGATTTTGAAGCCTCTAACTGCGCTTCGTTTATCGCTGTTGCACTTGCGGTGTTTATCGCATTTTTTTGAGCCACAACACTATTTTGCTGCGCGTTTTGAACATCGGCAAGAGCCACATTCAGTTTTGACTGATATTCTCTATTATCAATTACAACCAAAGTATCACCTTTATGCACAAACTGGTTTTCGTTGAAACGAACTTCCTGCACATAACCCGTAATTCTCGACATAATTGGCGTTACATACTGCTCCACCTGAGCGTCATTGGTCTCTTCGTGATTTCGGTTAAATACGTAAAACCAAATTCCCAAAATAACACCGCTTATCACAAGCGTACACGCAATAATCGTTATTAGTATATGAAACGTTTTGTTTCTTCTAGTTTCATTTTTAATCTTAACCATCTCTTTTCTAATCTCTTTAACTTAGTTCTTTCTAAAAATCTTTTTCTTCAAGTATCTTTCTTCTAGCTTCTTCCTTCTAGCTTCTTTCTTCTAGCTTCTTTCTTCTAGCTTCTTTCTTCTAGCTTCTTTCTTCTTAAGGCTTCAGCCTAATCTCTCACCACCTAACTTTGAGGAAGCATTCCCGCTGTATGAAGCAGTTCGTAATGTTTTAAAACCGCATCCAGTCGGGTAGAAATTTTGTTGTATTTAGCTTGAAGCAAAGCATTATCTGCATCGACCATTTCGGTAATTAAAACCAACTGATTTAAATATTTGAGTTTTACGATTCGGTAATTTTCATTGGCCAAATCCAACGCTTTGTCAACAACTACAAACTTTTCAAGGATTTCCTGATACTGAGTATGTTCTTTATACAACTTGTCCTGAATTTCTTCTTTTACAATTTCATTCTGCATTTCCTGCCATTTGATTTTGGTATTCGCCTGTTCCATTTTGGTCTTATTTTTATACAAAGACGAAAGGTCAAAAGTAGCTTCAATTCCGACTTGCCCTAAGGTGTACAAATACGGATTTGGCGGAAAGAATTTATAGTTTGGATAATAAAAACCGTAATTCCCAAAGAAATGAACACTTGGCAGATAATTTCCTTTAACCAACTTAAGTTCCGTTTTGCTGATGTTTAATTCCTGGCTTGCAATACGCATTTCTTCATTCTGCAATGCTTTAGCCATATAAAAATCATACGGATCTAAACCGTTCATTTCGTCAAGACTTGACGTCGTATCGATCTCAATTTCTTGGTTTTCCGGAATTTGAATCAGCGTTTTCAGATCGTGAAGTGCGATTTTAATGTTTTTGGAGTTAGTTAACGCATTCAATTCGCGATCTGAAAGCTGTAATTCGGCACGAATAACCTCGTTTTTCGTAACCGTTCCATGTTTTTGAAGCGATTGGACTTCTTTCAGTCGGCTTTTTTCTTCTTTGATATTTTCTTCAAAAATCTTCTGAAGCTCCATCATTTTGTAAATCGCCAGATAATTGGCTACAACTTCAAGTTCGATATCATTTTCAGCCTTTTCGGTTTTTATTTTAGCGATTTCGTTTTCCTGATTCGCAATTTTGATGGCGTTATTAATTTTATTACCAGCATAAATTGGCATTTTAAAGGTAGAATTAACCTCATAAATTTCAGGAATTGCAGGTGTAACTTCTTTGTCTTTCAAAAATCCGCTTCCTTTGAATTCGGTAATGTTCGTTATTCGCGAATACATTCCGTTTAGCTGCACATCTGGCAGTCGGAGTTCTTTTCTTTCTTTAATGTTTTGCTCTGCGAGCGTGACCTCCAATTGAGATCTAAGAATTTTTTTATTGTTTTCTTTGGCCAGTTTCAAAGCCTCTTTTAATGAAACCGTATGAACTTCCTGCGCTTGTAAGCCATTGAATGCTAACATTATTAAGATTAACAGCAGGATTCTGGGAAAACAATCGTCTGTAGAATTTGTTGTTTTAAGGAACATGAATACATTAATATTTGATGCTGCAAAGTTCCTTCATTTTTCTCGTGACTGATAATTCTAAAAAGCCAACAACATATTCATTTCGGACAAACGTTAAAATTTCATTTTCCGAAAACGTTATATTAAAATATTGAAAAACAATTTATTACAAAACAGATTTGTATTATGATTATTTTTTAAATTCTCTCGTAGATTTCGCAGATTGTGCAGATTTTTACTTTAATACACTAATTACCTGCTCAATCTGTGAGAAAATAGATTATCTTCTTTCCAAAATCTCTTCGCCATTTAGATAATCAGAAGGCCGTTGGCCTAAAATCTTGAAGAATGTGTTACTGAAAGTCGGTACGCTATTATAACCAACTTCTTCGGCTACCTCTTTTACCGAAAGTTTTCTTTCCAACAAAAGTTCAATTGCTTTTAAGATTCTTCTAATGGTATAATATTGAATAAAAGACATATTGAGATCTTTTTGAAACAAGCGATACAGGGAGCGTTCGCTGAAACCGAATTGATGCGCAACATTGGCAAATAGAATTGTTTCTCCAAGATTGTTTTCAATATGGCGCAGAATTTTACCGAGACGTTTGTCTTTGGGCTGCGGCAGTTCTAAAGGCAAATTATTGGTGCAAATTTGAGGCAGTATCGCTTTTATCGCTTTGGCAATGGCAAAATTTGGAGTCCCCTTTTTAAGATCACCATTCCATCGATTGGTAAAAAGCATCATTTGCAGGAGTAAATTATTGACAGGATAAATCCCTTCTGCTTTATAAAAGTCGTCTTCGTCTTTTTCAACCGGAAAATACAAATTTCGCATCGTCACGCTTTCCGATTTCGGCTCAATGCTGTGCTCCACGCCACTCGGAATCCAAATAAAGTGCCTTGCTGGCAAAAAGTAAGTCTTGGTTTCTGTGGTTACAAAAACAACATCACCTTCGGCGTATAAAAGCTGTGCTTTCTGGTGCCTGTGTGGCGGAATAAACAGCTCTCCCATCAAATCGTGGTGGCAATAAATGCTTTTTTTATCAGCATCTACTTTTTTGATGTAATATTTATCGAGTTTTTGACCAGAATGTTCCATAATATAAAGATAGGAAGAAATTTAACCGCAAAGCACGCAAGGTAAAAGCACAAAGTTCGCAAAGATTAAATAAAACCTTTGCGAACTTTGCGTAAAATCTTAGCGCCTTTGCGGTAAAATTTAAAAACAAAAAAGCCTTTCCGTTAAGAAAGGCTTTTAACAACTTAGGCGGTCTGGACGGGACTCGAACCCGCGACCCCATGCGTGACAGGCATGTATTCTAACCAACTGAACTACCAAACCCTGCGTTATTGCGAGTGCAAAAGTACAACAGATTTTCGTTTCTGCAAGCATTTTTTTAAAATAAAATTTGAAAAATTTTTAATTGATTAAATTCCAATATTTTAAAAATTGACAAGAATTTTAAAAAAGAAGAAGTTTCTTTCTTTTTAACAGAGAAGAGCAATAAGCTTTACGTTTTTTATTAAATATAACCCGTGGTTTCAGCCACGGGAACACAATATAATAGGTCTCCCGTGGTTGAAACCACGGACTATATTTTAATGTACGACGAAAAATCTTTTTGGAACTACTTACGGAGATTTGCTTCGCCTATTCCCTATCGCTCGAGTCTCCTTTGTCGAAATTGACAAACTGTTCATTGGAATCAGAATTTAAAAAACAAAAAAGCCCGCAAAGCTTAAAAAACTTTGCGGACTTTGCGTAAATCTTTGCGTGCTTTGCGGTTAAAATAATTGCAAAACCAAACAGTCTTAAATCAAAAAAGCCATCCACAAAAGTGGAAAGCTTTTCATTGGTCTAACTACTAAACCAGCTACGAGTTACAAAGTCGTAGCAAAACAACACAACTAATCTTAGATACCGTTTTTGGGCAAAAAAGCCTTTCTGTTAAGAAAGGCTTTTCCCAATATTGCGGTCTGGACGGGACTCGAACCCGCGACCCCATGCGTGACAGGCATGTATTCTAACCAACTGAACTACCAAACCTCTGCGTTATTGCGGTTGCAAAGATATAACAGAATTTCATTTCTGCAAGCGTTTTTATAAAAAAAATGAAATTATTTTTTAAAATATTATCCAAAGTTTTGTTTTTCAACTAAATATGTAGTCAATATTTTTTCAAAATTATCGCCCACATTTACCGAAACGTACTTAATTTGGTTCTTCGCACAGGTTAAAGCTAGGTTTTTAAAATAAGCTTCCACCCTCTTTTCGTATTCCTCTTTTACGTTATCTGCAAAAATAGAAACCTCATCCCCCGATTCTAAATCGATGAATTTTCGAGGCGAATTATCAAAATCAAATTTCAATTCGGTTTCATTATCAACTACATGAAACAAAACTACCTTGTGTTTATTGTGCTTAAGATGCTGCAGCGCGCTGAATAGTTTCTCATCGTCTTCAGTCTGAAACATATCTGTAAACAAAATAATCATCGAACGGCGGTGCATTTTCTCGGCAATCTGATGCAGGTACGTAATCGTATCTGTCGTTTTTTTGACTTTTGGCTGAACCAATAATTCTTCCAATTTGTTTAAAAGCATTCTGTGATGACGGTCGCTCCCCTTTTCTGGAGCGTAGTATTCGTATTTATCTGAAAAAACGCTCAGCCCAACGGCATCACGCTGCTTCTTTAAAATATTCATCAAAACTGCCGAAGCCAAAACTGCAAAACCAATCTTCTTTTCATAAAAAGGCTGATTCGATTTTAATTCAGGATAATGCATCGATGACGAATTATCTACAATCAAATGGCAGCGCAGATTGGTTTCTTCTTCAAAACGTTTGGTATACAAACGATCTGTTTTAGCAAATAATTTCCAGTCGATATGTTTGGTGCTTTCTCCTGCGTTATAGACTTTATGCTCGGCAAATTCCGCCGAAAATCCATGAAAGGGACTCTTGTGCATTCCAGATATAAAACCTTCCACAACCTGATTCGCCAGCATTTCAAGATGCTGAAAACTGGAGACTTTCTCTATTTCCGATTCAATTTTCATTCGGTTTCTTTTTTAATATTTTGCGCTTTATAAAGCAAATCTGTCGCCATAAATAATTTGCGCTTCAAGATCGGACTAAAATTAGGGTTTTCTTTTAAGAATCGCTGCACTTCATCAAAAGCAAATTTAGAAGAATACTTCCCAATCGTATTGTCCAGCCAATCTTTCGGAAAGAAAATATCTCCTGTGCGCTGGATTTCTTCTACCAAATCTAATGAAAATCTGATATACTTTTGTGCACTTTCCTGACGAAGCGGATGATTTACATTGGCCAAACCAACAGAAACCCAAGATTCTTTTTCGCGATTTGCATCGTCTTTTAAAGATTCTATAAAAGCATTTCGCACCGATTCTTCTTTAGACAAGGATGGAAGCAAAAATTCAAAACGCTTTTGTTTGTCTGGATTTGAGATTGACGTTCTGGTTTTCTCCAAAATCTCATCGGCTTTTGGATGTTTGAAAATAGCCAGATTCATAGCAATATTGGTATAATCGTCTTCGTTTAATTTCAAATTCGGAATCGAAATTTCTCGGTTCCAGACTTTATACAAAGTGGCTTTTGCCGAATCTGAATACGCAACCGAACTAAACAATCCAAACAATGTCTTTTTAATATTGGAAGATAAATTAGCCTGCAAACGTTCATACAAAATCCCTACAAGCTGTTTTTGAACTTTATTTTGCTGTTTTTCAGTCAAGAACCTCCAATAAATAGCATTTAAACTTCCGGCCGCCATTCTCAAAACCAGTTCATTTTCTTCTAGTTGAATTCCTCTGAAATAACATCTAAATGCATCATCGGGCGAAATTTTTCCAATAAGCATATTTTCGTAAAGATTGCTGTACGCCGAAGCTCTTGCCACTTCATCTTTTAATCCTCCTATATAATTTAAATTATTGCCGTCAAGCGGAAAAACACCGTATCCAAAACCATTGTAATTATAAATGATTGTCAACGGTTTTTCAAGTCCGATTGCTTCCTTAATGACTAAGTTTTTATCGGTAATATTTGCCATGATCACTTTTACATCATTGGCATAAACTAGCCCAATCTGAAAAACCTGAGGCCAAACATTATTAGATTTATCTTCTGCTTTTTGTTGAATTTCAAAACTTTTAATTCGGTTTTGAGCGTCATACTCGATTTTATCTGAGAAAATAGCTCTTCCAGATTTATTAACCCAAACTTCGCTCCATTTTTTCATGTCGAACGGCGTTTCGGCATCCAGAAGTTCTACGAGATTATTCCAATCTGCATTGTCATTGGCGTATTTCTGAATGTATTTTTGGATTCCTTTTTGGAAAGGCTCTTTTCCCATTGAAGCTTCTAACTGACGCATCATAATTGGCGCTTTGTTGTAAATCATTGCGCCATAAAGCGATCCTGCATCTTTCAAATTTGCCAAATGCTGTCTGATGGGATGCGTCCCTAAAGATCGATCTTCCGCGTAAGCGCTCGGATAATGCGCGGTGAAAAACTGCAGATTATGATTGACTTTCGGAAAAATCGGATTCATGATTTTATCGGCCATGAAATTGGCAAAAACCTCTTTCATCCAAACATCATCAAACCATTTCATCGTTACCAAATCGCCAAACCACATATGCGAAGTTTCGTGAGCAATCAATTTGGCGCGGTTTAATTTCTCGCTGTCGGTCGCGCTGTTGTCCAAAAACAAAGTCGATTCTCTGTACTGAATGGCACCCACGTGCTCCATTCCGCCGTATTGAAAAACGGGAATTGAAGCGAAATCTAATTTTTGAAATGGGAATTTATAATTGGTATATTTTTCTAAAAATTTTAACGACTGCTGATGTAAATTGAAAATTGTATCGACACTTGCTTTTATTTTATCAGCGCCATTTTCACGATAAAGCATTGTCATTTCCATATCTTCTGGCTTTTGCGTCACACTGTTGAATTTTCCCGCTACAAACGAAAACAAATACGTGCTCATTTTATCAGATTCTCCGAAAGCATACCAAGTAAAATCGGCTTTTTCAATTTTCTCTTTCACATCGGCTCCAGCCAAAACTTTCCAATCTTTAGGAACAGAAAGACGAAGTTTATAGGTTGCTTTCAAATCTGGCTGATCAAAACACGGAAACAAAGTACTTGCCCGATCTGGAACTAAAAGCGTGTACAGAAAATCATCGTTTCTATTTAAAGATAAATTTCCGGCAATGAATGAAATCCCGATTGTATTTTTTCCTAAAATCAAATCTTCAGCGGGAATTACGATGTGTCCTTTTTCATGAACAATGGCACTATTTTTTCCGTTTGCTTCAATTGTTTTGATGTTTTGGGATTTCTCTTTAAAATCTAAATACAAAGGCTGGCTTATATCTAATAAAGTCGCTTCTAAAACCAATTTAGAAACAATATCTTCGTTTTTCTGCTTTGGGATCTCAAATGAAAGCTCGTAATTGACAGCAGAGATCTGGTGTTTTCTAAACTGAGCCAATTGCTCTGAAACACCATCTTCCAACACAAGATTTCCTTTTGGTTTTGATTGCGAAAATCCTATCGCAATCATCATAAAAAAAGCAAGAAAGGTGTAGAGAATTTTCATTTTTTGAAGGGATATATGATTCGCTAAAATAACAAATGCGTCGATTTTTTACAAACAATTACTGCAACAATATTGCATTTAAGAATAAGATTTCTATATTTGCAACACTATTGCATTAACCTGTAAAAAAATCTCATCTAGAAGTCAATCTTCACGAATGAAAAAGAAACTTAAATTTATAAATCTCTTGATGCCTTTGATCGTATTGTTCGCAATACTTTTTCCGGCTGTCCATTCGTATGAGCATATTCTGGATACTCACAATTCAAAAGAGAAAATTGAATTCTCGGTTTCAGAAAAGCCACAATTCAAAGCAAAACTTCATTCTTTTCATAAATGTTCGATTTGCGATTTTAAATTTAGCGCGGTTGGTACATTTGAATTCAATGCTTTTCAGTTTTTCAAGAATAATCCTGTTGTAAAACACGTTAGCTTTTATAGCAAACCGCATTTTGCGTTTTTTAAGGGCTCTTTATTTTCTCTTCGAGCGCCACCTTTTTCACTTTAATTTTTTTGTGTTTCCGATTGTTTTGCAATTCGGCTATTTAATTGTTTTTATGATTTCAAATCTAAAAACATTCAAAAGCTATTTCATTTATTTTAGGCATTTAATGCAACATATTAATATTGAAATAACTTTTTCTACACAAAAAAACTTCCAAATTTTTATCGATTAACACATTCAGCACTAAATCCTTATTCAGGTTTCTAGTTATTGCTATGCTGTTTGGCTAGAGAAAAGATATATGTCGCCTCTCTGAGGCTTTTGTATAGCTCATAAATTCTTTTCTATAAACATTTAGTCCATCTGGTACTTAGCCAAATGCCGAATTTCCCACCAATATTCTGTCTTGCTGGCAGTTGAATATTGAAATCACGATACCCTTTCGTAACCCAAATACCCTTTATAAAATGATCAAAATCAAATCAGAAAAAATG
Source organism: Flavobacterium sp. TR2 (assembly GCF_025252405.1). Lineage (NCBI taxonomy): Bacteria > Pseudomonadati > Bacteroidota > Flavobacteriia > Flavobacteriales > Flavobacteriaceae > Flavobacterium > Flavobacterium sp. TR2. The sequence goes on along the minus strand of NZ_CP104307.1, from coordinate 1,387,367 downwards.
AAAACAACAAAACTCATTCTGGCTTCGCTCTTTGCTGCAATTGCTTTTACAAGCTGCAGTAATGACGACTCAGAACAAAAACAAACTACTCCTAAGGTTGATAAAATTGAACTGGGTCTTAGCAACAGCGAAACGGCAACTATTGGCGCAGATTTTCACTTTAATGCTGAAGTAACTGCTGCTGACAAAATCGAAAATGTACAAGTAAAAATTGTGCAGAAAAGCACCGAAACATATTCTAAAAACTGGTCACACGAAATTACCTGGACGCAATATGCAGGTGCAAAAAACGCAACGGTTCACAAACATTTTGACATTCCAGAAGATGCTGCCGAAGGAAAATACGACTTCATTATTATCGTAAACGATCAGAACGGAAGTAAGCTAGAAGTAAAGAAAAACCTAACGATTATAAATCAGAAAATATGAAAAATCTAAAGTTTCTATTAGGCGTTTTGACTCTTGCCTTTATAACATCTTGCTCAAGCGATAATGCAGAAATCGACACTGAATATCCTGTAATTGACATAACACAAAATGCTTTTCCTATCCAATGCAGCACAATTAAACGCGGACAGACCTCTACTTTCAAAGCTACTTTTAATGACAATGCCGAATTGGGTTCTTATAGTTTAGACATTCACCACAATTTCGACCATCACACGCATAGCACAGAAGTCAATACCTGCGAAACCGAAGCGGTAAAAACCCCAGTAAAACCAATGCTTTTCATCAGCAATTACACTATTCCAAACGGCTTGAAAAGTTATGAGGCTACGGCACAAATCACTATTCCGACCGATGTTGATCCCGGAGATTATCATTTTATGATCCGCTTGACGGATAAAGAAGGCTGGCAAACGCTGAAAGGCTTAAGTATTAAAATTTTATAAGATCAGATTAATGAAGAATGCCCTATCCATGTATTGGAAATATTGTTTTTTACTCCTCAGTTTATTGATTCCAGCAGAAGCTTTTTCGCAAAATAAGTCTTCAGAAAAGAAACCAGAAATTAAAGAACTTGATGAAGTTTTAGTCCGCGGAAATTCTGGTGAAAAACGCAAAAAAGAAGAGTCGCTGAATATTGAAACAGTCAACAGCAGTTTTATTCAGCGCAATCTTGGCGGAAGTTTAATGCAGTCTTTGCAGAAATTGCCTGGCGTTAAAACCATTTCGATTGGCTCTGGAGGCTCAAAACCGCTTATTCGAGGTTTGAGTTTCAATCAGGTTATTGTGGTCGAAAACGGCTTGAAACATGAAGGCCAGCAATGGGGTGCCGATCACGGACTGGAAATCGATCAATATGCTGTCAATCGGGTAGAAATTATAAAAGGCCCTTCTTCATTCATCTACGGATCTGATGCTGTAGGCGGTGCGATAAATATTAAACCGCTGCCGCTTCCATCTCAAAATTTTGGCGGAAGCGTTGATCTTACTGGAAAAAGCAACAATGCGCTGTTTGGAAGTTCGATTAATTTATTTGGAAGAAACGAAAACTGGTTCTTTGATTCTCGCGTTACCACAATGGATTACGGCGATTATCGCGTTCCGACCGATGTGGTTCATGTGTATAGTTATGCTGTTCCACTGTACAAAAATCATTTGCGAAATACGGCTGGACGCGAACTTGATTTTCATTTGAGTACAGGCTATTCGGGAGAAAAGCTAAAATCTGTTTTTTATTTCAGCAATGTGCATACAAAAAGTGGCTTTTTCGCGAATGCGCACGGACTTGAACCCCGAAATGTTGATCTGGAATTGCACGACAAATCGAATCGTGATATTTTGATGCCCTATCAGCAAGTCAATCATTTGAAAATTAGCAACACAACTTCTTTTCCGTTGGGAAATCATGCTTTTGAAACGCAGATTGGTTTTCAAAACAACTTTAGAAGAGAATGGAGCCATTATGTAAATCACGGCTATATGCCTCCTATTTATCCTGAAGATATGTATGCCCCAAAAGATTTGGAACGCCAATACGATAAAAATGTTTGGTCATTTTCTGCAAAAGATGAATTTCGATTGAATCGCCATCTGATTACCGTAGGAACCAATATTGTTGGGCAGGAAAATGCCATTGGCGGATGGAGTTTCTTGATTCCAGCTTTCGCGCAATTCAACGCTGGTTTATTTGCTTACGATAAAATGGAACTGAATGAAAAATGGTTCCTGCATGGCGCTATTCGTTACGATTACGGAAAAATTAAAATGAAATCGTATTACGATTGGTTTCAAAGTCCCGTTACTGAAAACAATCAGACGGAATTGGAATATTTACAGCGTTCGCAAGATTTAACCAAAACTTTTAACAGTTTTACGTGGTCTGCAGGAATCAATTATAATCTTGGAAATCTTTTGTTAAAAGCCAATTTGGGTTCAAGTTTCAGAATGCCGATTGCCAAAGAACTGGCGTCAAATGGTGTAAATTATCATTATTTCAGATTCGAAAAAGGAAATCCGAATTTGGATGCTGAGCGTTCGTATCAATTGGATTTGGGAGTGGAATGGAATCAGCAAAACTGGTCTTTTCAGCTGACGCCGTTTGTGAATTATTTTCCAAATTTCATTTATCTGAATCCAACCTCAGCTCATGACATTTATTACGGAGCAGGAAATCAGGTTTTTGAGTATGAGCAAAGCAAAGTCTTTCGCTATGGCGCAGAATTGCAGACACGTTATTATTTCCTGAAATCTTTAAGTGCAGAAATTGGTGCCGAATATCTTTATTCGGAACAAAAATCAGGAAGCAAAAAAGGCTATACGCTTCCGTTTTCTCCACCGCCTTCTGTTTTGTTCGGATTGAATTATGAACCTCAAATTCTTTTTCTGAAAAATCCTTATTTCTCTGTTGATTATCGTTTTACGGCGCAGCAAAGTAATATTGTTCCGCCTGAGAAAAAAACGGCTGAAAGCCATGTTTTTAATCTGGCTTTTGGCTCAAAAGTAAAAACGGGAAAGCAGGATATCAGCATCAATATTCAGATTCAGAATTTATTCAATACGAAATATTTAAATCACACCAGCTTTTACCGGCTTATCGAACTTCCTGAAGCGGGACGCAATATTATTGTTTCTATGAAAATTCCGTTTTTGATTTCACGATAAGCAAACCATTCAAAAATCAATTATTTACAAATTTTAAATCCTTTATTACAATGAAAAACAAATTTTACAAACTGCTATTTTTATTTGCTTTATCGCTTTTTGCGGTTTCGTGCAGCAACGACGATGACAACCACGACGATCACGATCATGATCACGACACTACCGAAGAACATACATTTGTTCGAGTATTGCTTTCTGACGAAAAAACTACAGAGTTAACGCTTTTTGATCCGCACGAAGATAAAATCAGTTCTTTTACGGCAAAATTTGCTAAAGCCTCTTTGTACACAACAGAATCTGGCCGTTATGCAGGAATTGTCCATAGAGACAATAATTTTGTAGAAACTTTTGACAGCGGATTGGAATTGCACGGCGATCACATCGATATTGATAATGTTCCGAAATTTGGAATTTTAGCGACAAGCGCATTAAAACCGACCCATTTTAAAAGCAAAATTGGCGAAATCCTAACTTTTAATGATGGCGATGGAACTCTTTCTGTTGGTAAAGAAGCCGATGTAAACAAAGCTGGAGCAACTTTCAAAACGATAAATGCAGGCTTATTGGCGCATCACGGCGCAATGGCCACATTTGCAAACGGAACTTATGCGATTACGGTAAAAGATAATTCTGTTGCGGGAACGCTTCCTGAAAAAGTAAAAATTATTGACAATACCGGAAAAACGCTTTTTGATGCTAAAATTGCAACAAAAGGAATCCACGGAAATGCTTCAGACGGCGTTTATGCTGTTTTTGGTTCGTCAAGCGGAATTTTGGTTGTAGAAAGTAACGGAAACCAAAAACTAATCGATCATCCAGAAGATTTTGGAACAGCTTGGTTTGGGACTATTTTAGAAACGGCTTCGGCTGGAAAATTTATTGGATACACAGCTGCAAAAGGCGCTTATTTAATTGATGTTGTGGCTAATACCGTAAAACCAATTATTGCGAATACAACCATTATGCAATGCAAAACGAGTTACGATCGTAAAAAACTGGCTGTTTTGTTGCATTCTGGAGAGTTCAAACTTTATGACATCAATAGTTTGCAAGCGGTGAAAGAAACTAAAGCAACTGCAGAAACAGCTACAGACGCTACATTAAAACCTCAAATGGCAGTTACAGATCGTTTTGCATACATTACTTCGCCAACTACGGGAGAATTAGTACTGGTAAACCTTGCTACATTAGCGATCAAAAAGACCAAAGTTTCAAGCACGCCTTATATGATTACCGTTTTGGGTTATGAAAATAGCGAAACTCACAGCCACTAATTGATTTTAAAACAAAATAAAAAGGTTTTCTGCCACAAATTTCACGAATTAACACGAATTAAATTTGTGAAAATTTGTGAAATTCGTGGCAGAAAAAAACAAACCCAATAAAAAAGGTCCAACTTTCGTCGGACCTTTTTTATATTAATCGTAATCTAAGATTACAATAAAGCGTCTAAACTATCTGCGTAGGCTTGTTTCGGAGCTACTCCTACTTGTTTTCCTACTACTTCACCATTTTGAAACACCAAAACGGTTGGTATGTTACGCACACCATATTTTGCAGCAAATTCTTGGTTAGCATCTACATCTACTTTACCAACAACTACTTTACCAGCGTACTCTTCGCTTAATTGGTCAATGATTGGACCAACCATTCTACAAGGACCACACCATGCTGCCCAAAAATCTACCATTACTGGTTTATCTGATTTTAAAACTACTTCATCAAAAGTAGCATCTGTTATTGCTAATGCCATAATATATTAAGATTAAAATTAGGTCTGAAATATTAACTCTCAAACTACAGTACAAATTTAAAAATTTAAAATAAATCAAACACCATTACTAAATTAGTTTTCATTATAAATGTATTGTCAATAATTATAAACTGTATAACGCTAAATTTACAATTTATTTACTTGAAAATCAAACCAATAAACTTTTTAGCATTTTTTTAGTATCTTTAGTATATCCAAAAATACGATTAACATGAAAGAAACTTTATCTAAAACAAAATCCTTTCTGCAATCTGATTCTTTTAAAAAATATGCCAAACGCTTTGGTTATTTTATTCTTGGCTTAATCGCGATTCTTCTACTTGCCTGCGGAGGTCTGTCGATATATTTCAACCGAAATAAAACCGAAATTATTGCTAAAGTCAATACCAAAATCAACGAGAATATAAATGGCAAATTTCATATTGGCGATTTTCATTATAAATTTCTAACGGGTTTCCCAAACTTTACTTTGGCGCTGAATGATGTCGAAATAAAAGACAATCAATGGCAGAGCCATAAACATACTTTACTGAGAGCCAAAGAAATAGAAGCGCGTTTGAACATTTTGAGTTTATTGAAACATGAAATCAATATTCATAAAATCTTAATTAACGACGCCGATATTTATATTTATAAAGCCGAAAACGGTTATTCTAATGCCAATATTTTTAAACCTAAAAAAAAGAAGCCTCAAACCGATAAAGAAAAACCCGAGACTACAATTGACGAAGTAAATCTCAACAAAGTTCATGTTATTATTGACAATCATCTGGGACATAAATTATTTGATTTTGATGTGGCGAGTTTAGACTCAAAAGTAAATTATGAAGATGACAGCTGGCAAACCAATCTCTATTTGAAAACCAAAATAAATAGTCTCGCTTTTAATACCGTACATGGAAGTTTTGCCAAAGAAAAAATTCTTGAAGGCAATTTTGATATTTCTTATGCCGAAGCCAATCAGAAAATAGATATTAAAACCAAAGGGCTTAAAATTGGTTCTGATACTTTTGATATTATCGCTTTCTTTAATATCGGAAAAAACAATTCGCTGTTCGGAATCAATATCGGAACGGATATTTTATGGCGAAATGCTTCCAATTTATTATCGGCAAATATCAGTTCGAAACTCAACCAATTCGACATCAAAAAACCGATTAAGGTAAACTGCGACATCAAAGGCGATTTGAATGTTGAAGGCGATCCGAAAATTGTGGTGCAGGCGGATATCCGTGATAACGAATTAACGATACCTGATGGTTTGTTTACGAATTGCAGTTTTAAAGGAATTTTTACTAACACTTTTAAACCCGAAAAGGAATCCAGCGATCCGAACTCCGCTATTATTCTGAACAATTTTAAAGCCGAATATCAAAGCATTCCGCTGACAATTGCTCAGGCCGTTATCAATAATCTAGAAAAACCCATTGCTACGGGAGTTGTAAATGCCGATTTTGACATTTCGAAACTGAACGGACTGATGAATGAAAAAATGCTTCATTTTGAAAGCGGTCATGCACAAGCCAATTTAAAATTTCAGTTTGATATTGTCGATCTGTACATCAATAAACCCAAATTTACAGGCGATGTTGATATTGCTGATGCTACATTCGATTATATCCCGAAAAGCATTCATGCCGAAAAAACTGCCGTACAATTGTCTTTTACGCAAGAGGCACTTTACATTAAAAAAATAGCTTACAAACACAAAAAGAACATTATTCGCATTGACGGAAAAATCGATAATTTCTTGAATCTCTATTACGATGCACCAGAAAAAATGGTCGTAAATTGGAATATTTATTGCCCAAATATTGACGTAAAACAGTTTTTGGGGGTTCTAAAAAATTCTCCGAAGCAAAAAGTCGCAATGAAAAAACCAGTTAAACAGAATGTCAATTTTACGAACCAATTAAGATCAGTAATTGAAAAATGTACGGCAGTAATTAATCTTAAAGCTGATAAAATCACGTATGGCGCGCTTACGGCAACCAATACGCAGGCTACACTGCAAATGCTAAATTCTAAGATTCTGCTTAAAAACGGAACACTGCAAACTTCTGGCGGAAGCATAAACTTTAGCGGTTCTGTTGAGCCAAGTGGCAATCGGTATGTTTTTACTTCAAACGCACAGGTAAACCGTGTAGATATTGCGAGCTTTTTAAGATCTTTCAATAACTTCGGAATCAAATCTTTTAGTCCGAAAAACATTCGAGGGCGATTAACCAGTAATGCCAATGTTGCTGGTTTAATGAGCAGCACGGGCGATTTAATCATGAATTCGATGAAAGGAAAACTCGATTTTAATGTTAATCAAGGTGCTTTACTCAATTTTGAACCGATTATGAAAGTCGGCAAATTTGCTTTTCCGTTTCGCGATGTAGAAAATATTACTTTCAGCGATTTATCGGGTTCGCTCAATCTCCGCGGAGAACTGGTCGATGTCAATAAACTCACCATAAGTTCCAGCGTTCTTAACCTAGACGCTGAAGGCGTTTATTCTTTCGGCCGAGGCACCAATCTCGCACTTACAGTTCCGCTAAGAAATTCTAAAAACGACGCCAAACTCGCCACCAAAGAAGAACGAAAAGCCGTTCGAGAAAAAGGAATCGTCCTGCATTTGATTGCTTATGATAACGAAGGAAAAATGAAGGTTAAGTGGGGGAAGAAGGATAAATCGTAAGCAAATAATCGTCTTAGTCGAATCCTGCTTGTGGAAAACTTAATTCCTTGTTTTGGATTATTATTCATAAATTGCACTACTAATTTTAGCGCAAAATGACGGGAGAAGAAAAGATCAACATTGATGAATTTGACAATAAAAAATTTAAAAATCGCTTTACAGAAGAAGACGATAATAGAAAAGCCGTTGTTACACATTATCTGCACAATTATCACAATGGCGTTAAAGATCATTTTGAAGAAGAAGCTGCCCAATACATAAAACAAATCGTTGAATATAAAAACGAAGAAGAAAAATTAGACATACTTGAAGATACTGCTGTACAGCAATTACTTTTTGAAGTGGAAGATGTCCCGTTTCCTACTCCCGAAAATTACACTTTTAAATTTATCGACCTTTTTGCAGGAATTGGTGGTTTTAGAATTGCGTTGCAGAACGTAGGGGGAAAATGTGTTTATACAAGCGAATGGAATGTAGATTCACAAAAAACATATCGTACTAATTTTGGAGAAGTTCCATTTGGAGATATTACTAAAGAAGTTACCAAGAATTACATTCCTGAGGATATTCAAATTTTATGTGCGGGATTCCCTTGTCAAGCTTTTTCTATTGCTGGAAATAGAAAAGGATTTCAAGATACCAGAGGCACTTTATTTTTTGATGTAGAAAAAATTATTGAAGCCAAAAGACCGAAAGTAGTTTTCTTAGAAAATGTAAAAAATTTAGTTTCTCATGATAAGGGTAATACTTTTAAAGTAATCTTAGAAATATTAGAAGAAAAACTTGGCTACAAAGCATATACTAAAGTTTTAAATTCTTCTACGCACGCTAATGTTCCGCAAAATAGAGAGCGTATTTTTATTGTAGCATTTGACAAAGAGCAAGTACCAAATCATGGAGATTTTAAATTTCCTGAGCCTATTCCTTTAACTAGAACAATCCATGATATTTTAGAAAAAGGAAAGCAGGCAGATAATCTTTATTACAAAAAAGATCACCAATATTATCCTGAATTAGAAAAAACAATAACTTCAAAAGATACAATATATCAATGGAGGAGAGTTTATGTTAGAGAAAACAAAAACCAAGTTTGTCCAACTTTAACAGCTAATATGGGAACAGGAGGACATAATGTGCCTTTAATTCTAGATGATTATGGTATTAGAAAATTAACACCTAAAGAATGTTTTGCTTTTCAAGGATATCCAATGGATAAATATATTTTACCAAATATTGCCAATAGTAAATTATATATGCAGGCTGGGAATTCAGTAACTACGCCTTTAATTGAAAGAATTAGTCAAGAAATTATAAAGATTTTACGCCCATGAGTATTTGGGAGAAATATTCCATCGAACAACAAAATGAGTACATAAAGTTTTTACAAGTTTATGGAGCATTATCAAACCTCTTTCGCCAAAAGCAAGGAGATTTGATTCCGTATCTTGATTCTAAATTTCAGGAAACTGTCTTTACAAAAATTTTTAATAGTCAAAATGTTGATATTGGAAATACTCCGCATGACGTACTTTCAGTATTTGGTGATGAACGTATCGGAATTGGCTTAAAGACCTGGATGGGAAGTAAGCCATCTTTTCAGAAAGTTATGCAACTTAAGCGTTATCAAAATGATATTAATGAATATCGTAGCGACTTACATTCCTTAGCATATAAAATTTCTGAGATTAAAAATCAGAGAATGCAAAGTGATTACGAACGATTAGGACTATCTGAAGACAAAAACATATATCATTACATAACACGTGATCAAGGTGTTTTTACTATTAATGAATGTGCATATCCTTTAATTGATGTACATAAAATTAAAGATTTTAATGCAACATCATCCGCTTTATCTTGGTCTGATGGAAACAAAGATTATAGATATACATTTGCTGATTCTCAAATATGGCAAAAATTTGACTCTGACAAATACAATACTATAACACTCAATAAATTTGATGTCAAAATTATTGAGGATCCATTTTCATTTTTATTGCAAGCATATTTCAATCTTATTGAAACGACAAAAGTTGCAGAGCCAGATATAATTGAAGCTTACTTACCATTATATTCTTATCAATCTAAAGAAGTAGAAGAAAAATCTGGATTAAATGCTTGGAACGCCGCGCCTAAAAGCAAAGGAAGTAATATTCCTAGACCTTTAAATGAAATTTACGTCCCTATTCCAAGAGAATTTCATAAAAAGCACCCTGACTTTTTTACATCCAATATTTTTGAATTTGAAAGAATTAAAGAAAACTACAAAGGTCCTTCTGATGAAAAACCTGAAGTACGTTTTTCATTAAAACTTCCAAATGGAAAAATAATTCCTGCTTTAGTTACCCAAGACAACATGAAAGGTTTGCAATCTGGAAGCAACACTTTAAAAGATGAAAATGGAAAAAGATTTGGACAATCTGCATTAGGCCAATGGCTACTTGTAGATGTTTTAGGCCTTAAAGAAAGAGAACCTGTTACTCGCAAATGGTTAGAAAAGAAAGGAACAGATTCTGTTCGTTTGTGGCGAAACAAAAATGATTATACCGTAATTAATATTGACTTCGCTCCTATTGGCTCTTTTGAATTGTTTATGAAAGACGAACCTGTTCCGATGGATGAAGATAACTTTATGGGATAAAAACGCAATAATCTAAAAAAATGGAATGTCTAGAAAAGAAAGAAAAAGATCAATTTAACTACTGGGCTTTTATAGAGAAATATTATCCCGAATACTCCAGCTGTAATAATGTTTTACTAAGTGATATTTTAACCAGAAAACTTGAAGGAGAAGAAATTTGCATTGAAGATGAAGAGTATATTAAAGATTGGGATGTTAGAAACAAATTATTAGAAATTGATAAAGAATTGCTTTCGAAAGCTTTCGAAAACTATTTTAACACCATTCGTCAAAAAAGTAATCCATAAAATATAATCAAACAAAAAAGCCACTTTCCCAGTGGCTTTTTCTCATTTCTTACTCAATCCCCAAATAAGGATCAAGAATTTCTGCTAATTTATTCAACCAATAGAAACTATCTTCAAGGCTTATGTTTTCTGGTTGCAAAAATCCATCTTCTCTTATGGCATTTAATGCAATTAGGAAATTTACTTGCCTAATGGTTTTTGCCATACTTTTAGAATCGATTGAATTGTTGAAGAATTCAGTTAACCTCAATTCGGTTTCTTTGGAAAGGGTGTTTGTACTCATAAGTCTGAAAGTTTAGAGAGTATAAAACCCGCATGGGTTAGCTGCTCTACGCCTTTCAGAGCGTTGCGGCTGTTTCCAATACCGCCAGCATACCGTGCGGGCAGAAGTTTTGTTTTGTTCATAATCTGAAAGTTTAGAATTACAAACATACGAAACAAAACATTAAATTGTAAGTTTTTTCTTTATTTTAAAAATAAAATACTATAAGTATATTTTCTCCAAATCGAAATTACGAAATTGAAAAATAAATCGTTTAAAATTTCATAATATTTCCTTAACTCACTTGTCTTTTTCCTCTAAAATGGATAAGTTTGAGAATGAATCATTAAATTTTATTTGTTATGAAAGTACAAATCAACACCGACAAAAACATTGAAGGAAGTGCAAGATTAGAAAGCTATTTTTCTGGAGAAATAGAGAAAAGCTTAGATCGTTTTCAAGATAAAATTACTCGCGTAGAAGTTCACTTTGGAGACGAGAATGGAGAAAAGTTTAGCTTGCATGACAAAAAATGTGTGATTGAAGTCCGTCCTGTAAAATTACAGCCAATTACTGTTACAGAACACGCCGAAACACTTGAAAAAGCTTTTAGCGGTGCATTGGCCAAAGTCAAAAAATCGTTGACAAACACTTTCGAAAAAATAAAAGCACATTAATTTTTTTTTAAACCATATAAGTGATGTAAGTTCATTTTAAGTTACTGATAAACTTGATATCACAAAAAAAAGCGAAGCACTTTTAGTACTTCGCTTTTTTTGTGTGAAAATCTTAAATTAACTTATATCACTTATATTTTAAAGAGTGACAAAAGGTGCAAAGTGACAAAGTGACAAAGGAAAAAACTTAGAACCTTTGCTACTTTGCACCTTTGTCACTTTTCTATTATTTTGGTAAAGGTGCTCCAACTGCAATATCGCAGCGGTGACCCGGTTTTCCGTGCGGCGGATTCATTCCGTCGGCAACTGTGGCCTCATTTCCTTCTGTGCTTAACAATGCAGGAACTGGGTTTGATGCTGGAGGAGAAACCGTAAAGTTTTGGGTAACTGTTCCGCTTTGAGCCGTATTTGTCGTTGTTGCAGTTGTTGTCGCTTTAGGCGAATTTAAAGGCGCTCCAACAGGAATATCGCATCTATGACCTGGCTGTCCATGTGGCGGATTCATTCCTTTTGCCACCTTAACTGGCGCAACAGTTGTAGTCGTAACCATTTTCTGCTGAGGCTGATTTACCTGTACTGTTTGCCCTTGAGTTGCTTGCACCTGCTGTGTTGGCGCAGAATTTAATGGCGCTCCAACTGCAATATCGCAACGGTGTCCCGGCTGTCCGTGAGCAGGGTTAATTCCTTTTGTATCGCTTAAAACTGTATTTGGGTTTGTCGCAGGGGCTTGCGCCACTGGCGCAGCGGGTTTAGTCGTATCTTTTGCAAGTCCTAACCTTACTAATTCTGAAGTTGCTGTACTTTCTTGTGGTTCTAATTCCTTTTTACAGGAAACGAACAATAGAGAAGTTACAGCTAGTGAACTTATAAGTAATTTTGCCTTCATGAATGGGGTATTTGTATTGATGAATCAAATATAGTGGTTTTTTGAGAGATTAAATGACATGAATATTGTTAATGATAATTTAATGAGGAACAAAGGTACATAGTCATTAGGCATCTTAAAATAAACTTTGCGCCTTGGTGCCTTTGTGGCAATAATTGGGTTTTCTTTAGTTTTCTTATATCGCTTATGGTTCAAAAAAATTATACCTTTAAAGTCAAATAACATATCTTATGAAAAAAACACTTTTACTTCTTCTATTTGTGGCATCTTTTGCAAATGCACAAACCGACAAAAACAAAATTAATCAGACTCTTGATGCTTGGCATAAAGCTGCTGGCGAAGTAAAATATGACGCTTACTTTAATGTATTGGCAGACGACGCAATCTACATTGGAACCGATGCAACCGAAAATTGGACAAAAAAAGAATTTGCCATTTGGGCAAAACCTTTTTTCGATAAAGGAACTACATGGAATTTTAAAGCCTTAGAACGTCATATCTTTTTTGATAAAAGCGGAAAAATTGCTTGGTTTGATGAATTGCTAGACACACAAATGAAAATTTGTCGTGGTTCTGGAGTTTTAGTTAAAGTAGGAAAAGAATGGAAAATTCAGCATTATGTTCTATCAATGACAATTCCGAATGACGAAGTTGATGCTGTAACCAAGATAAAAGCGCCAATCGAAGACGCTTTGATTGCAAAACTTCAGAAAAAATAAAACATTTTACTGTTTTCTTATTATAAACATAACTTTTTGAGCACATTAGAAGCGCTGTTCGCAGATTAATTTTAATTAATTCGGCAAAAACAGCGCTTTTTTGCAACTTTAGAATAAGATACTGTCAAAAAAACAAGCTGTATTTTACAAAATCAATCAAAATAAAACACACACCTCTATTTTAACAGCCTTTAAAACAAGAATCTTTATTTTTTTCTAACTTTGACCCCAAAAAAAATAGGGTTAAACAAAGTATTTTAAAAATGAAAATAGAAAAACGCTGGATTATCTCCTTTATCATAATAAGCGTCGTATGTACGATAGGGGCATTTTGGCCAACAGTTACAGAAAATAGTTATGTTTTATCAGAATTTGGAACTACAGATCATATTGTTCCTGCCGATGTTGCTTGGATGCTTACTTCGAGCTGTCTGGTTTTAATCATGACGCCGGGATTGTCTTTCTTTTATGGCGGAATGGTGGGCAAGAAAAACGTTATTTCGACCATGCTTCAAAGTTTTATCTGTCTAGGTGTAGTTACGCTTTTATGGGTTGTAGTAGCTTTTAGTTTGGCTTTTGGAGAACCAGTTGGGTTTGGTTCGGGCGATCATTTTTACAGCTTTTTCGGGAATCCGACTACTTTTGCTTTTATGGATTATGTTGGCGTTCTGCCTCATAAACAATTGGCCAATACGATTCCGTTTATGCTTTTTGCTTTGTTTCAAATGAAATTTGCCATCATTTGTCCTGCCATTATTACGGGTTCATTTGCAGAACGCGTTCGCTTTATTTCTTATTTAGTATTCATTAGTTTATTTACGATATTCATTTATGCTCCTTTATGCCACGCGGTTTGGTACCCAACAGGTATTTTAGGCAGCTATTTTGGCGTTAAAGATTTTGCTGGAGGAACTGTGGTGCACATGAGTTCTGGTTTTGCTGCTTTGGCTGGAGTTATTGTTTTAGGAAAAAGAAAAAACAGCCAGCATATCCCGACCAATATTCCTTTTGTATTGTTAGGAACGGGAATGCTTTGGTTCGGTTGGTTCGGATTCAACGCTGGATCTGCGCTTGCTGCCAACGGAACTGCTGCAATGGCTTTTGCAACAACTACAACCTCATCTGCCGCAGCTATGCTAACTTGGATTTTCTTTGATAGAATGAACGGAAGAAAAGTTTCTGCTCTTGGGGCTTGTATTGGAGCTGTTGTTGGTCTTGTTGCCATTACGCCTGCCGCAGGATTTGTTTCAGTGCCAGAAAGTATGTTTTTCGGTTTCATCACGGCTTTGGTTTCTAACACGGCTGTAAACTGCAAATATTCTAAAAAATTCGACGATACGCTTGATGTTTTTGCTTGCCACGGTGTTGGAGGAATTATGGGAATGATTCTAACAGCTATTTTCGCTCATGGCGAAGATGCAAGTTTGCTTCACGGCGGATGGAATGTTTTCGGACATCACATGATGGCGTTGGTTTTGGTTTCAATCTTTACTTTCTTCGGAGCTTATTTCTTGTTTAAAGTAACCAATTTCATTATTCCGCTGAGAGTTTCAGAAGAGTCAGAACACATCGGATTGGATTTGTCTCAGCACGATGAATCTCTTGATCCGAAAGCACAGCCAATTACCGAGCCTCATTACGGTTAAAGAATATTTTATTTCGCCACGAATTCACAAACTATTTTTAAAATAAAATTCGTGAATTCGTGGCGGAAAACTTTTTAAATCTAATTACGCTATTTTCATTCGTTTATATTCCTTAATTTTGCCGAAAATTTTTGTAAAAGTGGGAAGTAAAAATAAACTAAAAAGATTCAGAGAAAACGAAACATTTCAAAACGTTTTTCAGCCAACTAGAGAAGAAGTTGTAGGTGATTTAATGCCTTTAAAAGGAAAATGGAATGCTGATTTCTTTAAAAATGACAATCCATTAGTTTTAGAATTAGGATGCGGAAAGGGAGAATACTCTGTTGGATTAGCAGAGAAATACCCAGACAAAAATTTTATCGGAATTGACATTAAAGGTGCCCGTTTCTGGCGTGGAGCTAAAACTGCGGTAGAAAACGGACTTCATAATGTGGCTTTCGTTCGTACTCAAATCGAATTGATCAATCATATTTTTGCTGAAGGCGAAGTAGACGAAATCTGGATTACTTTCCCAGATCCGCAAATCAAATACAAAAGAACCAAACATAGAATGACTAATTCTGAGTTCTTAAAACTGTACAAAAAAATCCTGAAAAAAGACGGTGTTGTAAACCTTAAAACCGATAGCGAATTCATGCACGGCTACACACTTGGATTGCTTCATGGTGAAGGTCACGAAGTTTTGTACGCAAATCATAATGTTTATAAAAACGAAGGAAGCCCTGAAGTTGTAACTTCTATTCAGACTTTTTACGAAAAACAATATTTAGAAATTAATAAGGCAATTACGTATATTCGTTTCAAAATTAAAGACTAACTTTAATTTTGGAACCTTTATCTAACCGATTTAATAGCTAAATGACCTACCTTACTCCTTTACTTTCGGGCTTTATTGCCGCAGCCATCGGGACTATTCCGCCAGGATTACTCAATATGACAGCTGCTAAAATAAAAATGAAAGAAGGAAAAAAGAACGCATTATGGTTTGTAATCGGTGCTGTTTTGATTATTTTTTTTCAGGCTTATGTCGCAGTGTTATTTGCACGTGTAATAGACAATCGTCCAGATGTTGTAACGCTATTGCGCGAAGTTGGCTTTGTCATTTTTTCGATCTTAACCATTTATTTTTTGTTTTTTGCTAAAGATCCGATAGCAAAGAAAAAAACGAAAATCAAAAAGAGCAGCAAAAAAAGCCGTTTCTTCCTCGGAATGCTGCTTTCTGGATTGAATTTCTTTCCAATTCCGTACTATGTTGTCGTAAGCGTAACATTGGCTTCGTACAAACTGTTTATATTCGAAAACTCCATTATCTTAACATTTGTATTAGGCTCTGTTCTAGGCGCTTTTGGAATTTTGTACAGTTACATCGCTTTTTTTGGAAGAATAGAAAAGAAAACCGATTACTTCATGCGAAACATGAATACTATTATCGGGACAATTACCGGTTTAGTTGCCGTTGCAACACTTTTCAATATTTTAAACTACTATTTCGGTTAATTTTTTTTCAGCCACTGATTAAAAGGATTCTTTCCCTGTGGCTCTTAAATTTTTTCATGCAGATTCCGCAGATTTTAGCAGATAAATAGTAATTTTAAAATCCTCATAATTCAATTAATTTGCGTCAAAATAATCATGGCAGAAGAGAATTTTTTTGAAAAAGTTTATGCAATCGCCAGACAAATTCCGTTTGGAAAAGTAACTTCTTATGGTGCTATTGCAAAAGCATTGGGCACAGCTCGTTCTGCAAGAATGGTGGGCTGGGCAATGAATGCGTGCCATAATATGGATGATGTTCCTGCGCATAGGGTGGTAAATCAAAAAGGGCTCTTGACAGGCAAACATCATTTTGATGGAACCAATTTAATGCAGCAGCTTTTAGAAAACGAAGGCATAAAAGTCGTCAACAATCAGATTGTGGATTTTGAAAAGCATTTTTGGAAACCTGAAGTTGAAATTTAAAAACAGTCATGTCTCATTTGTCAGGCTGAGCGGAGTCGAAGCCCACTCAAGTAATAAGCCCTTCGACTTCGCTCAGGGTGACAACGTTTTTTCATTACCCATCTAGTTAAATCAAACAAATCACAAAACTCGTCTTATCTTCGTCGGTTTGATAGCTTAGATAACCTCCATGAGCTTCGATAATATTTTTAGAAAGCGTTAATCCAATACCCGCACCGTCTTTTCTGGTGGTGAAAAACGGAAGAAAAACTTTATCTCGAATCTCGGCATCAACTCCTTTTCCGTTATCAGCAATCACAATAAAAAAGCGGTTATTTTCGGTATAACTGGAGATTAACAATTTCTTCTCTGCTTTTTCTTTTAAAGCATGAATACTATTGGTAATCAAATTGATAATCACTTGTTCCATCTGATTTTTATCGATCAAAATAGAACGGGAACTATGAATTTCATTAATCAATTCTATTCTTTCTTCTTTCAAGATTGGACTCATAATTCGCAGACAATCTTCAAACAAAGCATTGATTGGCGTCATTTGCTTGTTTGGCGTTGGAAGCATTGCTAGCTTACGATAATTCTCTACAAAAAACTGTAAATGATCACTTCTATTTATGATTGTCGAAATACTGCTTTTGATGTCTTCAAAATCATCTTCCTCCAATTCTTCCTGATCTACAATATGAAGCAGATTCTGCGAAAGCGCGCGAATGGGCGTTAACGAATTCATCAATTCATGCGAAATAATCTTCATTAAATTAATCCATGCTTCTTTTTCTTTTTTCTCGATTACACGCTGAATGCTGTCCAGCAAAATGATAAAATACTCTTTATTGTAAGTTTGAGTATGCGAAGTCTGCAGCATAAAAGTCTGCAGGTCTTGATCTTCAATTTTAATAGAAATAGCTGTTTTGAGCTCTGTAAAACCAACCCTTTCAATTTCACTGCACAAACTCGGAAGATAGTTTTTAAGGTACTGCCAATGGCTTACTTTGGGCACTTTGAAAAGCTTCGAAAAACAGTCATTCATTATAAAAACAGACCAATTATCATTTTCTTTTTCTAAGATTAAAGCAGCGGTGTCAATACTGTTCAAAATCGAACGGTAGATTAACTCTTTGGAAATCTGCTCTTGTTTCTGAACCTTTAAAGTGTCATACAAAAGATACAGACTATTAAAATTATCTCTTTTATGTTCTTCCGGAAAGTGAGCAGAAAAATCGTTGTGCAAAATGGAGTTTATGGTTTTATCATAAAATAGCAATTGATTTTTGACAAAAAAATACATTTCGAAGAGAAAAATCAAAACAAAAACCCCTGCCAGAATACCATTGAATCGAAATCCTTTGTAAAACAATAACACACTGCAAAGAAAGAGCGCCATTACAAACACAACTCTTATGAACAGCGCATTATAAAACTTCCAATTCTTCATTATTTTTTTGAATTGCCTTCAGCTTTAGCTGAAGAGATAAATTATTTATAGAAATAGGCTTTATCCAAAATTTTATGTTTGGCTAAAGCCGAAAACCTCATTTCAATATGGTCATCCAGCTAAAGCTGGACGCTATTCATTTTCTCTAATTTTTCAAATCGTATTTTTCTATCCTCCTGTACAACGCAGCGCGCGACAAGCCAAGTTCTTCTGCAGTTTTACTGATGTTTCCATTATGTTTGAAAAGCGCCTTTTCGATTGCACCTTTTTCCATTTCCGATAACGGATTTTCATCATTTTCCTGAATTTCTTCAAAGTCCAAAATATCCAAATCCATAACAGAGATAGTATTGTTTTCAGCCAAAATTAAAGCGCGTTCAATTTTGTTTTCCATTTCGCGGACATTCCCCTTCCAAGGATATTTTTCCAGATACGATGCCGCATTATCTTCAAAATGCCATCCCAAATTTTCGGAACCATGATTGTATTTTTCAGCAATCTGTTCTAAAATAAAATTTGCCATTGGGACAATATCCTCTTTTCTTTCGCGAAGAGACGGAAGATTTATTTCCATTGTATTAATTCTGTACAATAAATCTTCACGGAAAGTCTTATTTTTTACTTCGGTTTTAATATCGCTATTTGTTGCTGCAATAACGCGAACATTGAGTGGCCTTGGTTTGCTTTCGCCCAAACGCGTTACCGTTTTAGTCTGTAAAACATGAAGCAGTTTGGCTTGAAGATGCAACGGAATATTTCCTATTTCGTCTAAGAAAATAGTTCCGTTCGATGCATTTTCAAAACGCCCAGGAGTATCTATTTTAGCATCTGT
Organism: Flavobacterium sp. TR2; assembly: GCF_025252405.1. Classification (NCBI taxonomy): domain Bacteria; kingdom Pseudomonadati; phylum Bacteroidota; class Flavobacteriia; order Flavobacteriales; family Flavobacteriaceae; genus Flavobacterium; species Flavobacterium sp. TR2. The sequence goes on along the minus strand of NZ_CP104307.1, from coordinate 1,368,461 downwards.
AAAAGCACCTTTGACGTAACCAAAAAGCTCGCTTTCAAACAGATTATCGCTTAGAGAACCTAAATCGACGTGCACAAAAGGCTGATTTTTTCTATCTGAATGCTGATGAATAAATGCTGCAAAAACATATTTTCCTGTTCCGTTTTCGCCTAAAATCAAAACATTAGCATCTGTTCGGGCTACTTTTTCGGCAACAGAGTAGGCTTGTTTTATTTTTGGTGAAGTCCCGACAAAATATTTCTTCTCGGTCTTCTCTGCTTTTTCTGAAATTGCTTTTTTACTATTTTTTCTGCTTTCAGCAACAGCTTTATCTATTGTTTCCAACAATTTTTCGTTGTTCCAAGGCTTTAGGACATAATCAAAAGCTCCAATTTTAATGCCTTCTACAGCGGTTTCAATTTTGCCAAAAGCCGTCATCAAAATTACAATGGTCTGTGGCGAAAGCGTTTTGATTTCTTTCAGCCAATGAATTCCTTCGCGTCCGTCTTCAAAACCAATTCGGTAATTCATATCCAGCAAAACCACATTTATTTCATTTTCGCTTAAAATTGAAATGATTTTTTTAGGGCTATTAGTTGTAAAAATGGTTTCAAAATGCTTTTTGAGAATCATTTTTGCAGAAAAAAGAATTTCTTCCTGATCGTCGACAACTAATATTTGGGCTAGTTTTTTTCTCATGTGGTATTTTTTCTGTCCGCTTCCGAACGGTCAACTGTTCATTATCGGACACTGCTTTTTTTGATGTTTTTTAAAGCCTCTTTAAAATCAATGCTTTACAGAAAATAAATTTTATGGCACAGTATTTACCTATTGATTATCAGTAAAATATTTAAAAAAATGGACACGATAATTCCTCGTAAAAATAAAAAATTTAGATATCTCGCAATAGCAATTGCTGTTTTTTTAGTTTTGCTGACGATCTCGGTTTTTGCTTTTAATACCAAAAGAACTTTAAATGTAAAAGCAGACGAATTGGTAATTCAAAAAGCAGAAAAAGCTTTTTTTGAAGACTTTGTAGTATTTCAAGCAAAAGTAGAACCTTTGAATGTTATGCTGGTAAATGTTACCGAAGGCGGTTCTGTAAAAGAGATTTTTGTAGAAAATGGCGCAATGGTGACCAAAGGGCAATCGCTGGCTCGTTTGTATAATCCGAATACAGAATTAAATTACCTGACTCAGGAGACTGCTATTATTGAGCAAATCAACAATTTGAATACGGGGAAATTAAACATCAGAAATCAGGAACTAAACTTAAACAAAGATTTAGTTTTGATCGAACATGATTACAACGATGCAAAAAGATTGTACGACATGAATGCGAAGCTGTACGAGAAAGATGTAATTTCTAAAAATGACTGGAATACTTTTAAGGAAAGCCTTCGTTTTCAAGAAGAACGCAAAAGAACAATTCAGCAGAGCATTCAAAAAGAAAAACAAAGCAATCAGGTTCAGATTTCGCAAATAAACCGTTCGATTCAGACTATGGAAAAGAGTTTGGATATTCTTAGAAACAACAAAAAGAACTTTTTAATCACAGCGCCCGAAACAGGACGATTGACTTCTTTTGAACCTGTTTTAGGAAAAACTTTCCAGGCAGGCGCAAGCATCGGAAAAATCGATTCTAACAAAGGATACAAATTGACAGCAGAAGTTGATGAGTTTTATCTGGAAAAACTGAGAGAAGGCTTAAAAGGTCAAGTAGAATTTAAAGGCAAAAATCTTGAAGTTATCGTGACTAAAGTGATTCCTGAGGTTAAAGGAGGACGTTTTACTGTAGAATTGGCTTTTGCTTCTAAAGAAAATATTGTGCTTCAGGACGGGCTTAGTTTTGGCGTAAAACTTATTTTATCTGAAAAGAATAAAACTTTAGTTATTCCAAGAGGGGCTTTTAATCAGGAAGCGGCAGGAAAATGGATTTTTGTAGTAAACGGAAACAAAGCCGTGAGAAGAAATATCAAATTAGGACGAGAGAATCCTTCTTATTATGAAGTCTTAGATGGCTTGCAGGAAGGTGAATCTGTAATTACTTCTTCTTACACAGATTATAAAGACATTGAAGAGCTTGCACTAAATAAAGAATAATTTGTTTTGTTTCAGGTTTCAGGTTTCAAGTTTCAGGTTTCAGGTTAATGCAAACGAAAAAAAACATGAAACTTGAAACCTGAAACAAACAAAAACAAAAACAAAACACAATCATCATTTCAATCATCAATCAAAAAACGTATTTAACAACATTTCAAAACCTTAAAAAATTATGATCGCAATTCAGAATTTAACCAAAGTTTTTAGAACTGAAGAAATCGAAACTGCTGCTTTGAGCGGTATCAACCTAGAAATAAAAAAAGGAGATTTTCTAACCATCATGGGGCCTTCGGGTTGTGGAAAATCAACTTTACTAAACATCATCGGTCTTCTTGACGGTGCTAGTGGCGGAAGCTATACCTTATTGGGTCAGGAAATGATTGGGCTGAAAGAAAAAGGAAGAGCGCAGGTAAGAAAAGAAAACATTGGTTTCATCTTTCAAAACTTCAACCTAATCGACGAGCTTTCTGTTTATGACAATATCGAACTGCCATTGCTTTACAACAACGTAAAAGCTTCTGAAAGAAAACAGAAAATTGAGGCTATTGCCGAGAAGCTAAATATTTCTCATCGTCTGAAACATTTTCCGCAACAGCTTTCTGGAGGACAGCAGCAGAGAGTTGCCGTTGCAAGAGCTTTGGTAAATGATCCAAAAATAATTTTGGCCGATGAGCCAACAGGAAACTTAGATAGTAAAAATGGTAATGAAGTAATGGAACTTTTAACCGATTTACACGCTAAAGGCGCTACCATTTTGATGGTTACCCACTCTGATTATGATGCTTCTTTTTCTCAAAGAACTATTCATATGAAAGATGGAGTTATATTTTCTGAAAAGTTAAATCAACGAAATGTTGATGTTTTTATGGACGCTAAATAATAAAGTGATGATTAAAATTATTGTTACTGCACTTGTAGTTCTGGTAGAACTGGTTTGCAAAATATTTACTACGATTTAAGACCGAAAGGTTTTCGAAAAAACTGCCATATCAACTATAAAAAATATACATCAAAATGATTTTTAACTGGTTTAAAATATTTATATATCATTTAAAGCAAAGCAAATTGTTTTCGTTTTTAAATGTTCTGGGGCTAAGCATCGGAATTGCTGCTGTCATTTTTGCCATCCTTTATTGGAATAATGAGCACTCTTACGATCAATGGAATCCGGAAAAAGAAAATTCTTATCTGGTTCTTAACAAAATTGGTTCGGGAGACATTTGGGCTTCCAACTCGATTCCGTTTGGAGAAACCTGCAAAGCCAGCATACCAGAAATTGACAAAGTATGCTTCATGAACAACTGGTACGACGAAGAAGTGATCAAATATAAAGATCAAAAATTGCTAACTAAAAACATTTTAGTTTCTGACGAAAATTTCTTCGATTTTTTTCCTTTCGAAATTGTAAAAGGCGCTAAACAGAATATTTTAAAAGAAAAAAACAGCGTAGCCATTTCTACTGCACAAGCCGAACTGCTTTTTAAGAATGAAGATCCTATCGGGAAATCTATTTCATACAAGAACAACATTTATACTGTTAAGTCGGTTTATCGCTTAATTAAGCCTTCATCTATTGAGCCTACCTACGTTTTTAGCGGCGTAAAAAGAGAAGGAGACCTAAACAGCTGGGGAAATTTCAATTATGGCTTGATGGTCAAAATTAAAAAAGGTGTAGATCCTGCTCTTGTTGTAAAAAAAATGCAAAATGTCGTTTTTGTAAACAGAACAGTAAAAGATGCTAAAGAAAGCGGACAAAGTGTTGAGCAATACGTAAAAGAAAATGGCGAAGTAAAAGTGATTTTAGATCAGCTGAAAACATCTCGTTTGCATGGCACAAAAAGTTCTGGCGGTAAAAACTTCCCTGAGGGCTATGGCAATCTAAAACTGCTTTACATCATGCTAGGTTTGTCTGTTTTAATTTTAGTTTTATCACTCGTAAATTACATCAATTTAGCAACGGCATCGGCTATAAAACGCGCAAAAGAAGTTGGAGTGCGAAAAATTGTAGGCGCTTCTAAAAATCAGATTATTGCTCAATTTATTTTTGAAACGGCTATAATTGTAACGCTGGCTATTTTATTTGCTTTGGCAATTGTGGAGCTTTCATTGCCGTACTATAACAATTTCCTAAACAAAACACTGACTATAAATGGCGGCGAATTTTACCTGCAGCTTGTTTTAATATTTGGATTAGTAATCATTTTTGCGGGTATCTTCCCTGCCATTTATATTTCAAATTTTGAAACTTTAAAAGTTTTGAAGGGAAATTTTTCACGAAGCAAAAGCGGCATCTGGATTCGAAATTCCATGCTTATTTTTCAATTCGGAATTGCGGCATTCTTTATTATCGGAGCTCTAATTGTCAATTCTCAAGTCAATTACATGATGGAAAAAGATTTAGGTTTCAGTGGAGATCAGGTAATTTCAATTCCATTTAACAGTCTTGACAGGTTTAAACGAACAGACGACTATCTAACTGCCAAACAGGAAATCAAAAAAATACCTGGCGTTTTGGATGTTTCTGCCTTTGCGGGTTCCTTCGGAGGAAGCACCAACTCGAGTTCTGGATTTAAACACAATGATATTTTTGTACAGCCAAGAAATGTCGAAATGGACTTCGGTTTCCTCGAAATGATGAAAATCAAAATCGTAAAAGGACGCGACTTGTCTCCTCAATATGCTTCAGACACCATTAGCAGTATGCTTATGAATGAAACTTTAGTGAAAACGCTTAATATTAAAGATCCGATAAATACAATCATATCATCTGGATGGGGGAATGAAAAAGGCAACTTGAAGTTTAAAATTGTAGGGGTTGTAAAAGATTTCAATATTACGGGGCTTCAGGACAAAGTGCCTCCAATGGTATTCATCAACTTAAAAACTTTAAAATGGAACAACTTTAATAACGTACTTGTAAAGGTTTCTCCAAATAATTTAACAGAAACGTTAGAAAAATTGAAATTATATTGGGAGAAAAACGTAAACCCAGACTATCCATTTGACTACGAATTTGTTAACAAAGGATTCGCTAGAACTTATGAGCAACAGGTGAAGCAAAAAAACCTGTTTTTTATCCTAAATTTGGTTGTAATTGTAATTGCTGTATTTGGATTGTTTGCTTTGGCATCATTTTCGATGGAGAGAAGATTGAAAGAAATCGCCATTCGAAAAACATTAGGAGCTGAAACCGATATACTCTTAAAAGAATTATCGAAACAATATATTGTTTTCTGTTTAATAGGATTTGGAATCGGAATTGTTCCTGCTTATATATTATTGCAGAAATGGCTTGAGGATTTTGCTTTTAGAATTGGAATATCGACCATTCCGTTTGTAATTGCCCTGATTTCTCTTTTGATTTTAACTTTAATAATTGTTTTAACAAAAGCATTTCAGGTTACTAGAATAGACGTTTTAAAATATCTAAAATACGAATAAGCTTGTAGACCATTTTTTTTAAAGAAGCCCGACAGATTTCAGTAAAATCCGTCGGGCTTTTATTTTTTAATCTTTCATCGTTACCGCATCATTATAAATCAGCTTATCCAAACTTTGGTCGCGGTCATATACGTCTGGAAAAAAATTGACTTCTCCATTGTCCTGAACCCAGCAGGTAAAATAACCTATATAAACCGGAATTTTGCGTTTAAGCATACAGGTTGTTTCTTTCTCACCGCTCATTGCGCTCTCAATTTTATCTACTGGCCAGTCTGGATCATCTTTTAAAATATGCAATGCAAGCTGTTTGGCTTCTTTCACATTTATGCAGCCATGGCTAAAAGTACGTTTTTCAAATTCGAACAAACTTTTTGCAGGCGTATCATGCATATAAATATCGTTCGGATTTGGAAACATAAATTTTACTAATCCCAAAGAATTTTTTGGTCCAGGTTTTTGTCGCACTTTCCCCCCATTCCATTCCATATTATGTTCTGCCAGATAATTTTTATCATTTGCAATCTGAAGTTTCAATTCATTTTGGATAATGCTTGTCGGCACATACCAATAAGGGCTAAAAACGATTCGATCCATATTGCCGCTAAAAATTACAGTCTCGCTAAGCCTATTCCCAACAAAAATATCCGAAACAAGATCATACTTTCCGTCCTTAACATAAAACAGCCTAAATGAAGGAATATTAACCATAATATATTCATCTGCTTTAGCCAATTTGGTCGGAATCCATCGGCATCTTTCCATATTCAGCATGATGGTTCTGATTCTTTTGCCAATCGGTTCATTCATCTGATTGATATGGTCTCTCGTTATAGCATAATTTATTTTTAGATTATATCTTTTTTTATAATTTAAAACTCCCGCCATCAGCTCCTCATCATAAATATCGCTTCCAGAATCTCTTTTTAAGTCCCCAACCACAAACAAACGATTTCTAATCTGTTTTATCGCAATTGCAGTATCATCTGGTCTTAAATCTTTAAAAGTGGCGCTATCAATTGTAATTTTCTGCCATAGATTATCGGTTTCAATTTTACGATACTTTTTCAGAGCATCTTTCAGTCTGTAGTATTGGCTGAATAAGAGATTGTCATCTTTATCTAATCGATCTGAATCAACCATCAACGAATCTAAAATGTGTGCATACGAAATAGATTTTGCAGGCAGGTACCATCCTATTTTTTTTAATGTCGCAGGGTCAACGCCAGAATACACATTGCTCGCATAAAACACATACATACTCGTGAGTAGCAATTCGGTATCAAGCTGCGATGGCTTATTGGCAGCACTCTCATTAAAAGCCTCATCAATGTCTTCCTTATAAGGCATTTTGCTTTCAATTCCCTGATCTTTCAGAACGTTGACTTTCTGATACAATAATGATCCAAATTCGGTGATGCTTTTATCATCATACCAAATAGATTTATAGTCTTTGGCTTTATAAATCCCCTCAACATCTTTCTGATATTTTTTAAGTTTGGGATATTTTTTAAAAAAGGCATTAATCGAAGCCGCATCGAGAGTAATGACCGCAACAGCTTTTCGATTTGTTACATCAGCCTTGCTTTTGGCATTGTCTGAAAATGAATTGAATGAAAATGCAAAAAAACTGACTGTAACAATAATTAAAGAAAAAGTAAAATTTCGCATATTTTTAAAGTTTTAAATTGGTAGAAATAACTTTAAAAAAAATACCGAAAACCCAATAAATACTTTAAAAAAACTTAGTTTTCACATATTTTTTTTCATGTCTGGCAATCATCGATTTGGGTAATCAAATATAGCGAAGTTTTGTGAGAATTTTATTTAATCGAGAGAAAACTTACGTAAAAAAATATTCATTTAAATCGGGAAACTTTTCTCTTCAGCATTATTGCGGCTATCATTCTTAATTATGATTTTCAATAAAAATTAATATTGAATAATTTTGAATAATCTCAATATCAATAATTACAATTCAAAAACGCTTAATTTCCGAACTTAATCTGTTATCTTTGCACCCTGAAATCAGTTTAAATAAATATAATCTTATAAGATTGATTTTGGAGAATAAAAAAAGCCCATTATAATGAAACTAGATAGAAAAGAAATTCTAAAAGCTTTAGAGACCATCACTATTGCTGGAGAAGGAAAAAATATGGTTGAAAGCGGTGCTGTAACCAATGTGATTACATTTGGAGACGAAGCTGTTGTGGACCTTGTATTGCATACGCCTGCTATGCACATCAAAAAAAGAGCAGAAGACGATATTAGAAAAACAATTCACGATTTAATATCTCCTGATGCAAAAGTAAAAGTAAACATTAAAGTAGAAACTCCAGAGAAGCCAGAAATTAAAGGCCGTGCTATTCCTGGAATCAAAAATATTATTGCAGTTGCTTCTGGTAAAGGAGGAGTAGGAAAATCTACTGTAACCGCAAACTTAGCTGTTACACTGGCAAAAATGGGCTTTAAAGTTGGAGTTTTGGATGCTGATATTTACGGTCCTTCAATGCCAATTATGTTTGATGTTGAGAACGAAAAACCAGTTTCTGTAACAGTAGACGGAAAGTCAAAAATGAAACCAATTGAAAGCTACGAAATCAAAATGCTTTCTATCGGATTTTTTACAGCGCCAAGCCAAGCTGTAATCTGGAGAGGGCCAATGGCGGCAAAAGCATTAAACCAAATGATTTTTGATGCCGATTGGGGAGAATTAGATTTCATGCTTCTTGATTTGCCTCCTGGAACGGGAGATATCCACCTTTCTATCATGCAATCGCTTCCAATTACTGGAGCTGTTGTAGTAAGTACTCCACAAGCAGTGGCACTTGCCGACGCTAAAAAAGGGGTGGCAATGTTTATGCAAGATAACATCAATGTTCCTGTTTTAGGAATTATTGAAAACATGGCTTACTTTACACCAGAAGAATTGCCAGAAAACAAATATTACATCTTTGGACAGGAAGGCGCTAAAAACCTTGCTGAAGATTTAGGTGTTCCGTTTTTAGGAGAAGTTCCTATTGTACAATCTATTCGCGAAGCAGGAGATTATGGCCGCCCAGCAGCATTGCAGACCGCTTCTCCAATAGAAAAAGTCTTTGAAGGAATTACTAGAAATGTTGTACAAGAAACAGTAAACAGAAACGAAAGTCTGCCTGCAACTGAAGCTATCAAAATTACAACAATGGCAGGCTGCTCTGCAGTAAAGAAAAATTAGATAATGAGATAATTTGCCAATTAGATAATGTTTAAACTCTCTAATTGGCACTTTTTCATAATTGACACATAAATATTATGACAACAGAAGAGTTAACAAGTAATGTTCTATTGGCCTTAGATGAGATAAGACCATTCTTAAAATCTGACGGTGGAGATATTTCATTAATCTCTATTGAAGACGACAAACACGTAAAAGTTCGTTTGGAAGGAGCTTGCATTAGCTGCAGTGTTAATCAAATGACATTAAAAGCAGGTGTTGAAACAACAATAAAAAAATATGCGCCACAGATCGAAACCGTGGTAAATGTAATGTAACAAAAAACGATGTTTTCTTGAAAATAGAACCTTTGCAGTTTAACAAGAATAATACGTGTTTTGTTGTTTAATTAAGAAAACATCAAAATAACGCTAAAAAAAAGACGTTTTTTGCAACATTCTCAAAAAACAACGCAAAGATTTAAGAGTTTTTGTTAAGGAATTGTTACAATTTTAACTTAAATTTGTCAACATAACCCTTAAATCTTAAACTTATGAGAAACTTTTACGCTCTTTTTTTATTATTTTTTATAAGCGCTGTAAATGCACAACAGGGCCAAACACTTTTTGCTGACAAAGCTTGGGTAAATGAATCTGAAGAATGGTCAGATTTCCAATATTCTGGACAAATTATTTTTTCTACGAATGGGAAAACTGAAGAAGGCGCTCTAAGAATTGGCAATTATGATTTTTTGTATGACCTTTGCGAAGGAAAAGCAAAGTTTTCAAATAAAGCAACTTATAGTTCTGCCGATTTTTCGCATCCGAGAAAAATTAGCGCGCAGACAGACAAGCAAGGAATTTTAAACTCTACATACGAAGGAACATTAATTTTCCAGTCTGATAAAGATTACTACTCTGTAATATCTATGATCACGATATTAGAAAAAGGAGGAAATATAATTGGCGTAAAAATGCGTCTTAAAGACGGCAATCGAAAAGAATATGCTTTTAGCTTAAAAGAAAAAAGTTAAAATTAAACAACAGATCTGAACACGTTTTTCAGGTTCTGCAATAAAATTCCAATCATTAAAATGGATGTATTAATTAAAATTAAAGATCGCGAAGGAGTTATACATGAATTGCAAGCTCCAACCGATATGGCAATGAATATAATGGAGTTATGCAAAGCATACGAACTTCCTGTTGAAGGAACCTGCGGAGGAATGGCCATGTGCGCTTCTTGCCAGTGTTATGTTCTAAATGATGTTGCATTACCAGAAATGGGTGACGATGAGGAAGCCATGCTTTCAGAAGCATTTTATGTTAAGTCTAATAGCCGTTTAGGCTGCCAGATTCCAATTACTGAAGACTTAGAAGGTTTAGAACTGGAATTAGCTCCTGAATACTAAAAATAAAATTCCAAATATTTAAAATTCCAAATTCCAACAAAACAGTTTGCTGGAATTTGGAATTTTTTAATTTTCCCCCAAACCACTTGGATCAAACGGTTCAAATTCTCTTTCAGAAAAAGCTTCTGTCAAAATTCCAGAGGAGCACAGCCAAGAAATGGCTTCTTCCAATGTATTTCCTGCTTTATAAATCATTTCGCTATATCTTGGCAGAATATAATACTGATTGTTTAGAAAAATAATTTCATCGCCATCAAAAGTATCTCCAATTCGAATGGAATTAAGCACTTCTTCTTTCGTTAAAACTTCTTTTCCTTCGTCCCAAAACCAATATTCCGTAATGCGATTTTTCCATTCTTCGAGAGTTAAAACAATAGTTTCAGGGAGATAGATCCTTACGTAAGTTCCTCCAAGAATCCCGCTTCCATATTCTTGGACATATTCTTTATAATCGTTATCAAAAGTTATGTTTAATGTTTTTTCGCAAGCCAATATATCTTCTTCATCAGCTGTAAAAAGATCTGTTTTATTGGTTTTGTAATTAGGGATTATTTTATAGTTATCGAAATTCATAGCGTTTAAATTTTAACCGCTAAGTTACTATTTATTGAAAACATTTCTCACAAAAAAACCGTAATTACATTACTGCAATCACGGTTTTTCCTTTATAACAATTTTATTTAATCTCTCGATTATACCAAACCGGCTTTAATTAAGTATTCAGCGATTTGGATGGTGTTTGTTGCAGCTCCTTTTCTTAAGTTATCAGCAACAATCCACATATTTAAAGTATTTGGCTGGCTTTCGTCACGACGGATTCTTCCAACAAATACTTCATTTTTACCTTCAGCGTATAACGGCATTGGGTACGTAAATGTATCTAAATTATCTTGAACCACTACTCCATCTGTATGGTGCAAAATTTCGCGAACTTCGTTTACATCAAAATCATTTGTAAACTCAACGTTTACAGCTTCACTGTGCCCACCTACAACTGGCACACGAACAGCAGTTGCCGTAACTCTGATGGTATTGTCACCTAAGATTTTTTGCGTTTCGCGAACTAATTTCATTTCTTCTTTAGTGTACCCGTTTTCTTCAAAACTGTCGCAGTGTGGAATTGCATTTCTATGGATTGGATATTTGTAAGCCATATCGCCTTGAACTCCAGCGTACTCGTTTTCTAATTGTTTTACTGCTTTTACACCAGTTCCTGTGATAGATTGGTACGTAGAAACAATAATTCTTTTAATGTTGTATTTTTTGTGCAAAGGAGACAGAGCCAAAACCATCTGGATAGTAGAACAGTTTGGGTTTGCAATAATTTTATCTTCTTTAGTCAAAACATCAGCATTGATTTCTGGAACTACCAATTTTTTAGTAGGATCCATTCTCCATGCAGAAGAGTTGTCGATAACAGTTGTTCCAGCAGCAGCAAATTTTGGAGCCCATTCTAATGAAGTATCTCCTCCAGCAGAGAAAACAGCGATATCAGCTTTCATATCAACAGCTGTCTGTAATCCTACTACTTTATATTTGGTTCCTTTGTATTCGATTTCTTTCCCTACTGATCTTTCTGATGCAACAGGAATTAATTCTGTAACAGGAAAATTTCTTTCTGCTAATACTTTAAGCATTACTTCGCCTACCATTCCAGTAGCGCCTACAACTGCAATTCTCATTTTTATATTTTTAAATAAGTCAATTAATCTAATTTTGTAACGCAAAAGTAAGTATAATAAAAGTCTCGACAAGGCTATTCACAAAAAATAACAAATTGTTACAAAATAAACATTTTGTAAAAAAAACCGCCTCATTAAAAGGCGGTTAAATTAGACTTAGTGTAGCGGTATTATTTCTTATTTATTTTTCAATAAATCTCTAATCTGTGTCAATAATTCTTCTTGAGTTGGTCCAGCTGGAGGTGGTGGCGCAACATCTTTCTTTTTAGCATGGTTCATTCCCTTAATTATCAAGAATAAAACAAAAGCCACAATTACGAAGTTAATTACTGCCGATATAAAGACACCATACTTTACACCTCCAAAAGCTGTTAATTGCTCAATAGTCGATAAATGCGCAGCATCTAAAGCTGGTTTCAACAATAATGGCGTAATTACATCTTCAATAAATGAGCTTACAATTTTACCAAAAGCAGCTCCAATGATCACACCGACAGCCAAATCGACTACGTTGCCTTTCATTGCAAATTCCTTAAATTCTGAAAAAAATCCCATATTTGACCTGTTTAGTTGAATATTAAATGAATATCGAAAATACGCATTTTTCCTTAAAAAAACCTTATTTCCCGCTCATTTTTAAACCATATAAGCCATATAAGAAATTATAAACGTTACGAAATTGATTAACGTAAGGTTAGCAAAAAAGAAAACTTGTCTTTTAAAATGAACTTATATCCCTTATATGATTCAGAAATAATATTATCTAAAAAACACTCTCTTAACGCGCTGCGAAATGCTCGTCATTATTTCATACGGAATTGTTTTTAAGGCTGCAGCCATCTCTATCACAGTTGGGCTTTCCCCAAAAATAATTACCGAATCGCCTTCTTTGCAATCGATATGGCTTACATTAACCATCAGCATATCCATACAGACACTGCCTACTATTTTTGCCTTTTGATTTTTGATCGTAACATATCCCACTTCATTTCCCCATAATCTCGAAATACCGTCTGCGTACCCAATCGGGATTGTAGCAATTTTGGTTTCTCTATCGGCCATAAAACGACGTCCGTAGCCTACGCTATCGCCAGCAGGAATGGTTCTGATTTGAGAAATTATGGATTTTAGAGTTCCTACATTTTCTAAATATTTCTGTTCGGCAGGATCATTTGAAACTCCATACAATCCAATTCCCAAACGCACCATGCTGTATTGCGCATCAGGAAAATTACTAATTCCTGAAGTATTCAAAGTATGTCGGATTGGGTTAATATTTAATTCTGACATTAATTGTGAAGAGAGCTTTTCAAACAATGCAATCTGCTGTCTCACAAAATCAAAATGATTAGGATCATCACTTGTTGCCAAATGAGACAAAATGCTCTGAACACGAACCGTAGAGTTGCCTTTTAAAGTTGCAATCAGCTCATCGATTGTATTGTTTTCAAAACCTAAACGATGCATTCCTGTATCCATTTTGATGTGAATTGGATAATCTTTCAGGTTCTTTTCGCGAGCAATTTTCAAAAAGGCATTCAGTCCTTTCAAGCTGTAAATTTCGGGTTCCAACCCATATTGAATCATAGATGGAAAACTTGTCGATTCTGGATTCAAAACCATAATCGGAACTTTTATGCCACCGTTTTTTAGCGATATTCCTTCATCGGCAAAAGCCACACCCAAATAATCTACTTTATGATGTTCCAGCAATTTAGCAATTTCCAAACCGCCATTTCCGTAGCCAAATGCTTTTACCATAACCATCATTTTGACACTTGGCGCCAATTTTGATTTATAATAATTGAAGTTATGGCTAATGGCATCGAGATTAATCTCTAGAATGGTCTCATGCGTTTTTTCTTCTAAAAGCGAAACGATTTCTTCAAATGCAAAAGATCTTGCTCCTTTTATCAGAATCGTTTCATTGTTGAAATTAAAATTATCGATTGACACAATAAAATCAGCTGTATTTTCAAACATGGCACTATTTGGAAATTTAGCGGCGAAAGAAGATATCGTTGGTCCAATTCCAATTACACGATTTATCTTATTGTCTGAAATTAATTGGGCCACTTTAGAATACAATTCTTCATTTGTAAACCCGCTTTGAAAAATATCTGATAAAATAACAGTTTTTGAAGCTCCTTTTTTCTTCTGGCTTTCTAAGAAATCCAAAGCAATTTTAAGCGACTGAAAATCTGAACTATAGCTATCGTCAATAATACTGCAATTGTTAATTCCGTTTTTTACTTCCAAACGCATTCGAACTGGATAAAGCATCTGAATTCTATTCTGAATCGTTTCCTGATCATAATTAAAATGCAGCAAAACCAGCAGACATGAAATAGCATTTTCAACAGAAGCCGAATCGTTAAACGGAATTTCTAAATTGAAAATCTCGTTTTTATATTGGTATTGAATAAAAGTATGGTCGTGCTTATTTTCTTTTTTTTCAATAAAAACAGTTGCGCTTTTATCTGTAAAACTCCAAGAAAAAAGCTTTCGAGGATGCATCATATATTCTGCTGCAAATTGAGTCAGACATGATTCTACAATTTCCGTTTTTTGATAGATTATAATCGGACAATCTTTAAACAAAAGCAATTTTTCGTCAATCTTCTGCACTAAATTCAAAAACCCCTCATCATGTGCGCTTCCGATATTGGTGAGCACGCCTATTGTAGGTTTAATTATTTTTTCCAGATGAATCATTTCGTTAACTGTCGAAATTCCAGCTTCAAAAATTCCTAAATTGTGTTTTTCATTAATGCCGATTACTGAGAGCGGAACTCCAACTTGCGAATTATAACTTTTCGGGCTTCTAATAATATTATAATCAGGACTTAGCAAGAAATTAAGCCATTCTTTCACAATTGTTTTGCCATTGCTTCCCGTTACTCCGATAACTGGAAAATGAAACAGATTTCTATAATATGCCGCAAAACCTTGAAGTGCATGAAGCGTGTTTTCGACAACCAAAAAATTAGCCTTATCCTGGTAACCTTCTGCAATATGCTGTACAACAAAATTCTGAACTCCGTTTTCTATTAAATCTGGAATAAATAAATGAGCATCGTTATTGACGCCAGCCAAAGCAAAAAATAAAGTTTTCGAGCCGTTTTGAAGCGAACGGCTGTCAATTGAGATATGATCGATTAAAACAGCTTCATTTGAGCCAATCCATTTGGCGTTAAGAACTGAAACTAGGCTTTTTAAATTTATGCTCATTTAGAAATTTCTTTTTTTCAAATTTAAAAAAAGGTTTGCCACAAATTTCCCAAATTTTCACTAATTATTCCGTTTACTCGAAAGTGCAGAAAAAGTTAGGTTTACCACGAATTGCACCAATTCAAACGAATTAATTTTTAAAAAAAATCTGCCAGATCTGCCAAATCTGCGTGAAAATTTTAGCCAAAGATTAAAAAGACTATCACTGATTTCTTAAAAAAAAAGTTAGCCACGAATTGCACGAATTCACACCAATTAATTTTAAAAAAAATCTGCCAGATCTGCCAAATCAGCGTGAAAATTTTAAGCCAAAGATTAAAAAGACTATAACTGATTATAGCACTAAAACCCGTGAAAAAAATAATTCGTGTAATTCGTGGCAGAAAAACATTTCGTGGCAGAAAACATTTATTGAGTATATTTGTTTTTAGACCACAAATTTGCATATTTTGAAAAAAGCACTTCCAATCTTCTCTTATATACTGCATCCGATTTTTATATCGCTGTATGCTACCTTGTTTTACTTATTTTACAAAGACGATATTTTCAGCACAAACGAAAAATATTTTGTTCTAATCCAGATTTTGGTCATTAATATTATTGTGCCTGTCTTATTTTATTTACTCCTAAAATCGACTGGCCATGTAAAATCAATCATGCTGAGCCAGACTTCAGAACGAACCATTCCGCTTATTTTACAATGCTTTTTATATATTTTATTAGTCAAAAGAAGTATTGTCATTACTCGTTATCCAGAGCTTCATTTCTTTTTTCTCGCCGCATTGTTCAGTACCATTTTAGCATTGGTCTGCGTGCTTTTTAAGACAAAAGCAAGTCTGCATATGGTCGCTATTTCGGGTTTAACGATTTTTGTTATCGGGTTAAACATCCATCTTCAGCTGCATAATCCGTACTGGCCGGCTTTGCTTATTTTATTGTCGGGAATTGTGGCTTCATCGCGCTTAGAAATGAACGCGCATACTTCTAGAGAAATTTTAATTGGATTGTTTATCGGAATAATGCCCCAGCTTTTATTTTTATACCTGTGGCTATAAAATATAAAAGATCAATCCAGCATTTAAGGTTTTCATATTGATTTTTTCTCCATTTACAGTTGTTGCCGATTTAAACAAAGGGCTTAAACCATAATACACGTAAAGGTTCCATGTGTTGTATCCTGCTGCAAGATATGGCCCGTACTGAAATTTGTTAATACTTGGATTATTCTTGATTTTATATGTTTTTTCACCATCATCAAGAGTCGATGCATTCGAAAAAACATAGCTCAACTTTACACCACCATAAATGCGCCAAAATTTAGTGCTTTCATAAGTCGAATTACGCCATCTGAATTCGATTGGAAGGTCTACAGAATACTGTCGGTAACGATTGGAAACAAACTGACCATAATCGTTAACTCCGTATATTATCGATCCTGATCCGTCATTAGAAATAGTAAGATTCTGGTAATAGTTTTGATAGCTTAAGCCTAGACCTGCAGCAATAGCAACAGTTCTGGATTTATTGACTGGCATATCGCGCAAGAAACCTCCAGAAAGTCCTAAAGAAAATTTATTCTGTTTAAAATCAACAGGAATATCGGTAAACATATTATAGGTAACCGAAAAATAAAACTGATCTTCTCGATATAGAGAATCAATTTTTATAACTGGTTTTATCTCAGGCTTAACATCTTCTTGTGCAAAAGAGTTAAAGAAGGTGAGTAAAAATAAACAGCTAAAAATAATTCGCATATCGTGGTTTGGGTTTTAAAGGATAATTACAAATAAACGCTTTTTGAAGCACATTTATTTCACATACAAATATAATATAATGCTTTCTGCGGTAAAGCTATGAAGCAAAAATATTCTCATTTTGACTGCGAATAAAATTAATTGCTGCATTATTTCTAATAAATCAATTCGGTGAGACAAAAAATTAATCAATTTTCTTTTTATCTTTTATACCTTTGCAGAGCATGAAGAGAAAGCAGCTCATATTAAGTTTATCGTTTGCTGTCACAATATTGTTTTCGATATTGTTTCAGTCAATACATAGCTATGAGCATATTGTAAGACAGCTTTCAGAAAAACAATGCCATCATAACTATAATGATCCAAGTGGCGAAATAACACACCAGCATCATGATTATGAGGTTTGTTTTGTTTGTAATTTTGCCTTTGGAAGTTACATTGTCCCTGAAAGTTTTAGCTTTCAGTTCCATTCTTTTGATAAAGAAATCCCTTATTTCTTTTCGTTTACAGAGAAAATCTTTTCTGTTTCTGTTCATCCGTATTTCTTACGAGGCCCTCCTGCTGCTATAGTTTCTTAAGGTTCAATCTTGCGAAAAAAACATTTCTTTTAATTTAAAATTCAAAAAAAAACATTGAGTTTCCTAATCCTATTTTACATCAATTAGGATCAGAATGCTTTGCTGTTTGTTTTGGTTTTCATTCAAAGAAAAAATCAATTTAACTATAGCATCATTTTCAAAATGAAAAAACTTATAATTGCCCTTATTTTAGGGTTCTCGAGCATACTTACTGCTCAAAATTCGGTTTCGGGAACTGTAACCGACAATCAAAATCAGCCATTGCCTGGGGTTTCCGTTTATGCGCCCGAGTTGCATAAAGGAACAACAACAGATGCCAACGGAAAATATGAATTGAATAATCTCCCAAATGGAAGTCTGCGCATTGCTTTTACATATGTTGGATATGCCAATCAAAATAAAACCATCGTAAAACTGCTAAAGCAAAATACGCTGGACATTATTCTTGAAGAATCTGTTTTAGAAATGGACGAAGTAGTGGTTTCAACTCCTTTCAACAAATTGCAATCGCAAAACGTCATGAAAATTGAGCATGAAAGCATTAAAACATTGCAGCAAAAAGGAACCTCAACTTTAATTGAAGGTTTAGCGACAATTCCTGGAGTTTCTCAGATTTCAACAGGAACTTCTATTGGAAAACCAGTAATTCGCGGACTTAGCGGTAATCGTGTTTTGGTTTATTCTCAAGGAGTTCGCATTGAAAATCAGCAGTTTGGAGACGAACATGGTTTAGGCTTAAATGATGCCGGGATTGAAAGTGTCGAAGTAATTAAAGGCCCTGCATCTTTATTGTACGGCTCTGATGCTTTAGGAGGCGTTTTATATTTCAACCCTGAAAAATTTGCTGACGCGGGCGATTTTAAAGCCAATTTCAGCCAAAAATATTTCACCAATACAGAAGGAAGCAATTCTTCCATCGGATTAAAAACTTCTACCGAGAACTGGAAGTTTTTAGCACGAGGAAGCTACAACACGCATTCTGACTACAAAATAGCTGGCGGAGATCGAGTAACAAACTCACGTTACAACGAAACTGATTTTAAAACTGGAATTGGGTACAGCAATTCGAGTTTCTCAAGTGTTTTACGATACAACTACAACAAATTAGACATCGGAATTCCAGAAGATGGAATTGCGGCACAATCTTCAAGCAAAGACACTCAATTTCCGAGACAAGGAATTTTCAATCATTTATTGAGCTTAAACAATGTGATCTTTTTTGAAAATTCAAAATTGGATGTCGATTTAGGCTATATTGCTAATGACCGAAGCGAATTTGAAGACAGCAATGAGGCTTCTCTACACATGAAATTGAACACTTTCAATTATAATGCAAAATACCATTTCCCGAAATTCGGAAAAATCGAAACTATTTTAGGAATTCAGGGAATGCATCAGACGAATAAAAATTCTGGCGAAGAATATTTAATTCCAGATGCCACAACCAACGATTTTGGAGTTTTTGGAACGGCAAATTACGAGTGGGACAACAGTGTCATTCAAGCAGGATTGCGTTTTGACAATAGGAACATTACTTCTATCGCTCACGGAACTGAAGGTGAAGAAGGATATTTTCAGGCTTTAGACCGTTCTTTTGACAGCTTTAATGCTTCTTTGGGCTACAAAACTAAATTGGCAGAACCATTAACGCTTCGTTTAAATGTTGCCACTGGATTTAGAGCGCCAAACTTGGCCGAATTAACTTCAAACGGGGTTCACGAAGGAACGAATCGCTACGAAATTGGAAATGCAAATCTAAAAACAGAACAAAATGTTCAGACCGATTTAAACTTAGAATACAAAAATACCCATTTCGAGTTTTTCATAAACGGATTCTATAATCACGTAAACAATTACATCTACACTTCGCCAACTGGAGAAGTTTTAGATGATAATGATGTTTTTGCCTATGTTCAGGACAATGCGCAATTGTACGGAGGTGAGGTTGGCTTGCACTTTCATCCTCACCCGTTAGATTGGCTGCATTTTGAAACCAGTTTTGAAACGGTTACAGGCAAAAAAGAAAATAAAGATTATTTGCCTCTAATTCCCGCAAACAATTGGAATAACACGCTTAGAACTGAATTTAACATCAAAAATTGGCTAAGCGAAGGTTTTGCTTCTTTGAATGTTTCCTCAACTTTCAGTCAAGACAATGTGAGCGGTTTCGAAACGGCTTCTAAAGGATATACTTTGGTAAATTTAGGTTTTGGAGGAACAGTAAAACTTGGAAAAACGGCTTTTGACATTAACCTAAACGGAAACAATTTATTTGATAAAAAATATATTGCACACCTTTCTCGATTAAAAACAGACGGCATTCCTAATATTGGAAGAAATATCGTTTTGGGAGTTAACTTCAACTTATAATTTTTTAACCATATAAGTTATCTAAGTTCATTTAGTTTCCATTTAACTAATATTTACTTATATGGCTTGTATGGTTTATTTTTTTCACAACAAAAAATGCTATTTTTGTTATAACAGATAAAAACTAACTATGAAAAAAACATTTTTATTAATGGCAATTACAACCGTAGGAATATCATTTGGGCAAGGCAAAATGCAATATCCGCAAACTAAAAAAGGAGAAACTGTCGATGTTTACTTTGATTCCAAAATAAGCGATCCTTACCGTTGGTTAGAAGATGACAAATCTGCCGAAACTGGTGCGTGGGTAAAAGCTCAAAACGAAGTTACTTATGCTTATTTAGATAAAATTCCGTTTCGCAACGAACTTAAAAAGCGAATGGAAGAACTTTGGAACTACGAAAAAATTGGAGCTCCATCCAAAGAAGGAAAATTTACTTATTATTCAAAAAATAACGGCCTTCAAAATCAATCTGTTGTTTATAGAAAAGATGAAAATGGCAAAGAAGAGATTTTCTTAGACCCTAATACCTTCTCAAAAGACGGGACAACTTCTCTTGGCGGACTTGATTTTTCTGAGGACGGAAGCAAAGCTGCTTATGCAATCTCAGAAGGTGGAAGTGACTGGAGAAAAGTAATCATCATTGATGCACTTTCTAAAAAAGTTTTAGAAGATACTTTGGTTGACATAAAATTCAGCGGTATCTCTTGGCACGGAAATGAAGGTTTTTACTACTCTAGTTATGATAAGCCAAAAGGAAGTGAATTGTCTGCAAAAACAGATCAGCACAAATTATATTTTCACAAATTGGGAACTTCTCAAAAAGACGATAAAGTGATTTTTGGCGCTGACCAGAAAAGAAGATACGTGGGCGGATATGTTACTGAAGACAACCGTTACTTGGTAATTACAGCTGCGAACTCGACTTACGGGAATGAATTATACATCAAAGACCTGACTAAAGCCAATAGCCCGATTGTTACAATCGTTGACAACTTTAACAGCGACAGTAATATTATCGACAACCAAGGCAGCAAATTGTTTATAGAAACCGATTTTAATGCTCCCAACAAACGTATTGTAACTGTTGATGCTGCAAATCCGAAACCTGAAAACTGGAAAGATTTTATTAAAGAAACCAAAGACATTTTATCGCCTTCAACTGGTGCCGGCTATTTCTTTGCTAATTACACCAAAGATGCAGTGTCATTTGTACAGCAATATGATTACAACGGGAAATTAGTGCGTGAAATTAAACTTCCTGCTGTTGGAACTGCAGGCGGATTTAGCGGTAAAAAAGCAGATAAAATTTTGTACTACAGCTTTGCCAATTATACAACTCCAGGAAGCATTTATTCTTTGGAACCAAAAACTGGGAAATCTGAAATCTATCAAAAACCAAAAGTAGATTTCAAAAGTGAAGATTACGAGTCTAAACAAGTTTTCTACACTTCAAAAGACGGCACAAAAGTTCCGATGATTATTACCTATAAAAAAGGAACAAAATTAGACGGGAAAAACCCAACTATTCTTTACGGATATGGCGGATTCAATATTAGCTTAACGCCAAGTTTCAGCATTGCTAATGCTGTTTGGATGGAAAACGGCGGAGTTTACGCAGTTGCTAACTTAAGAGGCGGCGGCGAATACGGAAAAAAATGGCACGATGCAGGAACAAAAATGCAAAAACAAAATGTATTTGACGATTTTATCGCTGCAGCAGAATATTTAATTGCTCAAAAATATACATCTTCTGATTATTTGGCTATTCGCGGAGGATCTAACGGAGGCTTATTGGTTGGCGCAACTATGACTCAGCGTCCAGATTTAATGAAAGTGGCATTACCTGCAGTTGGCGTTATGGATATGCTTCGTTACAATGCGTTCACAGCAGGCGCAGGATGGGCTTTTGATTACGGAACAGCTCAAGACAGCAAAGAAATGTTCGAATACTTAAAAGGATATTCTCCTGTTCACAATGTAAAAAAAGGAACACATTATCCTGCAACAATGGTAACTACAGGAGATCACGACGATCGTGTAGTTCCTGCACACAGTTTTAAATTCGCATCTGAATTGCAGGAAAAACAAACAGGAGAAAACCCTGTTTTAATTAGAATTGATGTAAAAGCTGGACATGGAGCAGGAAAATCTGTTGCGGCTACCATTCAAGAAAATGTAGACATTCAGGCTTTCACGCTTTACAATATGGGTTTTAAAGCTTTACCGAAAAAGTAAGACTTTAAGCTGAAAATTTTTTAAGCCACGAATTCACGAATTATTCTGTGAATATCGTGGCTTTTATTTTATCATAAATTACACGAAACAATCTCTCACGCAGATTTTGCAGATTACGCTGATTTAAAATTAAACTCCATTCCATATACTAAAATCTTTTGTCCTGATAGCTATTGGCAACGTGAAATAAATTCGCACAATTCGATACAGAATTTTTAACCATGCAGATTAAAATAAATTCGTGAATTCGTAGCTAACTTTTTTCTGTTTATCATTTGTCTCTCGCAGATTTTGTAGATTACGCTGATTCTATTTGTAAAAATCTGCTTTATCTGCACAATCTGCGTGAAAAAATAATTCGTGGAAATTCGTGCAATTCGTGGCAAACCTTTTTTAAATTTGAAAAACCTAAAACTTACACAATGGAAATTATAAAATGGGGAATTATTGGCTGCGGGAATGTGACCGAAGTAAAAAGCGGTCCAGCGTTTCAAAAAGCGCCAAATTCTGCTCTAGTGGCCGTTATGCGAAGAGATGCGACTCTTGCTGAAGATTACGCAAAACGCCACAACGTTCCGAAATGGTATTCAAATGCCGAAGATCTAATAAATGATCCAGAAGTTAACGCTGTTTATATTGCCACTCCTCCATCTTCTCATAAAGAATATACCATTTTATGCGCTAAAGCCGGAAAACCAGTTTATGTTGAAAAACCGATGGCCTTAACTTTTGAAGAATGCAACGAAATGATCAATGCCTGCAAAGAGCATAATGTTCCGTTATTTGTGGCTTATTACAGAAGAGCTTTGCCTCGTTTTTTAAAAATAAAAGAAATTATTGACCAAGGACAATTGGGAAACATCAGACACGTTAATTGTGTTTTATATCATCCTTTTGAAGCCCGTTACGATGATGAAATTAATCTCCCGTGGACTGTTTTACCGCATATTTCAGGAGGTGGAATTTTCGTTGATTTGGCTTGCCATACTCTAGATTTTCTTGATTTTGTTTTAGGTCCGATAAAATCTGTTCGCGGACACGCAACTTCTCAATTAATGGCTTACCCAGCCGAAGATGCCGTTTCGATGTCATTTTTATTTGAAAACGGAATTCACGGTTCGGGAATTTGGAATTTTGCAAGTTTTGAACGTTACGATAATACAGAAATTGTGGGAGATAAAGGAAAAATCTCCTTTTCTACTTTTGGAAATGATCCGTTGCATATTCAATATGCAAATGGAGAAAAAGAAACCATTACCATAGAAAATCCATTACATATTCAGCAGCCGTTTATAGAAACTGTTATTGCTGAATTATTAGGAAAAGAAGATGCTTCTCCTTCTAAAGGAATTTCTGGCGCCAGAACGACTTGGGTTATTGATCAAGTTTTGAAAGAATTTAGAGATTCTAAATAAAGTATTGTCACTCTGAGCGAAGTTGAAGAGCGAGTACTATTTACACAATATTGTCATTCCGAGGAACGAAACAAAAAAAAGAGGATATTCTTTCGAATATCCTCTTTTTGTAAACTATAAACTATAAAAAAAATCGGAAAATTATAGGCTGTATTTTACACCTAATGTTAATCCTAAACCAGAAATACCAACATAAGAGCTTAACTCATCCATTTTATCATTTGGTCTAGTTGTATCTGCTGTATCTGGTGTTGCAGTGTTTGGATTAAACAACACATTATTAGAATTTACATCTAATTTCTTGTGATAGTTTGTATATCTCTGTGATGTATTTCTAGTTGCTAATGCATCTTGCCCATTTACTGTATATTCTGTAGTTTCTTTTGTCTTACCATGAACAGTAAAGTTACGGTATTCTAACTCTGCAAAAGCAGAAATGTGTTTTCCTAATTTATAAGATGTTCCTAACGCTGCCATAAATCCAATTGTTGGATTTGGTTTTACCACATCTTTTGAATAAATATTGTTTTTAGCTACTTGATTAGCACCCACATAAGTTAAAAGCTCTCTATCTGTTTTAATATCTAATGTACCGTGAATTGGCACAATAACTCCAACTTTAGTATACGGTTCAAAACCATGGGCATCACCTAAAAACATTACAACAGAAGGCGCTAAATCAAATGCCTTGATTTGTCCGTCAGCTGTAAAACTAATATATGTAGCAGCAGTAGTAGCTGGATCGTATCCATAAAGTCTATTTGTTGTTTGTGCCATTGTTTTACTATTACTGATATAATAGTTTGCAGACATCTCAACTCCTAAACGAGTAGAAAAACGGTAACCAGCAGTAATACCACTTCTGAAACCTTGTCCAAAAGATCCTGTAATACTTTCTCTTGAAACCAATTTATTGTTAGTTAAAGCACCTGAATAAACATCTCTGTTTGGTGCCTGTCCTCCCACTTCTGGAAACTCAGTAGAAGCAGTTTGGTTAAAATACGATCCTCCTAGTTTAAAATACCAGCTCTCTGGTTTTTCAGCTTTTTCTGTCTGCGCCACTGTCGCCATTGAGCAAACTAACAATCCTAATAAAAATAGGTTCTTTTTCATAATTTTGATTTATTGATTAGTACAAACATAGAATATTTTAACACATTCTTATCGTTTGTAAAGTTAGACTTGGAACGAAAACGTTGTAATTTTGGGCAATATTACTAAAAAAGTATTATGCACGCATATTTTTAACATAAAAAATTAACATCTGTTTAAATTTTAACTGTTAAATTTTTAGTTCAATTTAAAATTAATCTGCATTTTCTCCAGTTCCTGCAATAATTCAGCTGAAATTTTAACCTTCAAGCGGCGGCTAGGCATGGTTAATTTGGTCACCACTTTTATTTCTTCAACCTCATTTACCTGTTGTATTTTTGTATCCTCAGTCGCACCATCTTCATTTTCATTTTCTCCTTCAAAAACCGCATCATCGGCTTCAAAATCTGTTGGAGTTTCCACCTCAACCAATCGTTTTATTTTTTCTAGTTCCATGATTTCAAAAGTCACAGAATTCTCTCCTTTATTTTCAGCAAATAAACGACTCAGTTTATGAATAAATTCAGGATGAAGATCTTTAATATTCAGCAAAAGAATTAGCTTTTTAGCGAAAGCTTCCAGAATATCCTGCAATTGGCGAATCTCGACAAACTGCATTCTAGGATCTGATTTTTTACCTGTATCATGATTTACCCAACCATCTTTAATCATTATTTTCAAAAAGGCAAAATTGTTCTGAATTAAGAAATGGCGGAATTTTAAATATTCCTCACCAAAAATCTTAAACTCATAACTCTCATCATACCCTTCTAAATTGAATGCCGCCCATCCTTTTCCATTTTTGGCCACACGATGCTGAACGTTATTGATAATTCCTGCAAACATTAAGTTTTTCCCAACATATTCGTTCATGCTTTTCAGCGATTCTAGACGAGAATTGCAGAAATATTTCATCTCGAACCTAAAATCATCAAGCGGATGTCCAGAAATATAGATTCCGACAACTTCTTTTTCTTTGGCTAGTTTTTCCATGGTGCTCCAGTCTTCGCAAGGCGGAACAACCGGTTCTGCAATTTGAACTTCACTGGTTTCTCCAAATAAACTTACCTGAGACGAGTTTTCATTTTCCTGAAACTTCGACCCGTAGCGCATTGCCTTTTCGTAGAAAGTAATTCCGTCGCCATCATCGTGGAAATATTGTGCTCTTGTAGTTCCTTCAAAAGAATCAAAACCTCCCGCTAATGCTAAATTCTCTATCGCTTTTTTGTTAGCTGCACGCAAATCAATTCGCTTCGCTAGATCAAAAATTGATTTATATCTTCCGTCTTTTCTGTTTTCTACAATGGTTTCAACAGCTCCCGAACC
Organism: Flavobacterium sp. TR2; assembly: GCF_025252405.1. Taxonomy (NCBI): domain Bacteria; kingdom Pseudomonadati; phylum Bacteroidota; class Flavobacteriia; order Flavobacteriales; family Flavobacteriaceae; genus Flavobacterium; species Flavobacterium sp. TR2. The sequence goes on along the minus strand of NZ_CP104307.1, from coordinate 1,342,644 downwards.
AACGCCTTTAATCGCCCCCATTCCAAAACGAACGGCATAATCGTCATTTACAGTAAATTTATAGTACGATTCATTTACACATGGTCCTAGAACCTGTAAGCCCATACGTTTACATTCTTCCATGAAGAACGAAACCTGTTTGATATCGTTCATGTTATTTGAAAGAACCGCTGCCATATATTCAGCAGGATAGTGCGCTTTCAAGTAAGCCGTTTGATACGCAATCCAAGCATAGCAAGTCGAGTGCGATTTGTTGAAGGCGTAACTCGCAAAGGCTTCCCAGTCTTTCCAGATTTTCTCTAGAATCTTGGCATCGTGACCTTTTGCTGCGGCTTGTTCAACAAACTTCGGCTTCATTTTGTCTAGTACGTCTTTTTGTTTCTTACCCATCGCTTTACGCAAGACGTCGGCCTCACCCTTTGTAAATCCTGCCAAAGACTGAGACAAAAGCATTACCTGCTCTTGGTAAACCGTAATTCCGTAGGTTTCTGACAAATACTCAGCGCAGGCATCTAAATCGTATTTGATTTCTTCGTCGCCATTTTTTCTTCGAACGAAAGATGGAATATACTCCAAAGGCCCCGGACGATAAAGTGCGTTCATGGCAATTAAATCTCCAAAAACCGTTGGCTTCAGATCTTTCATGTATTTCTGCATTCCGGGCGACTCGTATTGGAAGATTCCAACCGTTTCACCTCTTTGGAAAAGAGCATACGTTTCTTCATCATCGATTGGAAAAGTATCTGGATTCAGTTCAATTCCTGTTCTATATTTTACCAGTTTTACGGTATCTTTTATCAGCGTAAGGGTCTTTAAACCCAAGAAGTCCATTTTCAGCAATCCGGCACTTTCTGCAACCGAGTTGTCAAACTGTGTTACATATAAATCCGAATCTTTTGCTGTTGTTACGGGAACGTAATTCGTAATATCCGATGGCGTAATGATTACCCCGCAGGCATGAATTCCCGTGTTACGCATCGATCCTTCTAGGATTTTTGCTTGCTGAATAGTTTCTCCTGCCAAATCATCTTCGTTGGCAATCGCGATTAATTCTTTTACATTGTCAAATTCGTCAGAACGAAGCGCTTTTTTAACCTCTTCTTCGCTTTCAGAAATAAAACGAGCCAGATTCCATTTTGACGGCATCATACCCGGAATCAGTTTGGCAATTCTATCGGCTTCAAATAACGGCAAATCCAGTACACGAGCCGTATCACGAATCGCCGATTTGGTTGCCATTTTACCATAAGTGATAATCTGTGCTACCTGTTTTTGACCGTATTTATTGATTACGTATTCCATTACACGTCCACGACCCTCATCATCAAAGTCAATATCAATATCGGGCATCGATACACGGTCTGGGTTTAGGAAACGCTCAAAAAGCAAGTCATATTTAATAGGGTCAATATTGGTAATTCCGAGACAGTACGCAACGGCTGAACCCGCTGCAGAACCACGCCCTGGCCCTACAGATACGTCCATTTTTCTTGCTTCGGCGATAAAATCCTGTACAATTAAGAAATAACCTGGATAACCGGAGTTCGAAATTGTCATTAACTCAAAATCAAGTCGCTCCTGAATCGATTCGGTAATTTCGCCATATCTTCTTTTGGCACCTTCCATTGTAAGGTAACGCAAATAAGCATTTTCACCACGAACTCCATTGTCTTTTTCATCTTCAGGGTCAACAAATTCGTCAGGAATTTCGAATTTCGGAAGCAATACATCTCGGTAAAGCGAATATCCTTCAACCTTATCAATAATTTCCTGAATATTGATAATGGCTTCTGGCAAATCAGCAAAGAGTTTTTTCATCTCATCTTGCGACTTGAAATAATACTCCTGATTTGGAAGTCCGTAACGGTAACCGCGTCCGCGACCAATTGGTGTTGCCTGTTTCTCACCATCTTTTACACACAATAAAATGTCGTGTGCGTTGGCATCTTCTTTATTTAAATAGTAAGTATTATTAGTTGCAATTAATTTAACGTTGTGTTTTTTCGAAAACTCAATCAGTGTTTTGTTGACACGATTTTCATCTTCCTGATTGTGGCGCATAACTTCTAGATAGAAATCTTCGCCAAATTGTTCCTTCCACCAAATCAACGCTTCTTCTGCTTGGTTTTCACCAATATTCAGAATTTTACTCGGAATTTCTCCGTATAAATTCCCAGACAAAACCATAATGTCGCCTTTGTATTGCTCCACAATCTTGCGGTCAATTCTCGGCACATAGTAGAATCCATCTGTATAAGCAATCGAAGCCATTTTGGCCAAGTTATGATAACCTGCTTTATTTTTAGCCATCAAAACAACCTGATAACCGTTGTCTTTTTTACTTTTATCTAAGTGATTGTCACAGATATTAAATTCACAGCCTACGATTGGTTTAACTTCAGTTTCTGTTGGTTCTTCTCCAGCTTCAACCAGAGCTTTGTTTTTTCCAGACGCTGCTTTATTGTGATTCATAACGGCGCTCACAAAATGGAAAGCTCCCATCATGTTTCCAGTATCTGTCATAGCAACGGCCGGCATTCCGTTTTTGGCTGCAGCAGCTACAATATTTCCAATTCCGATAGTCGATTGAAGTACCGAAAACTGCGTATGATTGTGCAAATGTGCAAATTTTGCCGCTTTAAAATCAGCTTTATCTTCTTCTGAAACAACATTTTGCGTATCTTCTCCAGCTAAAGCTTTAAGCTGTTCTCTGATTTTATCCGAAGCCGCTTTTAAATTGATGTGTTTTAAACCAATAAGCTTAAATGGCTCTGGGTTTCTCTCCTGAAAATCTTTGAAATATTCTTTCGGAACATCCAGCTCTTCTTTGGTGAAAACTTCTCTTCTAACCAATTCAAGGAAACAACGTGTAGTTGCCTCAACGTCGGCAGTTGCGTTGTGCGCTTCCGCGAATGGCTGATCGAAAAGATAGCTGTGCAACTCTGTCAATGTTGGAAGTTTGAATTTTCCTCCACGACCTCCCGGAAGCTGCAATAATGAAGCCGTAACTTCGGTACAGGTATCCAAAACTGGAATTGAAGCCATCGTAGAATCTACTCCCATTCTATGGAATTCGGCTCCCATAATATTAACGTCGAAACCTAAATTCTGTCCAACGATGAATTTGGTTTTGCTTAAAGCAATATTGAATTTCTCTAAAACTTCGGCCAAAGTGATTCCATCGGCTTCAGCCAATTCTGTCGAAATTCCGTGAATACGCTCGGCATCGTACGGAATGTTAAATCCGTCAGGCTTAACCAAATAATCCTGATGTTCGACAAGCTGTCCCATTTCGTCATGCAATTGCCAAGCAATTTGTATACAACGGGGCCAGTTGTCAGAATCGGTAATCGGGGCGTCCCAGCGTTTTGGTAATCCGGTTGTTTCGGTATCGAATATTAAATACATAGAATTGTAAAAGTCAAATTTTAAAGCTCCAAATTTCATATCTTTTACATCGTAAACTACTGACAACATGAAACATAGCAAAATACATAATGAAAAATGGAAGGAATTCAAATTTACACTTTTTTTAGGGAAATAATAAAGTGAAGTTGTTAACAAAAAGCACAATTAACATCGTTGTTCTTTAAACGTAAAAACAGCCAAATTTCATTCATTTTTTCTTAAAAAAATTCAATTCTTCATTTTGGATACTCATTGCTCCAAAATGAACACTTTTAAGCTGCAGTGTATCGTGAACTTTGCTTCATCAAATTATAACAATTAAAAAACAATAATCATGAAAACAATTTTTATCACAGGCGCATCATCAGGTTTAGGAAAAGCAACAGCAAAATTATTCCATGAAAAAGGATGGAATGTTATTGCAACCATGAGAAACCCTGAAAAAGAAACAGAACTTTCTCAATTAAAAAACATCACGCTATTGCCATTAGATGTCACCAATTATGATCAAATACAGGCAACAGTTCAAAAAGCGCTTGAAATCAGTGACATTGATATCGTTTTTAACAATGCCGGTTATGGCCTGATTGGTCCTTTGGAAAGCCTTTCTGATTCTCAAATCACCAAACAATTGGACACCAACTTATTGGGAGTAATTCGCGTTACAAATGCATTTATACCGTATTTCAGAGAAAGAAAAAATGGCTCGTTTATTTCAACGACTTCTATCGGCGGATTGATTGCTTTTCCTTTAGGATCAATCTATCACGCGACAAAATGGGGATTAGAAGGCTGGAGCGAAAGTATGGCCTACGAATTAAATCCGTTTGGAATAAATATTAAAACGGTTTCTCCAGGAGCAATCAAAACAGAATTCCTACACGGTTCTCTTGACACAAGCACTTTGCCCGAGTACAAAACAATGACCAATAAAATGTTTGGAAACGTTGATGTTATGTTTGAGATGGCATCGACTCCGGAACAAATTGCCGATGTCGTTTATGAAGCAGCAACAGATGGAAAAAACCAATTAAGATATGTTGCCGGTGAAGATGCAAAAGCGCTTTACAAACAAAGACTAGAAGTTGGTGATGAAGTTTTTCGTTCTGAATTTGGCAAACAATTTTTTGGAGAATAATAATTTCTGATGAAGCTATCCAAAAAGCATTTAACGCTTTTTTATTATGCTCCAGCAGAGCAAAATAGGTATAGAAATTCAATCATACGGATGGAAAAAAGCTCAAGCGGAGCGACATATTTATTGTAATGAATATGTCACTCTGCTGGAACTCCACTCTCGATAATAATTGCAATTTCTATACCTATTTCGCTTCTCCGAAGCTTTTTTTAGTCTCTCAAAATTTCATACTTTTATATAATGGAAAAGAAAAACTATAATCCGGCAAAAATCTCTTCTATATCGCAGTTTCACGATCTGCTTCGACTGCCAAAACCGCTTCATCCGATGGTGAGCTTGGTAGACAATACGCAGTTAATCATCAATGAAGATATTGCAAACCATGCCTTTTTACTCGATTTTTATAAAATCTCCTATAAGTTTTCTACCAAAGGAAAAATGGGATATGGCCAGGGTTATTATGATTTCACTGAAGGCGGACTCATGTTTGCTTCTCCCAGCCAATTAATTTTTACCGAAAATGAAGAAGGCGCTGAATACGGCGGTTATACACTTTTATTTCATCCCGATTTTATCCGAAATTATCCTTTAGGAAAAAGCATCAAAAAATACGGCTTCTTTTCTTATGACACCAATGAAGCTCTGCATCTTTCAGACAGCGAGAAAACAATTATTGTCGGATTATTGCAAAGCATCGACAACGAACTCAATACCGCTATACACGAAATGAGTCAGGATGTGATTGTTTCGTATATAGATGTTCTGCTGAATTATAGCAATCGTTTTTACAAACGCCAGTTCATTACCAGAAAAACGATCAGCCACGATTTATTATTGAAAGTTGAAAATACTCTGGACAACTATATCAGCAATGCAGAAACCTTAAAAAAAGGATTGCCTACCGTAGAATTTCTGGCTTCACAGATTAATGTTTCAAGCCATTATCTAAGCGATATGCTTCGGAACTTAACGGGACAAAACGCCCAACAGCATATTCATTCAAAATTAATTGAAAAGTCAAAAGATTTTCTGATTACGACCAATCTTTCGGTAGCAGAAATTGCTTATCAATTAGGTTTCGAATATCCTCAATCATTTAGCAAATTATTCAAAAAGAAAACTAGTCTGACTCCATTAGAGTTTAAAAATTCCCTGAATTAACTTTCAAAAACACTGTCTTCTAAAAATCAGTTTTTGCTTCAAAAAAACATAAAATTTCATAAAAATACACTTCTTGGATGTCGTAGTATTTTGGTATTTTATTGAATCTAAATAGCACCTGAAAAACTCCCAAAAAAGCTTCTAAAAATCTAAGAAACGCACTTTTTGAAAAGAAATCAAAACTAACAATTATTACTATTTTTATTCATTTTGTTAGATTTTTTTTCATCAAATACTTATATTTTATATTGATTTTGAGATAAATTTGCAAACTATTAAAACAAAAAACAAACTGGTAAAATTAAAGCCGAAAAAGGAAAAGCAAATACGTTTCTTTATCATTTTTCTTTCAAATTTCAGTCTGCAAAAGCCGTTTGGCAATTTGTAAATTAGTTTGGGTATCGTATATAATGAAATATCGAAATTGACGCTTTTTTATCTTTTTTTACTTTTGTTTTGCTATTATAATGAACAGGAAATTGCTGTGGTTATAGAAATTACAATTTAAAAAAATAAAAAATGAGTAAGACATTATTTGACAAAGTATGGGATTCACATGTTGTGCGTAAAATTGAAGATGGGCCAGATGTGTTTTTTATTGACCGCCATTTCATTCATGAGGTTACAAGTCCTGTTGCTTTTTTAGGATTAAAATCAAGAGGCGTTAATGTATTATATCCAGAACGTACTTTTGCAACTGCCGACCACAATACACCAACCATAAACCAACATTTACCAGTTCAAGATCCGCTTTCTGCAAACCAACTTAAAGCTCTTGAAGACAATGCAAACGAATACGGAATTTCGCACTGGGGATTAGGCCACCAAAAAAACGGAATTGTACACGTAGTTGGTCCTGAAAACGGAATTACTTTGCCAGGCGCTACTATTGTATGCGGTGATTCGCATACGTCTACTCACGGTGCTTTTGGAGCTATCGCTTTCGGTATCGGAACTTCTGAGGTTGAGATGGTGCTTTCTACTCAATGTATCATGCAGCCTAAACCAAAGAAAATGCGTATTAACGTAAACGGTCAATTAAGCAAAGGTGTTGGCCCAAAAGATGTTGCACTTTATATCATCTCTAAATTAACTACCTCTGGAGGAACTGGTTACTTCGTAGAGTACGCGGGTGATGTTTTTGAAAACATGACTATGGAAGGTCGTATGACTGTTTGTAATTTAAGTATCGAAATGGGTGCTCGTGGAGGAATGATTGCCCCTGACCAAACTACTTTCGATTTCCTTGAAGGAAGATTGTATGCTCCAAAAGGAGAAGCTTGGACAAAAGCTGTTGAATATTGGAAAACTTTAAAAACGGATGCTGATGCTGTGTTTGATGCGGAATTAAACATCAAAGCTGAAGACATCGAACCAATGATTACTTACGGTACAAACCCAGGAATGGGAATTGGTATCACAAAACATATTCCAAGTGCAAAAGAAGTTGAAGGCGGTGAAGAAACTTACAAAAAATCATTGGCTTACATGGGCTTCAATGAAGATGACGTAATGATCGGAAAACAAATCGACTACGTTTTCTTGGGAAGCTGCACAAACGGACGTATTGAAGATTTTAGAGCTTTCGCCGAAATTGTAAAAGGAAGAAAAAAAGCTGATAATGTTACCGCTTGGCTCGTTCCGGGTTCTCACGTTGTTGAAGCACAAATTAAAGAAGAAGGAATTTTAGACATTTTAACCGAAGCTGGTTTTGTATTACGCCAGCCTGGATGTTCTGCTTGTTTAGCAATGAACGACGATAAAGTTCCTGCTGGAAAATATGCAGTAAGTACGTCAAACAGAAACTTTGAAGGTCGTCAAGGTCCTGGCTCAAGAACGCTACTTGCTAGTCCAATTATGGCAGCAGCGGCAGCAGTTACAGGAAAACTAACAGATCCGCGCGAGCTATTTTAGATTGGAGATTTTAGATTTTAGATTTCTCACTTCGCGTAATCTTCATCTAAATTTCTTCAAATAAAATTGATTAACATTATTTAATACAAAACTATTTTAGATTCTAAGTTTAAGTTTTTCAAAAAGAAAATCTAAAATCTAATAATCTAAAATCTAAAATCTAAAATTCCAAAAAATGGCATACGATAAATTTAATATACTTACAAGCAGCGGTGTACCGTTGCCAATTGAGAACGTCGATACAGATCAAATCATTCCAGCTCGTTTCTTAAAAGCTACAAAACGTGAAGGTTTTGGAGACAATCTTTTCAGAGACTGGAGATACAATGGAGACGATACTCCAAAAGCAGATTTCGTTTTAAACAATCCTACATACAGCGGAAAAATCCTTGTGGGAGGAAAAAACTTCGGTTCTGGATCTTCTAGAGAGCACGCTGCTTGGGCAGTTTACGATTACGGATTCCGCGCTGTAGTTTCTAGCTTCTTTGCAGATATCTTCAAAGGAAACTGTTTGAATATTGGTGTTTTACCAGTACAAATCAGCCCTGAATTTTTAGCTAATATTTTCAAAGCTATTGAAGCTGATCCAAAAACAGAATTAGAAATCAATCTTCCAAACCAAACCATTACTTTGCTGTCAACTGGCGAGCAAGAATCTTTTGCTATTAACGGCTACAAAAAGAACAATTTAATTAATGGTTTTGATGACATTGATTATTTGCAAGACATGAAGGAAGACATTAAAGCTTTTGCTGATAAACTTCCTTACTAATAGAAATATCATTCAGTCTATTAGACCCGACAGGCTTCAAAACCTCTCGGGTCTTTCTAGAATAAATAGGGCGCGGATAAAACTGATTTGCTTTGCAAAGACGCAGAAAAAAAACAGATTTCTTTTTTTAGGCTAAAACAAAAATCCGCGTTTTCGCAAGGCGAATCCGTAAAATCAGCGTCAAAAATTAAAATCGGACATCAAATCCAACCCGTTAGAAATTAGAATATCAATATGGAAAAAAGAAAAATTGAAATAATGGATACGACGCTCCGTGATGGTGAACAAACCTCAGGGGTATCATTTTCTGCTGCAGAAAAACTGACCATTGCGCAATTGTTGCTGGAGGAATTAAATATTGATAGAATCGAAATTGCTTCTGCACGTGTGAGCGAAGGAGAATTTCAGGCCGTAAACGGCATTACTTCTTGGGCCGAGGAAAAAGGATATATCAACAGAATTGAAGTTTTGACGTTTGTTGATGGCGGAGTTTCAATTGACTGGATGAAAAAAGCCGGTGCCAAAGTGCAGAATTTGCTGACCAAGGGCTCAATGAACCATTTAACGCATCAATTAAAAAAAACTCCAGAACAGCATTTTTCTGAAATTGCTCAAATCATTGCTTTAGCAAAAGAAAATAATATTGAAACCAATGTTTATTTGGAAGACTGGAGCAACGGAATGCGAAATTCTCCCGATTATGTTTTTCAATTCCTAGATTTTTTAGCAACTCAGCCAATTAAAAGAGTTTTACTTCCTGATACTTTAGGCGTTTTAATTCCGTCTCTAACTTTTGAATTTATTTCGAAAATTAGAGCAAAATATCCCAGCATTCATTTTGATTTCCATGCTCATAACGATTACGACTTAAGTGTTGCCAATGTTATGGAAGCGATAAAAGCGGGAATCAACGGACTTCACGTAACAGTAAACGGAATGGGAGAACGCGCTGGAAACGCACCGCTTGAAAGTACTGTGGCGGTTATCAATGATTATATGCCAGAAGTAAATATCGGTATTAAAGAAACTTCATTATACTCTGTAAGCAAATTGGTTGAAACTTTTACGGGCTACAGAATTCCTGCAAACAAGCCAATTGTGGGCGACAACGTTTTTACGCAAACAGCCGGAATCCACGCTGATGGCGACAATAAAAACAATCTTTATTTTAATGACTTGCTTCCAGAACGTTTTGGAAGAAAAAGAAAATACGCTCTAGGAAAAACTTCAGGAAAAGCCAATATCGAGAAGAATCTTCAGGAATTAGGCTTAAAACTAAACAACGAAGATTTAAAATTGGTAACCCAAAGAATTATAGAATTGGGCGACAAAAAAGAAACAGTTACAAAAGAAGATCTTCCATACATTATTTCTGATGTTTTGGATAGCCATACTTACGAAGAAAAAATTACGATAAACTCTTATATGCTGGTGCATTCTAAAGGAATGCGCCCATCTACGACTTTATCTTTAAATTTAAACGGAGAAATAATCGAAGAAAATGCTCAGGGAGATGGTCAGTTTGATGCTTTTATGAATGCTTTATCCAAAATTTACAAAAGCAAAAAACTTACGCTTCCAAAATTGATCGATTATGCCGTGAGAATCCCGCCAGGAAGTAGTTCTGATGCGTTGTGCGAAACCATTATTACATGGGTCAACAACGGAAAAGAATTCAAAACCCGCGGTTTAGATTCGGACCAGACCGTTGCAGCGATTATTGCAACGCAGAAAATGTTAAACGTGATTACCGATTAGAGTTACAAAGGTTCAAAGCGGCAAAGGCGCAAAGGTTTTTACCTGCTTTTAAAACTTTGAACCTTTGAACCTTTGCCACTTTGAACCTTAAAATAATAAATACTTAAAAATGAAATTAAACATAGCCCTTTTAGCCGGAGACGGAATCGGACCAGAAGTAATAAATGAAGCTGTAAAAGTATCTGATGCTGTTGCAAAAAAGTTTGGACATGAAATCACTTGGAAACCAGCTTTAACTGGAGCTGCCGCAATTGATGCTGTAGGAGAACCTTATCCAGATTCAACACACGAAGTTTGTAAAAATGCTGATGCGGTTCTTTTTGGAGCAATCGGCCACCCTAAATATGATAACGATCCTTCTGCACCAGTACGTCCAGAACAGGGTTTATTAAAAATGCGTAAAGCATTAGGTTTGTTCGCAAACGTAAGACCAACTTTCACATTCCCATCTTTATTAGATAAATCTCCATTAAAAAGAGAAAGAATCGAAGGAACTGACTTAGTTTTCTTAAGAGAATTAACCGGCGGAATTTATTTCGGTGAAAAAGGAAGAAAAGACAACGGAGATACAGCTTACGACAACTGCGTTTACACAAGAGCTGAAGTGCAGCGTTTAGCTAAAAAAGGTTTTGAATTGGCCATGACCCGTTCTAAAAAATTATGCTGTGTTGATAAAGCAAACGTTTTGGAAACTTCTCGTTTATGGAGAGAAACTGTTCAAGCGATGGAAAAAGATTATCCAGAAGTTGAAGTGAGCTACGAGTTTGTTGACGCTGTAGCAATGCGCTTGGTTCAATGGCCAAACTCTTATGATGTATTGATTACTGAAAACTTATTTGGAGATATCTTAACAGATGAAGCTTCTGTCATTTCAGGCTCAATGGGACTAATGCCTTCTGCATCTATGGGAGCTGAAGTATCTTTATTTGAACCTATTCACGGCTCTTACCCACAAGCTACAGGATTAAACATTGCCAATCCGATGGCTACAATTTTATCTGCCGCTATGATGTTCGAAAACTTCGGATTGATGGAAGAAGGAAAAGCAATGAGAGACGCTGTAAACAAAGCTTTAGAAGCTGGAGTAGTTACAGAAGATTTAGCTAATGGAGGCAAAGCATACGGCACTAAGGAAGTTGGCGATTGGTTGGCTGCGAATGTATAATTTTGTTTCAAGTTTTATTTGTTTCAAGTTTCAGGTTTCACGCTGCTGAAAATAAAAACTTCTGATGTCACCCTGCGCGGAGTCGAAAGGCACAACACATAAGGCTTCGACTTCGCTCAGCCTGACAATCCTTATAGAGGATAAAAAACAACATAAAAAAAGGGATCAACTTTCTCGTTGATCCCTTTTATATTTTAGAAAAAAAACATTAATATTCTCTTCTGTTTCCGCGATCTCCGCCACGGTTGTTGTTTCCGTAACCACCACGATCGTTTCCTCCGCGGTTGTTATTAAAACTTCTTCTTTCGCCCTCCGGTTTTGGCTCAGATTTATTTACAACAATTGTACGACCTGAAACCACAGCACCGTTCAATTCGTCGATAGCTTTCTGAGCTTCGCTATCATTTGGCATTTCAACAAAACCAAAGCCTTTACTTCTTCCAGTAAATTTATCAGTAATAATTTTAACAGAGTCAACTGTTCCATAAGCCTCAAAAGACTCTCTTAAATCTGCTTCCTCAATACTGAATGGAAGGCTTCCAACGAAAATATTCATAGATATTTATTTATAATAAGAAGCAAATGTAGTCTTATTTACATCTAATCTACCATGTTATGAATTTATTTAAGTTTTTATTTTGATTTGATAAAAAATACCCAAACCAAAAACTTAATCATTTACAGGAACAAAGTTGCCTTCTGACGTTACTGGAATTTTATAAAAAACACCTTCTGTAAAATGCATTTGCTGTTTTTCAGCTCCAGAATCGACATTGACTGCTGTAAATTTAAACGTCCCGGAAATGGTTTTATCAACGGTATTGTACTCTGTAACAACAACTTCCCCACTTCCTTTACCTGTTCCAGTCGTAAATTCTGCTTCTTGTCCTTTATACGTATTTTTAAAAGTGGCTTTTACATCATCATTTACTCCTAAGACATATGTTTTTTCGGCTGGTTCAGAAATCTGAAATTTTATCTGTTCGTAACCTAAAGAACCTTCAACAGTAAAAAACCCATTTGCTTCTATTCCGGCTTTATAAACTTGTGCCCTCCAAAAAGCATTATCTTTTAAGGTCTGAAAAGCAGGATTATTAAATCTTACATCCTCTGTACAAGATACAAGCAGCAGTAAAAGTGATAAAAAGTAAAAGTATTTTTTCATATTTAAAATGAATTTGATGCAAAAGTATCGCATTAAGAGCTAAATACTTAAATTAAAAAGTCAAAAAAATGCTAAAAAAACAACTCAAATATATTTAATCTTTTTTAAAACGCATTTTTCGTAAAAAAATTATATCTTTGCGCCCTTAATTAACAGAGGTCGAGTACCTCAAAATTTAATCACTAGATTATGTCAGTAAAAATTAGATTACAAAGACACGGTAAAAAAGGAAAACCTTTTTACTGGGTAGTAGCTGCAGATGCACGCTCAAAAAGAGATGGTAAATACTTAGAGAAAATCGGTACTTACAATCCAAACACTAACCCAGCAACTGTTGAGTTAAACCTTGACAGCGCAGTTAAATGGTTACACGATGGTGCTCAACCAACTGATACTGCAAGAGCTATCCTTTCTTACAAAGGTGCTTTATTGAAACACCACCTTGATGGAGGAGTTCGTAAAGGTGCTTTAACTCAAGAGCAAGCAGATGCTAAATTAACTGCTTGGTTAGAAGCAAAAGCTGGAAAAGTTGATGCTAAAAAAGAAGGTTTATCTAAAGCTAAAGCTGATGTGAAAGCAAAAGCTTTAAAAGCTGAGCAAGAAGTTAACGCTAAACGTGTTGCTGATGCTGCTGCTGCACAAGCTGAAGCTGCTGCCGCTGCACAAGCTGAAGAGGCTACAGAAGAAGTTGCTGAAGCCGCTGAAGAAGCTCCTGCTGCTGAAGAGAATAACGAAACAACTGAAGCATAATTTTTACTTGGCGATAATGCGTAAAGAAGACTGTTTTTATTTAGGTAAAATCGCTAAAAAATTTAGTTTCAAGGGTGAAGTTCTGATCTATCTAGATACAGACGAGCCTGAGTTATACGAAAATCTGGAATCAGTGTTTGTTGAACACAACAAACACTTGATTCCTTTTTTTATTGAAAAAAGCGCTTTACATAAAAATGACTTTTTAAGAGTTAGTTTTGAAGACGTAAATACAGAAGAAGATGCAGACGCATTGATCGGCAACGGTATTTACCTTCCTTTAACCATGCTGCCAAAACTTACCGGCAACAAATTCTACTTCCACGAAGTTATTGGTTTTGAAATTGAAGACAAACGTTTAGGCGTTTTTGGAAAAATCACTTCTATTAACGATTCTTCAGCCCAACCTCTTTTTGAAGTTTTAAATGGCGAAGTCGAAATTTTGGTCCCTATGATTGACCAGTTTCTTGTAAAAATCGATCGCGAAAACAAAAAAGTAATTATGGATCTTCCTGAAGGTCTTATCGAGATGTACCTTTAGTTTAAAATTCCAATTTTTTAAATCCCAAATTCCAAGCTTTAGTGGAGTTAAATTTTCAATTTTTTAAATTTCAAATTCTTTAAAGGGGATTTTTTTTGAAAGAAAAAACTTATTTGTATGTGGTTTCTTTATATATTCACACTTTAAAAAATTGGAATTTAACCAAATGAAACCATACAATTTAGAAGAAAGAACGTTTTTGTTTGCAAAAGAATGCAGAATCTATATTTAATGGTATTTTTGCAATTCTAAAATTAATCTACTCCGCATTACAATTGGGATTTGGAACTTCTTTATTGATTTTTCTTATTCAGATTTGGAATTTGGAATTTAAAAAATTGCGATTTCACATTTATGTTTCAGTTTAAACAATTTTCTATCAAACAAGATAAAACCGCTATGAAAGTTGGTACCGATGGCGTATTGCTTGGCTCTTGGGCTCCAATTGACCATAATCCGTTTAGTGTATTAGACATTGGTGCAGGGACAGGGATTATTGCTTTGATGCTTGCACAAAGAACTCATGCTGAACAAATTGATGCTCTTGAAATTGATGAAGATGCTTACGAACAGGCTGTAGAAAATTTTGATGCTTCTCCTTGGGGCGATAGATTGTTTTGTTTTCATGCTGGCTTAGACGAATTTATTGACGAACCTGAAGATGAATATGATCTGATTGTTTCAAATCCGCCTTTTTATGCCGAAGATTATAAAACAGAAAACGAACAGCGCGATTTAGCCCGCTTTCAAGATGCAATGCCTTTTGAAGAATTGGTCGAAGCTGCCGATTTATTACTCTCAGAAAACGGAATATTTGCTTTAATTATTCCTTTCAAAGAAGAAGAAAAATTTATTGCGCTGGCAAAAGAGGCTGAACTATATCCTCTTAAAATTACTCGAGTAAAAGGAAATCCAAAATCTGAAATTAAACGCAGTTTATTGGCTTTTAGCCGAAATGAAGTTGCTGAAATCGAGACTAATGAATTAGTTATCGAAATCGACAGGCACGTTTATACTCCTGAATATATTGAACTTACTAAAGATTTTTACTTAAAGATGTAAAAAGAACATCTTTATCAAAACTTAAAGCTCTAACAAAGAACAACATATCATCATTTTATGCTTGTTCAAAAATGCTTTTGAACTGATAAAGGATTCTTTCTATTAAACGCAGATCTTCGGTTACAATCTCTGCACTCCCCTTCATTTCTTGCTGAAACGTAATCTGTTTATTATAGGATGTTTTTAATCCGTTAGGAAGAGCGACGTCTATAAGGAGATTTCCGTCTTTATCGGGCACGAGCGAAATATTTTTGATTTCGCCTTTCAGAACGCCAAATTCTCTATCGGGATAATTGGCCAGACGGATATTGACACGCTGCCCTACTTTGATTTTGCCTGAATTTAATGCCGGAGCTTTCACTTTACCGATAAAACTATTTTTGGCATCTGGGATTATAGAAAACACATTATCCCCAACATTTATGGTCTGATTTTCATTCCAAACCTGCAGGAAAGTCACTTTACCGCTGATGGAAGATTTTAATGCATAAGCAAGTTCCCAATCGCGTATCACTTTTTTCAGCTGATAAAAAGATTGTGAAACATTGCGCCCAAGGTTAACTTCTTCTCTGGTGCTGTTTATCTGCGAATTCTGGCTTGATTTTGTGTTGTCAATAAGAGAAGACCTCAATTGGGAAATCGACGACAATAGGCTTCTGTAATTCTTTTGCGCCTGAAGGAAACTGAGTTTTTTTGCTTCCATTTCCTGAGCAGAAATAATTCCTTTATTGAATAAAGTTTCAAAGCGCGCCACTTCATTCTTCTGAAGTTCTAATTCGCGCTCATTAATCGTTTTCTGCTGCTGCAGAATTTCTATTCTTTCTGTTATTTGGATTTTTTCAGAATGCTGCGCCCTGCTCTCCACCTGAAAAGGATGCAGGTCTTTATTTAATTCTTGAGCCTGATAATCTTTCTGGAATACTGCAAATGCGCTTTCTATTTCGCCAAGCTGCGTATTCTGCAACAGCTCAAAAGGAAACTCTTTTTTTGAGCTGTTTATATCATAGCCGTCTACAATCTTTTTCAGCAGAAAAACATCTTTATAATTGGCAGTATTTTCAATAATGGCCAGCGTGCTATTTTTTCCAACCAGCATTTTATTTCTGACCAGAATAGCTTCTATTCGTCCAGAAGATTTTGACACAATTTTCTCTGGCGGAATATTAGTCGTTATTACAATTTCTGTTTTTACAACATCTGGATATTTGACAAACCATGAAACAAAAAAAAGCATAACTATTATGGCAAATATCAAAACGGTGCCCCAGCGTATCATCCAATGCGGCACTTTGGTCAGGATGTCCTGAACCTCTTCACTTCTCAATTCAAATGTATCGTTGTTTTCTGCCATAATTAATTTCCTAGCTGCAGCTGATTTTTAACCAATTCAAAATAATTTCCTTTCTGCTCAACCAGCGCGGTATGGTTTCCTACTTCTATAATCCTGCCTTTATCCAAAACCACAATCTGATCGGCATTCATTACTGTGCTTAACCGGTGCGCAATTACAATTACTGTTTTGTTTTTAAAGAAAATATCGAGCTTCTGCATAATTTCTTTTTCATTATTAGCATCCAGAGCCGATGTTGCCTCGTCAAAGAACAGAATCTCTGGATTTTTGTATACCGCTCTGGCTATCAGCAGCCGCTGTTTCTGTCCGGTGCTCATTCCTACTCCTTCTGCCCCTATTTTGGTATTGTAGCCCAGCGGGAGCTCGCTTATATACTGCTGGATATTTGCTACATCAGCCGCATAGACTAATCGCTTCTTGTCAATTTTATCTGCTCCAAAAGCAATATTATTGGCAATGGTGTCGCTAAAAATAAATCCTTCCTGCATTACAGCTCCGATGCTGGATCTCCAGGCGTGCTGCGATATGTTTTTAAGCTGTGCATTCCCAATTAAGACTTCTCCTTTTTCGGGTTCATAAAATTTAAGAAGCAGCTTCATCAGCGTTGTTTTTCCGCTTCCGCTCACTCCTACTATCGCAGTTACTTTATTGGCCGGAATTTTTAAACTTAAACTGTCTAAAACAGGCATATCAGAACCTAAATAGCGATAAGAGACATTTTTTAATTCGATATCTGAATCATAGGGAACATCATTGGACTGATGCTGCTCCTGCTGCATTTCGTCTTCTTTTTCGTGAATTTCAGAAAGTCTTGCCAATGAAATTTTAGCATCTTGAAGCTCTCTCACAAATTGGATGAGCTGTGTAATGGGCCCATTTAAACTGCCCACGATCGAATTAATGGCCAGCATCATCCCCAAAGTGATCGATCCGTCGATGACCAGTTTTGCAGATAAGAAAGTGATGAAAATATTTTTCAATTCATTTATTACTGATGAGCCAATGGTTTGCGACTGTTCTAAAACCAAACCTTTTATCGAAACCCTGAAAAGTCTTGCCTGAACATATTCCCATCCCCAGCGCTTCTGTTTTTCTGCATTATGAAGCTTAATTTCCTGCATTCCGTTAATAAGCTCCATCACTTTCCCTTGTTCATTGGATACTTCTGCAAAACGTTTGTAGTCTAAGGCTTCTCTTCGTTTTAAAAATAGGCTTATCCAGCCAAAATAAAGAAGGCTTCCGACAAAAAACACCAGAAATATCTTGAGGTTAAAATAAGCCAGAACTCCTCCCAATACAAACATATTGATGACAGAAAAAAGTACATTTAAAGAGGATGTCGTAAGTATTTTTTCGATTCTATGGTGGTCATTTATACGCTGCATGATATCACCGGTCATTCTCACATCAAAAAAAGAAATCGGCAGATTCATCAGTTTGATAAAAAAATCGGAAATCAGTGAAATATTGATGCGCGTGGAAAGATGTAAAAGTATCCAGCTTCTTATGAGCTCCAGACCTGTCCGTCCTGCAAAAAGAAACAGCTGGGCAAAAAGAATCAGGTAAATAAAATGAATATTCTGGTTCTGAATTCCCACATCGACGATGCTCTGAGTCAGAAATGGAAATATCAGCTGCAGCAAACTGCCTGCCAATAGCCCGATGCTTAACTGAAAAAGAAAGGATTTGTATCGAAATACATATTGCGAGAGAATTCCAAACCCTAACCCTTTACGGTCTTCTTTATCAAAATCAGCCTGGAAAAAACTAGGAGTTGCCTCAATCAGCAGTGCAATTCCTTCCTTTGTTTCATCGTCGGCATTGCTGCCAATCCAGAATTTTAGAAAATCTTCTTTATTGTATTCAATCAGGCCGAAAGCAGGATCTGAAACATAATAAATCCCCTTTTTTATTTTATAGAGTACAACATAATGGTTTTTATTCCAATGCAGAATGCACGGAAGAGGAGCCTCTTCCAGCCTTTCTAAGCTCAATTTTACTCCCAAAGTCCGAAAACCGATTTTCTCGGCTGCATCACTCAAGAAAAGCAGATTGCTCCCCTCTCGGGTAGTTTCGCTAAATTCTCTTAGATCCTGAATATGAATTGTCTTGCCATAATGTTTGGCTATAATTTTCAGACAAGTAGGGCCGCAATCTTTGTAATCAGCTTGTTTATAATGAGTAAATTTTTTCAATTTATTCTGATTTATTCCTGACCAAATTAAGAAAAAAAAATCTTGTTAAACCATAAAAAAAACAGAGAAGATTTAAATCTTCTCTGTTTCAGTATTTAAAAACAAATTTTTAGCAACACAATTTCTTTAGGACATGGCCGCGGTTACCCTAACCAAATAAAAACAACCCAGCGGCCAACTCCTAAGAATCTCAGTACCAATCATCAATACTGAGAATTTGCTCAATGTTCCACGATCGAGCGCCTATACATTCAAAAAAAACATGACTAAATTCTAAATAAGGCTATATCGTATTACTTTTAAAAAAAGTTAAAAATCAACAACAAAGACGACTTGTATCACAAATACCCGATGATGTATTTAGCGGACAAGTTTCGCCTGGCGGTATTAAAAAGCATCCTGCTTCTAAAGCATGAATCCAGCATTCCGGAATTCCTCCTTTCATGGTTTTCTGCTCAAATTTGTTAATATATTGAGCGCCTTCAAGCTTTAAAATCTTCTTCAACATAATTAATACCTTTTTTTAAACAGCAACAGAGCTTTTTCTTCTCTGTCACCATTTAAATATTAAAATTAGCAAGCATAATGTTTTTCGAAAGCAACATCATCATGGCAATTGATTTCTTGCGAATATTCATCATTTCCCAAAATGTTTTTTTGCTCTTTTTTTGTCAGCTTTTTTGTGTCTTTGCTTTTTAAAATCTTTTCTAACATAACTGGCTATTTACGTTTTTTGGTTTAAGCCTCAAATATTCTATAACTTGATGCTTAAAAAAATCTTCTTTAGCAGCTTCCGAAGTAACTATTTGGTATGCAGTTCCAATATGCTGGCACAGTTCCAAATTCTGTACATCTTTTAGCTTTAAATCCGTCTTCACAAATAGGAGCATGATCTCCGTTTATTGTTTTCAGCTCATTCGCAGTCAATTCTACTGCACCTTTCAATTTCAAAATGTTCTTTAACATCGCTGCAGGTTTTTAAATTGGGGTTATTTGTTCCTATTTTAACAGTCGAAACTTCTGTATTTTCTTAAGCTATTTTTTCTAAAACTTGAACTTCTTCTACATAATCGTTTAAGAAATACTTCAATTCGTTCAATTCATATTCGTTTGGAAATAGCCTTTCGTTGACAATTTTAATTGGTGTGTAATTAAAATTGTTCATAGAGCACCAATCATATTGTTTCTGAATTTCCTGATTTATCATCATGCTTACAGAATCAACATTCCATTTTTTAAGCCATTTTTTATGTGGCATTCTTTTAATATACCAATCTGAAATCGCTTCAACAGTTTTTCCAGGTGTAGTTCTGTTAATCGTTAGAAGCCGCTCGACAACTGCCTTATAAGGATTGTCGTTATTTTCTGGATTAATATTAAAAAGAACATTCAAAAATATTTTGTCTGGAAACTTCAATACTAAATCGAAAGCTTCTTGAAAAGTTTTATAACAATGTCCGCAGCTTGGGCTCAGAATTACAGAGAGTCTAACTCCTGCATTTTTATTGCCAAATGTCAAGCCTCTCAAATCTTCAAATCCTTTGTTATATTTTACTTTTTTGGACAAGAAGTTTAGTAGCGAGTAATTTCTCTTAAATTTTTTAAGTTCTTTCAGAGAGTTTTCATTATCAAGCGATTTCTTAATCATTACTTTAACTGATGCCCAAATTGGTATTAAAAGCAATAAAGAAAATACATAAGGGAAAATAGCATTGAAACTAAAACTCAGTGTAAAAAGATCTGATGAGAACCAAACAACGCTTTGCACCAATATTAAAAATGATACGGCTAAGCACATTATGCACCATTTTTGAATCTCAAATTTTTGAATCCAGATCGAGCAAACGATTACTGGAATAGCAAGCAGACTTAAAAATCCAACAAAAATGGTTGAACTTAAAGGCTGAACCAATATTGCTATAATGCTAGAGCCAAAGAAAAGCAGTGGCAAATCTGAAAAACTCAACCATCTATTTGCAATATCATCATTGAAACTTATTACAGAATGACAAGAAGAATTAGAACTTAAATTACAGAATTTTGAAATCACGGTGTTTTTAACTCCCCATCTTTCCTGCACAATGAATATGCTTACGACTAAACCAAGAACCGATGTTATTAAAAAAGAAGCTGTAAACCAGTCAAAACGGTTGTAGTAGAAAGATAATCCTGCTACAAGTGCAAGAGGCAGAAAATATTTTAGCCAATTGTATTCTATTTTTAGATTATCTCTTGCTACGACATTGTTTGGTTCAATGGCAACAATAACACCATTCCAATCTAAAAGGAATTTATCATAAGACAATTTCTGCATTCCTTTTTTTGGAGTTGTAATTCTAACGCCGCTTTTAAATTTTTCGACTAATACCAACTCATCTTTAAAATACGCCAAAAAGTTCGAAGGCAAATCTTCAATCTGCTCTTTCGAAACTCTTACAGCTGCGTTCTCTACAGAAAGCAAATCAAACGAGTCTGTAATGGCAAACAAACTCGGATAATTCGGATGAGACAAAAACAGATCCTTGAACTCATTTTTTATGTCTGAGTATCGATTGATTTGTAGAAATTTTTGGACCAGTTTTAACATCGTTTTTGATCGTTTTTAAATCATAATTACACTGCAAATATTGGGGTTTTTATTCATAAAAATCACATAAACACATACATTTTATTAATTATACCACATACAATTTATAAATTATACCAAGTATAGTAATTACAGCAACATATTGCAAAACAAGGAATTAAGATCGTTTTTTTTCAATAAAAAGCGCACAAAAGCTATTTTCGATTAACGGTTTCGCTTTTTATCTAGTTTTGGATAAGCAATAATCGAAACTTTAAAAAACATGAAAATAAGGACACGAAAATCATATGATTTTGAAGATATAAAATCATAAAAAAGAGGTCTAAAAAACGCCATCAAATCGTCAAGAAAAAACCTCAAATCGGTAGCAAAAAACTCCCTCTGAAAAGCAAAAAGCGAGTACAAATTTAGAAGTTTTGCCTTACAAATATAAAACTCAGCTTTAATGCTTTTAACCAATAAAACTCAAAAAAAAAACTTAGCGTAAACCAATTTTTAGCGCTCTTATTTGCCGCTTTTGACAAAGTTGCAAAAAAATGCATATGAAAGATTAATAGTACAAAAATATAAACTAAAAATTCAACAACATGAAAAATACAACATTTAAATTATCAGATTTCGAAGCAGAAAAAATGAATAAAGAAGCTCAAAAAATTATCCGAGGCGGAGGCAGCGATTCTAACGATCCGTCTGATCCTCTAAAAACTAATGGTGGAGGAAACGGTTAATTCACATCTTAAAAAAGTAAAAGTCCAAATAAAACAACCCAAACAAAACACTTAAAAAAAAAGAGAGCCATGAAAACTAAAATATTAACATTCAAAGATTTTGAATCAGAAAAAATAGACCGAAAAGCGCAAAGAATTGTTAGAGGAGGTGAAAACGACTCTATTGACCCGCCTGTTGTGAGCTATCCTATAAAAACTAATGGAGGAGGAAACGGTTAATTCGCAGCTTAAAAAATAAAAGTCCAAATAAAACAATCCAAAAAAAGAGAATCATGAAAACTAAAATATTGACATTCAAAGATTTTGAATCAGAAAAAATAGACCGAAAAGCGCAAAGAATTATTAGAGGAGGAGAAAACGACTCTATTGACCCGCCTGTTGTGAGCTATCCAATTAAAACTAATGGAGGAGGAAACGGTTAATTCGCAGCTTAAAAAATAAAAGTCCATATAAAACAACCCTAAAAAAGAATACCATGAAAACTAAAATATTGACATTCAAAGATTTTGAATCAGAAAAAATAGACCGAAAAGCGCAAAGAATTATTAGAGGAGGAGAAAACGGCTCTATTGACCCGCCTGTTGTGAGCTATCCTATAAAAACTAATGGAGGAGGAAACGGTTAATCCATATCTTAAAAGTAAAAAATCCAAAAAAATTAATCCAAAAAAAAGAGCCATGAAAACTAAAATACTGACATTCAAAGATTTCGAATCAGAAAAAATAGACCGAAAAGCGCAAAGAATTATTAGAGGAGGAGATGAACCTATTGATCCGCCTGTTGTGAGCTATCCTATAAAAACTAACGGAGGAGGAAATGGCTAATAATGCAGTTTTAAATATTGTTCGCAAATTGAGCTGGAGACACTCCAGTTCTTTTGCGAAACGATTTTGCAAATGAAACTGCATTTTTAAAACCAACACTTTCTGCAATTGCCTGAGTGGAGTATTTACGATAGAGATGATTTGTAATCATTTGATTAATAACATAATTAATCTTCAATTCATTCGAATATTCTCCAAAAGATTTCCCAAATCTTTTATTGACAACATAAGATAAATAGGTGGTATTGGTTTTAATTTTTTTAGCTACATACGAAAGCGTAAAATCTGCATTTAAGTATTCTAATTTTTCTTCTAATGCCAGTAATTTTTCTACAATTTTATTTTCTTTCGCCTCATCAATACTAAGATTTGCATTTTCTTTTTTAAGCTGAGCGTCTTCTAGTTCTGGAGACTCTTCTAAAACCACAATTTTTTCGGCAGCCGCTTTTTCGATGCCTGCTTTTTCTATTTCTTTTTTCTCAAGATTCGTTTTAAACTCTTCAATTAGAGCGTTCATTTTTTTCTGCGCTTTATTTTTATCTCGAATATTCTTAATCAAGAAAAACACAATGCCAACAACCAAAATAACGTAGAAGACTTTTAGGGCTTTATTCCATAAAACCTCATATTTATACTTCTCCTGAATGCTCACCATCTCATCGCTTAGATTCGCGGTGCCCAATTTGTAATTAACTTCTAAAGCTTCTTCTCGCAATTGTCCCTGATATTTTTCATAAGAATCTAAATAAATTTTAGAATGCTTGAAAGCCAATTCAGGTTCGTTTTGAATATTGTAAATTTTTGCCTGAATATAATTGGATTGAAAATAACTCATGTCTATTTTCTTTTCCTTAAGATATAGAGAATCAACTTTTTTTAAGAAGATTAAAGCTTTGTCGTATTTTTTTTGAGAATAGTAGAGATCTCCTAAGTTATAATTTGCAGTCTTGTAATAACTTTCATCGTTATTTTGTTTCGCGTATACCGAAATATCAAAATAAGCTTTCTCTGCATTTTTAAAATCTTTTTTTAACAAATAGATATTTCCGAGACTTAAAGTAGCCGTCATTTTATTATCTATATAGTTTTGCGAATAAGTTATCGCTCTTTTATAATAGTATTCGGCCGAATCAAGCAAAACCGATTTGTTGCGGTTTTTCATATAATAGCCTTCGTAGACATTTCCTAAATTGGTATAAATATTACTTTTACTATTTTGAAATTGGTCTTTTTCGTAAAGACTTTCATTCTTATCCAAGAAATCGCTATTCTGTCTAAGGTTTTTCACAGCAAGTTCATAATTGCCTACTGCTTCATTAACCAAGGCAATGTTGCTTTTAAACTTTACAGTCTGTATAACATCGTTAGTTTTAATAGAAAGCTTAATTCCTTCCTGATAATTGCTAAGCGCATTGCTAAAATTTCGCCTTTTCCATTCTGTCAATCCTCTATAATTGTATAGATATGCTCTAAGATTTATTTTTTGGACCGACTCTGGGAGTTTATTATAGTATGTTAATGCCTTGGCAAACCATTCATCAGATTTAGCTCTATTATTTTTTAACTGATAAAGGTAAGATCCCGCGCCATAAGCAAAAGAGATGTGCTCATTGTTGTTAGATTTCTTTAATTCAGCGGCGTACTTAAGACCTTGGTCAAAGTTACCATTCATGCTGAAACGGATTTTATCCTGTAATTCTATGTACTTTTGTTCCGTGAGCTCCCCATTGGTTTGGGCAGTCCCACTGGAAAATAGTAATAGTAAAAAGAAAAAAGAGATGATCAGCCTCATTAAGTTTGTTTTTGGTATTCAAAAATAGTCTATAAATTATCAATAAACTACAATTAATTTGCCAAATTCCTATTAATTTTATTTTTGCCTTAAAAAAATATAACAATTTTACCTGTATTTGTTATATTTTTATTATGTAAATTTGCTTTGCTAAAAATTAAAAAACATGAAACCAGACCTATTTCAATCTCCGGATTATTTTAACCTTGACGATTTATTATCAGACGAACATAAATTGGTTCGCGAATCTGCTCGCGCTTGGGTTAAAAAAGAAGTTTCTCCTATTATAGAAGAATATGCTCAAAAAGCAGAATTTCCTAAACAACTTATTAAAGGTCTTGGAGAAATCGGCGGTTTCGGACCTTATATTCCTGTAGAATACGGCGGCGCAGGATTAGACCAGATCTCTTACGGTTTAATTATGCAGGAAATCGAAAGAGGCGATTCTGGCGTAAGATCTACCTCATCTGTTCAATCATCTTTGGTAATGTACCCTATTTGGAAATACGGAAATGAAGAGCAAAGAATGAAATACCTGCCAAAACTGGCTACAGGAGAATATATTGGATGTTTCGGATTAACTGAACCTGATCACGGTTCTGATCCTGGAAGCATGATTACCAATTTTAAAGATATGGGAGATCATTATCTTCTAAATGGTGCTAAAATGTGGATTTCTAATGCTCCTTTTGCAGATATTGCAATTGTTTGGGCTAAAAACGAAGAAGGCCGAATTCATGGTTTAATTGTTGAGCGCGGCATGGAAGGCTTCACTACACCAGAAACTCATAATAAATGGTCGCTTCGCGCTTCTGCGACGGGAGAATTAATTTTTGATAATGTAAAAGTTCCAAAAGAAAACCTTTTGCCAAATAAATCTGGTCTTGGCGCTCCTCTTGGCTGTTTAGATTCTGCTCGTTACGGAATTGCTTGGGGTGCAATTGGGGCTGCAATGGATTGCTATGATACTGCTTTAAGATATTCAAAAGAAAGAATTCAATTCGGAAAACCAATTGGAGGAACTCAATTACAGCAGAAAAAATTGGCTGAAATGATTACCGAAATTACAAAAGCGCAATTATTAACTTGGCGTTTAGGGGTTTTAAGAAATGAAGGCAGAGCGACAACTGCACAAATTTCTATGGCAAAACGCAATAACGTAAATATGGCGATCAACATTGCGAGAGAAGCCAGACAAATGCTCGGAGGTATGGGAATTACTGGCGAATACTCTATTATGCGCCATATGATGAACCTTGAAAGTGTGATCACTTACGAAGGAACTCACGACATACATTTATTGATAACTGGAATGGATGTGACTGGAATTCCAGCATTTAAATAAACGCCAATTATTAAAATATACATAAAATCAATGCGAAAAGCTTCTTCTTGACGGAGAAGCTTTTTATCTTTGCATCAAAATTTTTTCAAAAATGAATATCGAAACGATAAACAAAAGCATTCAACCTCAAAAAGACCAACTTTTAAACCATTCTTTATACAATAAGATTCAAAATATAAATGACCTGCACAGTTTTCTAGAAACTCACGTTTTTGCTGTTTGGGATTTCATGTCTTTGTTAAAAGCATTACAAGCCAAACTTACTTGTACAACAACGCCTTGGTTTGCTACCAAAAATCCAGAAACTCGCTATTTAATCAATGAAATTGTTCTTGCAGAAGAAACCGATTTAACGCTTGACGGAAGAAGGCAAAGCCATTACGAAATGTATTTGGAGGCAATGGAAGCTTGTGGCGCAGACACTACTGGCATTTTAAACTTTTTATCAGAAGTAAATTCGCTTCAAAACATATTTGTTGCCATCAAACAAAGCCAGTTGCATCCTAATGTAAAATCTTTCTTGGATTTTACTTTTAGAGTTATTGAAGAAGGCAAACCTCACGAAATTGCCGCAGCCTTTACCTTTGGAAGAGAAGACTTGATTCCGAGTATGTTTACCGAAATTTTGAAAAACTTCCAGAAAAACCTTCCGGAAACCGATTTAACAAAATTGCTGTACTATTTTGAAAGACATATCGAATTGGATGCCGATGAACACGGACCAATGGCTATGACCATGATTACAGAGTTGTGTGAGAACGATGCTCAAAAATGGAAAGAAGTTGAAGAAGTTTCGATCTTAGCTCTAGAAAAACGCATCGGTCTTTGGAATGCCATCGAAGAAGAAATTTTGATGAAAGCCGAAATGGTTTAAAAAAACCGAACTCATATATTTAACGTAACTATTTGTTTAAGATGTTCACAAACCTAATTTGCCAAAATTATGAAACCGCATTTCAAACAAATAGTTATTGTTATACTCAGCATATTTTTATTAAGCTGCAGCGCTGAGCAATCAGATTCTGAGAACATTTCGGTTCCTCCCGCAACAACTCCGCCAACCGCAGAAGTTCCCACAGCTCCAATTTCAAAATCTATAAATTATCTTGCTTTAGGCGACAGTTATACCATTGGACAAAGCGTGTGCGAAACCTGCCGCTATCCGGAACAGCTCAAAGCTAAATTGCAGACAATTTATCCCGAAACCGCTTTTTCATTAAAAGTCATTGCGACAACAGGATGGACAACGGCAAATTTAATTTCCGCAATCAATTCCCAAAATCCAGAATCCAATTATGATTTGGTCACCCTTTTAATTGGCGTCAACAATCAATACCAGCATTTAGATTTTTCGGTTTACGAAAAAGAATTTCCACAATTGCTCGATAAGGCAATCGCATTGGCCAAAGGCAACAATAAAAAAGTGATTGTGCTATCGATTCCAGATTATGCCTATACTCCATTTGCTGCCAACTATACCGATTCAAACCGAATGAAAATTTCGAACGAAATAAACCAGTACAACAGTTTTGCTGAGCGTTGCTGCATCTCCAGAAATGTTGCGTTTATTTCCATTACCGATATTACGAGACAAGGTCTTAACAATCCGAGCCTTGTTGCTTCAGACGGACTGCATCCTTCTGAAACTGCGTATAAAATGTTTGTCGACAAAATGCTGCCGCAGGTTAAAACTGCTTTGCAGAAATAAATTAGTCTTACAATTGCATTTAGCAAAACATTTTGAAACAAAATAAAGGTACCTTTGTATGTTGCTATAAACTAATTTGCCATGCAGGCTTCTGTTACAAAAGATCTATTACCCTATATCAAGCATTATCTATTTTTAGATGATCCCGAAACTGCTCTGCAAAAATTCCGCTTATTTTCAGACGGCAATACTGGTCTTGTTTTCTCTATAAAAAGTAAACTTATTGCTGGAATAAATAAATACGACGTAAAGAATTATCTGCCTGCTTCATTTGTATACGGGCAATTGAGCAGCTACAAAGATCTTTATTCTGAAAATGAAATTAAGCTGATCATTGTCGTTTTTCAGCCCAACGGAATAAATAAATTATTAGGTGTGCCCGCCGATGAATTTCACGATTCTATAATTCCTGTTGAAGATCTATTTGGCAAAAAAACCTCAACCCTTCTCGAGAAATTGTCTGAAGAAAACAATCAAACGCGCATTGATCTTTTAAATCATTTTTTTAGACCCCTAATCGCAGTAAGACCGAACTCAAATCAGCTGCTGGTAAATAGTTCGCTAAATTTTATTATCGGCAATAAAGGACATTTCTCCATGAAACAATTGGTCGAGTACACAGGTTATACCGAAAGGCATCTTGAAAGAAAATTTAAAGAATGTATCGGGTTAAATCCGAAAAAATTTGGGAATATTATAAGATTGCATCATTTTCTAAAATTATTAAAAGACAAAACTGATAATATAAATCTGACCGCAATCTGCTACGATGCAGGATTTTCAGATCAGTCTCATCTAATAAAAGAATTTAGAAAACATACTGGAATTACTCCAACCGAATATATGTCCAGCAGTGAGAAACTAACCAACAATCTTATCAAAACACTGCCTCCTCTATTATACTAAAATGTCGGTTTTATACAATTTATAAAATAACGGCAATGCTATTTTTGGATAAAATTAATAGCAAACAAAATGAAAAATCTAAAAATAGCTGCAGCCCAGTTTGAAAACAAGAGCGGCGATAAAAACTATAATCTATCTGTAATCGAAAACTTATCGCGAAAAGCATCAGAAGAAGGCTGTGATGTGATTTCGTTTCATGAATGCTCTATAACAGGGTATACATTTGCAAGAAATTTATCAACAGAACAAATGCTGGACTTGGCAGAATTAATTCCGAACGGAGAAAGCATTTTAAAACTGGTTGAAATTGCCCAAAAAAATAATATTGTAATACTGGCCGGGCTCTTCGAAAAAGATGAGAACAACAACCTTTTTAAAGCATATGTTTGCGTAGATAAAAACGGCCTAGTGGCGAAGTACCGAAAATTGCATCCGTTTATAAATCCATATTTGACAGCGGGAGACCGTTATTGCATTTTTGAAATTGAGGGCTGGAAATGCGGTATTTTAATCTGTTATGACAATAATATTATAGAAAATGTTCGTGCTACAAAACTTTTAGGTGCCGACATTATTTTTATGCCGCACGTAACCATGTGCACGCCTTCTACCCGACCTGGAGCTGGTTTTGTATCCTCAGATCTTTGGAAAAACCGAGAAACCGATCCAACTTCTTTACGCTTAGAATTTAACGGAATGAAAGGCAGAGATTGGCTGATGAAATGGCTGCCGGCAAGAGCTTACGACAATGCTATTTATGCCATATTTTCGAATCCAATTGGCATGGATGACGATCAATTAAAAAACGGCTGTTCTATGATTATAGATCCTTTTGGAGATATTCTGGCAGAATGCAACACTTTTGACGATTCTTTTGCAACAGCAATAATTACCCCTGAAAAGTGCAATCTTGCAGGCGGAAGCAGGTACATAAAAGCTAGAAGACCAGAATTGTACAGAGATATTATTGGTCAAAACCATCAATCAGAACAGAATGTGGTTTGGTTAGACTCTGATAAAAAAAGCATAAATTAAGTATTTCGAACCTTTAAGACTTTGGAAAAATTTATCTTTGAAGATTCATGAATTTATAGAACAAAACCATATAATGGAATTTTTTAAAACTAGAAATGAAGATATCGACGCCGTTTTCAATATTTACAACGAAGCTACAGCTTATCAAAAAACAGTCAACAATAAAAGCTGGAGAGGTTTTGAAAGAACATTAATTGAAAAAGAAATTGCCGAAAATCGTCATTTTATAATCAAAGAAGGAAACGAAGTTGCTTGTACATTTGTACTCACTTTTAATGATTTAATTATCTGGAAAGAAGCCAGTAAAGATTCTGCAGTTTATTTACATCGCATTGCCACAAATCCAAAATTTAGAGGGCAGTCTTATGTCAAAAAAATTATAGAATGGACTAAAGAATATGCCAAAGAAAATGGTAAAGAATACATTAGACTAGACACACACAGCGGCAACGAAAGAATAAATAAGTACTACACGAGTTGTGGTTTCACCTACAAAGGAATAAGTACAATCGAATGGACAAATGAATTGCCAGAACATTACAAAGAAGGTTCTTTTAGTTTGTTTGAGATAAAGCTTTAGATTTATTTTTTTGACTTCCAAATAAAGCCATCCAATAAATAATGCGTAAACTGAGGCACCGTCAATAGCGGAACTAACAAAATCTGCCAGCTTGAAAAATCAAAATTTGTGACGCTGATGTTTTCATTCCAAACAAAAAGTTCCCAGAGAAATTCTTCGGAAAAGGCAATTAAAAGCAAAATTCCAATGTAAATCAAAAGGCCTTTGTATTGTTTTAAGAAAGACAAACGCCCCAATTCTGCTTCCGATTTTCCGTCGATTTCTTTAAAATAAACCAAAGCCATGTACGGAATTCCGTGCGAAACGACATTCAATAAAGTAAAAATCAAATCGTCATTAAAATATACAATTCCGAAATACCAAGACAAAGCCGTTCCTAGAATAATACTGTTTTTCGGGATATTAAAAAACTGATTCTGAATAGATTTTACAACAGTATACAGGATATACAAAATCAAAATTGCAATATAAACTCCCAACAGGATTTCGAGAATTCTTTGGTTTTCAAACCTAAAAAATTCATTTTCTACAAACCAGTTGAACTTTCGCTTAGACGAAAAAAACCAATACAGCATTGGGTAGCCAGTTGAAGCATAAATCGCCAGATTGTCAATCCAAACTGAAATCCTCGTTTTTGTTTCTTTTCTCGCGTACAGTCGCATGAAGCCGTATTGCTGCCTAATAAAATGAAAAACAGCCACATAAGCCAAAAATGACCAAAAAACTAAACTCCCGAAAGAGAAAAGCACAATTCCCGTTGCCAAACAAATAATGGGCAGTAAAATCAATCTTCTTTTTTGCTTTTGAAATTCAGCTGCAACAAAATAAGTTTTAAATAATGTCGCATAAACGTGCGCTACGTCTATAAAAACAATCAGGAAAAGCCAAGTGTAAAAAGAATAATTTTCCTCGATCTGGGCTATATAATCCTGAAAAATGAAAATGATCGCCAAGACAAAAAATGACGGTCCAATAATAAATGCCCAATCGGTTTTGGCTTTATGAATCCACGGTTGTTCCATCTACAATTTCATTTACAACATTAATTCCTTGGTGAAAAGCTTCTTCAAAAATCGAGATTCCAGATAAATCGCTATGCGCAAAATAAATAGAATTTTGAATATTCTGTTTGGCCTGTTTTTTTGATTCTCCAAAAATAAAACCTGGCGCCGGCGAAATCATTCCGTGACCTAAAATAAAAACTTCCAGATCTTCTGTACACTCTTCAATATTGGGGTGAGCCAATTTTAAGTCATCAAGAACAAACTGTTTCCAATATTCTTTGTCTTTTTTGTAAAGCTCTTTTCTCGTTTTCTTTAAATCGGCAGACGAAAAACTATAATAATACGTAATGACCTTTTTGTCCTGAACCTGATTCACGGTCTGATGCTGATCGTAAACATATCCTAAACCTTTTGCATCATAAATCACATTGTCCCAAGAAAGCGGAAAACTAAAATCATCTGATAAATCATTTACAATCAGCGTTGCCAAAAGCCAAGGCGTATAATGAAAGTCTTTGGTAAATGTTTTTCTGTCTTTTATTAAATACTGATTTACAAACTGCGGAGAGGCCATTATGGCTTTATCGGCAATAATTTCAACTGAGGTTTTGTTTACAGCATCAAAAACTTTTGCAATAACTTTATTATTGGCTACTTTGACTTCATAAACCAAATGATTTTTTAACGATTGGCCTTTCGTATATTTTTTCAAATGATGGGCTAAACGCGAATTTCCTTCGGCCCACGTTAAAACGCTGTCCTGTTTTTCGGGCGTACTATTTTGCTTTCTTCCAGCAAAATAATGTATTCCTGCCCAAGCCGAAACATAGTCGATTCCCAAACCAAAATCGTCTTTACAGCAATAATCGATATAATTAAACAAAGGTTCTGAAGTAAAATGGTTGTCTTTGAACCATTGCTTCATGGTAATTTTATCCAAAGCTCTGGTCTTTGAATCTGATGAAGAAAGGTAAAGCGGAATATCAAACAAATACTTCTGATCTTGGCCTTTGGCAGTTCTAAAAGCATCCATTTTTTTGAAGAATTGCTCAAATTCCAAATCGTCTGAAACTAAATTTCCTTCTTTTGGAACTACGCCTTCCTGCCAATTATTTTTGTAAAACAAACGTTCGTCTGGAGCAAAAGTCAATTGCAATTCATCAAAAATTGGGAAACCTTTTTCGTTATAACCCAAAATTATTTTTTCTTCTTCCAGAAAACGAAGCAATTCTTTATCCTCAAAATTGGGCAATGGCAAATAATGCGCTCCCAAAGGATATTTGGAATATTTGTTTTCTCCGTTGGAAGAATTTCCGCCCAAATGATTTTCTAATTCCACCATCAGAAAATCTGAAATTCCTTTTTTATGAAATTGGCGTGCCGCGCTTAAACCTGAAATTCCGCCGCCGACAATTAAATATGGAATCTGGATTTGTTTTATCGGTTTTGGAAAATCTTTTATCCATAAACGATGGCCAAGAATATGTTTTGTACCTGATAAACGAATCATCATTACCGCAATCTTATCGGAACAAAACTGCAGAAATGGAACCGCAATTAAAGCTGCACCAACTACTTTTAAAAAACTCCTTCTGGATTTATTGCAGTTTTCCCCACTCTTCATCAAAATAGCGCACTAAAATCTGGTTGTCTAAACGATTGATTTCGATTTGGTTCGAAATCATATCATTTGTAAAATAATTGAATCGGTCGAATTGATAATTATAAAATTTCAATCCTTCTGCTTTTCGGTTTACCGTATTAAAAGTGGTTCCAAAACCATTTATGGCAATCGTGTAGCCCCATTCTCCAAACGAAGGAACGTACGCGTGATACGCATCTACCTGCGGAAAAACCTGCATGACAGTTTTGTTGATGCACCAAAAGGATTTAGGCGCAAAATAAGGCGAAGTAGTTTGTATGACCACCGCTGCATCTGGCTGTAAAATGGTTTTTATGGTTTGATAAAAATTAAGCGAATACAATTTCCCCAAACTATAATTGGACGGATCTGGGAAATCGATGATTGCCACATCGTATTTCTCTTTATTATTTTTCGCCCAAATATAAGCATCAGTATTGATTACGGTAACTTTAGGATTGTTCAAAGAGTTTTGATTAAAATTGGTCAGAACCGAATTGGTTTTGAACAGCTTCGTCATTCCGGCGTCCAAATCGACCAAAGTCACTTTCTGAACGTCTTTGTATTTCAAGATTTCGCGAACTGCCAAACCGTCTCCTCCACCCAAAACCAAAACGTTTTTGACGCTTTTTGCCATCGACATGACGGGATGCACAAGAGCTTCGTGATAACGGTATTCGTCTGCAGAACTGAATTGCAGGTTATTGTTTAAATAAAGCCTGTAATCGCTCTTATTATGCGTTAAAACGATACGCTGGTAAGGTGTCGAATTGGTGTAAATAATATTTTCTCCGTACAATTTCCCTTCCGAATAGGCGAGAATATCATTCGAAAAAATAAAAACTGCCAGTAGCAGCACAAAAGAGAAGATGGCTTTTGCTCTAAGTAAAGAAGGTTTTCTTAATTCTCTCTTTAACAAAAAACATAAAGCAATAGCAATGCTCACGTTAATCATTCCGAAGAAAAGAGAAGTTCCCATAATGCCCAATTTTGGCACTAAAACCAACGGAAACAAAATAGAAGCCAAAAGCGCTCCGATATAATCAAAGGTAAAAACATTCGAAACCAGATCTTTAAACTCAACTCTATCTTTTAAAATATTCATTAAAAGCGGAATCTCCAAACCGACCAAAAATCCAGTTACGAAAACAAATAGGTATAAAATGAATTGAAACGAACCTACACTTTCAAACAGCAGAAACAAAACTACCGAACTCAGACCTCCAATAAGTCCAACCAGAATTTCGATTTCTACAAAAGTATTAAGCAGATTCTTATTGAAAAACTTCGAAAAAAACGAGCCTATACCCATCGAAAACAGGTATACGCCAATAATAAATGAAAATTGTTTTACCGAATCGCCCAATAAATAACTCGCCAAAGTTCCCGCAACCAACTCATAAATAAGTCCGCAGGTAGCAATTATAAATACGGCAAAGAGTAAAAGAAATTCAAACCTAAGAAACTTTTTACCCATGAATTGCGGCACTAATAATCATGGAAATTCCAATGATAAATGCTGCCAAAACAATGGCAACAGCAACATTATTTTTTTCTACAACTTCTTTCCAAGTATTCTCAGGAGTCAGTTTTTCGATAATATAATAACCGATTAATAAAATAACAATTCCTAAAAAAGAATAAAGAATTGAGTTTACTACTGGCTGTGCGTGAAATAATTCCATATTGATTATTTTTTTATTTGTGATAAAAACGGCTATATGATGTTCGGCTTCCTGCCGTACTATATTTTTCTGTGGTTTCGCAATCGCAGATTCTATTTCCTGCTAGCGCAAAATAGAGGTAAACGCCAAAGCAAAAGAATCCAATTGCTAGTGGCGCCCAATTATTGGCAAAGAAATCTGAAATTCTTTTCATATTATTCATAGGTCGAGTAGGAACTGTCTGCCCATCTCTCTTTTTCAAATTGATTTCTAAAATATCTTATAATGAAATAAATTATAACCATAGCTAAGATAACTAACCCTAGATTTCGACTCGAAGGCTGGTTCCAGACCACATTGACATTCATTTCGCTATTGGTAAGATCTTCTGGAGCTTTCATTGGCGTAATCAAAAGATGGTATTTTCCTCCTTTTACACCACAGATATTAAACTTTTCATACTGGCTGCCTTCTGTCCAAGATTCTCCATCAGAATAGCCATGATAGTATTCTATGTCTTTATTTGCATAAATTTCATCGCCATTATCTTCATTAATTAAAGCGATGTTTATATTGGCCCATGAATTACTAACTTCAGTCGAAACACTAATCGTCATAGGAGCCGAAGCGCCTTTGAGCACAAAAGACGGACTGGTAATTTCTTTATTATCAAATTCGCTGAACTTAATTTTACTGTTAAAAACATTTTGCTCAACCTGATCTTTATAAATGTACCAATTTGCGGTTATGATCAATAAAGCGAAAAGACAGAAAATAATGGCAGTATTTCTAAGGTCAAAACGAGACGGCTGAATCATGTTTACACCAAACTGATAAGGCATAGTCCTTTTTGGAAAGGCTTTCTGAATAACGCTTTTTGGTACATACTCGCCATGAAAAGCCGATTGCACATTGTTCATCCTTTCTATAGAGATGATGTTTGGCGGATTTATAAATTCAGCCAGATGAATGTATTTGTTTTGAGGAAGTTCAAAATCAAAAAAACCTTGCGCGTCTATAATCTCAGCATCCGAATGTTCAAACAAATCGTAATCTATGCCATCGTGGTCTAAAATTGTAACTCCTCCTTTTAATTCCGCAATATTCTCCATTTCGGTAAGCATCATCCAATGCCCATTGGAAAGCGAAAGATACAGAAACTCTTTGGCTTCATTCTGCAGAATAAACTCTGTCCAAGTAAAATTAGGATGCACTTTTTTCTTTAGCAAACCTGTAACTTTATAGTTGCTGCCTTTCAGAAATCCGATATCGCCAATTTCTAGCGGATAATCTCTAAGTACATTTTTATACTTTGATCTTCTTCTAAATTGCCCCTCTTTATCACGAACGTATAAACTCTGACAAACCGGGCAAACAAAATTGATAACTTCAAAACCAACCTCTAACTCGGTTTCTGTATTACAATCGTAACAAGGAATCTTCATATCTTATCGGTTAATTTCAAAATCTTTAATAATTTCTGCTTCAAAATAATCAACGTAATCGGCCATAACCGCGCGTACCTTATGCGAGTTATCCTGAAGGTAATTACACAAATAAACATCCAAAGTCAACTGATTGTATTCTGGCCAAGTGTGTATACAAATATGAGATTCTTTCAGGCAGTACGAAATTGTAAAACTTTCGTTCTCGAAATCATGCACCACAACGCCAACCTTCTCAAGTTCATATTTTTCTAAAATAGAATTGGTAACTGCGACAAAGCCTTTGCTATTGGTAAGCTTAGAAATTTCGTCGACATATAGCGTAACCAGTTTATGCAATCCTGGCGAATAAGGAGGTAAATCCATTAAGTTATTTATATTACACAGGAGCCAAATATATAATATTTCTAGAATAAAAAAATGCGGGAAACCGTATTTTGAAAATAACTTTTTAGGGCTATGTGTTTATGATTTTTTCTTTTTTTAGATTTTTTGCAAGATCTGATGAATCAAGATTTTTTGATTTATAAATCATCAAACTCTTTTTGTTCTGAATCATTATTTTAAAACTGATTCTATTTTTAATTGAATAATCCCTCTAAAAATAGAGACGCGATTAATTTCTCTAAAAAAATAGAGACGCGATTAATCTCTCTAAAAAATAGAGACGCGATTAATCGCGTCTCTACGGTTATTTCGATTGTTTTTGTTTTATTTTCCATAAAATTTGTCTTTATCCCAATTCAACGGATTGTTCTGTATATAATTTTGTATGGTTTCAAAAGATTTTTCATTTCTAATGATATGATCATGAAAACGCGGTTGCCAACCAAAATCTGCATATATTTTTTTCATCTCAAAAGAACATCTTCCTTTATACCATCTTATAATTCTCGAAATATTATCCTGCAACATAGGATTTTTATCCCCAGCAAAACCACCTGTTTTATATATTGTTTCGGGTAGAGACGCAATTAATTGCGTCTCTACGGAAACCGATGCGTTTTTATCGATAATTAAAATCCCATGAACGTGATTTGGCATAATTACAAAATTACCCAATTCGACATACGGAAAATGTTCTGGAATATCTAACCAATATTTTTCTGCCAATATTCCCAATTCCGATGCCTCCAATTTAGAATCAATAATATCTCCAAAATAACATTCCCTATTTTTAGTACAAATAGTTATAAAATAGGCTCCATTTGCACCATAATCCCAATTTTGCAATCGCGAAGATGGAATTCGATATTTATTTTTAAACTTTTGAGACATTGGTCGACAGATTTTTTGAAAGGTGTTCGTAATATAATCCTGAAATTAATTGCCGCTGATTTTCCCATGCAAATATTGTAAAATCGCAATTGCCAAAGTTTTTGTTCAATAAGTTTTTTTGGACGTTTGATGTGTAATTTATAATTTGGCAATAGAAACAATTAATAAAAAAACCTCGAAATATACATTTCGAGGTTTGGTATTATTTTATTAAAAATTTGCAGAAAGGAAGGGATTCGAACCCTCGATACAGTTACCCATATACTAGCTTTCCAGGCTAGCTCCTTAAACCACTCGGACACCTTTCTATTTTGGTCTGCAAATAACACAAAAAAAATTGAGTTTAAAAAGTAAAATTAAGATTCGTTTATACTTTTTCGAAATTCTTCCATGAAAAGTTTTACGGCCTTCTTCTGGTAACCTCCCATTGTCAACATATATGAATCTCTTTTGGTTGAAACTCCTGTAATCTGAATGGCTTTAAGGCTATGCTCCCAGCCTTTCAAAGCTTTTTCTGCCACAATGGTTGCCCAGTCGCTGTTTTCTACCATTTGCAGTAAGGCATGAATCGAATTTAACTCTATCGAAATTTTCGGTTTCATGTTGTGCTTTACAAACAATGCTTCGACATATTCACGCGAATTGGAACCTTTTCCGGGAAGGATCAACGGAACTTCTTCTATTTTCTTAAATGGCATTTTTTCTAATGCAGCCAAAGAATGCGATTTTGAAACTGCCATAACCATATTGGACGTAAACAGAGGCACTTTCTGTATCGGAGGCCCAATTTCGTGCGACGAAATCACTAAAACCAAATCCAATTCATTATTAATCAGTTTTTGTTCTAAAGCTTCTGTTGTTCCATATTCTACCACTATCCTCAAATTCTGGTATCTTTTGGCAAATGCATTTACGACAGGCAGAATCAATAATCCGAAAATGTAGGTTACTCCAATTCGGAGTTCTCCGCCAATCATTTCGTTCAAATCTTCTATGGCCTGCTTTCCGTTTTCTACATTTTCAACGACTTTTTTAGCATGAATTAAAAATACGGCACCAGCTTCTGTCAGCTGCACTTTTTTTCCAATTCGCTTAAACAATAGCATTCCAAGTTCTTCTTCCAGCTTTTTTATTTGCTGAGAAAGTCCCGATTGTGTAACAAAACACAGCTCTGCAGCCTTGGTAAAATGCAAAACCTCAGCAGTTTTGATAAAATATTGCAGTTGATAAATTTCCATATTGATAAGTTTTACTACTTATTATAAGTAAAATTATTAATTTTTCTAATGCTATCATAATCCCGACCTTTGTATTAAATATTTAGGATTATGTTTAAGGCGTTAAAATCAAAAAATTTCAAGTTATTTTTCTACGGTCAATCCGTATCAGTTATCGGAACCTGGATGCAGAAGACAGCCGTAAGCTGGATGGTTTACAGCATCACGGGATCGGTATTTTTATTAGGTTTGGCCACATTTTTAAGCATGATTCCGTCTTTGTTTCTAGCGCCTCTTGCAGGAAGCATTATCGGACGTTACGACAGACACCGCGCCATGATGGTATTGCAATCTTTAGCCATGCTGCAGGCTGGAACTTTGGCTCTGCTTATTTATCTCAAAATTTATAATATCAATTTTATTCTGGCATTAAGCCTTATTCAGGGAATCATAAATGCCTTTGATATGACGTGCCGTCAAACCATGATGATTGACATTGTTGACCGTAAAGAAGATCTTCCAAATGCCGTTGCGCTTAACTCTACCATGAATAATTTTGCCCGAATTGCAGGTCCTGCGCTTGCCGGAATTATTCTGCACCAATATGGAGAGGATATTTGTTTCATCGGGAATTTTGTGAGTTATGTTCCTGTTTTGATTTCACTCTTGATGATGAAGATTACACCGCATATTAAAGCCGAAAACAAATTGAATATGCTGGACGATCTTATTGAAGGTTTAGATTATGTAAAGAAAGAAACCGAAATGGCAAGAATGCTCTTAATGTTAACCTGCAGCAGTTTGTTTGTAATTTCTTTTAATACTTTGATGCCTGTTTTTGCGAAAGATATTTTTAGCGGAAACGCTGAAACTTTCAGCTGGTTTGAAAGCGCTGCAGGAATTGGCTCTGTTCTCTCTGCTATTTATTTGGCCAATCTAAAATCGGCTGAAAATATGGGGAAATTGATGATTGCTGCCAGTCTATTGCTAGGGTTCAGCATTATTATTCTGGCAGTTTCGAGCAGCATTACCATTGCACTAATCTGCATGACTCTCAGCGGAATCGGAATGATGGGACAAACTTCATCAATCAACATTTACATTCAGACGCACAGTATTGTCAGTATGCGTTCTAGAAGCATCAGCTACTATATGATGGCCTATCAAGGAATGATTCCTGTGGGAAGTTTGATCATTGGATATGTTTCCCACTCGCTAGGCGTAAGAGCAACAGTTGCTATTCAAGGAATTATCTGTATTCTTTCTGTTTTGGTTTATGTGTATTACAAAAAACACAAAGCTTCTGATGAATTGGAAAGCTGCCCGGTTACGTATAAAAATTCTAAGTTTTAAGTTCCAAAAGGCTTGCTGTTTAAACCATATAAGTGATATAAGGAATTATTAGCAACTATAATTGCTCACATAGTTTATCATGAATAACAAACTGAGACGTTTAATTTATTAAAAAACGACCCGACAGGTTTTAAAAACCTGTCAGGTTTCGTTATGTTAACGTTGTCAACTTTGTCAAAGTTTAAAACTTTGACAAAGTTCTTTAACGCAA
Source organism: Flavobacterium sp. TR2 (assembly GCF_025252405.1). NCBI lineage: Bacteria > Pseudomonadati > Bacteroidota > Flavobacteriia > Flavobacteriales > Flavobacteriaceae > Flavobacterium > Flavobacterium sp. TR2. Next base: position 1,302,945 of record NZ_CP104307.1, on the reverse strand, counting down.
AGTATTGAAATTTAATTTTAATATACTTCCCCGCGAAGAGTAATTCCGTATACTGATAAACCAATCTTTGTCGAGTTTCTTGTGTGATCCTTCCTTCGTCAGGATGACAAACTGCGTGGTTAAGCGAAAATTTCAATAAAAAAATCCCAAATCCCAACTTTAGATTTTGGGATTTGGGATTTGTTTTTTATTGGAATTTAATCTTAGGATATTTCCCCGCGAAGTGCCGTTTCAAAAATATCTTTAAACTCGTTTTGCGGGATATTATGTCCAAGCAGATACATCAATTTGGTAATTGCGGCTTCTGTTGTAATGTCTTTTCCAGAAATAACTCCTAACGATTTCAAAGCAGTGCTGGTCTCATATTGTCCCATGTTTACGCTTCCGCCAGAACACTGGGTTACATTCACTACGTGCATTCCCGATTTGATGGCTTTTTCGATTAAGTTTAAAAACCAATCTTCTGTTGGGGCATTTCCAGAACCATAGGTTTCCAGAATAATTCCTCTTAAACCTTTCGTTTCAAGGATTGAAGCCAAAACAATTTCGCTCATTCCAGGAAACATTTTGATGATAGCAACGTGATTGTTCAAATTTTTATGAACGATCAATTCTGCATCTTTATTTACAGGAAGAAATAAGTGTCTGTTTAATTTTAAATGAACTCCCGATTCTACTAATTCTGGGTAGTTTGGCGCTGTAAAAGCTCTAAAATGTTCTGCATTTACTTTTGAAGTTCGGTTTCCGCGATACAATTTGTATTCAAAATATAGGCAGACTTCTGTAATAACAGGTTTTCCGTCTTCTAAAAGTGAGGCGATCTGAATTGCTGTAATCAGGTTTTCTTTGGCATCGGTGCGCAAATCTCCAATTGGCAATTGCGAACCTGTAAATACAACTGGTTTTGCTAAATTCTCGAGCATAAAACTCAATGCCGAAGCCGAATATGACATGGTATCTGATCCATGCAGCACGACAAACCCATCGTAAGCGTTATAGTTTTCCTCGATAATAGTGGCAATCCTCGTCCACATTTCGGGATTCATATTGGAAGAATCTATTGGATGTTCGAACGAAATGGATTCGATTTCACAATCCAATTGTTTGATTTCGGGAATCTTCTGTATGAGTTTGCCAAAATTGAAGGCTTTAAGCGCTCCCGTTTCAAAATCTTTGCTCATACCGATGGTTCCTCCGGTATAAACCAATAATATTTTTGCTTTAGATGACATCGTGGTATTTTAATTTGTTGACAACAGGATTTGCATACATGGCTAAAAATCCTTGTCTTGTCACAGGATTATCACTTCCGATTCTCATTTCTAAACGACGCTCAAAAAGCTGTTTTTCGCTCTCTTTATATTTGTGAGCAAATTTATCTGTTTCGTTTAAAATATCGTAAGCAATAAAATTTGTCGGCCACAATTGATAATTAGTCAAAATGGCATCATCAATTGTTTGAGCCAGAGCCTGAACCTGTTTGTTTACATTATCATTTTCTGCTACAATCTGATCGATTTCTTTGTCTAAAACATCTCCGACAGAGATATGTATTCTTTTTTTAGTTCCCATGATACCACTTAAAATGGTCATGAAATCTTCGTTTTTATCTTTTACATACACTTCGTTGTTTGCTTCTGCCATTAATTGCGGCATTTTCAAAACATCAGTTGGATCGTATTCGTACGAAATAGAAACAGGAACGATTTTTAATTTCTTAAAATAATCCATTAAATTTTCTTCATCAGAACCCATTCCAATCATTTTTAAAACTCCTGGATTGGTTTCGTCGTTTCCGTCTTTTGTTCTTCCTTCTCTTTGTGCAATCCAAACCGAACGATTTTCGCGAAGCAATAATTGTCCCATATATTCAGACAATAATTTTGAGCTTTGAAGCATTTCTCTAGGCGACAAACCTCTCAAAACCAAAAAGTTTCGGTTTAATTTGGCCAAAGTTGCCAAAAAAGCTTTTTTTACCAAATTGTCTCCAATTGCAGAAGCTGTCATTACTAAACCATGCTCAAATAAGCAAACGTTAAGCAATGTCGTATCCAGAAGAATATCTCTATGATTTGAGATAAATAGATAAGAAGTGTTTGGTTCTAGTTTTTCAAAACCTGAAGTCGTTAATCCTTCAGAGCTTTTTTCTAAAACTTTTTGAATCGTGTTATAAATAAAATTGCACTGAAAATCTCGTATAGAGTGTGTTTTCTTTAATTGTTCCTTCCAAACCTCATCTTCCACATCCGGAAAAGTAAAGTTCATCATGGTTTTCATCATAGGATGATTGACCACCGCATGAAGTGCTTCATTTATTTCGGAATCATAAAACGGTCGAATGGCATCAAATCTCTGCATTATTTATAATTGTTTAAAGTGGGCAAAAGAACAAAAAAAAAATTAAAGTTTTGTAAGGCTCAGGTTAAATCCCAAAAACATCCTTAGAGTTTTGGGTTGTAATTGCTGCAATTTCTTCTGCAGAAACACCATATACATCGCTTAATTTAGCTATAACGTTGATTAAATAGCTGCTTTCATTTCTTTTTCCTCTATACGGAATTGGCGCTAAATATGGAGAATCTGTCTCAAGAACGATATGTTTCAGATCGATTTGATTCAAAAATTGATCTATTTTTCCGTTTTTAAAAGTCACGACACCTCCAATTCCCAACTTCATATTGTAAGAAATTGCCTGTTTTGCTTGTTCTAAAGTTCCGGAAAAACAATGAAAAATCCCAAACAAATCTTCAGATTTTTCTTCTTCTAAGACTTCAAAGATTTCATCAAAAGCTTCTCTGCAATGAATTACGATGGGCAATTTGTACTGTTTTGCCAGCTGAATCTGTTTCTTAAAAGCAATCTGCTGTTCTTTTAAATGCGTTTTATCCCAATACAAATCAATTCCAATCTCGCCTACAGCATAGAATTTTCTTTTAGACAATTCATTTTCTACGTGCTGCAATTCTTCCAGATAATTATCTTTCACGTAAGTGGGATGCAAACCCATCATTAGAAATATATTTTCAGGATAGTTTTTCTCTAAATCATACATCGATTGTGTAGCTGCAGCATCGATTGCAGGAATAAAGAAACGAGTTATTCCAGCATCTATAGCGCGCTGAATCATTTCGTCACGATCCTGATCAAATTCTTCAGAATATAAGTGCGTGTGGGTATCAGTAATAATGGGTGTTGAATTCAAGGCTGTAATTTTAAAGTGCCAAAATTACGACAATATTAAAAGAATAGCAATTCTGCGCGATTGAGGTACGCGGATGAAACGGATTCACTTTGTGAAAACGCGGATGTGAGCGGATTTTCACTCCCGTTTTGTCGGGCTGAGCGTCCCGAAACTTCGGGAGAAGTCTATCAACCAATCGCTAATCTTTTGTCGACTCTCAACACGATCCTTCGACTTCGCTCAGGATGACAAAAAAACCTTTGTCAGAGTTTAAAACTTTGACAAAGGTTTGAATAATAATAACCTATTTTTTTATCATTCTGATGAACAAAGGATCTCACAAGAAGCTTCGAGGAGAAAACCCCCATTTTTTCTCTCGATCAGCTAGTGCGATCCCTCGTTCTTCAGTACGATATACAGGGTTATTTTCCTGTTTCTATATATAGCAAAGCGCGTTCCAAAACTTCGTCTTTGCCTTGTTGAACCCCTAAAATTGTTGGTTTCACTACAATATCGGGTACAATTCCTACACGCTGGGTTTCTCTTCCATCTGGGTAATAAACTCCAATACCCGAAAAGCCCGTATGAAATCCGCTAAAATCAAATTCAAATACATTGCCATCAGCTCCTGCGGTCTGGCTTCCTATTATTGTGGTATTTCCTGCTGTTTGAAAACACATTGCTGTCCATTCTGACTGGCTTATCGAATTCTCATCCAATAATACAATCGTTTTTCCTTTATAATGGTCTTTATTGTCAAATCCTGCATTTCTTCCATCCGTCCAATAAAACTTGCCTGGATAATTTAAATAGGGATACGTATAAATCACAAATTTCTCTTCCTTAGCATTTAGAAAATTTGAAATATCCTTGTAAGTGCCTAGCGGATAATTTCTCATATCAAAAACAATTGCTTTTGTATTTTTAAGCGCTTCGGCCATATCTGCAACATTTTTAGGTTTTATTACCCCCATATTAACATAGCCGATATTGTTTTCGAGAAGCTTAAACTTTTCTTTCTTTTTCTGAGCTCCTTTTTTATACTCATTTCGATGTGAATCATGGTAGTTAAACCAAACCATAGATTTTGTTTCGTATTTTCCGTCTTTCAAAAATTCTACTTTAACCTTTTCAGATTCGCTTAACAGGATGGTGCCAACAACTTTATCCAGAAAAGAAACTTCATTTGAAGCAGCAATCATTTCTCTTTTCTCTTCTATAAGTTCTTTGATGCTCTTATCATTTATTTTAGTGATCACTGTCCCAATTTTAATGCCATCTGCCTCAGCAAGACTGTCTCCTAAAATCTCTGTGATTACAAGTTTTTCTTCTATTATTCTGCCTGTTGCCGGAAAAAAATAATAGTTCTTTTTTTCTGTTGCTGCAGACGGATATATATGAAACTCAACATGGCTATCATCTAGTTTTGCCGCTGTTTTTCTTAATACTTTAAAAAAATCTTCTGGAGTATTAGACTGAACAACAGAAGGAATCACTTCATTTAAAGTTTCGTCCCATTTCTGATCCATTATGTATTTGTACGGAAAATAATATTCCACTACATTCCAGTATGCATACAGCATTAAAAGCTTTGCATTTTTGTCTGTGTAATCTAGATTAAAATAATTTTTCAAATTTTTAAAACCGTCAAAACTGGGTCCAAATTCCTCGGTGCTTTGAAACCTATTTTCTTCAATAAATTTTAATTTTTTAGAAAGTTTTTTAGAAAACAGTTTATTATTAAACCAGCTTAAATCAAAATTCTTATCAAAAAGTTTAACGTCTTTCGGCGTAACAATCGGCGCGATTTCTTTTACTGGCCCCAAATCATCAATCCAATTTTCTAAGATTAATGAAAACTCTTCTTTCGTTTGCGCTTTTTCTATTTTAGGCAATTTCTCCAAAAGCTGGCTGTCCCAATCTAATTCTCCGCCGGCCACATTTGGATGATAATATTTTAAGAATCCCCATACTTTGCAAGTTGCTGCCAATTTTTCGGTTTGAGAAATCTTATCTAACGCAAAAATGGCTTGAGAAAAAACAAGAAGAAAAATAAGCGCAACTCTTTTCATTTGGTTTTAGTGGTTAGTTCAAAATGTTTTTGGGCCAATTCTTTTAAAAAGAAAATCGAATTTAGAATTAAAATTCCAAATTCGATTGAGGTTTCCCGTAAAGAGATAAAATTTTTCTTAATAATTAGGATTTAGTCCAATTCTTCCAAGAGCTGTTCTACTTCATCATAATCTTCATAATCTTGCGAAATAGTCTGTAAAATGGCTTTACAGTCGTCATATTTTCCTTGTTTTAGCTTAGATAAAGCCAAATTCCATTTTGCTTTTTCTTTGTACACAGAATTTCCTGCTTCTAATTCTTTAAAAATAGTTTCTGCTTTCACATATTTGCTTACCTGCAATAATGAAACTGCGTAGAAATATTTGATTTCGTCTGAATTGTTTTCTTTTAAAATCATTTCGAAAATCGGAATAGCTGTTTCGTATCTTTTTCCGTTAAAATTATTCTCTGCTTGCTTTAAAATGGCTTCAGACACGCCTCTTTCTGTAAAATAAGCGCTTTCAGGATGGTTATAATCTTCAAAGTTTGGATAATGTTTATAATCAAAGAAAAACAATCCGAACATAATAACGGCCGATGCTGCTGCAGCAAAATACCACGGTTTAAGCGAAACCACTTTGTTAGCGTTTTTATTGAAATATTTATCTGAAATTCGAGTCAGGTTTTCTTTAAAGATTTCTCTTTCCTCTACTTGTCCGAATTTATTCTCCAACTGAAAATGCATTTCTTTGAAACTTTCAAATTCCGAAGCCAATTCGGCATCTTCGGATAATTGCTTCTCAAAATTGTTTTTTTCATCAACGGTCAGTTCGCCTTGAAGATATTGGTCAAATAATATATAGCGTTCTTCGTTCATGATTAATTGTTTTTTAAAGAGTTAAATTTTTTTGCTTCCTGAATCCATTGAGTTAACTGTCCAACGCACAATGATTTCTTTTTACGGACATAACCGTACGTCACATCGAGTTTTTGGGCAACTTCTTCCATTGATTTTAGAGAAAAGCTGAGTTTTAAAACTTCTTGGCATTTCTCTCCCAGTTTTTGGAACATCGTTTCGAAAAGCTTCTGTTTTTCATCAAATTCTTCTGCCTGTGCAACCAGTTCGTGTGCAGATTCATTGATAGATACCACATTCTCATAAATTGTTACCCCTTTATTAGCAGAATTTTTCAATTCATTCAGCCAGCGCCTTTTGCAGAGCAGGAAAAAATAGGCGTCAAACGGACAAGTCAGCTGCAATTTTTTAGCTTTCGCCTGATTAAAAAGCAAAATCATGACTTCCTGAATCACATCTTGCGCCTGATCTTTATCTCCTGAATTATTGGTGATAAACAAGACTACTTTGGGCGCAAATTTTTTATATATCATTTCGATAATTACAGAATCATTTGCTGCAAGTCCGTCAATATATTTTTGGTCAGGATGAATTTTATTTTGATCCATAAAAAAACATTTTACAGCTAATTTAAAAAAAAGAATCTTAAAAATTTTCAAAAATAAGAGGTAACAATATTACAGTCAATTGTATATATCGAAATAAAAGTCTTTTAAAAACCTTTAAAAAATTAAAAGAAATGGAAAGTTATCAATTTATAGATGAAAAAAACCTAGATCGGTTTTATGAAATAATTGCCGCCAAAACACGCAGCGGTTTTGTAATTACAGAACAGAATGAGAAACTGCCTTATGTGGTTTTGTCCAAAGAAAAGAAAACCATAAATCATACTTTTCATCTCTTCCTGAGCGTGCTCACTTTTGGCTTCTGGCTCATGATCTGGATTTATCTCTTTATTAAATTTTCCCGCAAAAAAGACATTTTGGTTGCTGTAGACGAAGACGGAAATCTGTTTGAAGACAAATGCATTTCCGTTTAAAAAATAAAACTGGGGTAACAAATTTCCAAACCAATTGATATAACGATATAAAAACCTTTAGAAAAATATTTTCTGAAAGAGGGGTAACAAAATAAAACCCGAATTGATTTAACATTAAAATTAATTAACCAAATCTGAAAAACCACTTGAAAACAATCAAGCCAGATTTATAAAAACTAGAAATTATGAAAACAAATTTTAAAAAGATCGGACTTTTAATACTAGCAATGACAGCATTTGCAAGCTGCGACAATAGCGACGGAGAAGATATTAAAATTTCGCCTCCTACTTCGGGCGCGTTTAAAAGCATCAGCGAAAAAGGAGTAAAAAGAAATACGCAAAATTTTACCATAAACGCAGGGAACGGCGTTGTTACCTTGACTTCAGCAAAGGGCGTAAAGCTTTACATTAACGGAGATTGTTTAACCAAAAACGGAAATCCGGTAACAGGACAAGTCGATATCGAATACATCGAACTTTTTGACAAAGGAAATATGCTCGTAACCAACAAACCAACTATGGGAATTACAGCAGACGGAAAGAAAAATCTTTTAATTTCCGGAGGAGAATTCTTCATCAAAGCAACTCAGGGGGGAGTCGAATTAAAAACTTCTTGCACTATGAACATGATTGTTCCGACTGCATTGACAAATGGTTTTGATAATTTAATGACTTTATGGACTGGAGTTATTGATGAAGATGGCGAATTGGCTTGGAGAGAAGCAAAAGCAAATGCTGACGGAACTGGCGGAAAAGGCGGTGTGCAAGGCGAAGGAAACAATTATTATGTTACTTTCGGGAATTTTGGATGGACAAACGTTGACCGTTTTTACAGCGACCCAAGACCAAAAACAACTCTTTTGGTTGATGTTCCTGACGGTTACAATAATACAAACAGTGCGGTTTATCTTTCTTATGATGGAGAAGGAACAAACGCACTTGCCAAACTCGATACTTTTACCGCTGAGGGATTGTTTAGCGAACATTACGGGCAAATTCCAATTGGATTAGCGTGCCATATCATTTTTGCAACTGAAGATAATGGCAACTGGCGATATGCCATAAAAGGAGTGACCATCTCTGCAAATGCAGTTTACCAATTCAATTTATCCGAAACAACAGTCGGTACAGAAGCTCAGCTGGTTGCGGCAATAAATGCCATACAATAACCTACAAATGCTTTTTTTGAGAAAAAGTGGTGATTTGCTCATCACTTTTTTTTACATTTAATCTTGTTTGAGATTTCATTCAGAAATTTTTAAACCTCAAAACTATCTAGTTATGAAACCACAACTGTCTATTTTCTTTATTTTATTTTCTATTTTCTCAATAGGGCAAACCAAAGTGAAAGACACCATAACACGAAGAGCCAATATAGGTTTTATTCAAAACGGGAATCAGGTTAGCTTTAAACCCGAAACGCCGCCTTTGATTCCGATTGCGGGTGCGCCAAAGCCAAGTTATTCTTATTTATGGGAACTGGGAGACGGGCATTACAGCAAAGAAGCCGAACCTAAACACGTTTATAAAAACAAAGGCACTTATACTGCCAGACTTGCTGTAACAAACAATTACGATAACGGAAAACCTCCCGCAACGCGTCCGAAGAAAGTGGCTGTAAACGATATTACAGACACCAATTATAAAGACATTGCTTCTATCGCCGATCAAAACGGTTTTGCAATGATAAAAAACTGTGACCCAATTCCAGAACAGGAAATGGTAGTTGTAGTAAGTTATCAGAATCTTGAAAATTATGTTTCTAGCGGCAAGCTTTATTTGTTTTATAATGAAAAGCAATTCAAACACAATAATTTCGAATTAAGCGATTTCAGAACGTATGCAGGCGAGCGCGAAGTGAAAGAAAATTTAGTCGCTTCTGTTGATGATCTTAACGATTCGAATACTTTTTTGGCTTCCGCCGAAGGAAATTTCAAAACCAAAAAGTACAGGAATACCACAACAGAAGAAGATTTGGATGCTTCTCTTTTAGATGCCAATAAAACGTATCACAATGTCTCTATCTTAGAATTTGATGATGCGAATCCAGGAGAAACCCGAAATGTTTTTTACACTTTCAAAACGACTCCCGAAATGATAAAAGACACCAGCGCAACGGTTACCATGCGAGGAATTTTTGTCCCGAATAGGAGCTACAAGAACCACAAAGTGAAAAATCTGGAAATGGAAATCGTAACGTCTCATGATCCAAACAAAATGGGTTCTAACGGAAGTTTTATGAATTACAGGCTAGTGCGTTTTAAACGAGTAAATTTTAAAACCCGTTTTCAGAATAACGGTGAAGGTCCAGCGAGAAAAATTCGTTTAGAAACCGATGTCCCTGATATGTTTGACAAAAAAACTTTTCAGATTGAAAGTATGTATCCCGAATGCCCGATTTGTCCAAAAGGAGAAGAACCAACCGTAAGCTGCCTCGATACCATCATCAAACAGAAACAAATCATTTTTACTTTCAAAAACATCTATCTGCCGGGAAGCGAGCAAAAAAATGTGCATGAAAAAGACTCTACCAAAGGTTTTGTAAAATATTCCATGAAGTTTGGCGAAGATTTTCATAAAGTGAAAACCAAAAGCCGAACTGCCATTATTTTTGATAAAAACGAACCCATAATTACCAATTACGCCACTACCCGATTCTTGCCCGGAATTTCGATTGGCGCAAAAGCGGGTTATAATTTTTACTCAGATTTAGATAAATCGACCAGTTATTTTGCGGGTGCGACAATTTCTCCTTTCAAATCCTATCGCTTTTATTGGCAGGTAGAATGGGTCAATGCTTTAAACCGATATGATAGCGAAACGACTATTACTGAAGAGTTTTTGACCAATGCCAACGGAACAAGACAGCTGCAGCGCACTACCACAAGTACTGAAAACAAAAATATCAATTGGGAAGTGCCTGTTTTAATTCGGTATAACATAAATAATTATATTGGAGTCGGCGCTGGAATTCAGGCCAATATCAACGTTGCTTCAGAGCAGAATCAAAACATACAGGTCGATCTTTATGAAGGCGATAAAGGAAATTTCTTAATTAGTTCGACAACAAGTTCTAATACGATAAAAAATAATTTTTCGGGCTTTAAAACGGGGCTTTTATTTGATTTAACAGCTGGTTTTGCTAGAATCGGCCCTAGTTTGGGCGCACGTTATGTGATTAATTTTGAAAAGAATTTTAATTATTTTCAGGTTTATGGAATCTGGAAGTTTTAAAACACGAATGTCATCCTGAGCGAAGTCGAAGGCTTTATAGCAAAAATGTCTTCGACTTCGCTCAGACTGACACTCATAATACAAAGCAGCTTTACGTATGAAATTATACCAATTATATATTTTATCTTTCCTTTTCCTGAGCCTGAATATTTTTGGGCAAAATCAGGAGAATAAAATCTATAATGCTGTTGATCGTTTTACTGCAAATCCTTCCGCGGAAGCGTTAGAAAATTTAAGAAACATCGAAAATGATTTTTGGAAAAGTGCTAAGCCAAAAACCAAAGACGAGCTGCTCGCAATTGTTATTTTAAACTGCAATAAAGCATATTATGAAAATCAGTTTGGACAAAATTTGGATGCCATAAAAAGCTACGAAAAAGCTTGGATGATTTATCAGAAAAATAAACTGAAGAATTACGATATAATTGAATTTTGCCTAAAGCCTTTGGGCAACTTGTATACCGTTTTGGGCGATTATGAAAATGCCGAAAACACGATCAAACAATATTATTTTATTGCCAGCCAGCAGAAAAACAAGAGCCAAAAAACTGCCGCGATTCTTAATCTTTCCAATGTGTATCAAAATACTGGAAACGTTTATAAAGCGATAGATTTAATTGAAAAAACAATTCAGACCGAAAAACTTTCTGCTGCCGAAAAAGGTGTTTTGCTGAATAATTTAGGAACCAACTATGTTTTGTCTTCCAAAAAAACTGAAGCTGAAACTGCATTTTTAAAAGCCGTTTCTCTTCTAAAAAATGATAAAACACAAACTGAAACTTTGGCAAATGCGTATCGAAATCTAGCGCAGTTAAAAGTAGATCAAAACGATTTTAAAAAAGCTTCTGATTTTTTCGAAAAAGCAAAAACCGAATTCAATAAAAATCCAAAACGAGAACCTCGAAAAATAGGACAATTTTACTATGAAGCCGCTTTTACTTCTTTTTCTGAAGGCAATATAATTGGCGCTCAGCAAAATCTGGAGATTGTTTTTAAAACACTTCTTCCTAACTATTCGGCTTCAAAAAATAGGCTTCCGAATGTGAATTCGCTTTATGCGGAAACGGTTTTATTAGATGCTTTAGATTTACAGGCTTTAATTTATTTAACCGAAAATCAGCCTAAAAATGCCTTGAAAAGCTTCGGACTTTCTTTTAAAATTGAAGAAATGATTCAGTCGCTTTTGGTTTACGAAAATTCTAAAATTGTAACACAAGTAAGAAACCGACACAGAACTGAAAAATGCATTGAAATTTATCTTTCTTTATTCGAAAGAGAACAAAAAATAAGTTATATCGAAAGTGCTTTTCTGCTTTCGGAACGTACAAAATCAGTTGTTTTAAAAAAGCATCTCAAAAATATTGAAACAATCTCAAGGGAAGAAAAACTGATTTTGCAGCAGCTTCAAAACTGGAATACCATCATTCTGAAAGAACAGCAAAAATTAGAAGCCGCCAACATTTCTAAAATCAATGAAGCTGTTAAAAAGCAAAATGAGCTGATGCTGCTTTTGAAAACGAAACAAAGCAAAACCGATCAGAAAAAGAGTTCTGAACTGGATTTGGCTAAGTTATACGACAAATTGGAAAAAGACAACGCGGTACTGGTTGAATACTTTTTTGGAAGCCATTGCATCTATAATTTCACTCTTGAAAACAAAAAAATCACACTCCATAAGATTGAAACAGATGGCAAAGAATTGCTTTCATTCATTGGTCTTTTTAAAGATCCTTCGGCCATTGCCAACAATCCAAAAAAATATAATTTGCTTGGAAATAAAGTCTATCAGCAACTTCAAATTCCAAAAATTGAAAAGCATAAAAATTTGATTCTCGTTCCAGATGGAGTACTGTCTTTTCTGCCTTTCGAAGCTTTAATAAGCGAAATTTCAAACACGTCAAATTTTACCAAAATGCATTATCTGCTGGATCGATTTGATGTTGCCTATAACAATTCTGCCGCATTATATCTCAATGCAAACACGCTTTCAAATGGCAAAAAAAATATTTTAGGCCTTTTTCCTATTTTCGAAAAAACCAATTACGAACTTCCTTTTTCAAGAAATGAACTGCAATCTATAAAGCATAATTTTGACGGACAATTTTTTGAGAATAAAGATGCTAATTTCTCAAACTTTAAAAACAATGCAATAGGAAAGTCAATTGTACATCTCAGCACGCACGCGTCTTCGGGCGATCTTGAAACTCCTGCGAGCATCAAATTCTACGATCAAGAAGTTTTATTTTCTGAACTGTACACTTTACAGCTCAGCCCTGATTTGGTTGTGCTGAGTGCCTGCGAAACAGGAATTGGAAAATTGTATAAAGGCGAAGGCGCTATGAGTGTGGCAAGGGGTTTTCAGTTTGCAGGAGCACAAAATCTATTGTTTTCTTTATGGAATGTCAACGATTATACGACTTCTGTTTTTATGGATTATTTTTATAAAGAAGTAAAACACAGTTCGTCTTTTGTACACGCCGCGGCAAATGCAAAAAGAGCATTTTTAAAGGATGAAAATATTCCGAATGCAAAAAAATCACCTTATTATTGGAGTGCTTTTGTATATTACGGCACGCTTGAAAAACCTGAAAAGCAAACCAATTATATCTTATACATCATTAGTATTTTGGCTGTAATTGCCTTATTTTTGGGTTTCAATCATTACAGGAATGGAAAATCTTCACAAAATTCTCAAAATAGAGAAATACAAAAAAATAAAGTTTAAAATAACCAAAACACAGCATTTACAGATTAAAGCTAAAATAAATGGCATTTCTGGCAATTTCATTTTAGACACAGGTGCATCTAACACTTGCGTAGGTTTTGAGTGCATTGAACGTTTTGAATTGTCTGCCAAAAACTCTAAAACAAAAGCTTCTGGCGCAGGAGGAACTGGAATGACAACACAAATTTCCTCTCAAAATAAACTGCAGTTAGGAAACTGGAAAAGCAAAGATTTTAGCATCGTAATTTTTGACCTTTCACACGTAAACGAGGCTTTAGAATCTTTTAAAGCCAAACCTGTAGACGGCATTATCGGCGCTGATGTTTTATTGGAAGGAAAAGCGATTATTGATTATTTTAACCATTACTTGTACCTTAAATAGAAAAACTTCCAAATTCTCATAATAAAAACAAGGCTGACTCATTTTGAGTCAGCCTTGTTTTTTGAAACGGCTCCAGCGGAGCGGCATCTTTTTTATAATGACTAAATATTTCGCTTCTCCAAAGCTGATTATTATTTGTCTAATGCCTAATTTTTATATGGTTTCTTGATTATCAATTTCTGCTTTTGGAACTGCGTGTTTTTTCAATGAAAAATAAGCTACAACTGTACTCAGCAGCATCAAAATTCCTCCAAGAATAAAAGGCGCTCCAGCAAATTTAAATGGTGCATCATTATGGGTAAAAAAGTAAAAAGTATTGGCCATCATTGGCGGACCAATAATCGAAGAAGCACTCATCAAACTGGTTAAAGTTCCCTGAATTTCTCCTTGCTCGCTTGGCGCTACTTTACTTGCTACGACAGACTGCAAAGCTGGACCGGCAATTCCGCCGAGACAATATGGAATTAAGAACACAAACATCATCCAACTTTCTGTTGCAAAAGCAAACAATAACATTCCGATTGTGTATAAAGCCAAACCAATGTAAATGCTTTTCTCGTTTCCGATTTTTGGATTGATGTAACGAACTAATCCTCCTTGCACCACTCCCACCAATAAACCGATAATTCCTAATGAGATTCCGATCATTCTTTCGTCCCAATTAAATTGGTAGATGGTAAAAAAACTCCAATTGCTTTGTACGGCATGAGAACCTACGTACAAAAGAAATATCGCTACAATTAAACCGATTAAAGTTGGGTGTTTTCTTAATCCTAAAATAGCTCCAATTGGATTTGCTCGTTTCCAATCGAATTCTCTTCTGTTTTCCTTTTTTAATGATTCTGGCAAAATGAAAAATCCGTAAAGGAAATTCAGCATACACAAAACCGCAGCGGCATAAAAAGGAACTCTCGAGCCATATTGTCCTAAAAGTCCTCCAATAACAGGTCCGATGATGAATCCTAATCCGAAAGCGGCACCTACCAATCCGAAGTTTTTGGCTCTGTTTTCAGCCGTGCTAACGTCGGCAATGTAGGCAGAGGCGGTTGTAATACTCGCGCCCGTTATACCCGCGATAATCCTTCCGACAAAAAGCCAGATAATAGTTGGCGAAAATGCCAATAAAAGATAATCTAACGAAAATCCGAAAAGGGATATTAAAATAATTGGCCTTCTTCCGAATTTATCACTCAAATTACCAATTACAGGAGCAAACACAAACTGGGTTATCGCATACGCGAAGGTTAACCAGCCTCCTATTTTTGCGGCTTCGCTGATGTCTCCATGAATCAGTTCTTCGATTAATTTTGGTATTACAGGAATAATAATTCCCCATCCTGTAATATCTATTAACATGGTTATAAAAATAAAACCAATAGCTGCTGACTTGTCTTTTTGTAGCATAATATTTTTTGTAAGGTGATGCAAATAAACATATTTTTCAATTAACAATAAAAAAATCCCAAATTCCTCCCGATGCTTCGGGATTTGGAACCTGGGATTTTTCATTGTGAAATTCCGAATTCGGGCTCGGAATTTCACTATCAAAAATTAAAACTATTAATGAGTGTGTTTAGGATTAAAACCGTCTTCGCTTAATTCAGTTGGCGTATAATCCGCGTGCATTTCAGCTTCGTAGTCGATTTTTTCTCCTTTAGAGAATTTTTTAATGATTTTCTCCATAATATCATAGATTACAGGAACCACGATCAAGGTAAGGAATAATGAAGAAATTAAACCTCCAATAATTACCCAAGCCAATCCGTTTTTCCATTCAGCCCCTGCTCCAGATGCCAAAGCAATCGGGAACATACCAAATACCATCGCAATTGTCGTCATCAAGATCGGACGTAAACGCGCGTGGTTTGCCTGAATCAAGGCATTTCTGATTGATTCTCCAGCTGCTCTTCGCTGGTTCGTATAATCGACAAGCATGATCGCGTTCTTACACACCAGACCAATCAACATGATTACCCCTAAGATCGTAAAGATGTTTAAGGTATTGTTTGTTAATGCCAGTGCAAATAAAACCCCAATGAACGAAAGCGGAATGGCAAATAATACGACAAACGGGTGAACGAAACTGTCATATAATCCAACCATTACAAGGTAAACCAAAATAATAGCGGCTAATAATGCGATTCCTAAAGTACCAAATCCTTCTGATTGGTTTTCTTGGTCACCACCCCAGATGTAGTTAACTCCAGTTGGTTTTTGCAATTTATCCAGTTTTGCCTGCCATTGCTGAACGATTGTTCCTGCTGGCACCCCAACATTCTGACCTTGTACGGTTACAGAAGCTGTTTTATCTCTTCGCTCCAATTTACTTGGTCCAGAACCTTCTGTAATGGTTGCGAATTGGTTTAATTTAATCTGCTGGCCTGCATTGTTGATGAAAATCAAGTTACTTACGTCTGTGATATTTTTTCTATCAAATTCGTTGTATTTGATGTTGATGTCATATTCGTATTCTCCAGCTCTAAATTTACCGTCTGTATTACCGCTATACGCCGTCTGCATGGTTAAACCAACTGTTTGAAGTGTTAATCCTAATGCAGCCATTTTATCTCTATCAACCTGAACGTTAATCTCAGGGTTTCCATCCTCAACTGTCAATTTGATCTCTGTTGTTCCAGGAATGGTGCGTAACTCAGCTTCAGCCATTTTTGCAAATTTCATGGCGCTTTCTACGTTTGGACCTGTTACGATCAAACCTAAAGTTGCATCCTCAGCAGTACCTAAGATACCTACCGGAACTGTTTTTACTTTTGCACCAACCAAAACTTTTTCCAGTTTACGTTTTACTTTTGCAGCATATACGTTGGCGTCATCTGTACGATCTTTTTGATCGATCATTTTTACGTCAATCTCTGCTTTGTATGCAGTTGCCTGAGCAGCTCCTAGACCTTCACTGGTTTGACCAACTGTTGTAATCTGGCTGAAAACATATTTTTCTCCTTTTAAGAATGCCTCTGCTTTTTGAGTCATAAAGTTTGTCTGCTCTAACGAAGCATCTTTTGGCATCTCAATTTGCACTAAGAACTCCCCACTATCAGATGATGCGAAGAACTCCCCTCCGATGTATCCACCTCCCATTAACCAGAAGATAGTTCCAAAGAACATTACCACAATGGCAACCATTGTTTTAATGTAGTGATCTAAACACCAGTTTAACAAGTGAGATACCCAGTCAGTAAAACGAGTTAAGTAGCTTTCAAATCCAAGGATAATTTTTCCAAAAAGATTTTTACCTTCAATATGCTCTAATTTACCAAAACGAGAAGACAACCACGGAATAATTGTAAACGAAGCCAATAACGAGAACATCGTAGAGATAATTACCGTAACACAGAATTGTGTAATAATATTTGATACTAATCCTGTACTCATCGCAATCGGCAAGAACACCACCACAATTACTAAGGTAATCGAAGTTACGGTTGCACCAATTTCGGCAGTACCATCGTAAGCGGCACGAATTCGGCTTTTACCCATCTCCATGTGTCGGTAAATGTTCTCCAATACCACAATCGCGTCATCCACAAGAATACCAACAACAAGAGATAAACCAAGTAAAGACATTAAGTTAAGCGTATAGCCTAATAAATAGATTCCGATAAATGTAGCAATCAAAGATGCCGGAATAGATACCATTACGATCAATGAGTTTCTAATACTGTGTAAGAAGAACAACATTACAAATGCTACCAGAATAACCGCAATTAACAAGTCATGCACAACAGAATCTGCTGCTTCAAGCGTAAAGACTGTACTGTCTTTTGCCACTTCTAATTTTAATTGAGCCGATTTATAATCGTTTTCTAACGTTTTAATTGTCTTAATCAACTGCTCACTTACCGCAACGGCATTGGCATCTGATTGTTTTACAATTTGAAGTACAATCGCACTTTTTTGATCTACACGCGCAATTTTCTCGGCAATTTTCTGTGTATCCTGAACATCTGCAATTTCTCCTAAACGAATTTGAATTCCGTTTTGAGAAGAAACCACTAAGTTTCTTAATTCGTCAACATTTTTATATTTACCCGCTAAACGGATTAAGATTTTTTGATTACGAGTTTGGATGTTACCTGTAGGGAAATCCAAGTTTGAACTCAAAATTGTCTGCTGCACTTGCGGAACTGAAAGTCCGTAACCTTGCATTTTTACTGCGTCAAGGTTTACCTGAATCTCACGCTCCTGACCACCAATAATGTTTACCTGAGCAACCCCTTGCACACGAGATAAAACTGGAGCAATCTTTTTATCGATCAAATCGTAAAACGCTGCTTCGTCCATTTTACCATTCGCACCAAGTGTCATAATTGGCAAATCACTCAGAGAGAATTTAGTTAGTGATGGCGGATCTGCATCGTCTGGCAAGTCGCTCAAAATCGCGTTGATTTTACGCTGCGCATCATTCATCGAAATATCAACATTCGCATTTGAAGTCAATGTGATCGATACAATCGAAAGACTCTCATAAGATTTCGAGTCGATTTTTTTGATATTTTCAAGAGACGCAATCGCATCTTCAATTTTCTTTGTTACTGTATTTTCAACCTCACTTGGAGAAGCTCCAGGATATACAGTTGAAACCGTAATTACGTTGGTTTCGAATTTTGGGATCAGCTCGTAGCCTAACTGGCTGTAACTGAACAATCCACCTAATGTCAGAATTGTAAACAATACAATTACCAACGACGGACGTTTTATGGATATTTCGGCTAATTTCATTTTTTTTCGCTTTAGGCTTTAGGCTTTGGGCTATATGCTTTATGCCTTAGACAAAGTATGTCTAATGCTTAAAGCTTACTGCTTATAGCCTATTGCTTATTTAATAATTTCTACTGTATTTCCGTCTTGTAGGTTGATTTGACCTGTAACAATAACAGTTTCTCCGTCATTTAAACCGCTGATGATTTCAACTTTATCTCCTAAAATTCTTCCAGCTACTACTTTTTTCAATTTAGCAATGCCGTTTTCTACAACAAAAATTTCGTTACTGCTCACACTACCAACAAATGCATTTCTAGGAACCACTTTTAAGTTTTGTTTTTGGTTTGTAGAACCGAAAGTTGCAGTTCCGTACATACCCGCTTTTAAGTCGTTGCTCGCATTATTTGTAATTTCAATTTCTACAGGGAAATTTAAAGACGCATCTGCTTTTGCAGCGATGAAAGTAATTTTTCCTGAGAAAGTTTTGTCAGGATAAACGCTTGCAGTAATATTTACTGTACTTCCTAATTTTAAGCTTGCTACTTGAGTTTCGTTTACAGTAACATTCAATTTTAATTTAGAAACATTTACAATATCAAATAATGCTGTTGCAGGCATTCCGGCTAAAATAGAACCTGGTTCGATATATTTTTTATTGATGTATCCGTTAATTGGCGCTTTTACTCTTGTATCTCCAACATTGATTTTTGCTTGAGTATAATTAGATTGAGCATTAGTCAAAGCCAATTTTGCCTGATCTAATTGCTGTTTTGTAACACCGCCTGTTTTAAAAGCATTTTCGTATCTAGCATAATCTGATTTTGCATTTTGATATGCTGCTTCAGCTGCCTGAGCGTTTACGTTGATAACGTCTCCTCTTACCGTTAAAAGAGTCTGCCCTACTTTTACATAGTCACCTTCTTTTACTAAAACACTAATTACTTTTCCAGATTTTTCAGCAGAGAAAGTCAATTCCTGAATTGGCACAAAGTTTCCGTTAGCAGTAAAAGCCAAGTTTACGTCTTCTGTTTTTACTGTTGCTACTTTTACAGAAACTGCTGCATTTTTTTCTGCTACAATGGCAGTTTTTGCTTCATTTTCTGCTTTGTTCTTATTTAGAATGTAGTTAATCCCGACAAAAGCCACGACTATGATTACGATTGTTATAATTATTTTCTTCATTGTAATAATTTGTTATTTAGTAAGAGATTTTAGTTCGCCTTTCGATTTGATTAGAGATATTTCGGCAATTTTATAATTTAAAACTGCTCTGGTAAAGTTATTCTGAGCTTCAAGCGATGCATTTTCTGCGTCAAGCAAATCTGTTAAAGATGCTAACCCCTGAAGATAATTGTTTTTGGTATTGCTTAGAATTTCTAATGCTAAACGCATATTTTCTCTCTGATTTTCAATAGTAACAAGGTTATTATTAATCTGGGTCATTGCATTTCTATAATCCAAATCAAGAGAAAGTTTAGTGTCTTTGATATCTTCTTGCAATTCTCTAATTTGAACATCGGCCTGTCTAACTTTTGCACGAGTTCCGAAACCTGTAAAAATTGGCACGTGCAAGTTTAAAGCGATAGCTGAGAAATCTGACCAATAAACTCCTTTTTCTGGTTTTGCAAACCAAGGCATTTCTGGTCCTTGTCCGATATAATTATAACCTGCAGACAATGAAAGTGTAGGATAATAACCTGCTTCGACAGCTTTTTTATTGAATACTAAAAGCTCTTCTTGTTTTTTCAAAAGCAAATATTCTGTTCTATTTTCAATATTTGGCTCTTGTGTTAAAGCTGCTGGTACAACTTCAAACTCTTCTTTTGGCATAGAGATTTGAGTTTCTATAGGCATACCCATATAAAACTTTAATGCATTTTCCTGTAACTCAATCTGGTTTTTAACCTGCTGACGATCTGTATCAATGTTAGACATTTTTACGATAATACGGTCTAAGTCAATTTTTTTAGCCAAACCGTTATCAAACTGACCTTGAACAATATCACGAACTTTTTGCGTATTTACGTAGTTGCTGTCCAAAAGAATAAGTCTTTCTTTTTGCACATAAACAGAATAGTAATTATTTGCAACTCTCTCAATAACTTGTTCTTCTGTCAATTGGTCATTTATTTGATAAAACTCGCGAGTAGTTTTTGCTGCTCTTAAACCTGTAAAAACAGATTGGTCAAATAATGCTTGAGTCAAAGAAATCCCTCCTGTTGAAGTCCATTTTTGACCAAATGCAGCCTGAATTGTAGTTCCAGGCGCGCCAAATGCAGCTCCATCAATAACCGTTGTCTGGATTACGGGATTATACGTTAAACTTCCGTTGGCACTAATTTGAGGTAAAGCTCTCGAACGTATTTCCTGAATCTGATACTCACTATTTTCTACCTGAAGTTTAGCTTTTTTAGCGTCAGCTTTATTTTGAAGCGCATAATTGACAGCGTCTTTCAGGGTTAAAGTGGTTTGTGCGTTGACAGACAAGCCAATGGTGCACAAAACTATAAGAAGGATTCTTTTCATAAGTAGTTAATATTTATTTTAAAAATTTGAGATGGCATCGTCATTTCATCCTTTACAACTCTCACAGAAAAATGACGACAATTTGGATAATTAATTGCTAATTTTTTTTAATTGTTTTTCTAATTCCTCTACTCCTTTTTCAGTTGCCATTGCACGAGTATGATACTCTAAGGCTTCCAACTCTATTCTTTGCGCTTCACTTTCAGAAACCGTATTTTCGTTTATATGAAAAATCAGAGTGTAATAAAATCTAACGTAAACCTCTACATTTAAATCACTTCTATAAAGGCCTTCACGAATTCCTTTCTCTATATTATCTCTAAAACATTGTGTGCATTGGTCAATTTCAATAGACAAAATGTTCTGATAAATCTCCGGATAGTGTTTTTTTAACTGATAAATTGGCGATGTATCTATGTTGTTTTTAAACATATCGCGAAACATTTCTCTAATCTCAAAATTTTCATGAATAGCATTAAAATTCTTTGCGATAATGGTATCCATAATTTCGTGAACTTGTCTGTGAACCATCGAAGTGCTTTCTTCAATCAGAACTTCCTTATTGCAGAAATATTTGTAAATCGTTTTTTTCGAAATACACATTTCACCTGCAATATCATCCATTGTAACACTCTTAAAACCAAGCTTTAAAAACAACTCGCTTGCTTTTGCTATAATCTTCTCTTTCATTTTAAATTCTCGAATTGCCTTACAAATATACTTTGGAAACTAAAATCAAAAAAATAGTTTCCGATTTATTTGTAATAATTTTACATTAATTTATTCTTTTAGTAAGATTTATATGCTAAATTCTAAATTTGCTATAAGTTTAATGTCTTTGCCTAAAGCTGCACCAGAATTATGATTGAAGGAACTGTAATCTAGACCAAAATCTTCACGCTTGATATTGCCTTTTATTTCAAAAGCAACTTTCTTTTCTCCGTTATAAATATTCTCGCCTAGAAATTCAGCATCCAATTCAACTACTCTAGTAATGTCTTTTATAGTTAAATCTCCTTTAAAGAAATTAATGTTCTGATTTACTTTTTGAAATGAAGTCGATTTGAAACTGATAATAGGGTGCTCATCTTCTTCAAAAAAGTCCTGAAGCTGCAAATAAGCATCTATAGATTGGAAACTCTCATTTTTATTGTTGATATCTAATGAGAATTCTACCGAAGCATCTTCAATTTCATTGTCTTCAATATTCACATACCCATCAAATTTATTTGAGTCTCCTCCCAAATAAGCAGTTCTTGATCGTCTCATTTTTAATAAAACATCTGACTGACTAGAATCTAAGGTCCATTTTGTTTTCATAAATACTTGATTTAATTGATTTTACAAATCATTAAAACTTCTTACGGAAACTTTTACAGTGTTATAAGTTTCCATTTCAACGCTGCAAATATAGACAGGAAACTCTGAATACCAAAAAAGTTTCCAAGTTTTTTGGATTTTTTTTTAACATATTAAAAATGAGAAAGGTGAAACCTCCTTTTTAAAAGGCCTTTACGCTTTTAACATTTCATCCGTAGAAATTCATATTTGAATTGTATCTTTGGGGCACGAAATCAGAATTTATTATGCACGATATAAGTCAGTACCAAGATTTTTTTATCAATTATCTACAAAGCCAAAACATACATAAAGAACCTAAAAATCTTTACGAACCTATAGAATACATTTTAGGACTTGGCGGAAAACGCATCCGTCCCGTTTTAACTTTAATGGCTGCAGAGGTTTTTGACACTGATTATACGATTGCACTTCCGGCAGCAATGGCGGTTGAAGTTTTTCATAACTTTTCGCTGGTTCACGACGATATTATGGACGATGCGCCCCTAAGAAGAGGACAAATTACCGTGCATGAAAAATGGAATTTAAACACTGGTATTCTCTCTGGAGATGCCATGCTGATTTTGGCTTATCAGTATTTTGAACAATATGAGCCAATTGTTTTTAGAAATCTTGCCAAATTATTCAGCAAAACAGCACTTGAAGTTTGCGAAGGACAGCAATGGGATGTAGATTTTGAGACTCGTAAAGATGTTACGATTCCGCAATATCTTAAAATGATTGAATACAAAACAGCTGTTTTGGTCGCGGCTGCCATGAAAATGGGCGCAATTGTAGCTAAAACTTCTGAAAAAGAAGCTGATTTAATTTATGATTTCGGACTTAATTTAGGATTGGCTTTCCAGCTTCAAGACGATTATCTAGATGCTTTTGGCGACCCAGAAACTTTTGGAAAACAAGTTGGAGGAGATATTATAGAAAACAAAAAAACCTATTTGTATCTAAAAGCCTTAGAATTTTCTACTGAGGAAAAAGCTTCAGAATTAGAAAAATTATTTACGCTACAATTAGAAGACAATTCAGAAAAAATAGAAACTGCTAAAACCATTTTTAACGAATCTGGAGCATCAAAAGCTACTCAAGAGGCTATCGAAATGTATACTTTTAAAGCTTTCGAAACGTTAGAAAAAATGGAAATCAGCGATGAAAAGAAAAACGTTTTGAGAACTTTCGGAGAAAATTTAATGGGACGTAAAGTTTAGTTTTCAGTAAAAAGTATTCAGTAAAAAATCTAAAATCTCATGTTTGTAGCACCAGCAAATACCGAATCACTATTAGCGCAAGCGCAGGCAGAGACTTTGTATCTGAGCCTTATTGAACAGCTTAATAAAGATTTTAATCTGGCCAATGAAGGAATCGATTTTCCGTTAAGCATCTCGCCAGACGAATTAAAAATCCAGCTTCACGAAAAAATCTACCGAATGATTCAGTACAAATTTGCTGAATATTTAAATCTACTCTACATCATTGACGTTCCCGAAAATGAAATCAAACAATTAGACGGTTCAGATTTGGTAATTCTGACCGAACAGGTTTCCTTTTTGATTTTAAAAAGAGAATGGCAGAAGGTTTGGTTTAGGAATTATTATAAGTAGAGGTACAGAGTTACAAAGTTGCAAAGCGACAAAGCCTTTATAATTTCGCGTACAAATTCATTCTATTTTCAACCTTTGAACCTTTGCTACTATGAGCCTTTGAACCTTTAGAAATAAACCCTCACAAAAGGCATAAATCCAGAGCCGTAGAGACTTTTATTAGGATTATACAAAACATCGTAACGGGCTCCAATTGTAACGCTTCCGGTTCTGTAACCTGCTCCTAGATATAGAGCTGTATTCCAGTAAGCATCTGAAAAACCTGGATGATAGTAGTTTTCTTCATAATCGGTATCCACTCTAACCTGCTCTAATTCTGCAGATAATTGCAGTTGCGGAATCGGATTTACAAGTGTGATAAAACTCCCTCCATAAACAAACGATTCGTAATAATTTTTTTGATATAAATAACCAAATTGAAGACCTGCTCCAACTGCTACAATTTCGTTAACATTATAAATGGCGCTTGGCATTACTGAGATATTCGTATATCCAGAACCAAATCCGAGACCTAGACCGCCTCCAAATTGAACTTTATCCCAAAAGTGGTTACTATTGTCTATGACATATTTTTGTTGCGCAATACTATAACTTGAAAACAAGACCGCCAAAATCACAAAAAAATATCTGAAATCGATTGAAAATTGAATTTTATTCATAGTTAACGTTTATTTTAACAAATTTTTACGTAAAAGTACGTAAAAAAAAGATTTAAATAAATGCGATTGTTGTACTTTTGCCTTTCTATATAACAAAAAAGTATATTCACTCATATTATGGATAGGTTTTCATTTTTAAACGCAGCGCATACTGAGTTTTTTGCACAATTATACGATCAATATTTAGTTAACCCAGACAGCGTAGAGCCTAGCTGGAGAAGTTTTTTTCAAGGTTTTGACTTTGGACAAACGACTTATAATGACGAAAATCCTGTGCAAACGATCGTTGAGTACGTGACTAGCGATAACACAGATTACAGTCAGATTTCTGAAAAACTAAAGAAAGAATTTAATGTTCTTAAATTAATTGACGGATACCGTACGCGCGGGCATTTATTCACGAAAACAAATCCTGTTCGTGACCGTAGAACTTCATCTCCAACTTTGGATATTGAAAACTTCGGATTATCTACAGCAGATCTTTCAACAGTTTTTGATGCAGCTCAAACAATCGGCATGGCTCCTTCTTCATTGCAGGATATCGTAAATCGTCTAAAAGCTATTTACTGCCAGCATATTGGTATTGAGTATATGTACATCAGAAATCCTAATGTTGTAAAATGGATTCAGGACAAATTATCTGTAAATACAAATCAGCCTAATTTCTCTTCAGACGAAAAGAAAACAATCTTAAATAAATTAAACGAAGCTGTTTCTTTTGAGAATTTCCTTCATACTAAATATGTTGGACAAAAACGTTTCTCATTAGAAGGTGGAGAATCTATCATCCCAGCTCTTGACGCTTTGATCGAGCAAGCTGCTGATAAAGGTGTTGAACAATTCGTAATGGGAATGGCTCACCGTGGGCGTTTGAACGTTTTGGCAAACATCTTCGGAAAATCAACTCAAGACATCTTTGGTGAGTTTGACGGAAAAGACTACGATCAAGAGTATTTTGACGGTGACGTAAAATACCACTTAGGTCTTACTGCGGACAGAAAAACAAGATCTGGAAAAAGCATCAACATCAATTTAGCACCAAACCCTTCTCACTTAGAAACTGTTGGAGCTGTAATTGAAGGTATCACAAGAGCAAAACAAGAAAGACATTTCCCAGAAAACATTTCAAAAGTATTGCCAATTGCTGTTCACGGTGATGCTGCTATTGCCGGTCAAGGTATTTTGTATGAAATCATTCAAATGTCTTTATTGGACGGATACAAAACTGGCGGTACAATCCATATCGTAATCAATAACCAGGTTGGATTTACAACAAACTACTTAGACGCTCGTTCTTCTACTTACTGTACAGACGTTGCCAAAGTAACGCTTTCTCCAGTATTACACGTAAATGCTGACGATGCTGAGGCTGTTGTCCATGCTGTATCTTTTGCATTAGACTACAGAATGCAATTTGGACGTGACGTTTTTATCGATTTATTAGGATATAGAAAATACGGACACAACGAAGGTGATGAGCCACGTTTTACTCAGCCTGTTTTATACAAAATCATTGCTAAACATAAAAACCCAAGAGACATCTACGCTGAGAAATTACTTTCTGACGGTGTAATCGATGCTTCTTATGTAAATGCTTTAGAAAAACAATACAAATCTAAATTAGAGGAGAATTTAGAAGCTTCTCGCAAAAAAGATTTGACCATCATTACTCCATTCATGAAAAACGAATGGGAAGGTTTTGTTCAGGTTACAGACACGCAAATGCTTCAAAAAGTTGATACTTCTTATCCAAAAGAAAAATTAACTCAAATTGCAAATGCTATTTCTAATTTACCTGAAGACAAAAAATTCATCAGTAAAATTCAAAAATTAATCAACGACAGAAAAACAATGTTCTTCGAAACTAATCTTTTAGATTGGGGAATGGCTGAACATTTAGCATACGGATCTTTATTGCAAGAAGGTTTTGATGTTCGTATTTCTGGACAAGACGTAGAAAGAGGAACTTTCTCTCACCGTCACGCTGTTGTTAAAGTTGAAGATTCTGAAGAAGAAGTAATCTTAATCAACAGCCTTGAAGACAAAAAAGGAAACTTTAATGTTTACAACTCTCACTTATCTGAGTACGGCGTTTTAGGTTTTGATTACGGATATGCATTGGCAAGTCCAAAAGCTTTGACTATTTGGGAAGCACAATTTGGAGACTTCTCTAACGGAGCTCAAATTATGATTGACCAATACATTTCTTGTGGTGAAGACAAATGGAACAACCAAAACGGTATCGTTCTTTTATTGCCTCACGGATACGAAGGGCAAGGTGCCGAGCACTCTTCTGCAAGAATGGAGCGTTACTTGCAGCTTTGTGCTAGACATAATATGTATGTTGCAGACTGTACAACTCCTGCTAACTTCTTCCACTTATTAAGAAGACAATTAAAAACAAATTTCCGTAAACCGCTTGTTGTATTTACTCCAAAAAGTTTACTGCGCGATCCAAGATGCGTGTCTCCAGTTGAAGATTTAGTAAACGGAAGCTTCCAAGAAACAATTGATGATACTACGGTAAACAAAAAAGATGTTAAAACTTTAGTTTTCGTTACAGGTAAATTCTACTATGATATTACTGCAGAAAGAGAAAACAACGGAAGAAAAGACGTTGCAGTTGTTCGTATCGAGCAATTATTCCCTTTCCCTGTTGAACAGATTAAAGCCATCATTGCACAATATCCAAATGCCGACGATTATGTTTGGGCTCAAGAAGAACCTAAAAACATGGGGGCTTACAGCTATATGCTAATGAACTTTGATCTAGTTAAATGGAGATTAGCTT